>JAWKOC010000002.1:0-357500 GCA_041391365.1 Bdellovibrionota bacterium | reverse complement strand
CTCGGTTGAGCCGAGGGCTTTCACACCAGACACACATTGCCGCCTACGTACTCTTTACGCCCAGTAATTCCGAACAACGCTTGCACCCTCTGTCTTACCGCGGCTGCTGGCACAGAGTTAGCCGGTGCTTCCTTTGAAGGTACCGTCAAGAGCAGAAATATTACCTCTACTTTTTTCGTTCCTTCTGACAGAGCTTTACGACCCTAAGGCCTTCATCACTCACGCGGCGTTGCTGGATCAGGCTTTCGCCCATTGTCCAATATTCCCCACTGCTGCCTCCCGTAGGAGTCTGGACCGTGTCTCAGTTCCAGTGTTGCTGATCATCCTCTCAGACCAGCTAACCATCTTTGCCTTGGTAGGCCATTACCCCACCAACAAGCTAATGGTGCGCGGGCCCATCCTTAGGTGATAACATAGAAGAGGTCATCTTTTACCTCAGCCCCCAAAGAGGCCGTGGTCTTATGGAGCATTAGCTTATCTTTCGACAAGTTATTCTCCACCCAAGGGCAGGTTACCCACGTGTTACTAACCCGTGCGCCACTCTACTCATTTCCGAAGAAACTTTCTCGTTCGACTTGCATGTGTTAGGCACGCCGCCAGCGTTCGTTCTGAGCCAGGATCAAACTCTCCAGTTTAATCCTTATTGTTTTACGTCCCATGCAAGAATATTTGCTTCTAGACGCCACTTTTACCCTATGGCCTCCTGTGGTGGAGCACTGTAAAACTTCTACAGTGAAATCAAAAACTTACAAGTAAGCTCTTGATGAATTAACAAAAAACCCACAAACTTTACTGTCTAAATTTCCTATTCAGTTTTCAAAGATCAATCGCCATTTCCGACCGAGGAGGACGCTTATAGGTAAGTTCAAAGCCGAGGTCAACAAAAAAAATCAAGAAAACGTAAAGATTTTTTTATCCTCTTTTTGGCCCACCCGAGCACCCACCGATGAAAAAGAACAACTCCAAATTGGAGTGCAGCCGTATATCACACCTTTTTAGGATGTGAAGTATTTACTCGATTGTATTTTTTCTACGATCGCATTGGGGATCAAGTTCGTTTGACGGTAGATGCGGGCGATGTACTCTCCAACGATTCCCAAAAGCAAAGAGTGAATGCCTATGGAAATCAACACCAGAATTGCAAGAGAGGTCCATCCCGGAGGCGCTGATTCCGGGAAAAAATTTTTTGAAACAAATACACAAGACCCAACACGACGGAAAACATCGTAACCACAAATCCAAACACAGAAGCCATGCGAATGGGTACAATGCTCTGACTTACAATTCCATCGATGGCCAAATCCATCAGCGAAAACACATTGAACTTACTTTTGCCCAGATGCCTCGCATTGCGATCATACTCCACACCCATGCGATCAAACCCGAATGAGAACACAAGTCCCCGGATGTAGATTTTTGTGCGGCTGGATCGTTTGAGAAGGTCCATCACCTTGCGATCGATCAACATAAAATCCCCCGCATCTTTTGGCAGATCGCTATCACTGATTTTATGAATCAATCTGTAAAAGCACTTTCGCGCAAATGTGAGACATGGATTTTCTGATCTTCGTCTGCGAATTCCGTATACGATTTTGTACCCCTGTTGCCAGTACTCGATGAACTGAGGAATCAAGCTCGGAGGATCTTGCAAATCACAATCGAGCTCCACGGCGGCATCACCTTGGGCGTTTGCGTATCCTACAAACAAGGCTTGCTGAAACCCATAGCTTCGGGACAATCGGATCAATGTGATGGCATCATTTTTTTGCTGCAAAGATTCAAGCAATTCATAGGATCCATCCACACTTCCATCATCCACAAAAACATATTCCAAATCGACCATTGCCAAGTCTGTACGAAGATTTTCCAGTGCTTGATACAAAGGCAAAATGTTTTGTTCTTCGTTTTTTACAGGAATGACGATGGAGATCAATGTGTTGGTTGCGTTCGCCACTGTTTCACTTATACACCAGACCATTCATTTTGCCGATCCCGTTGATGTTTTTTTCAATTCTCATATCAACATATTTCTTCATGGCCTAACACAGGAAAGACTTTCATGGGGCAAAATGAATTATCCACAAATCCATAGGCATGATATATCGTCGGTGAAATGAAAAAGAAACGTGGCCTCATTTTGCTCCTCTCTTTCTTGATTGCCACCACAACCTTTTTTCCCTCTATTCCTTCTCTTCATGCTGAAGAATGGAAAACCCGAGACACAATGATGCTCACAGCGGGATCGATACAATTTGGTCTCCTCGTATTTGCCATCATTGGGGCCATGAAAAAAAAGCCAAGACAAAACGTTTCACCGACATACATCCCTGCACCCATGCCAGACATGAATCCCGCAGGAACCGAAATGCCTGCATGGTCTGAGCTTCAAACCTTGGAAACCACTCCATGACAAGTATTAGAATTTTGCTCTTTCATACTCTGGTCCTTTTTTTCACAATCTTTTCCTCCAATATAGCCCACGCATTTCCCACCTTTGAAAAAATATATCAGCAAAGGGTGTTTCGTTTTTTTGATCTTCATCCAGATAAAAAGGGAATTCACCAAGGACTCTATATAGATAGACTGTCTCTACAAAAAAAATTTAAATCAGACCAAGAGCTTTCTGATAAAATTCAAACCTTCGATTCAAGCTTAGCGAACAGTTACCTCACCAGCACATATTCAAGCAACACCATTGAATATTGGCACGACTTACAACTCGGCTATGGATACTCAAACGCAAGAGGATTCCGTTATTTGCAAACCCAAGGCTATGGTCATACTCAGTACAAAGGAATACAGGGACTGCAATCGGATCGAGGCAACTGGGGATTTTTAAAATACAGTGCTGATGTTAATGTTGCTGATTTTTTTCAGATTACATCACGAACCTATTTTCGACCAAGACAACACCACTTGTCCGTTGAAAACGACTCGTTATTTTTTATAGAGCAGTTATCCGCCGGTTTCACTTTGAGAAACCTTCGTATCCAGGGAGGAAAAATCCCTACCACTTGGGGAGTGGGAAAACTCAATCACTTTTTGTTTGCCGCTGAAAACCAGGCACCTTGGGAAATCCGTCTTTCCAGCTTGGACTCCTATTCCATGCCTTCTTTTTTGGAATTTCTCGGCGAAACAAGATGGGAACTTTTTTATGCATTTTTTGACAAAAACCAGCAGATTCCCGATCCCCATGTCATCGGTCTGAATTTTTCTTTCATGCCCATATCCAATATGGAATTTACCTTGGGACAAATCTTCATGTTTGGTGGAAATGGGGCAGCACAAAATCCACTTTTGTTTTTCTCAGAAAAACTGGTGGACACGGGCAACGTGAACCCAAACCGGAACTATTTGTTGTCCTTTCGATACCAACTTCAAGAACTCGGGATCGAACCTTATTTCGAATTGATGGGAGAAGATTGCTGTGACCCTAAGATTTTACGACTGCTACATCCAAGACATTTTATGAACCTGGTGGGTATACACTTCCAAAAAGTTGGTTCAGAAAAAATAGATGCAACCTTTGAGTGGATGCGCACCAATCACATTACATATCGTCACGGCACCTATTCACATGGATTGATATACAAAAATCGACTGTTGGGCGCCACCCTTGGTCCCGACGGCACTGGAGTTTATGGTCGAATTCGGTTTTTCCCCAATGAAAAATACTATTTCGAAGGACTTTTTTCCTACGAAGTAAGAGGAAAACTTGGAGAAGCAACATCATCCGGTCCTGAAATTCCAATTGAAACCGTAGAGCCCGAGTTTGAATTTCCTGAGCAAAGAAATACTATGGAGATCAACTTTTTTTCTCACCTCTCAAAAAACTTTGATCTCATCGTTGGAGCCGGAGTAGAACACGTCATTCATGAAAATTACAAAAAATTCACATCAGACACTCATTTTCTATCGACTCTTCAATTACGCTATACGTTTGATTGATCAGAGTTCTCAAATCTGGCCTGATGACGGCTCTCTTACAGAACTCTATATAATTTTTAGCAACGACCCTATTTTTATGGCGAATCAAAGTTGCGGAGTCACGCGACCGTAATCATCATCATATCGAATGATATCTTCTTCAATACACTTTTCGCCGGTCTGAACTTCTACAATCAACAGGGGCTTTTGAGGATCAATGTTCTTCACCCTATGTTTGGAACCTTTTGGAATAAAGACATATTGATTTTGGGAATAAACTTGATCGACCCCATCGATGCTGATCAGTCCACGGCCTTCGATGATGACCCAATGTTCATTTCGAAAGACATGACTCTGCTCACTCAGTCGAGCATTTGGATTGACCTGAATGATTTTTACAAGAGAGTGATCTTCTTTTGACAGAAGAGTCCAGGTGCCCCAAGGTCTTTGATGAACATGCGTATTGGTTTTCATACAGAGCCTTTATCTAACACCGATATCAAAAATACAACCCAACATTCACACATGATTGATCCATTTTCAATGAGTCCCTTCCTCAGACTTAGGTATGGAATATATTGCTTATCATCAAACTTTTGGTACATGTGTGACCTCATATATTATGCTTGCCTACGTAGAATCGCCTTTTCAGTACTTACAGGTTATAGAATACGCCAAATCCAAAGGCGTGCTCCCCTCCTCGATTCATCTGTTGGTACGACAAACAGGCATTGAAACCAACAACAACCAGATCAAACAAACCATCCAAAGCATTCCCATGGACTATCGAAAGGTCACGTACCTATCCAACTGGTTTTTTTTGATCTTTTATGGATGGTGGGTGGCCCTCAACGACGGGAAAAAAGCTCTTTCGATTCTGATTGGGGATGAAAACAGTTTTTTCACCAAAGCCATGAGGTGTTTTTTCCCCCTAGATCGGTTTGTCTTTTTGGACGATGGAACAGCCACCCTGGAACGACAGAGTGAAGCCAGACGATTCAGTTTGTTTGGTCAAAAACCTGAAGAAAAAAACAATTTTCACTACTTGGCAAATCATTTGAAATCGGTGCAGGTAGGAGGAAAACGAGCTGTAGTGATTGTCGGGGCAAAATTCATTGAATCCAAAATCAGCACTTTGAAAGAATACAAATCCTACCTTTCGCAAATGGTAGGCGACCTAAAACGAGACCACCCGAATACAAAAATCATCTATGTTCCCCATCGGTATGAAGGAGAACATCTCCCCGAGCTAAAAAAAGAGATTTTTGATCAAGCCTCCATAGAGGTGATTCGATTGCAATATCCAATCGAACTGATTCGGATGGAGCTTTCAATCGATATTATCGAGTTTATTAGCTTTTTTTCAACAGCCTTGTTCTCCCTCAAGTACTTTTATCCTGATTCTTCGCTCTGTTATTATAAGATTCCTCTTTCCAAAATTGGAGCACGCAAAAAAAGGGTGGAGCTAATCTACAACGCTCTCGAAGAAAGTGGCATCCAATCCAGAGTACTCCTGCAATAGCTTCCGGGGGAGACGATCAACCTTTTTTTGATTAGTTGACATACCCAAATCCTCTCTTTAAAAGAGGGTCGGGGCAATAGGATCCCAAAAACATGGGTCATAGGCTGCCACAATGGTACATTCAACCGCTAGTTCAAGGAGTTCCCGCGTGAAAAAAACGAAAGTCATTGCTGAAGTAGGATGCAATCATAAAGGAGACATGGAAATCGCAAGGGAAATGATTTTTCTTGCTTCGACCGTGTGCAAAGCCGACTACGTAAAATTTCAAAAACGTAACAATCGAGAACTCTTGACAGAAGAAGAATACAACACCCCTCACCCTGTTCCAGCCAACAGCTATGGCAGCACCTATGGAGAACATCGAGAGTTTTTGGAGTTTGACGTTGATCAACACAAGCAACTTCAAAAATGGTGCGCGGAAGCAAAAATTGGGTACTCAACCTCCGTATGGGACCTGACCTCGGCAAAAGAAATTGTCCAATTGGCTCCAGATTTCATCAAGATCCCTTCGGCGTGCAACCTTAACTTCGAACTCCTTCAAGAACTTTCTCAGAATTATGAAGGAGACATTCATATTTCCCTGGGCATGACGAAAAAAGAAGAAATTGAAGAGATTGTGGTTTTTCTTGAAAAAAACAATGCTGCAAAGCGAACGGTGCTTTACTCATGCACTTCAGGTTATCCAGTGCCTTTTGAAGACATTTGTTTACTCGAAGTCGTTCGACTGAACGAACACTACAAAGATCGAGTCAAAGAAATTGCCTTTTCAGGCCATCATTTGGGCATTGCTGCAGATATCGCAGCCATGACCTTAGGGGCCACTTGGATTGAGAGACATTTCACTTTGGACAGAACCTGGAAAGGAACAGACCATGCCGCTTCCTTAGAAGTCAGTGGACTGTTAAAACTTTGTCGGGATGTAAAAAATGTTGGCAAAGCGCTTACCTACAAAAGAGAAGATATCCTTCCCATCGAAGGTATTCAAAGAGACAAACTCAAAGCAGCTTCCATCAAAAGAATATAGAGTTCGGACTGAATGGCCACCATTGCAAAAAGTGTAGCCCTAATTCCCATGCGAGGGGGTTCAAAGTCCATTCCCAAAAAAAACATCAAATCGATTGCAGGGAAACCTCTTTTTTGGTGGGCAACGTCAGCTGCATTGGACTCTGCAGTATTTGACCACATTTATGTATCCACAGATTCCCCAGAGATCGAAACATGTGTTCATCACTTTTTTGGCGAGAGCGTTACAACGATCCGCCGGGACGCTTCTTTGGCAACAGATGAAGCTAGCACAGAGAGTGTCATGCTCGATTTTGCCTCAAAGATAGCTTTTGAAACCATTACACTGATTCAAGTCACAAGCCCTCTGGTTCAAGCCTCTGACTTTAGGAAAGCACATCAAACATTCAAGGCCAACCATTTGGACTCTCTTCTTACAGCCACAGAGTTCAAACGCTTTCTGTGGTCAAGAGATGCAGTGCCCATCAACTACGACCCCAAAAAACGTCCAAGACGACAAGATTTTACCCCCTATATGCTAGAAAATGGCGCCTTTTACATCACAAAAAAGGAAATCCTAGAAACATACAAAAGTCGTTTGGCTGGCCAAATCGGCATTCACAAGATGAGAGAAGAATCTTCTGTGGAAATCGATGAACCTCAAGATTGGGAAATGCTCGAAAACCTTTTGCTCAAGCAAAAGACTCTCCCCAACCTAAAAGATATTAAATGTCTGATGGTCGATGTCGATGGCACCTTGACTGACGGAGGAATGTACTATTCTGCAGAAGGTGAGGTGATGAAAAAGTTTGTTACCAAAGATGCACAAGGGATGAACCTACTTGAGAGCAAGGGCATCCAAGTTTGTGTCATCACTGCAGAAAGCAGCTCTTCGGTTCATGCTCGGATGAAAAAAATCGGAATCAAGCACTATTTCCATGGAATCAAAAACAAAAAAAGTGTTGTAGATCAGTGGCTAAAAGATCAGCCTGAAGACATGACCTGGAAAGATATCGCCTACATTGGCGATGATCTAGGAGATTTAGAATGTCTTCAACACGCTGGACAGTCTTTTTGTCCAGCTGATGCCGATCCTATCATCAAAAAAAATGCATACACCCTCTCAAGCAAGGGTGGAGAAGGAGCTGTTCGAGAATTGTGCAATCTAATTTTGGAAGCCCAGGATCTTGCACTTTCCATATGATTTGAGTCAAAGAATTCAATGTTTCACTCAGTTACACTCCCCAAAAACAAAGAATGTTAATTTAGCAAGCTGCAAGGAATGTCGAATACTCCACACCATAAGAATGAAAGTGCTATTTTTTTGAAAGGCGTCGGTTGGAATAGTTTTGGCCTGCTCTTTCGATTTTTTCGATTTGCCTACATGGTTTTGTTTGCTCGAATGCTCAAAGCCGAAACCTTTGGACAATATGTTTTGTTTTTTTCCATCATTGAAGCCATCAGCAAAATTGCTACCATGGGTTTGGAGTATGGAACCATAAAATATGTCCATGCAGAATCTGCCCGAGACTCAAAAGAAGACAACTACGATGCCTTGCCTCTTATTGCTGTTCTGGCTTTTCTTTTGACGCTTTTGTCTACGGCGTTGACCCTATGGGTATCTCAACTTCTTTTTGACCAGAGTGAAGTATTGGATGAATTTCGACAGTTTTGCTACCTGATTCCTCCATTGAGCATGTTGAACTTTTTTTCAATTGTATCAAGAGCAACTCTTGATATGAGATACGAAAATATTTTTAGAAATTGTATTGAAACCGGCGGCATCTTGGCATTTGGATACTTTTTTCTGCTCTTTGAACCAAATCTCCTCGCATTGGTCAAAGCCCACATTTTGGCCAGCTTCGTCGCTACGATCTTATACATCTCTACATTTTTCAAACTAACAAAAGGTTTCACGCTAAATCTCCGCTACAGAGAACTTTTTCATCAAAGTTATGGAATGGGACTGGTTGCTTTTGCCAATTATACGCGCACAAAAGCAGACTATTTTCTGCTGGGAAAATTTCTCTCTTTTTCACAGTTGGCTGTCTATTCGATGGCTGTGCTCGTAATCAGTCTTATCGGAAAAATCAACAGTGCCGTAGCTCCCATTGCTGGCCCACTTTTGCATAAAATCTTCATGGAAAATGATCACGAAAAGCTGCAAAAGAACTTGCATCAAATGTTAAATTTTTCTCTGGATGCAATTTTTATTGGAGGAATTGTATTGTTTTTTTTCAATCAAGATATCTTAATTCTTTATGGAAAATCATTTGTGTTGAATCAACATATTTTTGTAGGTCTACTTGTTGCACAAATGGTGTTGATCTTTTTCGGAGTTCCTGAACAGTACTTGCTATTTACAAAGCATCAAAATGTATTGTTCTCATTGTCCGCAGCCCTCATTGTTGTAATGGCCGCTGCATTCTCTGTATTGGTTCCAATGTATGAACTCAAAGGAGCCATCGCAAGCATTCTTGTGATTTACCTTCTGTACGGTTCCTTGTTGATGATCGAACTGAAAAAGAGGCTTAATCTCGATATCTTTAGCAAAAAGATTCGAAACAAACTCATGCTTTTTTCCTTGGTCTTTATAGCAACTGCACTCAGCAAAGAGTGGTTAGGAATTCATAGGATCGTTGCGTGTGCATCTGGGGTTTTGTTTTATGCTTGGTGGATCAGCAAGACTTCGATCAAGAAAAGATTATAAACGATACACTTTTCATGATAGTTTTTTCCAAAGGTCCAAAAAAATATGCAAGATGTAGCAACAAAATTTCAAAATTCTGAATATAAGGAAACCATCGCGGTGGTTGGGGGAGCTGGATACATTGGGTCTCAGATCGCCCATGATTTGAGAGAACTCCATCAAAAGAATGTGGTGATCTTTGATAATTTCTCTACGGGTCATCGAAGATTTGTAAAAGACTTTGAAATCTTTGAAGGTGACATTCGAAACCCTTCCGACATTCAAACCTTTTTCCAACGCTACACGCCCGATGTTCTCATGCATCTAGCTGCCAAAGCCGCCTGTATCCGGAGATCCATCCTCTGGGAATACCATACCAATGTTACCGCGAGCATCGATCTTTTTTCTCAAGCCATCCAAAACAACTGTCGCTCTTTGTATTTAGCTCAACTGCAGCTGTCTACGGGACTCCAAACACGACTCCCATTGCAGAAACTTGCGAGCTTCGTCCAATCAATGTGTATGGCACAACCAAAAAAATGGTCGAGGAGTTTTTGTGGACATTGACAGATAAGAATCTTTGCCAATTTGTCGCTCTACGATACTTCAATGCGGCTGGCTGTTCATCTCAGTATGAAATTGGCGAATTTCATCATCCTGAAACCCACTTGATTCCCAACCTTTGCAAGTCCATTGCAACTCAAAAACCCCTCTCCATCTATGGAGATCATTACCCAACCAAGGATGGCACCTGCATTCGGGACTATGTGCATGTCGAAGACCTCTCAAAAGCCCATTGCCTTGCGATGGATTATCTCCTATCTTCCAAACATGAGTCTCATGCTATCAATCTGGGCAGCACCTGCGGATATTCGATCTTGGACATCGTTCAGGCCGCTCAACAAACCTTGAGCAAGGATTTGCGCTATGAAATTCACCCTCATCGAAAAGGAGACCCCGCCGTTTTGGTCGCAGACTGCACAAAAGCGTTTCACATTTTGGGCTGGAAACCCCAACGAAATCTTGAAACGATGCTTACGAGCGCATACAGCTGGTATGTGAAAAACGCATGAAAGTCCTTTTCTTAAGTAGCTGCGTCAATGGAGGAGGCGCAGGTCGTAGTTTACTCCATCTTCTCAAAGGACTGTTGCCCGACATTGAATCCATTGTTGTCGTCCCAGAATATGGGATCATTGGCAAAGACCTAGAACAATATGCGACCCTCCATGTTGAACCTTCTTTTCTGGAAAGAATTCAAAAAAGCCATTTTTCCTTGGCCAAATCCATTCAGCTGCCTTGGCTCGCCAATGTTTTTGGTGGATTTTCTGTGGGATTGGCCATGATTCGAATTTCAAAACTCACGAAACACATCCGCCCGCATGTCATTTACTGCAATCACATGTTGGCCGAACCTGTAGGGGTTTTCGTGGGGTGGATCACCAAGACTCCGGTCATCTTGCATGCCAGAAATTTGCATCTCTCGGGTTTCGGAAGATGGTTCTATGATTTTCTTGCAACAAGGAACATTGTCAAAGCTGTGATTTGCAACTCCAAAGCCACCAGTGAGCAATATCTCCAATCTTGTCCTGAAAAAACACATATCATCTACAATTCGATCGACACCACTTATTATCAGCGATCATCCATCGAGCCTCTTTTGCGAAAGGAATTCTCGATTCCCTCCGAGGCCATGGTAGTTGGATATGCTGGACGCCTGGTGGAGTGGAAGGGAATCGATGACTTGATCCAAGCTTTTGCAAAGGTTCAACCTGATACAAAAAACATCTACCTCACCATTGTGGGCGGACAAGACAGTGGAGTCCTCAATCCCTTGGAGAAGAATCTCAAAAAGCTAGCTTTTGAATTGGGAGTTGGAAAACGTGTAATCTTCTGCGGATTCAAGTCTGACGTACGACCTTACGTCTGTGATTTTGATGTCAGCGTTGTCCCCTCCAAGATGCCTGAGCCTTTTGGTCGAGTGATCATCGAATCTCTTTGTTTGGATGTTCCCGTGATTGTCTCCGCTCATGGAGGTGCCTATGAAGTCATCGGCGAAGGAAAATTCGGAGATGCATTTGCTGCAGGGAATGTTCAAGACCTTGTCAACGTCTTGACTCGTTTTTTGGATGATCCCAAAAACTCTCACGAAAAAACCAAGCTCGGAAAAGCTCACATTGAACAGGAGCTATCTACTGCAAGAATTGGATATCTGGTTTCAGAGATTTTGCACAAATTGTAACGAGCAAGAAATTCTCAACGAAATTTGAGCTTCTGCTTTGTATTTTGCTTTTCGATCTCTTTGAGGTGGGACCGAATGGTTTGAAGGGCTCCCTGAACCCTTTGTGAACGTAGTCCTTTATCTTTCAATGCGTTATAATCACCACTTTCCACAACCGTGGCCCGTAGTTTCTTTGCGATCATTTCCAAGCCGCCTTCAATTTTTTTGATTTCGACGGTGGAATATCTTTTGAGGGTCATGCGATTGATTTGATTCAATCCCGAGGCAACATCCATCGCAAATTTTGTTGGGCTTCCATCCAATCCCATGAAAATCATCATAGCGCGATTTGTATGAATCTTGCAAATCCCAAAATGACTTTTCCATCAAAACTTTCCAACATCATCCGATTTTGATGCATGATCGTCCGAATCTACGCCCAGTTACTGATTCTCAGTCTTAAAAATGGGCTGCAAACCACGATGAGTGGTGCACACTGCAGTTTCAAGCAGGCACAACTCTTGCTTAAGAAATGCTCATGAAAAACCTGCAAAACCTCATAACACCTTATTTCCATGAATCGAAAGCTTATCTTCTGGCCCTGATACAATTCCCCGAGCAGACCATCAAGAGCAAGACAGAGCTATCCATTCTCTCGATGACCCTTTTGATGGCATTGCTTTCAACGATTCTAGGCTTTTTCACCTCTCTTTTTTCCTTGGGTTGGTTTTCGTTGGTTGCTCTTCCCATGATGGTCGTGGGAGGATTCTTTTTTGCTGCCATGTATTTTGTATTTTGCTTTGTCACACATATTGTGTTGGAAAAAATGGGAAAAATAATTTCATTTGTAGAGCTTGCGCAATGGTTTTTTCCCATTGCCTTGGGATCCATTTCATTTCAGCTGTTCGGATCCTTTTTGCTGAACTCTATTGCTATGATGATCTTGTTGAGTCTGGTCTATCTTATCATTCTTCTGTTGGCTTTTCGGTGGATTTTCCTTCACCGCATTGAACTCAGTGAAGACCAAACTCACAAAATGATCGGTGCATACTGCATCTTTTTCCTATTGTATTTTTCTTTGGCCATTGGAGGAGCTGCATTCACCTTCCGAAGTGTCTACCCTACGGGGAAGGATGACCTATCCATCGTTGAAAAGATATACATGAACCAAATGTTGCAACTTTCTGATGAAGAGCGCAGAGAGTATCTTCAAAGCATCAAAGAGCTCAAAGACCTTGAATTGTTGGATGAAACCCAGGAATAACCTCCAAAAGACATAAACTTTAGTCTGTCATTTTTTCGTGGTACCCTTCGACAAAATGAAGAAAATCAACATCACTTTTTGGGCAGTTCTGTTGCTATGTCTCCCAGCTCAAGGGAAAGCAAGTCAAAACAAGATGTGGCATCGCATTTTTGAAAAAAGCAAGGCAGCGGTTGTTTCCATCGAAGTGGATGTACGAATTCCTCTCTTTTCTGAAGACAGCGGAACCTTCTATGGAACAGGCCTTGTCATAGATCCAAAGCAGGGTTTGATTGTGGTTAGTCAACAGGTTGCTAAACCTGGAAAATTAGCTTCTGCCAAAGCCAAATTCTTCAACCAACAAACGGTGGACATAAAGCTCCTGCACATGGATCCTTGGCACGATTTCTCTGTATTTCAATACGATCCACGGTTGATTCATATTTCTATACCTCGACTGCAATTTGAAGCACCTTCAAATTTGTCCGAACAGCAAGCCATCCTGGGGATTTCTCATTCCTGGGAGCAAGGGTTGATTCAGCGAGAGGGAAAAATCAACAAACCTTTTGTGGTACGCGCCGAAAACAAGTTGGGAAGATACAGCCAAAGCATTGATACAGGTCAAGCTTTTGAAAGCCTTTTGATTGGAAGTCCCATCTTTACAAAGAAAGGAAGAGTTCTTGGGTTTCATTCCAAAGGAAGTGACACTTCATCCATCGCGATCTCTGCTCAGTATGTGGAAGCCATGCTGAAAGTACTCCCCGGCTCTCCACCACCACGTGGTGACATTCAATGGTCCCTGGACATTGAAAATGTATTTGATGCGGAGCAATTTTACAAACTCAGCTCACGATATGTTCCTCGAGATACCTATGGGAGTCCAGCACATCCTTTTGTTTTGAAGGTCACCCGAACCGTACAAGGAAGTGAAGCTCAAAAAAAGCTACTTCCTGGAGATCTCTTGCTCTATGCAAGGGAAGAAAAAGGGGAATGGAGGCGTATTGGTCAAGATATTTATGGCCTTGACCATTGGATTGACGGCCAAATTGGAAAAACCATTGAATTCAAAATTTCTCGCCTTGGAAAACAAAAAACCGTTCGATTGAACGTGCGAGATGCCTACCAAAACATGCCAGACCGTTTTATGACCTTTGCCGGATCCACATTTCATGCGATTACCCCTACACTCTCGATGATTTATCATGTTGACCCTGATGCAGGAATGTACATTGCAGATACTCTTCATGGAACTTCGTTTGGATCCAGCAGCCAATACGGAACCTTGCTCATGCGTTTTGATGCGAAAAGCCTGCAACAACTTCGAATCCTTGGCCAAGACATTTTTGCATTTTCCAAACCAAAGTCATGTAACTGTACAATACATTGACTATGAATATACCAGCATAAAACCCAATCTGGCCTATATTGACACTCGAATCTGAAAGATTTCCATTGACTGTCTACGAATGGAATAAAAAAGAACATGATTGGACGTTGCAAGATCATCCAGGAGATGAGTCATGAAGAACTTGTTATCTTTTTTAATGATTTCATGCTTTTCATTTTCTACATTGGGATTTGGACAAGAAAGTGAACGATGGACAAAAGCCATTCGAGAGAAAGTGAAGCCTGCCATTGTCAACGTGTTCACGTCACTCAATGTTGGGTTGAGCTATGAATTTGCTACTTCGCTTGGTGGAACAGGAAGCATCGTGGACAAACACCAAGGGATCATTCTCACCAATAAGCACGTTGTTGGATTGAGTCCACATCGAAGAATCGAGGTTTCATTTTCGAGCGGAGAGTCCACGGATGCAAAAGTGTTGTATGTACATCCTTGGCATGATTTTGCGTTCATTCAAATCGATCCCAAAAAACTTGCCTTCACAAAACTCGAACAAGTAACACTTGGAAATTTTTCTAGTTTGGAAGAAGGCGATGAAGTCCTTCAAATAGGAAACACTGAATCCAATCCATACTCCATGTCCAAACTTGAAGTTTCCAATCTGTTTCGCAACCAAAATATCGAAGCGCCCTTTTATCGTCACACGCACATGGTTCATCTCTCTGGAATCATTGCAGGAGGTGCCAGTGGAAGTCCCATTTTCAACCAACAAGGTCAAGTCGTGGCCCTGTTAAACTCTGGCGTAGACACCCAAACCTATGCTCTTCGTATCGATTACATCAAAGATGCCTTGCAAATCTTGAGAACCGGAAAGCAGCCTGTCCATGGCGACATTCTTGTTCAATTCGACACACCAGAAATCAAATACATCTTGGACTACCAACCAAAAACAAAAGCTCTTCAAGCATGGATCGATCAAGCCATTCGATCTCAAACCAAAATCAAAAATTACACTCTCATCAAATCTTTGATCCCAGGAACCGAAGCCTATGAGAAGCTGAAAGTTGGTGACATCGTATTGAGCATCAAAAAGAAAAAACAGGACAAAAAGATGATCGTCACACATCACCTCTACGAGATCGACAAAATGGTGGATCAACAAGTAGGGAAAAGTATTTTTCTCACAGTCTATCGAGATCAGAAGGTTCTCGAAGACGTTGAATTGCCGGTTTCAAATGCCAAAGAGCATATGATTCGTGAGTATGCAACCTTCGGATTTGCTACTTTTCATCCCGTAGATGCAAACCTAGCCCTGTATTTGGGAATACCCGAAAAGGGAATTTTCCTTTCGGAAGCCGTTGAAGGAAAATCTTTTTTTGACGGGCTGGCAGCCATTCGATATCGAAGTGATGAATACAAAAAAGCATTTGGGAAAAGAACCGCGGTGATTGAAAAAATCGATCGTTTCTCTTTTCACTCGATGAGAGAGTTTGTATCTGCCCTCGAAAAATGCCACCAAAAAGGCGTCAAAAATACAGATGTTCTTCTTCGAGATTTTCAACAGTTTTATCCAGGCCTCCGAGAAAATCACATCACGTTGGACTTTGTTACAGATCCTTTTCAGCAGTTTTCTCAAGATGACGCATTTCAATGGACAAGAATTCCATCCACCTTCATCACTTCATCAACCGATCCAGTGCAATAAGCTCTGTGCAACAGCAAAGCCTCCCAGGCAAAAAAACAGACCTGTCATTGCTATGGACATGAACGTAGATGCTTTTTTTACCTGCGTAAGAATTCGTTTCCACGTAATTAGATGAGCGACAAACAAAAACCATCCCAATGCCATGACGATCATAGACCCCCCATAGATCCATCGATACCCTTGCGCCATCTCCCAAGGAATCAAAGACGAAAAAATGATCCAAAAAGAAAGTGTAGCTTTGGGATTGAGAAGATTGGTGATGACTCCTTTGGCAAAGGGCCTCTGAAATTCTAGGGAATCAGCCTCCTCAATCTTCACGGATGGAGCAAATCGTTTCATTTGAAGAAATGAACTTGCTCCCAAATGCATGAGATAGATTCCTCCACAGCATTGCAACAGCACAAATACATTTGGCCAATTTTTGAGCACGTAGCCCAGTCCCATGACACAAAAGCCAATATGAAAAGTCAACCCGACTGCAATTCCTACAGCTGTTCGATATCCGGACGATCGCCCTCCCAAAATGCTCGACTGGAGAACCACGGCAAAGTCGGGACCTGGACTGATCAAGCCCATCGAAAACACTCCTAAGACCATAAAATAATTGGACCAATACATCATTTACCTACCTTCTTGTACGTGGGTATCCAAAAAGGTCTACTTTTTGCAGTTATGTACTTCATGAAGCATCATTTGGCCCTTTGGATCTGCATACTGTACCCTGGATATCTTTTTGCCGATCAAAACGTCAACGTCGACTTGGAAAACGCCAAGCAAATGATCCAAAAAAAGTCCTATGACAATGTCATCGAATCCGTCAATGCCCTGATTGAGGAAATGAAGCTCAATACGTTGGAAAGCATCGCAGATGCTCACAAATACTTGGCCTTGTCTTATTGTGAAACCTTTGAACATTCAAAAGCTAAGGAACACATGAAAACACTGACAGTGTTTGACGATCAGGCAACCTTTGAAGGTCTCGATGTCTCCTTACGATGCCGCCAAGATCTGGCTACATTTTCTGAAAAAGAAAAAATCTCTGGAGGCTCTCAAACCCAGAAAACCAGCAGTTCTTCCACAAAAACCTCCCCAAGATCCAATCTCCCACACCGAGCCTATCTATTGCATCGATGACAACTACACAGAAAAAAAGATCCAAGACTTGCCCGCCCATCAGGTCCTGGAATCAAAAATCTCGTGGATGGATCAAGAGCTTTCTTCTCCTCCATCATCCCACATTCCGATCGTGCCATTTGGATGGACACACCATCGATTGGGTAAAACCAAAACATCGATGATGTATTTTTTTTCTGAACTTGCTTTTTTGAGCACAGGACTACCGTTGATGGCATCTTCACTCTACGAGTCCAATGCAAATCTACGATGGCAAGGAATTGGCCTGATCAGCAGTTCCATGATCCTGATGACCATCGACATGATCACCGCAAAAAACAAGGTTCATTCACACAAAGATGTGATCTACTGACTTTGATAACCAAGCCCAACAACCACTATCCCAGCTACGATAAGAATGTTTCCGATGATTTTGGTTGGATTCATAGATTCTCCCAAAAGAAAAGTAGAAAGAAAAGCAATCATCACAAATGACAATCCCATGAATGGATACGCAAAACCAAGAGAAAACTTACTCAAAGCCAACAGCCAAAACAGAGAAGCCAAAAAAGCCATCAGATAGGCACCCAAGATATAAGGGTCCAAAAATAAAGAACCCAAAAAAACAAACTTTTGAATGAACTCTTGAGGAACCTTTCCTTCATAATGAGTCATTCTCCATTTGGACAAAAGTTGACCAACAACTGTGAATGCGATGGTTCCAAAAATGTACATAAACTTCATGTATCGGACATCTACACGACTTTTTGGCGTGATACAAAAATAATGCTCTGACTTTTTAATGGTAAGTATTTTCAGAAACCGAAACGACTTATCGAGCACCTTTTCCAGTCAAGACAACACTCACCGTTCGAAGAATGATTTTGAGATCCAAGACAAAGGATCGATGAATGATGTAATACAAATCATCTCGATTTTTTTCCATTCTAGATTTCACCGTGTCCGCATACCCAGAATTGACCTGTGCCCATCCAGTAATACCAGGACGAACCTTCCACCTTTGCTGATATCCGGGGATAGATTCCAACAACTCAGGAACAATCTCCTCCATCTCAGGTCTGGGTCCTACCAAGTTCATATCTCCTCGAATGATGTTCCAAATCTGAGGAATCTCGTCGATGCGATGCTTTCTCAAAAAAGCCCCAAAACGGGTGATTTGAGACTCGCCATCGACAAGTTCCATGGTTCTTAACTTGACCAACCAAAAGATCTTCCCCTGAAAACCGACTCTTTTTTGTCGATACAAAATGGGTCTTCCAGAACCAATCCACACCAATGCAACTCCCAAAATCAACAAAGGGGTAGACACAATCCCTATACAAATCGCCCAAAATACATTGATGACTCGATAAACTATATTCTTTTCCAAACGTTCAACTCGATAGTGTTGATCAATGTATTCGCTTTGCATCTTCAACGCCTTTTGCAAATCTAACCAATTGGCTTTGACTGAAACTGCATTTTTTCGATTGGATGATTCCATAATAGCAAAGCATTAAGCAATAACTAGACCAGTTGGATTTTTTAATAACATACTGTTATTATTTAATATTTTATCATTTTCCATCTACTTTCAGAAAACTGAGGGTGCACATTCAGTTTTTCAAAACATTGCCAAACTGTGATTATCTATTCTTTTTTCCTTCCACAACAGAGCACTTCCTGAAGCCCCACTCTTTTGAGTAAATCGTTGATATGACACGACAACAAAGCTATAGTTCTTCGCCGACATGGACCATAAAAAAGTCGTAGCAATCTCTCAGTCCAATTATATTCCTTGGAAGGGCTATTTTGACATCATACAAAACTGCAGCTGTTTTGTTTTTTTGGATGACGTTCAATACACGCGAAGAGATTGGAGGAATCGCAACAAAATCAATACACCTCAAGGACCATCCTGGCTGACGATCCCTGTACAATCCAAGGGAAACTATGCAAATCTACGCATTCTTGATGTCGAGGTGTCAGAAAATGACTGGGCCGAAAAACATTGGAACATGATTCAGCAGAACTATCGAAAAGCTCCTTTCTTTGCCGAAATTCAGAGATGGCTCCAACCGTTGTACGTTTCGATGAAAACCTACACTTCGTTGTCAGCAATCAACCAAAGCTTCATTGCTGCAATTTGTTCCTATTTGTCCATCCCAACTCACTTTCAACGATCGACCGATTTTTTTGACTTACAAACACTGGATGCCTTTTCTCCAACTGAACGCCTTTTGGAAATTTGCAAAAAAATGGAAGCAACAAGTTATATCTCAGGACCCGCAGCGCAAAGCTACATGGACATACAATTGTTTGAAAAGGAAAAGATTGTAGTTCACTGGGCCAACTATTCTAACTATCCGGATTACCCTCAGCAGATGGCATTTGAACATAGTGTTTCCATTATAGATATGCTAATGAATGTAGGGCCTCAAACAAAAAACTACTTAAAAGGAGCATCGCTGCTGTGATGAAAAAACTGATTATTTTTGGTGCAACAGAACAGGCTCAAGTAGCCCACTACTATTTCCGTAATCACACTGATTATCAAGTCACTGCATTTACGGTAGACTCTCAGCATCTTCAAGAGTCCTCCTTTTGCGGATTGCCCGTAGTACCTTTTGAGAACCTACTCACCAGTCATTCCACAGAGGATCATGAAATTTTTATTGCCATAGGATACAATCGACTCAACCAACTTCGTGCAGAAAAATATCTTGAATCCAAAAACAAAGGATATTCAATTGCCTCTTATATAAGTGACAAAGCAAACATTTTCACCAAGGAAATCGGCGAAAATGCATTTATTTTGGAAGATAATACGATCCAGCCATTTGTAAAAATTGGAAACAACGTGACACTTTGGAGTGGAAATCATATTGGCCATCATTCCATCATTGAAGATCATGTATTTGTCACTTCTCATGTAGTTGTGGCCGGTGGGGTTCGAATAGGTGAAGCCAGCTTTTTGGGAATCAATGCCACGATCAGAGACCACATCCAGATCGGAAAGAGAAACATCATTGGAGCAAACGCGGTGATCCTTGAAAGCACTCCGAATGATGCCCTGTATGCGTCCGAAACAACACCCATAGCCTCGATCCCTTCCTCTAAGATCAGAAATATTTGATAACATGAAATGGGAAAAACAGGGTCTCATCTTTTGTGCCGACAACCACGCACCTTGGATGGTGTCCCACGCCTCCAATCCAGTTGCCAGACATGTTCATGACGACATTTACAAAATTTACTTTAGCAGCCGGAATAAACACAATCAGTCCTCTATTTGTTGTCTTGAAATCGATATCAAGAGTCCTACCGAGGTCTTATCTATTTTCGACAAGCCCGTTTTATCTCCTGGAGAATGTGGACTTTTTGATGATGCTGGAGCCTCCATGGGCTGTTTTCTGGATGTATCTGGAGAAACCTATCTTTATTATCTTGGATGGACGTTGACAAAATCAGCCCCCTGGCACAATTCTATTGGATTGGCAAAAGAGAAAGCTGATGGAACATTTTCAAAAGTATCCTTGGCTCCTATTGTAGATCGAAGTGATGCGGATCCATTTTCACTTTCTTACCCATGGATAATGAAATCAGGAGAAACCTATCACATGTGGTATGGGTCTAATCTTTCGTGGGGTCACGAACAAAAAGATATGGCACACCTGATTAAATATGCTTCTTCTTATGATCCATTTTGTTGGAAACCAACAGGAAAAATTGCGTTAGAGTTTCGAAACACCGAAGAATATGCCATGTCAAAGCCTTGTGTCATTCGAGATCCCGAATGTTGGAAAATGTGGTATTCCTACCGAGGACATGCGTATCGAATTGGATATGCAGAATCAATGGATGGAGCAAACTGGACCAGAAAAGATAGCGAAGTTGGCATTACGGTATCCAGTGAGGGTTGGGATAGCGAGACTGTTGAATACCCCAATGTATTTGATCACAAAGGGAAAAGATACATGCTGTACAATGGAAACCGATATGGCCTTACAGGCTTTGGTATCGCACAATTGGTTGAATCACTATGAACATTATTTCATCCAAACATCCCGAATGGAAAGATTACACACTTCGACATTTTTCTGAGTCTGGCTACTCCATTGTGACGGACGTTTTTTCTAGATCTGAAGTGAATGAAATCAAAGAAAGAATGTACAGCGTTCAGTCATTGATTGAGTCCGAAATTGGACAGCAGCGTCTCCAAAGAGCAGGAGAAAAGGGTGTTTTGAGACTCATGATGAAATATGACCCATTTTTCACTTCGTTCTTAGAAAATGCCTTTCTCTTACAAGTTGTCGATCATGTTCTAGGCAATACTTGCATCATGCATTTGCAAAATGGATTCATTCTGCCCAAAGAAAAGGAAAATGAGAAGAAAGTATTCCAAACAACCTTTCATAGAGATTTCAATAGAAACTTCAATGGCCTTATCGTATCGGTCAATGCTCTTGTAACCATCAGTGAATTTTCAAAAAAAAATGGAGGTACACTTATTCTTCCAGGTAGTCATCAAAACCATCTCGATATAAAAACACTCGAACAACAAATTCAAAGCACTCCCATAGAATGCCCAGAGGGATCCATTGTTTTTTTTGATTCTACGCTGGTTCATGCAGCTGGCCAAAATCTATCGAACAATGATCGCCTGGCCATCAACCATCAGTTCACCAAGTCATATTTTAAACAGCAAATCGACTATGTGAGAGCACTTGGTGACAACACGATAGAAGGATTGACACCAAGAACTCAACAACTTTTGGGATGGTACACCAGAGTGGTGACTAGTCTTGATGAATACTACCAGCCGTCAGAAAATAGACTGTATCGCTCGGGGCAAGGATAGAAAATGAATAAAACGTCTGTCAGCGTAGTCATTCCAATCTATAAATGTCAAGATTCGATATATGAGCTCTATGAAAGACTGACATCAACGCTGAAAAATTTTGACAACTACAGCATTGTATTTGTTGATGATCGATCACCAGATGATGGATGGCAAAAACTCAAAAAAATTGCTTCCAACGACAAAAATGTCGTTGCTATTCAATTGAGTAGAAATTTTGGACAACACCGAACTCTCGCAGCTGGTGCAGCTCATGCCAAACATGAGTGGACCATATTTATGGACGGAGACTTACAAGACCCCCCAGAGTCTATACCTGAGTTTGTCGATTACGCTGTAAAACATAATTATGACATTGTTATGGGAAAAACATCACACAAAGGTCTGCCATTTTATCGAAGAATTCTTAGCAAATTGTATTTCCAAGTCCTATCAGGGATTGTACAACAAAAAATCGACCCAGAGGTCACTGGATATTCTTTGTGCTCTCGAAAAGTTGTGGAAAAATATTGTTCCTTCCAAGAGCATGAGCGCCATCACAACTTTATCCTTCGTTGGTTAGGATACAATACCGGCTATATCTACTACTCCAGAGATAAAAGAAAAGATGGCGACAGCAGCTATTCCATGAAAAGAATGTTAAAGCATGCAGTATCGGGACTTTTGTTTTTCAATGCCAACTTTTTGAAATCCATCATATATGTTGGCTTCTCGATCACGATCATAAGCTCACTTTATATTGCCTTTGTGCTCTATCGCTATTTTTCAGCACAGATTACTCCTGGATGGACTTCTCTGGCATCCCTAATTGCATTTTTGGGTGGCTTCACATTGTTAGTTCTGGGTTTTATTGGAGTATATGTTGGTCAAATTTTTGAAACCTTAAAGAAAAGACCTCTTTATATTGTCGACAACATCATCGAAAAAAAGAATCAATAGACGCTACCACTCGCTCTTGCAAAACTGAATTCAACAAAAAATACATTGGTAGTCGGAGTATTCGATTTGATACTGAATCTGTAACCTCCATCGTGGAAGATCTACCAACTCTTCCGTATTTTTTTCCTCCGTCCGAATTGTGCAAAGGTACATAGTGGAAGTAACAAGAAATGTTGTCACTTTTCATTTTGTCTTGCAACAAAGCTCTTACCGACTCATTTTTGACCAAAATGTAATACAAATGACCATTGTGCACTGAGGTTGAATTTTCCACAAACCTTTGAACATGCCCTTTTTCTTCCAAGGGGGAAAGCAATTCGTGGTAGTTGGTCCACAATTGCCTCCGTTTCTTAGTAACTTCTCTTTCCATTTCAAGTTGGGCATAGAGAAATGAGGCGGAAAGTTCATTCATCAAATACGAACTTCCTTTGTCTTTCCATACATATTTATCAACTCTACCGGCCAAAAAAGCTTTTCGATTTGTACCTTTATCTTTCACCACATAAGCTCGGTCGATCAGGGACGAATCATTTACAAACAAAGCTCCACCCTCACCGCAATGCAAATTTTTGGTTTCATGAAAACTTACAGCACTCAAATGTCCATAGGAACATGCAGACCTACCTTTGTAAGTCGCTCCAATTGCTTGAGCAGCATCTACCAAAATTTTCAGGTTATACTTTTCAGCTAATGCCTCAATTGCATCCATATCTGGACAAATGCCGTTATATAACACAGGCATAATGACCCGAGTACGCTCTGTGATCGCTGCTTCAATCAAATTCACATTGATATTTAGCGAATTTGGATCACAATCCACAAAAACAGGAACTCCTCCATGCAACACCACTGACGTAGCCGTAGATGTGAAAGTATAGGAAGGCAATATAACTTCATCTCCATAACCCACATTGCAAAGAATTAGACCCATTTCTAAAGCGGAAGTACAAGAAGGAGTAAGAAACGTTTTACTTACATGAAGATTCTCAGCAAACCAATTCTCACAAAGGTGGTTGTACTTTCCATCACCTGAAAATGTCGAACCCTTTAATGCATCATCTATATACCTTATCTCACTTCCAGACATCAGTGGTACGTTGAAAGGTATGTTCATGCTTGCATTTCCTTGATAATTGCCAACAAGCTCACTAAACCTCGACGAAAAAAAATCACAGACTTTTTTTCCATACTTCTCGGTTGATGTAGTCGGTATAACTTCTTATCACCCGCACCACCATAGAAGAATAGAAAGGATTCTCATATTCTTTGACTCTACCTACATTTGGCATTTGAGCATCAATGTGGGTTGCCATATGTACCGCGTCGAGAACGCCGTCTACAGAAATAGGTGCCATCAAGACCGTGCCATATCCATCCATTCCTTCGGGTCTTTCGTGAGATTTTCGAATCATCACTGCAGGAAATCCTCTCATCGAAGCTTCTTCAGTCAGCGAGCCGCTATCAGACAATACACAATAACTTTTCTCCTGCAGGGCTACATAATCAGAAAAAGACAGAGGCTTCAATTGACGAACCATAGAGTGAAGTTTGTGACTTGCCAATTCGTCAAGTTTCTTTCGGGTTCTTGGATGGACTGAAAAAACGACTGGCATATCATACTTTTCGCAAAGGCCATTGATGGTATCTATCAATTCCCCAAGAGACTCTTTGGAGTCAACATTTTCTTCTCGGTGCATACTCAAAACAAAATACTTCTTGTCTTTTAAATCAAGTTTCTTGAGAACTTTTGATTGAGCAATTGACTCGCGATGGGTTTCATAAATTTCAAACAATGGTGAACCTGAAACAAAAATCATGGATCGGTCAAAACCCTCAGAAACGAGATATTCCTTTGCATGACTGGAATGCACCATATTGATATCACTTGTATGATCAACAATCTTTCGATTGATTTCTTCTGGAACTCTTACATCGAAACATCGATTTCCCGATTCTAAATGGAAGATTGGCACTTTTCTTCGTTTCGCACTGATTACACTCAAGCAACTATTTGTATCTCCGTAAATAAGAAAAGCATCAGGGCTATGTTTGAAAAGGAGTTCATCAACTTTGACCAACACGGAAGCAATAGTCTCAGCAGGACTACCTGCTGCCTCCAAAAAGTAATCTGGCTGACGAATGCCCAAATCTTCGAAAAAAATGCGATTGAGTTCATAGTCATAATTTTGACCTGTATGAACAAAAATATGATCAGTAAACCTATCTAGTTTCTTGATGACTTCGCTCAACTTGATCAATTCAGGCCTGGTACCTACAACCGTCATTACTTTTAATTTTTTTGTCATTTGAGAATTACTGCATAAGTAAGTTATGCGTTGCCAAAATTTTTCTTGTTGCCTCTAGGTCAACGACTTTATCTTCAGAACTATACTCTTTCGTAAATTTTACTTTCTCGCCACTATCATGAGACAACTCAGGAAGCATAGATACAATCGAATAGTAGTTGCCCACTCTTCTCGCTCGATAGGTTTCTTCTTCTGAAATCATAATTTCATGAATTTTTTCCCCCGGACGAATTCCTGTTTCGACAATCTCGATTTTTCGATCACCAACGAGGGCTTTTGCCAAATTGATAACTGTAGCCGAAGGTGCATCTGGCACAAAAAGATCCCCAGCTTTTGCATGGTTGACCGCATGAAACACGGTATCTACCGCATCATCTAAAGTTAACAAAAACCTCGTCATTTCTGGCATTGTTACCGTCACAGGCCCCCCAGATTTGATCTGATCATGAAATACAGGAATCACAGATCCTCTAGATGCCATGACATTTCCATACCGAACACCAATGAATCTTGTCTGTGGATTCAGAATATTTGCGGAGATGAATATCCTTTCCATGATTGCTTTTGTCATTCCCATAACATTGATCGGTTTGCATGCTTTGTCTGTACTAATTCCAACCACAGTATCTACTGGGAAATTGTGTTCTCGAATGGCTCGGACAATATTGTGCGCACCCATGCAATTTGTGGCAATTGCCTGCTCAGGAAAATATTCACACGTAGGAACTTGCTTGAGAGCTGCGGCATTTACAACAACGTCCACTCCCCGAACGGCAGATACAACATCTGCATAGTTCCTTACATCTCCTATGCGAAATTCAATGAGTTTGCGAAAATTTTCGTAGATGACTTCATCAGTGCTAACCAGTTTGTTTTGATAATTTTGACGCATCTGATGTTGTTTTCCTTCATCTCGGGAAAATACAATCACCTTTTTCGGCATGCCCTGTTCTTTTGAAAGAATTCTGCGAACAAAAGTCTTTCCCATCGAACCTGTACCACCCGTCACCAATACGGTTTTGTCATCAAAATATTTTTTCACAGTAGCCATCACTTTGTCACTGATTGTATAAATCGTTGTCTATCGTTAGGTCTTTTACCAAAACTTCCCAAGCCGGAGCCTGAAACCCTGTCTTTTGCGAAAAAAGACGGCCATCCAGAGACCGATCAATTGACACACTTGAGCTAGGGACAATGGAAATATCACAATTAAATTCTTTTGCAATGAGACCGAGAAGATCAAATTTGGAGATTGGGTTCGACGCAACCTGGTATACCCCTGATATCTCTGGGGCCGTAAATACATATTTTTCCAATATTTTAGCCATGGTAGCGGTAGGCAGACCTGAATAGATTGCCTTGGTGTATCCATAAACCTGTCCATGCTGGGAGAGAAACCACTCTACAAGACTCTGCTTACCTTTCAGTTCCCTTCCTATGATCGAAGTTCGAATCGTTAATGCATGAGAAGCGTTGACTTCTCCAAGGTATTTGGATTTACCATATAAATCATTGCAATCCGAAGGATCATCTACCTTGTAGTTCCCTCGAGATCCATTGAACACACAATCCGTGCTAAAATGAATCAATTTTGCCCCAACTTCATCACAATATAGAGCCAGGTAATGAGGTAGCAAGGCGTTGATCTCCAAAGAAAGGATCGAGTCTTTTGCCAAGTCTTTCTGTTTGATGATTCCAATGCAGTTGATGACATAATCTGGAGTGTATTCCTTGATCACCGATCGAATTCTATTTCGATCCATGGCATCAACTTGGTGAATAATTTTTCCACTCTCTCCGAGCAGATTGGCAAACCGACGACTTCTCAGTGTACCAAAAACTTCATAGCTTTTTGCAAACGTCAAAAAAAGCCTATGGCCAAGCATCCCATCTGCGCCAAGAATCAAAACTCTCATTGATTACCCATCAAATTCAATAATGTATCTACAACCCCTTTTTTTGTAAATTTCTGATGGTAAGTTTCTCTGGAACGTTTGCCCATTTCCAGTCGTTTTTCATCACTTAGACTTGAAATCTCGATACATGCCCTGGCCAAATCTTTGGAATTTCCAGGCTTGCATACGACTCCACATTTATGATGAGAAATAATCTCAGCTCCCTCTCCTTCCAACATCGCTATGATTGGCATTCCAGAGGCTAGATAGGCTTGAACTTTCCCAGGAATCATCATTGAAAAAAGTGGGTCTGAGGTTAGAGACACCAAAAGAGCCCCAGCGTTTTCAAAACAATCTGGCATCTGATCAATTGGCTTTTTCCCAAGAAAAAAAACTTGATTGACAAGTCCTTTATCTCTTACTTTTTTTTCCAATGAAGGTCTACTAGATCCATCACCGTAGAAAAAAAACTCAATGTTGTGGCCCTTTAGCAAAAAAGCAGCCTCTACAATGGTATCAACATCTTGAGCCTTGCCGATATTGCCTGCGAAAACAATTCTAAAAGGAGCATGAGATTTAGCACGGGTTGACTCTACCGCAAGAAATAGATCCTCTCCCCATTGGGGAAGATATTCAACATGTGTATATCCTTCACCTCTCATTTTCATCGTGAGAGATGTAGATGGCATCAATAAAGTTCCAGACAAAGAATAAATCATTCTACACAGGGAAAATCCAATTCGATATCCAAGGGATGTTGCTCGCGCAAAATCTACGGCCAAAAGAGTTTCAGGCCACAGGTCTAAAACCCAGGTATACAAGGGAATTCGCGACAGTTTTGATTTGAATATGGCAGGAAAACTCATCAATATTGGCGAGGTCTGAAATACAAATACAGCATCATATCTTTCTCTACAGAAAAGAGCCCCCACAATACTTCCAAATAAAGCAAAAGAAACATAATTGAGAATCAATCGAAGGCCTTTCTTTTTTCCCCGGGAAAAAATGGGTACACGTACGATTTTTGCTCCTTCATTGTTTTGAAAATATGGACCCCATATAGAATAGTTGGAATAAAAGGAGCCCTCAGGATAATTTGGAATCCCGGTCAAAACCGTAACGTCTATGCCTCTGCCTCTGAGCTCTCTGACGAGATCATTGACTCGAAACGTCTCAGGCCAATAATGCTGTGTTACAACAAGAATGTGCATAGGCTTCAAACCAAGTGGTTTTTTGCCCACTCAAAATACTGTGCCAGATGTTGGTCAAAAAGCTGTGCGTTAGCTGGTGACTCTAGAACTTCGTGCTGCTTTTCTATCGAAGCCGTACAATGCAAAACATCCCCAGGTCTTGCATCAAGAAAGGTAATTTCTGATGAACTTTTAGAAATCGATTTGATTTTTTTTGCAAGTTCTAAAATCTCTAGTCTTCCACCTGCTCCCAAATTAAGCACCCCAGAATAATCATTCATCGTAGACTCAAAATTTGCATTCGCAATATCTCCCACATAAATGAAATCTCTCGTTTGTTTTCCAGATCCATAGATTGTAATTGGATTTTGCTTCAAAGCCTGGGTCATAAAAATTGGAATTACATTACCATAGGCATCAAAATACTGCCTTTCCCCAAAAACATTAAAATAGCGCAAACACACAGCCTTCAGATGATAAAGCTTGGTGTAACTAAGGATCAATCTTTCGGCCGCCAACTTAGAAACTCCATAAGGACTGTCTGGCCAACAAGGATGATTCTCATCCACAGGTTCATAGGTAGGCTCTCCAAAAATACCAGCAGAGGAGGAAAAAACAATCTTAGTCACATTGTTTTTTCTCATCTCTTCCAGAACAAAAAGTGTTCCCTGATAGTTAATTTCTTGGTCAAGCTCAGGCATCTCTATGGATTTCTTATTTCCTACAGAAGCTGCCAAATGAACAATTTTTTCAACACCCTTCATCGCTTTAGCAAGCAAAGCTCGATCTCGAATATCTCCTTCTACAAACGTAATAGAATCCAACGGAAGATTATCTTTTTTTCCGGTATCAAGATTGTCCAAAACAACCACATCATGTCCATGCTCAACAAATTTGTCTACAACATGACTACCAATAAACCCTGCTCCTCCAGTTACCAAAATTTTCATCGATTGTTCCTACCTTCTCAGAATAGATGGATATTTAGTATACGATTTGAACTCACATTTCTATGTTTAATGCATAAAAGGACTGATAGCAAGACAACGATGACGTTTCACACTCCAGCGACCATATATAATCACCAAATCAAGAGGAAAAAACCATACGGGAACAATGCTCCTACAACAATCCCTACCTGTTCCAAAAAAATATGGTGTTTAATGTATTTGCGACAAAAGCAGCTTATCAAAAGTTGGTAGAGAAAATAGCAAACAACTGTACTCGCGGCCGCTCCATAAATTCCCCAACTTGGAATCATAAAGATATTCATAACTAAATTTAAAAGCCCACACAAGACCCCAACGACGGAAATGATGCCGCCCTTTGATTCTACAAACAGAATATTGCTATAGAAATAGTAGTGTCCTAAGAAATACATTCCTAGGTATGCAAGCAACATGCAGAATTTGATTTGTGCCGTAATCTGTTGAATCCAGTGAAGCCAAGTATTATTTACTTCAACTGCTGCACATAAAACCACAAAAAGGAAAAAAGATAAGAAAGCATATCCCACTTGAAATTTCAAACGGTTCACGTTGGATTTCCAAGAATGATAATATTTCATGTAATATTGAGGCAGCACTTGAGCCAAACCAACATTGAGTAGCATGAGAAACATGGCGATAGAATACCCCAATGTATAAATTCCAAGTTGCTTATCATCTAACATTTTTTTAATCAGAATTCGATCACCAGAGCTCATGATCCATTGAGAAACTGGAAGAACCAAAAGGGATGTAGAAAAAAGAAACAATGGTTTAAAAACTTTCCAACTAGACAAAGAAAGTACCTTTGGACTATTCGTAAAAAAGAAAAACAATGTCAAAAGAGTAGTGAAAAATGAGAGAATATTAAAAATTGCATAGATATTCCCTACAAAAAGCACAATACCTACATTCAAAAATGCCCTACAAATCAGAAAAAAAGAATAAGATTTGTGCTGAAAAGTTGCTCGCAAATAGGCACCAAACAAATAAAACATTGATTGTGAAAATGAAAAAAATAGGATTGTCTGAATAAACTCTTTGTCGAAAAATATATTTAGCACTGGAAGCAAAAGGATAACCACCACAAAACTCAAATAGAAATAAGAAACAAAGACCTTTGGAAGCTCTTGATCATTTTCGTGAACTGCTTTGATGATTCCCGCACCGCCATTAAAATTAATAACATTTGAAAAAATGCTCCCTATGACTTGCATAAGCCCAAACAAACCTATCTCTTGTAATGTTAGCGAAGATGCGAGAATTGGAACCATGAGAAAGTGACTTGCTCTTTCAAAAGAGAGTGACACAGAATACGAAAAAAAAATTTTCAGGAAATCTTTTGTGTTCATATGGCTACATCATCTGACGCATTCTTTGAAAAATTTTGGGATTGAGTGACCAAAGGAATTTTACAAAGAAGAACATAGGCTCCCAACAACGCTGGAAAATAATAAAAGTCAGTCCAATAAATGACTGATGATCTCAGATGGCCCATAAAATATAGAGCTATATTGAGTGCAAAAAAAAGTCCTCCAAGATTTCCTCTTGAAATCATAAAGAAAAAAATCATATTATAAAGTGCAAAAAACAATGCTAAAACAGGTAACCCAAACCAATAGCCAAAATTCAAGTACATATCAGTTTCAATAGGCCACTGCACAGTAGCATTGATTGAGTAGTGCGTACTATAATAAATGGACGTCAAATACAGGCTTAGGTCATAGTGTAAATCCGTACCAAAAAGAAGATTAGATATTTTATTAAAAGGAAGAAAAAAAGTCATAAATGGTTGAGGCTCAATATCTCTCACTGAAATCAACAGAGCTTCATATGTATTGAAGTACTTTGTAATATACTGGATGTAGGCACCTACATTTTGATCACCTCGATAGCGAAGAGCAAAAAGCACAACTACAATTCCTGCTGCTAAACCGATGAATTTTATGTTTTTGATGGTAAGAAATTTCTTTTCATATAGAAATGGATACCCTAAACACAAAAGCGAAAGTAAAATTTTGATTTTGCTTCCTATAAAAACGGACAACATTCCAACAAGAAGAAACGACAAAGCCAAATAGCCCCGTTTTTTATCCCGATGGGATAAAAAACCAACGCAAATAAGCATATAATTCAATGAAAAGATAAACCCCAAATAGAACAATCCCGCACCCTGTCGATATAGAAAATTTCTCCCACCCTCTAGGATCCATCGACTGACACCACCCGTTTTCAGAACATACAACATCAAAAAAGCGGCCATCAAACCGGCTGATACCCAAATATGACCCCTTGGCGACTGCCCTTTGACCGAAAAATTAGACTTCTTAAAGTTCAAAGGAAAACTCGTTACAAAATATCCCAATTGGAAGGTAACAAAGACAAAAATGATGCTTTTGGTCTGATCATAGGCTTCAAAAGCCATGGATGTATAATTGTCTGAAAAGTTCAAGGGAAACGCATACCAAAGCAAGTAGTAGCAAAGCAGCATAGATTTTGGTGATATCAGTAACTTTGGAGGATTCATTGCCATCTGCGCCAAAAGTGCCACCATAAAAGCCTGAGCAGGAGCTCCAAACCAATAAAATCCCCCAAAAAAAACGATCACCCCCATCAAAGACGAAAATACAATTTTTTCGAGGTCGGTTTTGAGAAGAAAGTTTGCCACAGTCAGTTGTATACTTTTGTTAAAAACTTTAGTAAAGCATTGAAATCATGAGAAAGAGAATCGTTTTTTATGCTATTTCTTCCCTTTTGATCGGCATAGCTTCCTTTGCTTTCTTGCACAAATCAAAAAGAATTTACGATCTGTCCTATGTTTTTAAGGTCAAAAATGATTCTATTTTTGATCTCAACCTGATCGAGGGCATCTTTGTATGGAATACTCAACAAGATCTGCTAGATAACATCTTCATCAACAACCTCGGCTATCAAAAAGACATTTTTGAAAAAATGAGAAAAAAATCTTTTCGAAAAAAAGTTTTTACCTTTCAGTACTTTGCCGATGAAGACAAAGATAGAACTACAAATGGCGGAAGAGAGAAAGATTTTCTTTATTTTAAAACTTCATTCAAACTAACCAAAGAAAATTTAGCTCAATCAGCTGAACTCAAAAACAATTTGATTCGATCTATGGATGATGCATTCAATATCATCATTTATAAAAATAAAATTAGCGAGAAACTTTCCAAAAGAGAAAAAGAGAAGGATGCTCTCATTGGAAATATTCAAAAGCTAGAAGTGAAAAGAGAGTATTTCAACACGCTCGTTGCACACAAAGATAAGTTTGTATCAATCAACCCATCTAACAGTGGTGTAGAAATAAATAATTATGATTTTTTTCAAAATTTATCCGAAATGAGCAAAGATCAAAAAAGTGACCAAGAAACCTTGCTATTACTGCACACTGAAATTGCACCGTTTCTCACACTTGGAAGCAGCCAGTTTATTGCTTTCATCAAAAACAATGAAAGACTTATCTCTGAGGAGATTGACACTTTAACCGCCTCAGTCAAAGCCATAGACGGGGAAACTAAACTATTTGAGAAACTTCTGATAACACCCAAAAAAGATCTTTTTGTTGAATTTGATCAAAACAACAAAATATTTTCAAAACGACAATTGGAAAATCTTCAAAACGAGTTGAATCAGCTTCAGTCAAATCAAACCAATTGTATTTTGGTTACAAACAGAGCTCTTATCGAGAATCTACAGAAAAATAATTTATTATTGTCATTTTTTGCGATGATCACCATTTTCACAGCATTGCTATTGATGGATATCATGTACCTCTCAAACAAACGTACTCTGTAGAATTATTCAAAAAAAGACTCTATATCTTTTAAAACTTGTGATGTTTCTTTTCCATCGGTAAAAATTACATTCTTACCATGCTCTTGCAAGTCAAGCGCCAACGAAGAATGATAAGAAATATATAGTGGAACATCTATCAATACATCAACCATTTCAATTTTATTCAATCCTTTGATGCTAAAATTTGTGATCAGAGGGTGAGATTTGAAATACACTTTATCCAGATAGGGCTGGTCACACAATTTTACCAACAGATATTTAAAACCGTCCAAATCGAAATTTCTTCCCACCACGAATATAGATCTTTTATTTTCGCCTACTTTTTGAAATAGAAGTTTTTCAGCATGCACTTCAAAAATAGTTTTTGCTGGATCCTTCAACAACTGTCTTACAATTTTCTCCGAAGCGTGCCATTTCAAAACAACTCTGTGGATAGATTGCAATTTAGAAAATCTTCCTACTTGGGTAGTAAAAATTCCATGTTGATAGAGGGTATTTATAGAGCGAGTAAATACACGGTCAAATAAATATGACCAACGATCATAATGATTGGCCCAGCTTACACGATCGGGAGAAACCTTATTCAAAACCATCAATACAATGATTAGATCGGGGACCATCGACAAGTAGCAAAAAAATTGCATCGATTTCTTTTGAATCAATTCAAATATCGTGCTGAAGAAAATTCTAAAATAGTGGTTGACGTCCGACAGAGCGAAAAAACTGCTAATATCGACTGGGTACTTTTCTTTCAGTAGGCTGTTTTTATGGAACCAAAACACCGACTCGTGCTCTCCATCAAGTTCAAGCCGGCGATAATGTGAGCAAAAATTTAATTTGAGAAATTCTATTTTAGAAGGCAAGTTTTTATGACTTCTTTTAAAACAATTTCGAACAAGAATCCAAAACGGATAGAATAGACCTAGCAGAACAAATGAAAGTGAAAAACAGAAGAAAAACACATTCACCGCCCACGTCGGAAACCTTTGATATATTTTAAAAAAATGGAGAATACGAAAAAAAAAGAAATGATTTTCTTCCGAATAGTAATTTTCCTTTGTTGAAACGTCCACGTTCTTCTCTGCTTCTAGACAGCAAAGAATTATAGCAAGATTTTTTTTAGACATACTTGGACGCCACACTCGATAATCCTACATATCATGTAACCCAGATTTGAACATCGAAAACACTCGTTTTTGGAGCATCGAATAAAAACTACCTTACTTTCTCAGAAAATTGTTTTTTCATTCCCAGGGCAATCCAAAAAAGTTATATATTCACACTATGAGCAGCCCACAGATCCATTTTTTTGATGAAAAACCGTTGGACCTACATCATATCGAGCAAACTTTTTCATCGGCATTTGGTAAATCTTTCCATAGAGAGGGTTGGAAATGGAGATTTCAAAACAACCCAAGTTCAGAACGAACCTATATAGCCTATATCATGGAAGGAAATGAACTTGCTGGGTACTATGCAGTTTCCCCGGTTAAGCTCTCTTTTTTTGGTCAGGATGAACAGATTGCCTTGTCAAACATGACAATGACTCACCCTTCTCACCAAGGAAAAGGATATTTTACGTTGTTAGCTAAAGCTCTCTATGCGAGACTGAAAGAAGAAGGATTTATAGGCATCTATGGGTTTGCAAACCGTAACTCACATTACGGATTTAGAAAAAACCTGGGTTGGGTAGATTTGTGTGCTTCGACAGTTTTTAGACTGGAGAAAACCTCTTTTCGAGGAATAATTCCATCGGAGAGCATTTCCCACAATGTTGAGGAAATCTGTTCGACATCTTTTCTTCCAAAAGAAAAATTCTGTATCGGTGATCGCCCAATAAACCTTTCAAGGGACGTCGATCATTTAAAGTGGAGGTTGATAGACAACCCAATTTGTGGTTACCATGTAGCGAGTTCTTCTTTGAATGATAAAGAGCAAATATCTATCATCTTTAAGAAATATGGATCTAGTATAGATATTATGGAAATTTTTTGGGACAGCCCCACATTCAATGTGGAACTTTTCTCATCTTGTATCCAAAATCTGCTGTCTCTAGGCTATGATGGAATTAATTTGTGGTCCAATCTACATTCAACAGAACATCTGATGATGGAAAAATTAGGCTTTTCAGAAAGCATTTTCAATAGCTATCTTGGGTGCATCCCTTTGTGTGAGAAAGACAAACAGTCAGAGCTATTGTCTTATTCCAATTGGCACTATCGCTTTATGGATTCGGATATTTTTTGATGAGAAAAAAAATCATTGGCATAACAAGCACTCGATCTGACTATGATTTACTGAGCCCGATGTATCGAAAAATGGCTCGGTCGAGTGAGTTTGATATTTCTCTTGTAGCGTCTGGAATGCATCTAGAGACCAAATTTGGAGAAACCATTGATCTTATTGAAGAAGATCGAATTCCCATTGGAATGAAAGTCAAGACTATATTCGATGGTGATCAAATGAAAGATCGTTGCATTTCTGCATCTATTTTGTTCAATCATTTGATCGAATACTTGGATCAGAAAAAACCAGATCTAGTCACCTATGCTGGAGATCGAGAAGATACAATTGTTGCAGCTACTGTTTGCGGATACTTGGGAATTCCCTCAGCACATTTTTACGCGGGAGATCACACAAGGGACGGCTATATTGATAATCCCATTAGACACGCAGTCTCAAAACTTTCAACCATTCTCTTTACATGTTGCAACATTCATGCGGAACGGCTGGCAAAAATTGGCGAGCCTTTACATAGGATCTTCAACATCGGTAGCATAGCTCTGGATAATTTTTACCATGAAAAGGAAGCTACCCTTGAGGAGTTATGCCATTATTTCAAACGCAATCAGCTTCCTGAGAAATATGCTGTGGTTATTTTTCATCCCACAGTAGAAGAAAAAAATATCGGTGGAGAAATTTTGCAAAATATTTTGAATAACTTATCCAAAAAAAACATTTTTTGTTTTTTGAGCTATCCAAACAGTGACCCCTCCTCTCAATCCATCATTGATACTATTGAAAAGCAGTCTGGCTCTAAAAAAATACATACATACAAGTCTCTTCCAAGAGAGATTTTTATCAGCCTTTACAAAAATGCTTCAATGATTGTTGGCAATTCGTCCTCTGGTATAGCTGAGGCCGCGAGCATCCCTATTCCTGCTATCAATGTAGGAATGAGACAAAAAGGAAGAAGTGCGTCTAAAAATGTTCTTTTTGTTGACTCTGACAATACCTCGATCCTACGAGGCATAGAAAAAGCTTTGGATCAAAAATTCATTGATGAAAATGTAAAGGGAGCAAAAAACATTTATGGAAGTGGCGGAAGTGCAGATCGAGCCATCGAAATCATTCGTTCAATGGATTTCACTAAATTGTTGCTAAAGAAAGAAGATCCTTTAGAACCATGAGTATGAAAAACGTATTGATTGTAGCAGTTCATCCAGACGACGAAACATTAGGAGCCGGTGGAACCATTTTGAAATACAAAGAACAAGGTCATTCTGTTCATTGGCTAATTGTAACCAAAGCAGAGCCGAAAATGGGTTTTTCGCAACAATCCATCGATCTTCGTGAACAAGAGATCTCTGCCGTATCTCAAAAATATGCCTTTGATTCAATCCATAAACTCAATTTTGGGGCCACTCGCTTGGATCAATACACCAACAAAGAAATCATAGATCAACTTGTACCTATTCTTGAAACCATTCAGCCTCACGATATTTTTTTACCATTTTGGGGCGATGTTCATACAGATCATAAAAGAACATTTGAGTGTTTTTTCCCTATTCTGAAATCCTTTCGATTGCCATTTATTGAATCAATCTTTTGCATGGAAACTCTATCAGAAACTGATTTTGCCTTACAAAGCTCTCATCAATCTTTTCAACCCAATTATTTTGTGAATATTGAACCATACATTGAAAAAAAATTAGATATTATGAAGATTTACAAATCTGAAATTGCTCCGCCACCGTTCCCCAGAAGCTTAGAAAACATTGAAGCTCTTTCAAAATATCGAGGTGGAAGTTCAGGGTACAAATACGCAGAAGCATTTATGATGATCAAAACCAGAATTTTCTAATCTTTTTGCCTTTTTTAAGAGAAAGGCATTGAAAAAGTTAGTCTTCTTAGATACATCTATGAACCTTTCGATATTTACTGATTGGCCGTTTTGGCAAAGAGTCGGAGGATTAGAGTGACGACATGTTTAGTTACAGGTGCTGATGGCTTCATCGGATCTCACCTTGTTGAAAGCCTTGTCGCTGAGGATTGCAACGTAAAAGCCTTGGCTCAATACAACTCTTTCAATGATCATGGCTGGATTGAGACCTTTCCAAAATCAGTAAGAGAGCGCATAGAAGTCGCATCTGGAGACATTCGAGATCCTTTTTTTTGCAACTCTCTATGCAAAGAGGTGGATGTTGTATTTCATTTGGCTGCGTTGATTGCAATTCCATACTCTTACCACGCAGCGAGAAGTTATCTGGAGACAAATGTTTTGGGAACCCAGAACATTTGCGAAGCTTCCCTGCGCAATCATGTCAAAAAAATCATCTTGACTTCAACCAGTGAGGTCTATGGAACGGCTCGATATGTTCCGATCGATGAAAAGCACCCTCTACAACCTCAATCTCCCTACAGTGCTTCAAAAATTGGTGCAGATGCCATTGCCATGAGCTACTATTATTCGTATGACTTACCTTTAAATATTCTTAGGCCGTTCAACACATTTGGTCCTAGGCAGTCAAATCGAGCCGTGATCCCCACCATCATCACTCAAATCTCCAATGGAAAAAGTGAAATTGAGTTGGGAAACATACAAGCGACCAGAGATTTCAATTACGTCCAAGACACTGCGCAGGCTTTCATAGAGATTTCTAAATTAGATACTTACGGTCATATTCTCAATTATGGATCAAATCGAGAAATTTCCATCTTGGATACGGTAAATCTTATTGCTAAATTGATGGAAAAAGAAGTAACTGTTCTCCAGAAAAAAGAACGTCTTAGACCAGAAAAATCTGAAGTGGAAAGACTTCTATGTAATCCATCAATGTTCTATGAAATGACGAGTTTCAAGGGAATTTATGGATTGGAAGAGGGTCTTCGCAAAACAATTTCTTGGTTTCAAAAAGAAGAGAATCTAAAACGCTACAAAGAATATGAATACAACATTTAAAGAACTCAAAGAACTGATACGAAATCTGTACCCAAACGAAGAGACGATTCCACTCCATAGACCAATTATCAATAACTCATACACCTACCTCAAAGAATGCATTGATACCGGATTTGTGTCTTCGGTAGGAAAAGCCATTGTCGATTTTGAGCAAAAAGTAGCGGCTTATACAGGGGCCACCTTCGCAATTGCTACTATGAATGGTACGTCGGCCATTCATGCAAGTCTATACTGCATTGGAGTTACCAGCGATCACATGGTTTTGGCACCGAATTTGACCTTTGTCGCTACTTTGAATGCGATATCTTTTACAGGAGCTGAGCCCATCTTGGTGGACTGCGATGTTGATGATTTTGGATTGTCACCAAATATTCTTCATGATTTTTTATCTATCCACACACATCTTGATGACAAAGGAAACTGCATCTTTTCGAAAACGGGAAAGACGATCAAAGCCTGCATGGCAACACATATTTTTGGAAATTCTAATAAGATTGAAGAAATCAAAAATGTATGTGATGCATTTAATATTACTCTTATCGAGGATGCTGCTGAATCCTTGGGAACTTTCTCAAAAAGCGGAAAACATACTGGAACCACTGGAAAATTGGGAACATTTAGCTTTAATGGAAACAAAATCATAACAACTGGTGGAGGCGGAATGATCGTTACCGATGATCCTGCTTTGGCAAAAAGACTCAAGAACATTACAACCACCGCAAAGACTCCACACGAATATGAATTTTATCATACTGAACTTGCCTTCAACTACCGAATGCCTAATCTAAATGCTGCTCTTGGTCTTTCACAAATGGAGTTGTTTCCTAAATTTTTGGAAGACAAAAGAGAAATTTACGAGACCTACAGATCGTTTTTCCAGCCCATCGGAGAGTTCAAATATACTCAGCCTTCAGAAGGTACCAAAAGCAATCATTGGCTCAACTCTATTTTGACAGATTCTCCAGATACGACACAATCCATCTTAGAGTGGATGATCAGAGAGAAGATTTATTGTAGACCCATATGGGAACTCATGTCTAACCTTCCAATGTATAACCATTGCTACAAAACAGACATTTCGAACTCTCAAAGAATTCGTCAATTGTGTGTAAGCTTGCCTAGCAGTGCAAGGGAAGAAAAAATATTTTAAATCAGATAGTTACATAGATTTTGGCCAATAAACCAAAATCTCATAAGTTGATATATCCAGGTGTTATGATAGATCATTTTTCATCATATGGACCAAAAAACACTTATCATTGCTGAAGCCGGGGTCAACCACTGTGGGGATGTTGGAATCGCAAAAAAAATGATCTCGGTAGCTGCACAGTCAGGTGCTGATTTTATCAAATTTCAAACATTCAAAGCTGATCGACTTGCCACAAAAAAATCCGAGTTGGCGGAGTATCAAAAAAAGGCATCTGGAGAAGAAGCCTCTCATTATGACATGTTAAAAAAATTGGAACTCAGCCCTGTTGATTTTGAAAACCTATCTCAACATTGTAGCTCAGAAGGGATCGGTTTCATGTCGACTCCTTTTGACATTGAAAGCCTTGATTTTTTGTGTTCCATCGGAATGTCGCACATCAAAATCGCTTCAGGTGAGATCACGAACTATCCATTGCTCCACGAGGTTTCAAAGAAAAAAAAACCTGTAATTCTCTCTACAGGCATGGCCACGCTCGAAGAAATTCAAGAGGCCCTGAACGTGTTAAAATCATTTGATTCATCTTTGCATATTTCTGTCTTGCATTGCAATACAGAGTACCCGACTCCATTTGAAGACATCAATCTTAAGGCAATGCTTTTTTTGAAAGACCAATTGAAATTGCCCATCGGTCTATCCGACCACTCCAGTGGAATATTGGTTCCTATCATTGCGGTAGGATTGGGAGCTACTGTAATTGAAAAGCATTTCACTCTTTCTTGCGATCTACCTGGACCTGATCACCTGGCCAGTCTGACCCCAGCTCAATTGCGAGAAATGGTATCTGCCATTCGCATTTGTGAACAAGCTTTGGGACAATACGACAAGCAACCCACAAAAAGTGAAATGAAAAACATAACGGTAGCTAGGAAATCAATCGTAGCAAATTCCAACATTGCCGAGGGCGACCTTTTTTCATCTTCAAATTTAACCGTAAAGAGACCTGGCACGGGAATTAGCCCAATGAAATGGCCAATGCTCATTGGAAAAAAAGCGACCAAAAACTACGTTAAAGACGATCTCATCTGCGAGTCCGTATGAAAAGTATTTATATTTTTGGAACGGGTGGTCTGGCCAAAGAAGCCGCAATGCTAATCCGCAATATTAACAAAGCCAGTGACAAGTACTTGCTAAAAGGCTTTGTGGAAATTGCCACTCCCGAACAAAATACGTTACTAAATGTGCCAATATTTTCCGAAGAAAAGACCCAAGATTGGTATCATGAAGACTCGGCCTATATAATTGCGATCGCCAATTCAAAAACGAAAGAATCAATCTATCGTAAATTTCCATCTCTACAATATCCCAATTTTGTTCATCCACTATCCTTTGTTGACGAAGAGACCATTCAAATGGGTCAAGGAAATATTGTGCTGATGAACTGCACACTATCTACTCATGTCTCAATGGGGAATTTCAATACTCTTTGCTACCAAACCACCATTGGCCACGAAACCATCATCGGAAGTTTTAACTCATTTTATCCCCAATCCTGCATTTCTGGTGAAGTCATCATCGAAGACCAGTGTGAATTCGGAGCAAATTCTACGATTTTACAGAACTTACACATCGTAAAAGGTTCAATCATTGGAGCCTCATGTCTAGTAACAAAATCAATTCATACAAAGGGAACATACATTGGAGTTCCACATCAAAGAATGGGCACATAGTGAAATCATTGACTGAATATACAATTGACCAACGAAGCACAGTAAGAGAAGCTCTGAACAAGATCAATCTGAACGGTGTTGGATTTGTGGTTGTAACCAATGAATCTCACAATGCTATTGCGACGATTTCGGATGGAGACATTCGAAGAGGACTGCTCAAGAATCTGACGTTGGAACATTCAATCTCAGAAGTTCAAAATGTAGATTTTTTGGCTGTGGCTTCAATTCATGAAGCCATTTCACTTTGTGAATCAAAAAAAGGAATGGAATTTTTTCCTATTTTAGACAACCAGAGAAAGATTAAGAACATCTACCTTGCACACCAACAAACTCCTGTTCTGAAAAAGCAAAATTCAGTAGTCATCATGGCGGGGGGATTGGGCAGTCGCTTAGGTGAAATCACAAAAAACTGTCCTAAGCCTCTGCTAAAAATTGGCGAACGCCCTCTTCTCCATCAAATTTTAATGCGATTCAAAATGCATGGCTTTGAAAATTTTTATCTATCCATCAATCATATGGCAGATAAGATCAAAGAATACTTTCAAGATGGAGATGACTTAGGAATCAACATTACTTATCTTGAAGAACCCAAAAAACTAGGAACATCTGGGTCACTCTTTTATCTCAAAGATCAGATCTTTGAACCATTTCTGGTGACAAATGGAGATATTTTAACCACCATCGACTATTCTACGCTTTTGGAACTCCACATAGAAAATAAAGCCGATACAACCGTTGCATGTAGAGAAGAGTCCATTCACTTTCCATTCGGTGTTGTTGAAAGTACGGATGGAATTGTTAAAAACTTTGTAGAAAAGCCTAAGATTTGCAAAAATATAAGTGCTGGGATTTATGCCTTTTCTCCATCAGTTTTCAATGAGCTTCCAAATGAACCAACTCATTTAGATATGAATACTTTTATCACTCGTTTGATCAATAAAAACTATGAAGTTCGTTCTTTTGTGTTTGAAGAAGAGTGGATTGACATCGGAACACCGGATAAACTTGAAAAAGCAAAAACCATGAATCGTCTCAAACCTTAGTCATGCCATGAACCTTGATCACACCCCTCTTCAAAAAAATGTTTTGATCATCGGATATGGTTCTATCGGTAAAAAACATCATGTGGCGCTCGATCATTTGGGTTGCAACGTATCGATTCACTCCAAACATCTTGGCAACTTTTCTTCGATACAGCATGCCATTGACAAAACATCTCCGGACTATATCGTAGTTTCTTCCAAAACGTCAGACCACGAAGATGATTTTCTATCGATTGTAAATCACGGCTTTTCTGGACCTTTGCTTATTGAAAAACCTCTTTTTGCCCATCCATCATCAAAAGCAGTTGATCGGCCGAAAACTTTTGTTGGGTACAATTTACGATATCTAAAAGAAATGGAGCACCTTAGCCATGAACTGCAAAACGAAACCCTTCTCTCGGCTTGGATTTATGCTGGCCAAGATCTTAAAAAATGGAGACCCAATCAATGTTCCAAAGAAAGCTATTCAGCCTATCACAACCAAGGCGGCGGTGTTCTTAGAGACCTCTCTCATGAGCTAGATCTCATCAGGTTTCTTTTCGGGAAGCCACACAAAGTAAAGTGCATAGGAGGAAAATTTTCGAATGTCACAGTAGACTCGGAAGATACATATACTTGCCTTTTCTCTACTCCAAGGTGCCCTGCCATTGGTTTGCAGCTGAATTATATCGACCACACGGGACAGAGGTTTATGATCATTAACACTACTGAACATACATTTACTGTGGATCTGATTTCACATACCCTAAAGAAAAACTCATCATCTAATCCTATGATCTTTCATGATGATATTTTTTCAAGCTACATATACATGCACCACGAAATTCTAACCCAGAAATTTCCAAAGGCATGCAACATGAAGCAGGCACTAGATACTGTAGAACTAATCAAAGTGATTGAGGAAACAAATGAACAGAACTGACAGATTGTGCACCATTTGCGCTAGGAAAGGCTCAAAGGGACTTCCTAACAAAAATATTCGATCTCTGTTGGGAAAACCTCTCATAACCCACACCATAGAGCAGGCATTGAAAACTGAGCTGTTTGAATCCATTTGTGTAAGCAGTGATAGTGAAGAAATCTTGTCCATTGCAGAATCTTCTGGGGCAAATTTCTGTATCTTGCGAGATGATCATTTGGCGTCTGATACTTCAGGCAAAATGGATGCAATTGTAGATGCTGTTCAAAAAGCTGAGAGGCATTTTTCAAAAACCTTCCGCATTTGTGTAGATTTAGATGTAACAGCACCTCTCAGGCTGCCGCAAGACATCAAAAAGGCTGTGGAAATTGTAGAAACGAAAGGAAGATCCAGTGTTTTTTCTGGAACGCAAGCTCGTCATTCCCCTTATTTCAACATGGTAAAGCTTTTGGAAGATGGGTCAGTAGCTATTTTTCAGGAACTTCAACAAAAGATCCTTCGAAGACAAGACTCACCAAAGGTGTTTGACATGAATGCATCGATCTACTGCTGGCAACGAGATCGGTTGATTCAAGAAAAAAAACTGTTTTTTTCTGATACAAGATTGTTAGTCATGCCTAGAATGCGTTCGATAGACATAGATGATGCTCTCGATTTTGTGCTTGTGGAGCATATTTTAAAAAATGATCTTCATATGGATGGAGAAAGCTATGAAGCCCTTGCATAATTCTTATTTTGATTTTACTGGAAAAATTGCTCTGGTAACCGGCGGTGCCGGCTTTTTGGGAACTTATTTTTGCAGAGCCTTGGCAGATCGGGGAGCGACGGTTCTCATTGCAGATACATCGATTGAGGCTGCACAGAAATTAGAAAATGAAATCAATCTTGAGGCTTCATCTACATCCAAGTCATTTTTTTTGGATGTCTCCGATGAAGCCAATGTTACGCAAGTTTTTGAGACCATTTCCAAGGAATATGGACATATTGATGTGCTATTCAACAATGCTGCAAGCAAATCAAAAAGCCTCAAGGCATTTTTGAGAATACTCAAGAACTACTCCATGGATACATGAAAAAATTATGGCTGTAAATATCGACGGAATGTTTATGGTTGCTCGAAGCACGGCTTCTCTGATGAAAAAAAATGGAGGATCGATCATCCAGACAGCTTCCCGGTTATAGTCATCTGTCTCTGATCAAAGAATCTATGAAGGATCTTCCTATCACGGCATGGCCATCAATACCCCTGCCGTGTACTCACGTCCAAAGCTGCTGTCATCGGCTTGACAAGGTATCTTACAACATTGTGGGCAAAAGGACGGCATAAGGAGTCAATACCCTTACGCCAGGTGGAGTAGAAAGTGGACAAAATGAGACTTTTATTGAAAATTACTCTCGTCGAGTGCCTTTGGAACGGATGGCCAAACCCGAAGAAATCGTAGGACCTGCATTGTTTTTGGCTTCCTCTGCTTCAAGCTATATAACTGGCCAAAACATTGTCGTCGATGGGGGACTTAGCGCATGGTAGAGCTGATTTTTACGGTTCCATCTCTTGACCTCATTTTATACAAACGATACTAGGATAGATATATTGATAAAAAAATAATGAATGCATTGGTTACAGGAGGATCCGGATTTATTGGCTCAGCGCTTGTTCGAGCGTTGATTTATCGAGATGACTACAATGTATGCAATGTAGACAAATTGACCTATGCAAGTGATCCCCTCTCCTTAGAAAGTGTTCAAAGATCTGAGAAATACGAGTTCCACAAAATCGACATTTGTGAGCAGCATTCTCTTGAAACTTTGTTTCACAAGTTCAAACCTCAAGTTGTTTTTCATTTTGGCTGTGCTGAATCTCATGTTGATCGATCTATTTGAGGAGTTCGAGCCATTTTATCCAGACCAACATTGTTGGAGACCCAGCATACTTTCAGCTGCTCAAAAAATATCTTCGAAAAAATCCGAATTCCCCCTTTCGATTCATACATATTTCCCACCGATGAGGTTTATGGCGCGCTGCACTTAGAAGACCCCCATTTACAGAGCATACCTCTTGCAACCAAACTCTCCTTATTCAGCAAGCAAAGCAAGCAGTGACCACTTGGTTCGTGCATGGAACAAGACCTACAATTTCCCTTCCATTATCACCCACTGTTCAAATAATTATGGACCCTTTCAACACTCAGAAAAACTTATTCCTCTAGTCATAAAAAACTGTATCGAAGAAAAATCTTTGCCTATTTATGGTACCGGGAAAAATGTTAGAGACTGGATTTATGTAGATGACCATGTTGAAGGACTCATTGCAGTAGCCAAAAATGGGACCATTGGAAACGTGTACAACATGGGTGGAAATACGGAATTGAGCAATCTAGAGTTGGTCAAAAAAATTTGCACTATCATGGACCAATTGAAACCCAGAAGCAACAAGCGCAAGTATTCCCAACTGATGGAATTTGTTCAAGATCGATTGGGTCATGATTTTCGGTATTCCATTAACAATCACTACATATCATCTAGCTTGGGTTGGAGCCCAAAAACATCTTTGGACAACGGTTTAGAAAAAACCATCACATTTTTTTTGGAGAAATTTGCAAAATGAAAGGAATCGTATTAGCGGGGGGATCAGGGAGTAGGCTCTATCCCATAACAAAGGCCATATCCAAACATCTGTTGCCTGTATACAACAAACCGATGATTTACTACCCCATATCAACATTGATGTTGGCAGGGATAAGAGACATTCTCATCATTACAACTCCCAGAGATGAAAAAGCTTATAAGGAACTTTTAGGAAATGGATCTCAATGGAAAGTGCGCTTTTCGTATGAAGTGCAAGAGAAGCCCAACGGATTAGCTGAGGCATTTCTGATTGGGGAGCGTTTCGTAGACCACCACCCATGCTCGCTGATCCTGGGTGACAATATTATTTATAGAGATACCTTACAAAATCTCTTACATGAATGTACAAAACTAAAAAAAGGTAACATTCTCTTTGGGTACCATGTATCTGATCCACGAAATTATGGTGTGATTGAATTTGAAGATATGAGAGAAACTCTTCCTGACGAAGACATGAATCTGAAATTCTTGAAAGTAAAGTCGATCGAGGAAAAACCAGAAAGGCCCAAATCAAATTATGCCTCAATTGGCCTTTATTTTTATGATGAGCAGGTAGTAAGTATTGCCAAAAAAATAACCCCCTCTGATCGAGGTGAATTGGAAATTACATCTGTCAATCAAATGTACTTGCAAGAGAACTCAGCCAGAGCTGTTCTTTTGGGGCGAGGCGCTGCATGGCTGGACATGGGAACTCACGAGTCGTTGCTCGAAGCCTCTCAATTTGTAAGAACATTGGAGAAACGCCAAGGTCACAAAATTGCAGATTTGGACGAAATTTCAAGCACCGTCTTTGCCTAAACACTGATCTTCCTCTACCAAACCTCGGCAACTTCAGAAATACAGTCCTGTGACACTTTTGAAAGCTCAAAGTGATTGCCAGGAATATGATACCAAGGTTTGGCATAAAGGTAGAAAAGAAGCGTTTTCCTTGAAATCAAAGATATATCCTGCTTAATAGACAATTGCGTCACACACAGAGGAGAAAAATCAGTTAACACATATTTTCTTCTATATTTTTGATTTTCAAGAAGATTCTTGATGTCATCTTTCGGTAGAACGCTCCATGCTGCTTTTCCCTTAGCACGGTAAAACAAGTATTGTACTTCATAAAAAGCCATCCCCATCGAACCATAATTGACTTTTATCTCCCCTGGCTTGAGATCCAGTGACTCTACCGCATGTTGAAATTCCTCATGGAAAGTTATGATTTTTGATCTTGTTCCGTAGAACTTTGCAGTTAGCTTGGCATTATAAAATAGAGATGGAAGAATGAATAATATCAAAAAGACTTTGGTGCGAAACCGATCCTGAATTGTTTTAGAAATCCAAAGAAAAAGTCCCAAATATAGAATCGGAAAAAGATTCATCAGGTAGCGTATGGTATACCCCTCATGATATCCGACAAGATATCGCTGAATCATAATTGATTTCCCTACAAAGACATATGGAACAATATTTAAACCTGCGATCAACAACATTGCTGGAAGAAGAGAAAAAGACTTCCAATTTTTCCATTTCAAAAATGGAATCAATATCAAAAATGGAATCAAATGATATTTGATGGCAAGAACAAAAGGCTGATAAAATTTTTCATATTCAAGAAGATTAGAAAATACCATTCTGTTATAATTTCCGTCGGCATAGACTCCTCTCGCAGATGCCAACCATCGAAACACAAACAAAAAATAAAAGCATGCAAGGCTCAATGCTACCAAGTCCTTTTTCCATTCCCGACGACTACCAAAAAGATATGCCAATGCAATCAAACTAAAAAAAGTAACTGGGTTAGCGCTTTGCTGAAAAGATATAAAAACCAATGTCAGACCCACAATGGGTCTTTCATTTAGATAGAATCGAGTGCCCAAAAAGCAAAAATACATAAAAATAGTCTGGCACATAAAAATGTCAGAAAAATAAATCGAACTGAGAGGAGAAACCAACAGGAACAATGCGGCCAGTTCACCCAATGTATCTTTTTTGTTATCTAGTAATTTAAAAAGTTTAATAATTTCAGAGAGAGAGAGTGCAATAAAAATAACACTGATCACATTCACCAAAATTTTCTGTTTGATAAGTATAAATTTACTTAGGTAAAAAACAATTTTGTGGATAGGAACCAAAAGTGGTCCGCCAGCTTCATAAAACCATGTCTCAAAAATATCTGGCATACCCGATATCGAGGCATAATCAATAACCGATCCATCCCAAAGAGGAGACATATTGATCAATATTGGATATACCACCACAAAAAAGCAGCCGACCAACATCCATTTCTCCAATGGCTTTGTCGAAAGTCTTTTAAAACATTCGTCGATGTTAGAAAAAAAAATTTTGATGTAGGTTTCCATAGATAAACCTCATTTCTCTTTTATTCTGAAATAGATGTTGAAGACTTACTCATATCGTAATGCCACGATAGGTGACAATTTCGCTGCTTTTCTTGCTGGATAAAGTCCAGACAAGATACCTACAGTGACCGAAAACAAAAACGCAACTGTAATAGCATATGGCTTGAACAAAATCTCCCAATGAAAAAACATGCGCAAAATTTGACCCAACACAAAGGAGAGGGTTACACCAATAGCGCCACCACCCAACCCAATCAACATGGATTCAACCAAAAACTGGTTCCGAATATCACTGTTTCGTGCACCTATAGCTTTTCGAATGCCGATCTCTCTGGTTCTCTCCGTAACAGAAACCAACATAATGTTCATGATTCCAATACCTCCGACGATCAAAGAAATTAACGCCACAACAACAATCAATTTGATCATGGTATTGGACACCTTCGATATGGTTTGTCTCATTTCACCATAATTTTTGTACGCAAAATCATTTTCTAATCCATCAGAAATGCGATGATTTTTACGTAAAATCTTTGATGCTAAATTCATTGCGTTTTGCAAATTCACTTCATCTGTCGCTTGCACATAGATAAAATGATAATAATCCAACCCAAACATTCGAAAGGCTGCTGTCTCGACAGGGATGTAAACGACATCATCGATATCACCGCCCCAACTTGTACCTTTGCTGGGCAAGAGCCCTATAACTCTGAACTTTCGACTTTCTATTTCAATTACTTGACCGATGGGATTGGATTTATCTGGAAAAAGGTTTTCGTACACAGTTTTACCTAAAACACAGACTTTTTCTTGGCTTTGATTTTCGCTTTCACTAAAAAAGCGGCCAAACTCTGGCACATTTCCTCTCATTTTTTCATAGGAAGCGCTTACTCCCAATACCTGCGTACTGTAGCTATACCCTCTATAAGACAATACTTTATCCCCTTGGATTACGGCTGCTACATCCTTAATGATCGAATTGGGTTCATTTTTCAATATCCTCAATGATTCGTAGTCTCTACGATCGATTCTTGTCACTGTCCTCAAATGAGAGGCTGAACCTTTGATTTTTGGCCAGGCCGTATGTATTCGAAACAAGTTGGATCCAATTCTTCGAAGCTCTTGTTCAACATTTTTCTTGGCCCCCTCACCGATGGCCAGCATTGAAATCACAGAAAAAACCCCAATGATGATCCCCAACATAGTAAGAATCGTTCGAGCTTTATGCTTCATCAAAGCACGAAATCCCATGATCGCCGTTTGCTTTAGAAGCAAGTAATTAAGATTGTTTGAAATATTTTTTTCTGTTTGTAACTTGCTTTGAGACTGAATCTGACTGGGTGTTTTCTTTTCGTCCGATTCAATTTTTCCATCAACAATGCGGATGATCCGATCAGCTCTCCGTGCAAGCTCCATTGAATGTGTGATCATGATCACAGTGATGCCTTTTTTGTGAAGGTTTTCCAAAGCCTCCACAATTTGTACGGATTGTTTTTGGGGCAAATTTCCTGTGGGTTCGTCGGCCAAAATGATTTTTGGATTGTTGATCAGCGCTCTCGCGATGGCTGTTCTTTGTTGCTGACCACCCGACATCTGCGCAGGGGTATGTGTGGTGTGCTCACCCATTCCCAATGAATCTAAAGTTTCCAATACTTTCTTTTCATCCACATTTCCGCGGTAAACCATAGGCAGTCGGACATTTTCAAATGCACTCATCCTAGGAAGAAGATTAAACATCTGAAAAACAAAGCCCAAATATTCAGATCGAATTCTTGTTAAGTGATCATCAGAGAGCTTTGAAACTTCTGTTCCAGAAATCTTAAAGGTTCCTTTTGTTGGAACATCCAAAAGGCCAATGATCTGAAGCAAGGTAGATTTCCCAGACCCAGATGGTCCGGTGATAGCAACGTACTCTCCTTGCTCGATATTTATGGTAACATTGTCCAATGCTACAAAATCTTGACCTTGGTCTCCTCCAAGGTGATAGATCTTAGAGATATTTTGTAACTCTATCAGACTCATTATTTCACAAGCATCATCAGTGGAGATTGTCGTTTGCTTTTTTGTTTGTTTGAAAATTTTTCAATCAAAATTACGTCACCTTTAGCAAGCCCAGATTTCACATGAACATAATCACCAAAAAGATTACCTAACTCAACATCTATACGTTGTCCTGTCGATTTGGTTAGCTTTACTTTTGTTCCAAAATTAGAATCAACTGCTCGTGCAGGGAGTGCAAGAGCATGCTCATATTTTTCTATAGGAAATTCAATAGTAACAGACATTCCATACTTTGGATCAAATCCAATTTTTTCTTTTGCATCGCTCGCCAATTCAATTTCAACTTCATAGACATTTACATTGCTGACTTTTTTAGATGTTTGAGAAATTTTTGAAATTATTCCATTGATTTTTTTATCTGACGCAACATCAAGAGAAATCGACACGCTTTGATTGATTTTGATTTTGTTCAAATCAATCTCATCTACATTGGCTCGAACCACCTTACCTGTTGAAATTCGCATAATTCCATTGTTGGCAAAATCTAACTCACCCAATTTTCTGTCGTATACTTCCCCTGAAGTTGGTGTATACACTTTGGTTGGTAACAATTGTTTTTCCCAAAAATCTTTCTCTTTTTTCCCAACATGCATGGCTGAATCAATCATCTTTACTCTTAGTGTAGAACTCATGATTGCAACAACTTGTCCTTTTTCGACTTTTTCTCCCTCTTCTACCAAAATCTTCTCTAGCCTTCCTTCTACAGGGGCCATGATTTCCACTAATTTTTTATACTCAATCGAGCCACTGGTTTCAAAACTTCGAACTAGCGTTCGTTCTTCTACCTTCACTTCTTCGTACTGGATTTCTTTTGTTTCATTTGAACACGAAACAAAAGTTAGCAGGGCCAATAAGATGAGGTTAAACGTTTTCAATTTCACTTTATTTCTCCCATTGAGTACTCCAAAGAAGTATAGGCAAAATCCACATCTTTTTTCCTCTGTAAAACCGCGATTTTCTGATTTTGCAGTTCTGTCTCATTTCTATTCCATTCAATAAAGCCTATAAGTCCTGCATGATATTGTTCACGAAAAACTTTATTTTTTTGCTCTATCGCTTCTAATTCTTGTCTGGCAATTTCCAATCTCTTCTTAGAAATATTGTAGCTTTGAAAACCTACTTCTACCGACTGAACAAGTTCCTCCTTGGTTTGCGCAGATTTTGTCAATGACTGCTCCAATGCTAGCATGGCTGATTTCTTACCCCTTTTGTTTCGTCCAACGGAATAAATGGGCATGGAAAAATTCACACCTGCATACCAGAATGGAACAAAAGGGTTGTCATCAGTACGATACGCAACAAAGTCAGTTCGAAATCCAAGTTGAGGCAGAGATTTACTTTTGCTTATTTTGAGCAATTCTTCTGATTGTTCTACTTTCGAATTAAACATTGTATAGGTAGGATGTTGGCTTCCATCAAAACTACCAATCTGCGATTGAGAAATAGTTGGTTGAATATCAAAACTATTCTCTTGAATATCTTTCACATGTTCAATTGGCAATTCTCCCAAGAGTAGTTTCAATTCTTGAAGAATCGACGTTTGATCTCGTTCGATCTCCTCCAAACGAAGCTCATCTTTCGAAACGTCTGCTTTTTGACTCAAATATGCCCACTGATATTCGCTTCCGCTTTGATATTTTAGATTTACATATCGTAGGTTCTCTTGAGTCCTTTTCAAAAGCTCTTGAGATAAAAAGTAGTAACGTTTATAAAAAAGTGCGCTGGAAAAAATTTCTTTGAGTTTTTTGAGTTGAGATAGCCTTGCTGCATTTTGTTGAGCTTCTTGCTCTGTCAAGCGGGATTCTGCCAAATTCTTTTGGTAAAACCTTCTTCCACCTTCAAATACTGACCATGTGATCCTTGGCCCTACAAACGCTCGATATCCAAGTGTAGCATTTTCTTGCAAAAATCTTTCAAATCCTGCGCTCAAAGACACGTCAGGATAAAATAATGATTTTGAATCGCTGAGAGAATAGTATGACATCAAAACCTGCTTGGACTGATTGATCAAGTCAGGGTTTTGCTCTTCCAATTGAGTTTTGGCATCTTCCCAGCCCCAACCAAAACAGGGTGAGATCGAGAAAAGAGCTACAGCGATGAGAACAAAAAACATCCCAACACGGCTTCGCATTAGGTTAAGACGACGGATGTACATCTCCATGCCCAATGCCTACTCGATAATAGGAAAATCCCAAAAGCCTTAAAACTTCTGGGTCGTACAAATTTCTGCCATCAAAAATGGTTTTTTCACGCAGTTGGGTTGAAAGGTCTTCAAAACTGGGGTGACGAAATTCATTCCATTCCGTCAACACACATAGTGCATCGGCATCTTTTGAAGCTTCTTCCATAGAAGAAGCGAATTGAATATTCTTGGGGTACATCAATTTCAAATTCTCCATCGCAGACGGATCATAGAGTCGAATCAACGCTCCATGATCAATCAACCCATCCAATACCGTCAACGCTGGTGACTCTCGGACGTCGTCAGTGTTGGCCTTGAAAGCTCCACCCCACACGCCAATGGTCTTCCCTTTGATTCCTCCTTTGGAGGAAAAGTGGTGAACGATACGCTGAACAAATCTTTTTTTCTGTCTTTCATTCACCGTAAAACTTGCGGCAGGCAACACGGATTCCAATCCAGCCTGGGCGGAAAAATGAATCAATGCCTTCACATCTTTGGGAAAACAAGACCCTCCCCATCCAACACTAGGAAACAAATACTGCATACCTACCCTGCGATCAGCCCCCAAAGCTTGGCGTACCTGCCCAATATCCGCTCCCAATTCTTCGCAAATTTGTGAGATTTCATTGATGAAAGAAATTCTTACCGCGAGGTAGGCGTTGGTGGAATACTTGGCCAATTCTGCCGACCGAGAATCCATGGCTAAGATGGGATTGCCGGTTCGAACAAACGGTTTGTACAAATCCTCAAACAGAGCCTGCGTCGAGGTGTCTTGAACTCCCACGACCACTCGGTCCGGTTTGAGACAGTCTTGAACAGCGCTTCCTTCTCGAAGAAACTCTGGATTTGATGCAACAACATTGGAAAAGCCTTTTTCCTCGAGAAAGGCTTTGACACGATCCCGGGTTCCTACAGGAACCGTACTCTTGATCGCAATGACGATGTTCTTTGATCGCTCGGCAATGCTCTGAGCGGCATCAAAAACATACGTCAAGTCTGCAGAGCCGTCCTCTGACGATGGTGTTCCAACACAAATAAAGGCAACCTTTGCCTTGTCAATGGCTTTGTCATAGTCGGTTGTGAAATGCAATCGTGAGGAGTCAATGTTGCGCCGAACCAGTGGTTCCAACCCAGGTTCAAAAAAAGGAATCTTGCTATCAAGCAAGAGACTCACTTTTTTCTGATCCACATCCACGCAAGTAACATGGTTTCCAGTTTCAGCAAAACATGCACCCGTGACCAATCCAACATACCCTGTTCCGATGACTGCAATTTTCATAGAAGCGAATGTTTATAGCATAGTTCAAGAAAACTGACAGTGTAAGCCATCAAAATCCTTTCTTTTAACACTCAAGCAAAACTCTGATATAGACTCCCATCATGATCCCTTACTTCGAGATTACAATCCCCAAAATAGCTGGTCTTCAGATTCAAGCTTTTGGGATTTTGGTGGCGATCGCATTTTTGGTGGGAGATCATTTGGCCCGACGCAGAACGAAGCAAATGGGTCTCGATTTGCATGTAACCCACACTCTTGTGCTGTTTTGCATCGTATTTGGGATTTTGGGCGCGCACATCGTGCATTTTTTGGCCTATGAGCCCAAGGCATTGTTGACTGATCCTATGAGTTTTTTTGACTTCCGTGTTGGACTGTCTTCTTTTGGAGGTCTGTTGGTTTCGGGGATCGCAATTTTTACGTATTTGAAGATCAAAAAAATCGATTTCCTCCCCTACGCCGACGCATTGTGTTTTGGTTTGTTTCCAGGATGGATTTTTGGACGTTTGGGCTGTTTCACAGCTCACGATCATCCAGGGCGTAGGTCTGATTTTTTTCTCGCGGTGCAGTTTCCTGGAGGCTCTCGACACGACCTTGGACTCTATGAAGCCTTGGTTTTGATGGGTATTGCTGCAGCCCTCTATGGCCTTGCCAAAAAAATGGACCCACGAAAACCCTTTCATGGATTTTATTTTGCCTTCTGTTTGATCTGCTATGGAATCGTGCGATTCTTCTTGGATTTTTTGCGTGCGACAGACTTAAGCCACTCAGACGCGCGGTATCTTGGGCTTACTCCAGCACAATATTTTTGTGTTTTTGCCTGCCTGCTAGGATCATATCTCATGATCTTTCATCGAGCTCGGTCAAAATAAACTCAAAAAACCAGCCTGTTGCATGGTATACTTCAGAGACGTGCTTAACGACGTCATGGCTGAAGTCGCATTGAATTCGTAGAGGAGGACACCATTCCTAAAATCACTCGTGAAGACGTTTTATCCCTGTTTCGTTCAAGCACCTATCGTCCCAAAAGCTTCAAAGAACTTTGTCATCATTTTCATCTCAACCCCTTTGAAAAAAATGCTCTCAAAAAACTCTTGCAAGATCTGAAACAAAAAAATCAGGTCGTGCGTGTCCACCGCAAATACACCATTCCTCAGGAGAAACAAACCGTCAGAGGAATTTTGGAAATCACCAGCAAAGGTTTTGGATTTGTCATCACGCAAGATGATCAATCGGATATCTTCATTCCCAAACGATTCCTCAATGGAAGTTTACACGGAGATGAAGTGATTGTGAGCATTGTCTCCAGCTCTACCAACAGCAAAAAACGAGAAGGTCGCATCTTAAAATCCATTCACAAACCGGGATCCGATTTGCTTTTGGGAATGGTGAAATCAAAATCCAGAGGGCCTCTGCGGCTGGATCCTCTTTGGCAAAACTCTCCTTATGCTATTTTTTTGGAAAAAGATGCTCGTCTGAAGCCAAATCGAAATCAAATTGTCCAGGCAAAAATCCTGAGAAAGAATGATCGAAGACGATCCTTTTTTGCAAAAGTTATTGAAATCATCGGGGAAAAGTCAGATCCGTCCATCGACACAACATTGGTACTCCTGCACCAAAACATCGACAGTGAGTTTTCGTCCAAGGTCAAAGAGCAGGCCAAGCGGATCTCAGCCATGGGTGTGGAAGCTCCAAATGATTCGCGGGTAGACCTTCGTCATCTACCGTTTGTCACGATTGATGGAGAAGATGCAAAAGATTTTGATGATGCTGTATGTATGGACGAAACAGGAGCCATATGGGTTGCAGTAGCGGACGTCGCCCACTATGTAGAGGTACAAAGCCCCATAGACATCTGCGCAGCAGAACGAGGCAATAGCTTTTATTTCCCGGATCGAGTCGTTCCTATGCTTCCAGAAGAACTTTCCAATGACCTTTGCAGTTTACGTCCAAATGTAGATCGTCAGGCTATGGTCGTCAAAATGATTTTTCAAGGAGCTGAGGTAGTCTCTTCGAAAATCTATAATGCATTGATCTGCTCCAAAGCTCGACTGACGTATGTGGAAGTTGACGAAATGCTCAATGCCAAAAAGGCCATCGACATCGAAGCAAAACTTTTTGAAATGCTGCAAAAGCTTCGGGCGCACACCGTACGCCTATTCGAACATCGTCTTACACAGGGAAGTGTTGATTTTGATTTTCATGAGATGAAAATTTCCATCGGCAAAGATGGGAGCATTCGAGAATTTTATTTGCGAAAAAGAACACCCTCTCAAAATCTCATTGAGGAGCTCATGCTCATCACCAATCAAGTGGTTGCAAAAACATTGAATGGAGCAGGCTATCCTGTTGTGTTTCGCGCCCATGATGGTCCCAAATTGGAAAATCTCTTAGAGCTGGTGAAGACTCTCCAATATCACAAATTGATTCCGGAAAAATGGCCGATACCAGAGGATGAAAGAGAGCTCATCAAAGGCATACAAAATGAGCTTCAAAAAAGCGAAAAGTACGACTACTTTTCTACATTGATTTTGAGATCGATGTCACAAGCCCACTACACACCAGAACATAAGCAGCACTATGCACTGGCTTTTGAGACCTACAGTCATTTTACCTCGCCAATCCGCAGATATGCAGATCTGATCAATCATCGAATTGCCAAAGCTTATTTGAAAAAAATTCCTCCCAAAGGATTTTCATGTTTTCCAAGATCTTTTGATAGCCTTTCCAATTTGAGTTTGCACATTTCTTTGCAAGAAAGGATCGCGCAAAAGGCTGAGCGAAGCATTGCCAAGATCAAAGGGATTCGTTGGTATGAAGATAAAATAGGTCAGGAATGCAATGCAAGGGTCAGCGGAGTCACCAGCAAAGGTCTCTATCTTGAAATGGAGCCTCACAAAATTGAAGGTTTTGCCAGCAATCTTCAAGGATTTTTTCAAGGTCTCTACTATGACGATCGATACAACTGTTACGTCAACGCACGAAAAGGGATTCGGGTCACACTCGGAGATTCTGTTCGTGTAAAGGTTGTCCTGGCCGATGTTGTCACAAAAAGGTTGGACCTTGCCATTCTCCCATAGACTCCTTTTTCATGACTTCAATGCCTCTTGGTTGTACGCCCAATAGGCCTGGAAATCTGATCGCAAACATCATATAGAACATTCATGAGACCAAAACTCAGTGTGAACGTCAACAAAGTGGCTACTTTGCGCAATGCTCGTGGCGGAACCATTCCTAACCTTCTAGAGTTTGCAAGCCAGGTAGAGGCCTGCGGTGGACAGGGGATCACGGTCCACCCTCGCCCAGACCAAAGACACATTCGTTATCAAGATGTGCATGACCTGTCCCAACGTGTGACCACAGAGTTCAACATTGAAGGGTATCCCTCTCCGGCATTTCTGCAGCTGGTGGAGCAGGTCAAACCCACGCAAGTAACTCTCGTGCCGGACGGCCCCAATGCACTGACCTCCAATGCGGGGTGGGATCTTCGCAAACATCAGATCTTTTTGACAGGAATTGTGCGCCGGCTGCAGAGCCAAGGTATGCGCGTTTCTTTGTTTGTGGAGCCTTCGTCTGCAATCATGGAATACGCAAAGTCTACCGGCGCCGACCGAATCGAGCTCTATACCGAGAACTATGCCAAAACCTATGGTGAGTCCGCCGAATTGGCCATCGAGCCCTACGTAAAAGCAGCTCTTGCGGCCAAAGAGCTGAATTTGGGAATCAATGCCGGACATGACCTGAATCTAGAAAATCTAAGGTATTTTGCCTCCCATTTGCCAGGACTTTTGGAGGTTTCGATCGGCCATGCCTTGATTGCAGATTGTCTCTATGAGGGGCTCCAGACCGTTCTAAAAAAGTATTTGAGTTGCCTATCCTAGGATCCTATTGTATGAGACTTTACCTTACGCGCCCTTAGCTCAGCTGGATAGAGCGCCAGACTACGAATCTGGAGGTCACATGTTCGAATCATGTAGGGCGCGCCATGTGTACGATGACTAGATCTTTGGATCGGCTTTCAACATCATAATCAAAGCTTCTTTGCCTGTCGGCGTTTTTTTGGAATGCTGATGAATACCTAAGGCTTTGCCTTTTGCGTTGAGTTTTCCACCATTGTTATCAATGAAGAGCCAAAAAGTGTCCCCTCGAACATCCAACCCCTCAGCAAGACCAAAGGGTTCAATGACTCCGGCATCGCTGAGGACATCAAAAAGTCGAAAATAGTTGGGAAAGATGTACCGATGAACCACTTTTTTGGTTTTTGGATCCACTTTGGAAATCTCGGCTGCATTTCTTTCCAAAACATAGAGATATCCATCTCGAAAAGTCAAATCTGCAAAATCAGCGTTGATCTGAATTTCTTTTCCACTTCCAGAAGGATCCAATCCTTTTTTTCCATGGCGTAAGGAAACAGGGAGATCAAAGACATCTTTGATGGTCTTTTTTTCAAGATCAAATTCAATGATGAATCTAGGGTCTCGCTCTTTGGCGACATAAAGAATCTGATGATCGCAGTCCACGGCGATACCCTCAAATCCATCGTTTTTTCCAATTTCCCCTAAACTTTTTCCCCAAGGTTTGAGATCTTTGTCTTCCCAGGTGATCCAGCTCATCCTTCCATGATTCACCACAAGAACTTGTCGAGATCTTTCATCTGCAAGATACATGGTCGATCCACAAAATTCGAGACCTTCCAGATCCAAACGTTTGCTTCGCGATCCTTCACTCATGTAGGTCGAAAAACCTTGGATCCGCTTGAGGTCGATGTATTTTTTTGTTTTTCCATTTCTTTTGACTTCAAAAACAACATCGTCTTTTTTGTCATCTGAAACAGCAAAAATCCTTCCACCAACGACTCTTCCACCACTGAGTTCAACTTCTTTGCTCAGTTCAATGAAGCGAGCAGAGTTCAACTCCGTAGTGGGAATGTCTTGAGCCTGGAGAGAATGAATTCCAAACACGACCAGAAATGAACCCAACAGTCTCGTAGCATGCTTTGGATTCATCATCGACCTTCTTTGAGTGTTTTCAAAAACTCACTGTCCGGAGTCAAAACAATCTTGGTTCCAGATTTAAATGTCTTTTTGTAAGTTTCAAGTTGCCGAACAAATCGATAAAACTCAGGATCTTGATTGTAGGCCCGGGCATAAATTTTGGTGGACTGGGCATCACCTTGCCCACGGATGATCTCAGATTCTTTTTTGGCTTCCGCACGGATGATGCGGGCTTCTTTTTCCGCAAGTGATCGAATTTTTCTTGCTTCTTCTTCTCCTTCCGCACGATATTTTTTGGCCAATCTCTCTCGTTCTGTGATCATTCGTGCAAAAACATTCTGCTCATTTTCCTCTGGCAAATCAGCACGTTTGATTCGTACATCGACAACATCAATCCCAAAATCTTTAACTTTTTCGTTGGAAAGCATGAGCGCCTCTTCGCACAGTTCGGCTCTTTTCTCAGAAATCAATTCTTTCAAGGAATGTTTCCCAAGAACCTCTCGAAACGCCGAGTAAATGATGTCATCCAATCGCGTGATAGCCGAACTTTGGGTTCGAACCGACTCATAAAATTTTAAGGGGTCTACAATTCTCCATCTGGAATAATTGTCTACCACCACTTGCTGACGATCTCCTGAAAACAACTCCTTGGGATCAACATCGTATTCCAACAACCGTTTGTCGAGTTTGATCACTTCTTGTGTCAAAGGAACTTTGAAATACAGTCCCGCCTGTTGGATGGTTCTCTTATGTTTTCCCAACTCAATGACAAGTGCCTGTTCCCATTCGTTGACGACAAATGATGAAGAGCTGATAACAATGATGGAAAGAAAAAAAACAACTGCACCAATCAAAAGTTTATTTGTCATGACGGATCTCCTTTGGAAGAAGGTTTGGTTCGATTCTTCTTGGCATCTTCAATGGAAAAATAGGGAAGAACATTTCCACCGACTTTGTTGTCCAAAATCACCATATCCATGTCCGGAAGAACTTGCTCCAAGGTTTCCTGATACAAGCGAGCCTTGGTGACCGTTTTTCCATTTTGATATTCTCGAAGAAGAGAGATAAATCGAGCGGACTCTCCTTCCGCTTCCGTGATGCGAGATTGTTTGTACCCTTGAGCATCGTTGACTTGTTGAGCAGCCTCGCCTCTGGCCGCGGGAATAATGTCGTTTTCAAATCCCTTAGCTTCGTTGATTTTTCTTTCCTTATCTTGCTGCGCGCTGATGACATCTTTGAAGGCCGCCAACACACGGTCAGGTGGATTCACATCTTGCAATTTGACCGTCAAAATCTGAATTCCAGCTTGATATCCATCCATATAATTTTGAATCAAGTCTTGCGTATCCAATTGAATTTGAGCTTTTCCATCAGTCATGGCCGATGCAATCGAAGTCCTTCCAATGATTTCTCTCATCGCACTCTCGGACGCGTCCATCAACGTGCCCTCTGGATCACCTACGTTGAACAAAAAATCTCTCAAATTGCTAATGCGATATTGAACAATGAATTCCAAATTGATGATGTTTTCGTCACCAGTGAGCATCAACGACTCGTTTCGAACATGTCGATAACGTACAGGATTGATGCTTACAGTGCGGAATCCTACTTCCAACTTCTGGACCTTTTTTACGGCACCTTTGATGGTCCGGCCAATGGGAGAAGGCCAGTTCCAATGAAACCCAGGTTCAACTTGTTGTTGAAATTTTCCAAAGACCAGCATCACAGCCTCTTCTTCCGGTTGAATCACCACAAAGCCTGACAACAGCCAAAACAAGGGGATCACGAGCAAGATCCACGATCCATTGATTTTGAACCGACCTATTTTTTCTTTGATCATCTTTTGCACTTGATCCGGATCAAGCGAATGAAACTGATTGGACATACAATTCTCCTCTATTTGTATTTTTTGGATATCATCAATTGTCACAATTACAAGTTTCAGATCCGGTCAGCCGGAAAAAGTTTTTGGCGACTTAGCGATGGGGAGAGCGAAGAGGCTTTTTTCGAAGAAGATGAATGAACCCCAATCCGCTGACAATAAAAACTGCGCCCAACAGCTGCTGCCATGATGGACTTGCGGAAAGAACGATCCAATCAATCACCATGGCCAAAAATGGAATCGCATAGGTAACGGCCGAAGCTTTCAAAGCCCCCCATTGAGCGATCAAATGATAGTAGATTACGTTGGCCAGAGCTGTGGAACCAATGGCTAAATATACAATAGAAACCCAAGCCTTGGTGGACACTTCCCCCAAGGAACCCCACCCCATGTCAAAACCACCGAGGGTGCCAACCACAACCAGAAAAATGGAAGAAGAAATACACTGAATCGTCACGACCCAGGGGAGGTCCATTCCGTTACATGCCTTTCGAATCCCCACAGCTCCCAACCCGTAGGAAATGGCCATGCCCAACACAGCCACCATTCCCCAAAAGGTTGATCCCCCTTGCACAATATCCTCCATCGAGACTTCCGGTAAAAACACGAGCAAAATCCCCACAAAACCCAAAAAGACACCAAAAATCCCCACCTTGGTCGGTCGGTCTTGGGGAAGAAAAAACCATGAAAATGTTAGGACAAAAATGGGCGTGCTACTGTTCAAAATGGCTGCAACAGCTGGAGAAACAAACTGCTCCCCCCAAAACAACAGAGCCCATGGAATGGCAAACGAAAAAAGCCCCACTCCAGCCACCTTGAGAATGATGGTCCGATCTGTAGGAAAGGGAACTCGCTTGAAAATACGATAGGATCCAAGAAAGATGGCCGCCAAAAAGACCCTCATGGCCGCAGCCATCATCGGCTCAAACCCCTCTAGGGAAAAACGTATGGCAATGAAGGATCCGCTCCAAAAAAGCATGACCAAGGTAAAAAGAAGCCAATTCACCGCCCCCCTCTATCACAACCGCCTAGATGAGCAATCATTGCTTCTGCCAAGGTGCTTTATATTTTCCTTCAAAAAAGGGGGTGTTCTCAGGCTTTGGATTCTGTGCTATAAGCTCGCTACTATGAATCTGAAACTGCTCAAAGGGAAACTTCACGGGGTCAAGGCAACGGGAGCTGATCTCGACTACGAAGGCAGCGTTGTGATTGACCAAAGTCTGATGGAAATGGCAGGCATTGTGCCCTTTGAAGAAGTTCACATTTGGAACCGAACCAATGGACAAAGACTCACAACCTACGCCATCGAAGGAAAACCCGGCAGTGGAGAGATCATCGTCAATGGAGCTGCAGCCCATCGGGTCAGCGAAAACGATACATTGATCATTGCAGCGTATGCCTATCTACGCCCAGAAGAGTCAAAACCCACCAACCCAAGTTGTGTTGATCAAAGGGCACAATCAGGGATATTTGAAAAGCTAGTTCAGTTTTTTATTTTTTGGAGTTCGGGCGTTTTGCCGGACAAGAACGCTTGTGTCTCAGAGGGAGAAAACTGTAGTCCCGCATAAAATGGTCCAAAATGCGCATAAAGCGCACTGGCTCGATCGAACCTCATCTCATAAATCAATTTTTTGAATACCAGAGGATCCTGCGCAAAAAGGTCCACTCCCCATTCAAAGTCATCACTGCCAATGCTACCAGAAATGATCTGCTTGACCTGACCGGCATATTTTCTTCCAATCATTCCATGTTCTCTCATCATGTCTTGACGGTCATCCATTGAAACCTGATACCAATTGTTTTGATCACTGCGCTTTTTGTCCATGGGATAAAAACAGAGATAGCGTTGCAATGGAATCTCAGGATAAATTCGATCTTTCATCAATTTGCTTTGATCCTGCAGCTTTTGATTCCACTGCTTTTTCCAGTCTGGATCGTTGGGAGTAAGTCCTTGCTCAACCAACTCATGGTGCATTTTTTTCGTCAGTTCATACATCCCCAATTCCACAAAAGACACATACGAGGTTGTTCGTTCCACATAGGGATAAAATTCGGACTGCATGAACTCTAATTCTGCCTGAGACAGCTGATCAAGACTGGAACGAAAATGCAACAACAACAAATCCGCCTTGTGTCCGAGCACCACAAAACTCGCAGATTGACCATTTTCTTGGGAAAATGATCGGTTTTTTTCCAAGTGTGCTTGCAACTGTGATGCGATGTGCTCTCTTTTTTCTTTCGACTGAGCATTCCACAAAGGCCAATTCACGCGAAAAAATTCATGAAGACAGGCCCATCCATCAAGAGTCTCGGGTACAGTGGGTATCGTAGGTTCGTGCATGGCCATGCTTTATCACAAGGACGAAATTTGTCGAATCCCCTCATAGAGAGCGATGCCTGCACATGTAGCAAGGTTCAAGCTTCTTACTTTTCCAGGAACGGGAACAACATAAAGTTGCTCTTGATAATTCTGGTGCATCAAATGTGGTAGACCTTGGGTTTCGCTTCCAAAAACCAAAATGCTGCTCGCATCATACGGAGCCTCCCAAAAGTTCTTGGTTGCAAACCTAGAAAACAGAATCATTTTGGAGGGATCGATCGCATCCAGAAAATCTTCGAGTTTCTCATGAACCTGCAAATCTATGTGTTGCCAATAATCGAGCCCGGCTCGCTTGAGCCAACGATCCTCAATGGAAAATCCCAGGGGTCTAACCAAGTGCAATCGAGTATTGGTTGCCACACAACTTCTCCCTATGTTTCCGGTATTTCCAGGGATCTCCGGATGAATCAGAGCGATCTCCATGGGCCATTCATAGCCTATTTTGCCTGTCATCCCAGCAAAAAAATGCTATGCTTATGCCATCGACATGAGTACGGAATCTTATTTTTTTTGGATTGATCTAGAAATGACAGGTCTTGACCCCGTTTCCGACCATATCCTGGAAGTCGCTGTCATCATCACCAACCAAGATTTTCAAACCAAAGACCAATTTCATGCCATCGTTTATCAACCTCAAGAAATTTTGGATCAAATGAACGAATGGTGTGTGGATACGCACACAAAATCAGGGTTGGTGGATGCCATCCCAAACGGTCAGGCTCTGCAAGAAGTCGAACAAAACCTGATTGAATTCTGCAAACCCTACTTCCCTAAGAACAATATCATTTTGTGTGGAAACTCGGTTCACCAGGATCGGAAATTTATTGATGTTCACATGCTAGAGTTCGCCAAAAGGTTGCACTATCGAATCATCGATATTTCAGCCTTCAAGGAAATTTTTGCCGTCAAATATGGAAAAAAATTCGAGAAAAAAGAAGCCCATCGAGCCATCGATGACATCGAAGAATCCATTGCTGAACTCAACTACTATTTGTCTTTTGTACATGTAGAGAATACAGAAGAGAAAAAAACCTGATTTATTCGTCTTCAGGAAATTCTTTCAAAATATCCGTGATTTTCTTTTTCTCAATGGGATGCGTCCACTGGGGATTGAGTTCCGCAAAAGGACCTACAACAAATTTTCTCTGTGTCATTTTGGGATGAGGCACCTGCAAACGGTCTGATTCATACACTTGCTCTTCATACGCGATCAAATCCAGATCGATTCCTCTTGGCAAGGCCTTGCCTTTTTCATCCATGTTTCTGCCCATATCCTCTTCGATGGCCAACAGTTCATCCAATACTTCTTCTGGATCAAAGTCTGTTTCGAGCTCTACCACTGCATTGAAAAACTTATCTTGCACACCATCTACGTCCTGAGGAAGGGTTTCAATCAAGGTTGAAATTTTCTTCACACGAGAAAAAGATCGCATCTCATGAACGGCTCGGAGCACCTGTTCTTCGCGATCTCCCTCATTGCTGCCCAATGCTACATAGATTATTGCCATGGGGAGGGTACTATAACAGCACAGGCTTTCTGTCGACCAAATTTTTCAAAGCTGCTAAGGTGGCGGCTTATGATGAGTTTGTGGGAATCTATTTTTCTTGGCATGGTCCAGGGGTTGACAGAATTCTTGCCCGTTTCCAGCTCGGGACATCTGGCCATCCTGCAAAAATTCATGAGCCTGGATCAGGGTACCATGACATTTGATGTGCTTCTTCACATGGCGACTCTGGGATCCATCAGCGTCTATTTCCGAAAAGAAATCCTTGAATTGATCAAAGCCATGGTTCGAGTTCCTGGATTTTGCAAACATCTCTTTCAAAAAGGTCACCTCGCTATTGCCGATGATGAACCCGTGTGGATGCTTGTATTGATTTCTTTTTCTACGATTGCCACAGTGACCATTGCCGTTCCAGCAAAAGATTGGATCGAAACCCATTTTCACAGTCTGTTATTGATTGGGCTGAGCTACTTGCTTACCTCAGCTGTGCTATGGAGTACACGCTATGCAGCTCCAGAAGAACAAAAGAAAAAACGTAGACGATCCATCAAAGGAACCTCACAGATTTCTATCCAAGATGCGCTGCTGATTGGACTCGCGCAAGCGGTGGCACTTCTTCCCGGAGTCTCTCGATCTGGATCAACCATCTCTACAGCATTGCTGCTGCGAGTTTCTCGGGAACAATCCGGAAAATATTCATTTTTGATGGCCATTCCAGTGATTCTAGGAGCCATGATCATGAAACTCTCTGAACCATCATCCATCACTACCCTGAACCTCGTGAACACAACCATCGGATGCATCACAGCCTTCTTGGTCGGACTGATGGCATTGTCCTTGCTCATTCCATGGGTGAAAAAAGGAAAGTTGCACTACTTTTCCTACTACTGCTTGGCGTTGGGTATATTGTGTTTATTTCTTGAATTGGGACGATAAAGAATATCCCAGATCTTGAGATACATACCTTTCAACTTCTTCGGTAAAAACTTTGGCAACCGGCAACATCATTGAAGGTCGCAAGCTCCACATCTCTTGAATCATCTTTTGATCCCGTACAAGCATCGAGATCATCTTGGAAATTCGAACTTGCCCAAATGGGTTGATGGAGTCTCCAAAATCAGGAAGAGCATCATGTCCTCCATCCAACACGGCGCGAATGACTACAAATTTCAAATCCTTCTTTTTGCAAAGCCTTGCTAGAGGAGATGCTTCCATATCAACGACTTCAAATCCCGTAGAGCTATAGACGGCTGCCTTTTCAATGGGATCTCCGATCACATAGGAACTTGTTGCAAGTCTGCTCCAGGTCTTGGGTCTGTTTTGTAGAGCACTGGGCGAAAAGCTCAAATGTTCAAACGTGTCTCCCGTATCCAAATCTCCAATAACACGAGGAAACACAAGATCACCTTTTTGGGAATGGGGAGCCAAGCCCCCAGCAAATCCAACAAGAAGAACATCGGAAACTTGGTCAAACAAAGCCAAAGCTGCTTCAAGAATCTTGCTCGCATTGTCTTTGCCCATGCCGGTCACCACCAAGACAAAACAAACAAACTCATTCTCAAAAAAATTCAAATAGGAGACGGAAGACTGCCTTTGCCAGGTTTGTCGTTTCACAGGAATCAACGTCAACGACTTCAAAAACAATTGCGCTTCCATCCATGTAGGCGCCAAGATCAAACATTGCTTTTTGCTCAAGATCTGCACTCACACACGCACATTGTGCATTTTGGGTTGCTCTTGAGAATGAGACTCTACATTTTTTGGGACCACAATCTGAAACTGGGCGCCTTTTCCAAGGCCCTCCGATCGTACCCTTAACTGTCCATGATTTTTCAATTCCACTGCATCACGAGCCAGGTACAATCCCAATCCGGTCCCTTTTCCAACTTCTTTGTTGGTGTAAAAAGCCTCAAAAACTCGATGTAAGTTTTCTTTTTCAATTCCAGGCCCATTGTCTTTGATTTCGATGATGATTTTGTCATCTTTTTCTCGCGCCTGAATCTCGATGCATGGATTTTCTGTTCCCTCCAATGCATCGATCGCATTGGAAACGATGTTGAGAATCGCCTCTCGAAATTCGTTGTGGCCCTCAAAACATAGCTCTGCAGGAATGTCCTGCTTGATTTGAACATTTCCTTGAATGCAGCGATCCTCCAGCAGTGTCAGAGTATCGTAAAAGACTTCTTCAATGAAAATTTTTGTTTTTTTGGTTGATCCACTTGCATAACGATCAATGGCATTGAACAAATCCAAGGTTTGTTTGTAGCCCTTGTCAACCAAGTCTCCCATCACTTGGATCTTTCTTTTGCTCTGCTCTGCAAAAGCCTGATCCACTGCTTCGAGCTTAGCTACCGCTTCCATTCCTGCCTTGATGAGACCCTTGTAATTGCTTCCTACTCGACCAATTCGATTTTTGCCCTGGTGTCCAATTCCAGACACCAGCTGACCGAGCTCTTGCAGTTTTTCTACTTTTGTACGCCATCTTGCATTTTGATGGGCACTGATTTGTGCCTTCAATCGAGAATGGAGGATCTCTCTTCGAAATGGCTTTTGGATATAGTCGTTGGCACCGAGATTCAACAATTTGACCACCATTTCATCTTCTCCATACGATGAGCATGATGATGGGCAGGGCGATATCTCCAGAATTGATGCTGACGAATTTTTTCCACCACTTGATCGCCTGTCAAAAGAGGCATTTCGATGTCAAGCAATGCACAATGAAACTCCACATCAAGATTATCCAAATGATTGACAGCGGTTTGACCATTTTCGGCAAAAAACACATTGTACTGTTCCTTAGCCACCGAATATACAACCTGTGCGAGATCAGGATTATCTTCGGCGATCAACAAGTTTGGGAGTAGTGGATTGATGGATGTTGGCTTCTCTTCTGGATAGGGAACATCCAAAGATTTTTTCTTTCTCTTGGTACGATCACCCGTCAAAACCTCGTCAATTTCTCCCGTCAATTCTACATCCTGAGACAAGGGAAGCTCGATCAACATTCGTGTTCCACCCAATTCGCTGTCTTGAACCGTAATTTTTCCATTGTGCAGTTCCACAATCTCTTTCACATACGAAAGACCAATGCCTGATCCTCCATGTTCACGAAGAGAAGTGCGAGAAGATTGAAAGTAACGTTCAAAAATCTTAGATTTTTCCTGATCAGGAATCCCAATCCCAGAATCATCAATGGCAACATACAACTTTGCAGGATCTGAAAAAATCGAAAATCGTATGATTTTTTCTCTTTTGATATCATTTTTTTGGTTGTAGGACTTCGAGGTAAATTTAATGGCATTGGATAGAAGATTTTCAATGACCCTCCGCATCTTGGACGAATCCATGGGCACCTTGAGCCCCTCATATCCTTCGACTTCAATTTGCAGTTCTATTTTTTCGCGTCGACTGACCGTCACATAGTTTTCCACCCAGTCTGAAAAACAACTGGCCACAGGAACATTTTCCCAATGCAACTTCAATTCCCCAGACTCTGCCTTCACATTGTCCAAAATTTCGGTCACCATGTTTTGCAAACGATCAAGGCTTTTGCGCGCGGGTTCCAACAATGCATCTGCAACACCGGATACTTTTATTTTTGTCTCTTCCACCGCACTCAATGCAATCGCGATGGGCGTTTTCAAATCATGCGATATGTTGGCAAAAAACCTCTGCTTCATGCGATCCAAACTCTTGAGTTCTACCATTGCACTCTGCAAATCTGCTGTTCTTTCCAGGACTTGCTCCTCTACTCTTAAAAATGCATCGGCATATTCTTTTGCAAGAGACAGAGCCGCTGTTAATAGCAAATAAAAAAAACAATATGGGATAATATAAATGTCGCTACCAAAAATAAGTGTTAACAAAACATCGTAAAGACACCCAAAAATAAAAACTCCGATGGCCGCCCAATATTGAAATATTTCTTTTACAAATCTACTCTTCAAATAAAAAATAGTAACTTTGTAAAATGCAAAGAAGAACGTGAACAGAAAAACGGGGAACCAAGAATTGTAAACCATTGAAACATCAAAAAAACTTTCTTTAAATAAAGAATAACAATAAAAAATTACAGAAAGTGTCGATAACGTCCAAATTACTTTTTTATTGATCACAAAAAATTTACTTTTCATAAACATTAAAAAAGAAACAGCCCCCAAAATCGAAGCCAAAAAATGCATCCTAAGGATTAGAACGCTATCATCAAAAAACCTATACAACACTGTACTAACAAACATTTCATACCAAGATGTGCAAAATGAAAATAAGGCAAAATAGCCATTATATGGACGTCCAGGGACAAGCAGAAAAACAAAAAAATAGTAAATAGATATTGAAAAAAGAATCGCGCCGAATACGGAAAAAACTTTAAACCTAAGCCAATCATCTAGTGAAACTAATCGATCTAATTTCTCAAAATCTCCTACGGCAATCGGCCCAGCAAATACGCCCTTATCAATTGTAGACCATGATCTTCCTCTAATTTCGATTTTATTTTCACCTGCATTATACTTACATGAATCAGGAATCTTATAGAGTCTAAGTTTTCCCCAGAACCATCCTTTTTTCCAATCACTTCCATCAACTCCATTTGAACCTATCAGACACCCGTTAAAAAATGTCTGATCTGAGTCCCCTATCCTTCCTACTAAAAGTCCGCTACCATTTAAGAAAGACCCACTCATTGTCTTTGATAGAGTCCATTCAAACTCTTTAGTATCGATTTTATATTTTTTATTGAAATTTAATGGCAAATTTACTTGCTCACTAATTTTTCCTATTTTCAGTTTCCATGATTTACTTATATCTTTACTAGATTTTTTAAGAATTACATCACTTGAATAGTTCGCTAAAACAAAAAGGCCAAAAATTCCAAATGCTATAGACCAAAAAAGAACCTTTCTATAGACTGCGAAGTTCATTTTTCCTCGCTCGAATCTTACTCTTAATTCTCTCTTTCTTGCATTCTATTTGACCGTAGAGTTTCTTGCTAAACGACTGATATTTGGACAAAACCTCTCTCACTGAGATCCAAGACGCACCAACACAAAAGTATTCAAAGATAGGGTTCTTGAATATTTTTGCATAAGATGGATCTATTGCAATCATAATTGAATCTACACCCATTGTTTTATAAAACTCTATACATTTAGCAGTCAATTTTAATACAATGTCTTCATTTAAGAGATCTACAACAGGATAAAAGTAAGCTATATTGTAAGTGTCAAATACATTTATTCCACCCGTTGACGCTTCAGCTCTTACAAAACAATCAACTTTTCCTTTTTTATCTTTATGCACAAAAAACTTACGAACCCTTTTTAATTCTGATTTTTCAATTTGTCGACTCAAAGAAGAGAAAAACAATTCATCTTCATTTAAATCACAAGCATCTCGAAACATTTCAGTTTTATTAACTTTAAAGTATTTCAAAATTTTTTTCTGATCATATTTATTGATTTCACTAACGGATTTGTCTAACGTTCTCTTTGCCCACAAAAAATTATCGTCAACCTGAACTAAAAACTTCTGATACAATTCAATCTCATTGTGTTCTTTGCGCTCGTATGAGTCTACAAAATCATAATAAGATCTTTTATTCCATTGTTTCTTGGAATTGGTGAAGTTAAATAGATATTGAGCATCCCCCCCAATTAAAATATCAATTATAATTGAGTATAAATTTTTGGCGATAAGTTTAGATACAAATGGATCTACTGCAAGATGATGAATACACCATGTTTTTGAGTATAATTTATCTATTTGAACATGTCCGACTATTTTTTCATTTCTCCTAATCATTACCCTCCTTGAAAATTTTGTACCTAAATCACTTAGTATATCCCATGTCTTAACCGTAAAGACCTTCTTTCGTGCAAAAAATTTACTATTTTTCTCGGTCAAATGACTGTCTTCAAAAAGTGTCCATATTGACTCATGATCTTCTTTTCTGTAATTAAAATCAAAATTGTTGTACCTAGCCATAAGAACAAAATTGTGCCAAATAGATCTGTCAGGCTCTGCAGTTACATCTAATTGAAATCCCATAAAAAATCTTGATGACTCAGAATCTAATCTATTGTGAAAACTTCTAGCAGAAATCGAACCGATAATTTTAGTATTCTCTCTGCCAAGCTGCAAGGTCACATCTTTTATTGAGATACCTTTGGGAATGGAAGAAGAGTTTGAATCAGTAGAAATACTAATTCCTTGTTCTGAAAAATCTTCTACCTTAATAGGATCTAACGAAAGCTCTGACGCTACAAGTACAATATCATTACTTGGAATCAATCTTGAAGTTTTTCTTCTCAAAAGTAATGCAATCTTTTCCGGAAAATCTAAGAAAAAATTTTTATCATCATATTTTAACCTTGTTTTAACAAAATATTGATTGTCATAAATTTCAAAAAATAAAAAATAAGTATCATCTGCAGATATTTTTCGACTTTCGCTCTCCAAGAAACTTAAGAAAACTTTTCTTTTAGCCTTATCTATTTTAACAATTTGAACTAAGTTAACTTGATTGTATTGATAATCTTGAATCAAAATTTTCACTTTTTTAAAACACAAGTCATCAAATATTTCAAAAATAGCTTTTTCATCTCTCAAAAAATCAACTTCTTGATCATCCAATATAAAAGGGTCGTGTTTTTTTTCAATTGATGGATCCAGTATCCTAAATCCGGAATTGATTTTTGAATCCTTATTGAAGTGTATGGGGGAACCTATCAGTTTTTGATCTTTTAATAGAAATTCTGTTTCGTACTGCCTGTTATTGCTCAAATATTTTAAAGCGTGATCAGACAATTTGACGCCCAATCCTGAATATGACCAATCTACCAAATATGCATTTTCATACTTGTTTTCTATCTTTACCTTTGCATTTCGAAATGAACCAATGACTGGGTTTCGAAGGAAAATTCTTTTGTTGCTATTCTTAAACAATGGCTTATCAAAAAATGTAGGGGATCAAAGCCCACGTATTCTTTTTATATTCCAAATAAAGTTCACCAAAAAAATTTTGAAGTTCTGCTTCTTCGACCTTAATTCGATAAAAATATACAGCCATCCAAAGGATGGCTGACAATAGAGCCAATAAATATAAATTAAAGATCAAAGAAATTGACACAAAAAAAATTAACGAGCCTAAGTAACTAGGATGCCTTATAATTTTATACGGACCCTCATCAACTATTTTTTGATCCGATTTGATTCTGACCTGAACCGAAAAAAATTCACCCAAACAGTAAATTGACCAAAATCGGAATAGCAGCCCAACAACACCCACAAAGATAGCCCCAAAAGTTTCCAAGCCTGATATAGTATCAATTTTTCCAGAAATCACAGAATAATAGTACACTCCCAACATATTGAAATATGCCAATAGAGTAATCAATAAAAAGGATCCTTTATCTATAGAGGTGCTTTTTACTGACGTTAGAGAATGTTCGAAAGTCTTAACTTCAGGTTGTATAGTAAGCAAAAAATAAGAGCCTACAAATATATAAATAATTTTCACATTCAAAAGGTTTACGCCAAGTAAAATTGTAGGCAAAAGAAGTATAGAAAAACATATGAACAAATTTTTTATATACAATCTCATGTCCTGTTAGGATACTCCTAAAATACACAATCATAAATCTAAATCAGGAAATTCTTTGTTAGAAATTTCCAAAGATTCGGATCCATATATTTTTCTAACCAGACTTGGCAAGCTAGAAACCAAGGTGATTTTGCAATAGCCTCGATCTAAAATCACATTGACCTGTTGTACCGCTTTCGTTTTTCCAACAAAGCAATCCACATAAATAGGAACATCTTTGGGACAACTGCTCTTGAGAAAGTCCTCCAAGGAATAAAAACAAAGGAGTGTTTTTCCAAGACGCTTTGCGTCTAAATCCCATGCCTTATGGATTAGTGGATCATCGTCGATCAAAACCAAATCTGGCTTCATGCTTTGCAACATCATCATGTTTGTCAACCAAGTCAACTCTTAAATTCGTTCGATTTTGATTCAAAATTCCGTATCAAAATCGGACACTTTTTGGGTTCGAAGCAGAGCAGTAAAAAAATTAATTCTATTATATCAATAGGTTACATATGGCACAAAATATGCTTTTGAATGTGGTAGAACTTATAGCAACATGTCATCTAAGAAAAGGAGATGAGATTGTGAACGAAACCCAAAAATTGGCCCATGATTTGAGGCAACCTCTGACCATCTTGCGTAGTTTTTTTCGCCAACTGGAGGAGAAACGAGATGATCCTGTTTTTTTGGAAGATGTAAGAACGTATATCCCCGAAGCACTGAACCGAATCGAAGACATTGCAACTCAATTGGAACAAATCCCTTCCCAAGGAAAACATGAACGACCAGGCTGGTAACATCAAACACCCCATCTTGATCATTGATGATGATCCGGGCATCGTCGCTGCGTTGAGCTTGGAGCTGGAAAAGGAATACACCATCCACAAATCCACATCCCTCAAACAGGCATTTGAGATTTTGAACCGGCACCGAATTGAAGTTGTACTTGTGGACCTCCATTTCCGAGACTCTTCCACAACAGGTCTGGATTTTATTGATCAGGCCAAAGCCATCGTGCCCAAGACTGAATTCATTGTGTTAACGGCCAATCGAGACTCCGAAATGATCATCAGCGCCTTGGAACGAGGGGCATCGGACTACATCACAAAGCCTTTCGAAATCAACGATCTTGAGATTGCTGTTGAAAAAGCACTCCACAGAGCCCTGTTTGGACGAGGTGAATTCATCCGAAAAAAAATCGCCAAATATCCTGAGTTTGTTGGGCGGTCCAAGTCATCACAAATGATTCGAGAAAAAATTGAAAAATGCGCCCCCAAGGATGCAAACGTGCTCATCATCGGAGAGAGTGGAACCGGAAAAGAAGTCCTTTCCAAACACATTCATCGTCTGCGAAACGACCCCCAGCGACCTTTTGTGGCCCTAAACTGCGCAGCCATTCCAAGTGAGCTGATCGAATCGCTTCTTTTTGGCCACGAAAAAGGTTCGTTCACAGGAGCGTTGGGTCGAAAAATTGGCAAATTTGAATTGGCCAACGGAGGAGACGTTTTTTTGGACGAAATTGGATCCATGCCGATGCGCATGCAGGCCAAACTCCTACGCGTGCTTCAAGAAAAAGAAATCGAGCGTGTGGGTGGAGCTGCTCCGGTAAAGTCCAATTTTCGAGTGATTGCCGCGAGCAACATCGATCTGAGAAAACAGATCGCTCAAGGAACTTTTCGAGAAGATTTGTATTATCGTCTTTCGGTTGTCCAAATCCATATTCCAGCGCTCCGAGAGAGGCGAGAAGACATCCCTCTGCTGATCAGCTACTACTTAGAAAACTCACCCTTGAACGATGAAAACAAAATCATTGACCCCAAGGCCAGAGCAGAACTGACTCAATACGATTGGCCAGGAAACATTCGGCAACTATTCAATGTTTTGGATTCAATGACGATTCTCAGTCAAGGCCCCACCTTGAAAGTCAAAGACATCCCAAGACATCTTTTGGATCCCCTCGTGGAAGAAGAAGTCTCCGAAGAGTCTGAAGACTTTCTTCACGCTCTGGATCATTATGAGATGAATTGGATCAAGAAAACGTTACAAAACACACACGGAAACAAAGAAAAAGCTTCTCAAGTCTTGGGGATTACACGCTCCTCTCTGATTCGACGAATGAAAAGGCTGAAAATGATGGAGTAAAAGGTCGACATCCTTTGCGTTACCTACTACTTTGGCTGTGTTGAAGCTGATGAAGTTCAAATCTTTTCTTGGACCCTACCTACAAACCATCTCCAACCTCACCTGGAGCCAAACTCGAAAAATCTTTTGCTTTGCTGGCTTTTTTTTCTTTTTGCTTGGGACAAGTTCATTCGAATCCATATGGGCAAAGCAGCAAGAGTGGATGGTTTATGTTGGAGACGCTCCAACGGAAGAAATGCTCGAACATTCAGAAATGTTTCCTTTTGTACCCAAGTCAGAAGTAAAGTTCGATCGCCTCTTTGAAGGTACTTCTTGGTATAAATGGATTTTTAATACCTCTGAAATTCAAAGAAACCTAAATCCATCTATCTATATTGGGCCAATCGCAGAGTCAGATGAAACCTACTGGAATGGCGTATTAATCGGAAAAACAGGGAAGACAGGTGAAAAAATCTGTTTCCACCCTCACATACCACGCCATTATCTGATCCCTTTTTTTGCAATAGATAAAAACATACTCCTGATTAAATCCACTAAGGTTGGTATGTATTACAATCAATTCGGCCCCTCAAACACTCCAACGATAGATGATGAGGAGTTCAATCACCACAAAGAAAAAAAATATCGATTTCTCAGATCCTACCTATATTTCATCATTGGCATTGTCATTGTAGTTTTAGGCACAATATTCCTCATCATACAACTTTTCTCGAAAAGGCCTCTTCAAAGCATTCAAATTGGAATATGCGATATTTTCCTAGGAATGCATGGAGTATTTTATAGCTTTATTCCCTTAGAATTTTTTTCAAATAATTTATTGGTAATTAAATTTCATTGCAGTGATATTTTTTTATGTCTTTTTTTTCTCTATTCATGGTTCATTCCAACTAGTTCAAAGAAACATCAAATTCAAAAAATTGCTCTTTTTTTAATTACTGTTTTTTTTACTGTTGGAATTTTTCTACAAGATACAATAAACAAGTGTCTAATTTTATATTTTTTTTGGTATCCAGTACTTGCATTTTATGGAATTTTGCTAGTCAGTGAGGCGATAAAGAATCTTCTAAGAAAAAACAATATACTTGTCAGTTCTGTAATGTTAGCAACAATTGCTATACCTTTAGTAGAATTTTTGATTTTAATAATTGGAATAAACCATTTTGAAATTTCATTTTCTTTTATGTCATTTTTCCTTTTGACAACTGTAGTATTGAAGTGAAGGATTTTTTGAATTCGTATAAGAATATTGAGAGGGAAGAAGAGGAGGTCTCAGGACTTTCTCAGTATGCCGAAAAGCTGATCTTGGTTGACCGGGAAAAATCTCAGTACCCCCTATCTCATGCATGATCTTCGATCCCCTCACTGCCATCGGCTCCATCCTCCGCAAATGCTCTTCCCACTTCCTTCGATCGAGATCTCCCTCCCAAAACCACCCAGCGCATCGATTCCTTCACCGAACAAATTCACCACTACCAAAGTATCAACATCACCGACAATGCCCCGTTCGAATCAAACTCCTGAGCACCACAAGGTCAGCTCTCCCCTCTCCCGTTCAAGAAACAGTCTCTGCTTCCGTGGAGCTTCCCCATCATCGCTGAACTCGAAAGTGCATCTCCGAAAAAACTACCTTCTTTCTGCGTGATGTCCAAATCGACATCCAACACAAATGCAATCCTACCACCACTTTTGTCTCCATACCTTCTGATGAAACCTTCGAGTCTTCCAACATCCTGACAATGCCTTTAGCTCTCTGAAATGGGCAAACTCCATCCGTTCTTCTCTGGTCCATGACAGATGATTAATTCACACAATGGGAGAGGCATCGATCCTCGATCTTCCTGTGTTTTTGAATCAGGCTTTACCAAAGGCAAAACCCAGGGCTCAGGAGCTTGGACTGTCTTCGGTCAAAAAGATTCTTGAAACCCACCAGGGTTTCCATCCAGGTTATCGAAAAGTTTGTCAAACAAAGAACCATTCTTCTCAGACATCCCAACTCATCCGGCTCCGGACTTTTTGTCCGTAGCATTGATTTATCTCATGCCACAGATGTGGTGTTGGTGACGATATGAAACAGCAGCTCAACGAGGTAGTTCTCCTCAAAAGATTCATTATCTTCTTCTACCAAGAGTTTTTGGCGGCATGGAAGAGTTTTGATCCACATCAAACGTGTGTCTTTTCGATTATGAGTTCATCGATGAACGAAACGCCGATGTGTTTTCCATCATCCAACGTGCGTCGTCCCTCATGCATATCTGTGCACCAACTACTATCACCTCGCTCATGTCCAAAAACAAGCCACCCTTCACAACGTACCCATCATCGCAAAACCCATCTTGCATCTGACCAAACCTACTTTATAAGAGCATGAATAGATTTAGAACAAGATTTTTAAAAAACCTTCCAACGATATTTTTAGCCTGTGTGGGAGTTATATCTATCGAAAATATAGCCCTGGCAAAGCAGCAAGAGTGGATGCTTCATGTAGGAGATGTTTCTACAGAGAAGATGTTACAAAATTCTGACCAATTTCATTTTGTATCTCGATCGTCATTGCCAAGAATTGTAGAAGATACAGGCACCATTTGGCTAAAATGGAAAGTGGATAAACGTGATATCAAAGCTGTCAAACAGCTAAGTGTCTATCTTGGTGCGATTGCCGATGCTGACGAAACATATTGGAACGGACACTTGATTGGAAGCACAGGGGTATCTTCAGATCATTTTCTATATTTTCCTCATGTTCCAAGACTTTACTTTATTGGGTCACCTATTTTGGAAAGCAACACCTTGTTGGTTAAAACATACAAACAACATAAGCGATATTTGTTCAATTTGAATCCTATGACTGAAGCTCCTGCCTTTGACAACCAGTCTACGTCTCGAAAAGTTCTAAATGCATTTCGCTGGAAGAGATCTTTTGTATACCTATTTCTGGGGATTTCTATGATTTTGATTGGTGCTTTGTTTGGCGTTTTTCAATGGCTTGCCAGCGGATGGTGCATTGAAATTCTTTTGGGTATGGCCACTTTCTTTTTTGGATTTCACAGCTTATTTTACAGCTGTGTATTGTATGAATTTACAATTCACTACATTCTTTTCTTTAAGATTCATTGTATTTGTTTATTTCTTTGTTTGGTTTCTATTTTTCTATGGTTCTCTGACAGAAAACAACGGTGGAGTCGTTGGATGCAAAATATGCTTTTTTTTTGGTTTATTGTTCATACTTCGATTTTGCTTTTTCAGCCAACCTTCGATCAAACTATTGACGTCTACGTATCTTGGTATGCTGTATTGATTGTGTATTCAATAGGAATTTTTTTTATTTCTGTCTCAAACATCTTTCGAAAAAGAAGAACCAAGGAGTCTGTTTTTATTTTTGTCACCATCATGGTCGCCATTGTGGAAGTCTATTTGACATTTATGGAAATCAACCACGTAGACATCGCTTCTTATGCATTTGTTTTATTTTTCTTTTTATCAATTTTTATCTTGGCGAAGGATTTTTCGAATTCGTATAAGAATATTGAGAGGGAAGTGAAGAGGAGGTCTCAGGATCTTTCTCAGTATGCCGAAAAGCTGATCTTGGCTGACCGGGAAAAATCTCAGTACCTCTCTCATCTCATGCATGATCTTCGATCCCCTCTCACCGCCATCGGCTCCATCCTCCGCAATGCTCTTCCCACTTCCTTCGATCGAGATCTCCTCTCCCAAACCACCCAGCGCATCGATTCCCTCACCGAACAAATTCACCACTACCAAAGTATCAACATCACCGACAATGCCCTGTTCGAATCAACCCCTGAGCACCACAAGGTCAGCTCTCCCCCCTCTCCCGTTCAAGAAACAGTCTCTGCTTCCGTGGAGCTCCCCATCATCGCTGAACTCGAAAAGTGCATCTCCGAAAAAAAATCCAAGTACCTCTTTCTGCGTGATGTCCAAATCGACATCCAACACAAATGCAATCCTACCACCACTTTTGTCTCCATACCTTCTGATGAAATCTTTCGAGTCTTCTCCAACATCCTGGACAATGCCTTTGAAGCTCTCTCTGAAATGGGCAAAATCTCCATCCGTTCTTCTCTGGTCCATGACAGGATACACATTGAATTCCAAGACAATGGGAGAGGCATCGATCCTCGTGATCTTTCCCAAGTTTTTGAATCAGGTTTTACCAAAGGCAAAACCCAGGGCTCAGGAGTCGGACTGTCTTCGGTCAAAAAGATTCTTGAAACCCACCAGGCTTCCATCCATATCGAAAGTTTGCCGGGTCAAAGAACAACTGTCTTTCTCGACATCCCAACTCATCCGGCTCCGGACTTTTTTGTCCATAGCATTGATTTATCTCATGCCACAGATGTGGTGTTGGTGGATGATGAGAAACAGGTGCTTCGAACGTGGAGTGCGTTGGTTTCTCCTCACAAAAAGATTCATTACTTCTCTTCTACCAAGAGTTTTTTGGCGGCATGGAAGAGTTTTGATCCACATCAAACGTGTGTCTTTTTCGACTATGAGTTCATCGATGAACGAAACGTTGATGTGTTTTCCATCATCCAACGTGCGGTCGTCCCTCATGCATATCTGTGCACCAACTACTATCACCTCGCTCATGTCCAAAAACAGGCTGTCCTTCACAACATCCCCATCATTGCAAAACCCATCCTGCATTTGACCAAGGTTGTGGACTAAGATTTTTTTTGATTGATGTAGTTTTGAGCTTTGAGGGGTCCAAGAGAAAAAATACACTCCAAAGCTTGGCAACCTTCCTCGATCAATGGGTCCAATAGTGCTTGACGGATGGGGCTCAATAGATAGTCGCTAAGGTCTCCCTGAGGGGCTTTGTCAACGCCTACTCGGAGTCTCCAAAAATGTTCACCGCTATGTTGAATGATAGAGCGTAGACCATTGTGACCACCTGCCCCACCATCTTTTTTTAGCCGAATGACTCCAAATTCCAAATCAACTTCATCATGAATGACGAGCATGTTTTCGACAGGGAATTTATGCCATCGCAGAAATGGTGCAACAGCCTCTCCACTGAGGTTCATAAAAGTCTGAGGTTTGAGAAAATGAAGCTGATGATTTTGCATCGTGCCCTGACAATACAATCCCCCAAATTTTTCTTTCCATTGGGGTTGCTGGGACGACAAACAAGCATCAACCACCATAAACCCGATGTTATGCAAAGTTGAGGCGTATTTTTTTCCAGGATTTCCTAGACCTACAATCAGTTCAAACACATGTGCACTGTATCAAGTTTTTGGGTTGAACCGAAAGTTTCTATACAGAAGAAATTATTTTTCCGTAGCGCCAGGCTTGGTAGCCACAGCTGGCTCTGCTTTTTCAGCAGTTCCTTCTGCGCTTGCAGTGGGTCGAGTCACTTCTTCTTCAGGTGGAACAACCACTGCTAGGGTGTAGTTTACACTACCCACAATGGCAACACCGGCTGGCAACGTAATGTCGCTCACGTGCAAGGATTCGTTCAATCCTACATCTGAGATGTCGGCTTCAATGGTATCTGGAATGGCGTTAGGCAAACATTTGATTTCGATTTCTCGATTGGTTTGCTGCAAAATTCCGCCTTCAGCCACACCTTTGGCTTTTCCAACCAATTCTACGGGCACGCGAACTCTGATCTCTTCGTCCATGTTTACCGCCAAAAAATCGATATGCTCGATGGCGTCGGTCACAGGATGAATTTGACGGGATTTGATCAACACCATTTGGCCGTTCAAGTTTTTGTCAGCTTCAGAAACGAGCTGATACATAGATCGAGTTGATCCCACACGCAAAAGTCGGCTAAGATCTTTTTCGTCCACGGAAAGTGCGATCGGAGTTTCCAAATGAGGGCCATAACAAATGCCTGGAATGCGACTTTGTGCACGAAGTTTTCTGGCTTCACCTTTGCCTTTTCCTGGTCTGAGTTCAACAGATATACTTTGATTGTTCATATCTTCTCCTTAAAAACTTTCTTTCGCGTTCATATAAACAGCGAACTTACAGAATCTCGTTGGTGGATTCTGCGAATGGCTTCTCCCAAAATATTGGCCACGGAACAAACTTTAATTTTTCGGCTTTGTTGAGCCAAGCTCTGCAGCGGTATGGTATCCGTAACAAAAACCGTATCTAGCTTCGATTGGTTGATCCTCTCGACAGCAGGACCTGATAACACGGGATGAGTTGCAGCGCAATAGACCTTTTTTGCTCCTTGATCCAAAAGGACTGGAACAGCCTGAGTCATCGTCCCCGCAGTATCAATCATGTCGTCCACAATGACCGCAATTTTGTTGGAAACGTCCCCGATGACGTTCATTACCTGGCTAATGTTGGCTTGAACTCGTCTTTTGTCGATGATCGCCAGCGAGCAGTTCAAAATCTTAGCGTAGGCTCGGGCTCTTTCGACCCCCCCCGCATCCGGAGACACGATCACGATCTCATTGTCATCATCTTTGAGATTTTTGACGGCATTGATCAATATGGGAGAGCCATACAAATGGTCAAACGGAATGTTAAAAAATCCTTGAATTTGAGCAGCATGGAGATCCATGGAGACGATTCTGCTCGCACCCGCAGAAACCAACAAATCGGCCACCAATTTGGCTGAAATGGGGGTTCGGGGAGCTACTTTTCGGTCTTGTCGAGCATATCCGTAATAGGGCATCACAGCTGTGATGCGATCGGAGGAGGAACGTTTGAGTGCATCGATCAGAACCAAGAGTTCCATCAAGTTGTCATTGGCGGGATAACAGGTGGACTGAATCACAAAAACATCCTGTCCTCGGACATTTTCTCCCACCTCAACCCAGGTTTCTCCATCGCTAAAGCTCTTTACTTTGGCCCTTCCCAGAGGAATCTGCAAATAGTCACAGATGGAATTGGCCAATGCCAGATTGGAGTTTCCCGTAAATATTTTCAACTCGTTGCTACTCATCCAGAACACTTTCAATTGAGATGATGGATGGGGCGGGAGGATTCGAACCCCCGAATGCAAGGACCAAAACCTTGTGGCTTACCGCTTGCCGACGCCCCAATCTACTTACGTAGGTGATAATACCTGCGTACAAATCACTCTTCCAAATTTGGACATTTGCTGGGCAACATGTTTGGCGGTTGCCACATCATCAAACAGACCGAATACCGTGGACCCGCTTCCACTCATTTGTGAAAACATCGCCCCTTGATCCAAAAATGCTTCTCGAATCAAGCCGATTTTCGGGTGCATGCTTTGCGCTACCTCCTCAAGATCATTGCCTTTTTTCAAAAGGTGATCTAAATCGCTCCAGCTACGCACATCCAAATCTTGGATGCTCGAACTATCACTACCTCTAGACCAAGTCAATGATCTTCCAAGCTTTTCAAACACTTTTCCCGTTGAAACTGCAATCAAGGGATTGACCAAAACCACCGGAAGGGGTGGGAGATCCGTGCTCTGTTTGAACACATCTCCTCTGCCCTCCAACAATGCACAATTGTGCTTTCCCAAAAAAAAGGCGACATCCGCCCCTAGAGTTTTGGCGATCTTGATCAGATCATTTTCCTCGATGTTTTGGCCAAGCATGCGATTCAAGGTCATCAAAATGTGGGCCGCATCGGTGCTCCCCCCGGCAAGACCTGCAGCAACAGGGATGTTTTTTTGAATGTGAATATGAACCTTCCGCTCAATGCCCAGATGACGTAAGACCAACTGGGCCGCCTGGTAACAGAGATTGTTTTGTTGATCCAATTCTTCAAAGCCCGGCACATGGACTTCAATGCCCTGGCCCAATTCAACATCGATTCGAATTTCATCTCCAAAGGCCAATTTGACCATGGCGGTTTCCAGGCGGTGGTAGCCCTTGAGATCTTTTTCAAAGACCTTGAGAAAAAGATTGATCTTGCATGGAGCAAGGCCTAGGGAAGTCTGTTGGTTCACGCATCCTCGATAGCAAAGGCGCAGCCGCCCCTCAAGAAAATTGCGTGCCTGCGGGAGATTGTGTTATTTCAGGGGATGAGATACGAGATTTTTTGTTTTAGCGAGGAATCACATGGCCGGACATTCAAAGTGGAGTAAAATCAAAAGAAAAAAAGGCGTCAATGACGCCAAACGAGGCAAAATTTTCACCAAACTCATCCGTGAAATCACGATTGCAGCAAGAATGGGTGGAGGTGATCCGGAATCCAACGCTAGATTGAAAACAGCGGTTCTCACAGCCAAAGCCGCAAACATGCCCAACGACAACATTGATCGAGCCATCAAAAAAGGTTCGGGAGGTGGAGAATCAGAACAGTTGGAAGAAGTGACGTATGAGGGCTACGGTCCAGGAGGTGCGGCCCTGATCATTGATGTATTGACTGACAACAAAATGAGAATTCTTCCTGAAGTGCGCCACATTTTGAACAAATACAATGGCAACCTTGGAGAAACCAACTCGGTATCATGGAATTTTGAAACACGGGGATACATTACGGTAGAAAAAAAAACCATTGATGAAGAAAAATTGATGAACCTTGCCATTGAAGCAGGTGCTCAAGATTTTTCTTCGGAAGATGATAGCGTGTACGAAATTTATACGACCGTTCCAGATTTTTTGAACGTGCAACATGTGCTCGCACAAAACAACATTGCAACCGACAGTGCCCAAATTTCGAAATTGCCCAAAAGTATGGTGGCAGTGGAAGGAAAAGATGCACAGAACATGATGAAAATCATGGAACTATTGGATGACAACGATGATGTTCAAAACGTATGGACCAACGCAGACTTGCCTGATGATATGGTGGATGCCTAGCTCGTGAGTTTGGCGCCACAAACGCTTACGGTGATGGGAATCGATCCTGGAAGTCGAATTTTGGGATATGGAATTTTATGCCAACGGGGCAATCAAGTTTCCCATGTGCATTCAGGATCTATCAAATGCAATTCATCCTGGTCATTGGATCAGAGACTTCGTCTCATTCATATAGAGTTGCTTGAGATCATAAAGGTTTACAAACCTCAAATGTTTGCCATGGAAACCATTTTTCATGCGAAAAATATCAAATCAGTGTTTACGCTGGCTCATGCCAGAGGCGTAGCCATGCTTTGTGCATCGATGAATGATATTCCTGTGCATGAATACTCTCCCATCGAAGTCAAACGAGCTTGTTCTGGATATGGGCGAGCTTCCAAAGAACAGATCTCCGAAATGATGAGCAGATTGTTTGGTCTGGAAAAGAAACACATCCAAAGCATGGATCAAACCGATGCCCTTTCGATCGCTCTATGCCACCTCAACACATGGAGAATCAAAGAAAGAGTTCAGTCTTCTCGTGTTTCCTCGGAACATATCACCAAATAACGTGCTTACGCCGCAGGGCGTGAGCAACGATGCGTATAGCCTTGGTTTGTGTTCTCCTGCAAAGGCTACAGGCTCCGCGCAGCGTTTTTTCTTGCCAATTTGACGCGCATCATAGAAAAACATGCTTAGCATGATTGGATGGATCCGTGGCAGAGTGTTGCAAGTTTTGGAAGATCGATTGATCCTCGAAACCTCTGGAGTCGGATATGAGCTCTTTCTCACGCAGGGACTTCTGGCCTCGCAAGTTGTGGAATCTGAACAATCTTTTTATGTGTATACCCACGTTCGTGAAGATCAATTGATCCTCTTTGGATTTCCATCTCTCGTTGAAAAAGAAATTTTTCTTCTTCTGATGAAAGTTTCTGGAATTGGAGCTAAGACAGCGTTATCTCTTTTGTCTTCTTTTCCTTCCTCCGAATTGATTGGAGTGATCCAATCCAAGGACACAAAACGCCTGACACAGGTCAAAGGAATCGGAAAAAAGGCCGCAGAAAAAATTGTGATTGAGCTGCAAGACAAGGTTCAACATTTCCCCGTTTCCTCAAAAAACACCGCGGATGGACACTCTCAAGGAGCGGCCACCCATTTGAGAAACGACATCACCTCTGCATTGATCAACCTTGGATACAAAAAACCTGTGGTAGAAACCGCCATGGACAAATTGCAGTTTGAGGAAACGATTTCATTCGATCAGGCTCTGAAAGAATCGCTGAAAATGTTGGGGAATGCATGATGGATCATGAACGATCAGACAGGAGTTTGGTCCAGGGACAAAAGCTAGCTCTTGAGGAAACGGGCACAGAAGTTTCTCTCAGACCTCAACGTTTGACGGACTATGTAGGTCAAGAAAAAATCAAAAGGAAACTGGAAGTGTTCATCCAGGCTTCCAAACAAAGAGAAGAAGCCATGGATCATAGCTTGTTTTGTGGCCCTCCTGGTCTAGGAAAAACCACTTTGGCCAACATCATCGCCCATGAGCTAGGGGTACAAATCAAGTCAACCTCCGGACCGGTCATTGAAAAAGCTGGAGACCTCGCTGCCATCTTGACCAGTCTCGAACCCAAAGATGTTTTGTTCATCGACGAAATTCATCGCTTGAACCGATCGGTCGAAGAAATTCTCTACCAGGCGATGGAGGACTGCAAGTTGGACATTTTGATTGGCCAAGGTCCTTCTGCACGTTCCATCAAAATTGATCTCGCACCGTTTACCTTGGTGGGTGCAACCACACGAACGGGACTGCTTACCTCCCCTCTTCGCGATCGCTTTGGTGTGATTGAAAGATTGGAGTTTTATGAGCACAAAGAATTGGTAAAAATTGTGGTTCGGTCTGCTCATATTCTTAGAATCAGCATCGATGAACAAGCCGCATATGAAATTGCACGGCGTTCTCGTGGGACACCACGAATTGCAAACAGATTGCTCAAACGAACACGCGACTACGCTCAAGTCAAAGGCAATGGGCACATTGACTTGGTGTCGGCACAATCTGCGCTGACCATGATGGAAGTAGACCACGAAGGATTTGATTCGATGGATCGAAGAATTCTTCAAACTCTGATTGAAAAATTTGAGGGAGGTCCTGTTGGATTGGACACTCTCGCATCTTCATTGAGCGAAGAAAGCCATACGCTAGAAGAAGTATACGAACCTTTTTTATTGCAGGGCGGTTTTTTGATTCGCACTCCTCGTGGCCGCGTTGCCACAGCAAAAGCATTCGATCACTTGAAATTGGACAAAAAAAACCAAGATCAAGAAGATCTCTGGTCATAGACGTTCCAGTCTTTTTTGAGCTTTGCTTCTCCAAGAGTTTTGGGAGGGCACCAGAAGCACAAGCTGCTGATACATTTGTTTGGATTCATTGGGCTGAACATCTTCCATCATGTAGGCTCGATAAAATATTTTTTCCAACTGCACATCCATTTGACCAAGAAGCAGCGTAGCTTTGGATCGAGTCGAAGGATCCTGACAGGCTTTTTCACAATACTTGAATGCATGCTCCCAATCTTTTCGAGCATAAGACTTCTGACATTTTTCTAGATACACTTGAGAAACCAACGTTTTGGCTAGAATTTTTTGTGGACGGGAATACATCGACATGTCTTTTTCAAAATTTTGAACACCCTGATCAAAATTTCCTGCCAAAAAAGTTTGATAACTTTTTCCAAAGTTCTCTTCTTTCCCGTCCACTGACAAAGGTTTTGGAGTCTCGGGCACATGAACATCTTGCACCACAATATTTTCTTCTTGAAGAGGAAAAGAAAATGCGTAGACCTGTGAAAAGTCATCCAAAGATAAGTTCCCATCCACTGTTCTGTCATTGTGCACAGATTGCTGCTGAATAAGCTTGATCTGCTGATAAAACACTTTGAGGACCAAAAATCCCAACAAAAGCATAGCTACCAAAAATCGAGGAACATAGGAAGATCCTATCTTTTTGAAGGATCGAAAAAACATATGCCCTTCTTGATACAATCTAACCTCTCGCATGTTTTCGGAGTGATGAACCATTTCCACGTTCTGACTCTTGTCAATGTGATAAGAGATCCAGTGTTCCCCTACTTGAAGCTCATGGCTATGCAGGGGTAGTGCTATTTTTTGCAATACTTCTTGGTCTTGATCCCGATACATGAGCCAAACGAGAATGGAGTTTTTCATCGAATGGACTCCATCAAATCTCGACTCCTTCGAAGATAGTTTTCTGGGTACTCCATTTTCATAACTTCAAACCACTGCCTTGCTTTTTCATATTTTTCTTCCACCACCCATTTTTCCAACATCATGTGTCTGGCTCTTGAATCCTCCTCAAACGTCTTCTCGATCGAGCGCAGAAGATCCGACTCCTGTTCGGTGACCGTCTCTAATTTTTGTTTTTTGCTGGCCATCCATTGTGACAAAAGATCATGAGCTCGAAGCAAATTGCCTACCTGAAGATGCCTCTCATCAAAAAGTTTTTTGGCCAAACGAAACTCCTCCGATAGTTCCATTTCTTTCTGGGAATGTGCCTCAGAAAGAGAGAGAAATACATCTCGAACACCCCAAGCTTGCGGATCATTCATCTGAAATTGAACAAGATTCTTTCCACCGCGCAAAAATTCACTTGGCAAGGAAATACTAGAACTCTTCGACCAACATCCCTCACAACCAGGTGCAAAATCTACAAAAGTTCGGTTGATGAACACACCGAGCTGCCTGGAAGAAACATTTCCCACCGAAAAATGCAACATCAGCGGTTCATGAACTTTGTCCAGATCAAAGTGGTAGGAAACCATCGGCAAAAAAGGCTCCGTTTTTTGGAGCCACCCATGTTTTTCCTTGGAGGGAAGTTGATAGACGGTGGTGGGATCTTCTTTTGCTACCGTCCTGACTCGAGCATGGCCCAGGGCAGAGCCGATCAACATCAACACCAAACATGCAGCCAACAACACCAACATGCTCAGGGCAACTCGATTTTTTTGAATTTTGATTCGAAAAGATCCCATATCCATCCACCGATGAAGAATGGGGACAGCTGTTTCTTCCCCTGAAGAAACCCAGTAGTAGTTTCGGTCTATTTTTCGAACAGAACCACAAGCATCGTCCAGATTTCGGTCGATCAAAACGATATCGTTTTCCAGGCCTGCCCCCATGCTAAGTGGTTGTTTTCCAAGAGGAAAAGATTTCAATCGCCCTTGAAGTTTGACATCTATGAGAAGATCATAAAACATGTTGCCACGTTATTTTGCAAGGGGCTGGCCAACACGCTCAGCACGTCAGAAAGAAAGAGTTCACAATGAAAAAACTTAACATCAAGATGCTTTTGGGGTGTCTTTTCTCCTTCCTGTTTTTTTCCATCTCTTGTTTTGGGTTGGATTTGAATCAAATTCAATTGCCGTATCAAACCTTTGTCCTGGACAATGGACTGACTGTGGTGGTTCATGAAGATCACAAAGCTCCTGTGGTTGCGGTAAGCGTGTGGTACCACGTTGGGTCCAAAGATGAGAAAGTAGGCAAAACGGGTTTTGCTCATCTGTTTGAACATTTGATGTTTCAGGGCAGCGAACATTTCAACGAAGACTATTTCAACGGCTTGGAAAAAATTGGTGCGACAGATGTCAATGGAACCACCAGCCTGGATCAAACCAACTACTATCAAACCGTCCCGACCAATGCATTGGACACAGCATTGTTTTTAGAATCGGATCGGATGGGACATTTTCTCAAAGCCATCAGTCAAGCTCGTCTCGATGAACAATTGAAAGTCGTAAAAAATGAAAAACGACAATCTCACCAAGTTCCCTATGGCATTGCTTCGGAAATCATTTTGAAATCTTCGTTTCCGGACGGCCATCCCTATCAGTGGCTTCCCATTGGATCCATGGAAGATTTGGATCGAGCAACGTTGGAAGACGTCAAAGAATGGTTTTCCTCTCACTATGGACCTTCCAACGCAGTGCTTGTGATTGCAGGAGATGTTTCGCCTAGTGTGGCGCTGAGCAAAGCCAAACTCTACTTTGAAAGCATTCAACCCGGCCCCCCACTTGCTCGCTTGGATCAATGGGTTGCAAAACGAACTCAAAGCAGCCGCGTGATTGCTCAGGACCGTGTTCCCTTGCCTCGAATTCATTTGGTATGGAATGTGCCTGGATTGAGAGACTCTGAACTGACTGATCTTGAAATTGTCGCCGATGTTTTGGGCGGAGGACAAACCTCTCGCCTGTACCAAAGTTTGGTGGTGGATCAGTCGCTGGCATCGGACGTGAGCGCAGGATTGTTGTCCTTGGAAATCGCTTCTCTTTTTATTGTAGATGCAACCGCAAAACCGGGCGTTCCTCTAGAAAAAGTTGAAGAAGCGCTCAGAAAAGAAATCAACAAAGCCCTCAAGAAAAAGTTCACGACCTCTGAAATCGAACTTTCCAAATCCCGAACCCTCAACGCTCAAATTCGACTTCTTGAAAAAGTAGGTGGTGCTCACGGAAAGGCCCAGATCCTTGCCTACTATCAAACCTACTATGGCGATCCATCGGCTTTCAAAAAAGAACTGGAAACCATTCAACGAGTGAGCGCCAAAAAAGCTCACAAAAGTTTCGTGAAATGGATCTCCAATGGTGACTTGGCACTCGAGATTCAACCCTTTCCAACCTACAAAGCCGATGCCCACAAACTCGACCGCTCGACTTTGCCTTTGCCTACCGACATGCCCAAAGCCACATTCCCTGACATTGAACGATCAAGACTCAGCAATGGACTGGAAATTGTGTTGGCTCGTCGAGAAAACAGTCCATTGATGTCCGTAGACCTTGTGATCAAAGGAGGTTTTTCTGCCGATCCAAAAGGGAAGGAAGGGCTGGGAAGATTGACCATCGACCTTCTCAATGAGGCATCCAAAAGCAAAGATCTCAAACAGCTCAACATTCACATGGAAAAAATTGGTGCGGACATCGGAACCAGCATCAACACCGATGAATTTGTGGTGAGCATGTCCAATCTCAAAGCCAATGCAGAAAAATCATTTTTGCTTTTTTCTGAAATCGTTCTTTCTCCCAAAATGAATCCCAAAGATTTTCTTCGCATTCAACAAGAACAACTGGAAGATCTTCTCAAAGGAGAAGCCAAGCAAACCACCGTTGCGTCCCGGATCACCCCCACACTTCTTTTTCCCAAAGATCATCCCTATGGTGCTCCTGCAGGAGGGATCGGGTACGAGAGCAGTGTAAAAAGCATCACGCAAAAAGATTGTGTGGAGGAGTATCATCGCTTTTTCTCTCCACAAAATGCACGATTGTTTGTTGTGGGGGATCTTGCCATGGAAGAGTTGGTTGCCTTGGCACAAAAAAGTTTTGGATCATGGAAGGGATCACAAGTTGAACGTAGCTCCATAGCCACACTTCCCATACAAAAACACAAACCCATTTTTTATCTCAGCCATGTAGAGGGAGCCAGCCAAACCGCCATCAACGTCGCCAGACTTCTTGATCCGATTGGGGCAAAAGAACGCTCAACCATACTCATGGCCAATGACATCATTGCAGGGGCTCGATTCACCAATCGCATCAACATGAATCTGAGAGAAGACAAAGGATGGACGTACGGTGCTTCTGCATCGATCGACAACCTCGAGCATCAGGCACGTTTTGTTCTGCGTACCCAAGTTCAAAAAGACAAAACAGCTCAGTCCATCGTTGAATTGATGAAAGAATTCAGAGGCGTTTCCAAAAAAACACGCCCGATCAAAGACGGTGAATTTGAAAAAAATCGAAACAACTATGCCATGAAACTGGGAGGAAACTGGGAAACCAACGATTCCATCCTCAGTCACATGAGGAATGTGATCGAATCTGGATACCCCGAAAACTACTACCAAGGATATGCGAACGAAATCATGTCCATGAAACGCAAAGAGGTTGAAGAAGAAGCCCAGCAGCTTTTCGATGAAAACACGATGATTTTTGTCGTGGTAGGGGATTTGCCCAGTTTCGAAAACAGCGTTCGGTCGCTGAAATTGGGCACGGTCGTGATCGTGGATCACCAGGGCCATCCCCTTCCCTAGGTGGGAAAAGATTCTTCGCTTGATGATTTGGACCAACTTGAGTACAACCGAGTCTCTCCAGACGGGGCTTGGTTTTTACGCAAGCTCCAGCCGAAAAACCTGCCGGGGTGGCGAAATTGGTAGACGCACGGGACTTAAAATCCCGAGGGCATTAACCTGCCCGTGTCGGTTCGAGTCCGACCCTCGGTACCACAGTTGAAAATCACAAAATTCTACGCAGCAACCACCCACAGCAACAAACACGTCCCGTGCCCTGAGCTTAGAAAGCCTTAGGAGCGCAGCGATTTAGGCTTTCTTGCTCGGGTATCGAGTCCGACCCTCGGTACCACAGTTGAAATTCTTACTTTACCTACGTCGCAAGAAACTTAAGGAAAAAACACGTCCCGTACCCTGAGCTTAAAAAGCCTTAGGAGCGCAGCGATTTAGGCTTTCTTGCTCGGGTATCGAGTCCGACCCTCGGTACCACAGTTGAAAATCACAAAATTCTACGCAGCAAATACCCTCAGCTTACGCCTTGCAATTCAAGATGACTGGTTTTATTTTGAAAACACAAAGTATCAAATCAAAGAGATACCGCGCTTGGAATTTTCCAATCCAAGAGAGTAGTTTTTAAGTAACTTTCTCTGATATTCCTTGATACTATGGAGTTCACACATGAAACAATTTGTCATTTTTGCCATCTTTGGGGCTTTGATTCTTTCGAGCATGGGTCTTTATGCGGATGAGACCGATCCGGTGGCCTCGCTTTGCTCTGAGCAGGACAAAAATACCAAAGACGAAAAAGCCGTAACCAAACCCAAGCCTGTGGACATGCAGCTGGTCACAACAAAAATTCTGGGACTCAAAAATCTCGCAGGCAAAAGCATCTTGACCGATGGACCTGCCCTTCGTGAGATCCTTTCCAACACCTTTGATCCTCAAAAGACCCGAACCAAAATGGAACAGTTTTATACGATGCTCTATGTGATTGCTTCGCACATGGACAAACCTTCAGGCGTGGTCCAGCTGGAGCAGTCTTCGGTTCGAGAAGTATTGATGGCCTCGACCGTCTTCACAGATGAGACCATTCCAAATCAGATCAGTGGGATTGAGCTTGATTTCCGAAACAGGAATCGCACCCAGTATTCCATTTCTTTTGATAAACCCAAGGTCAAAATTCTCCTCAATCAGGGTCGGGGGTTTACGATCTTTCGAAATGGGAAATGTCAGCATGCTCAGAGTTTGATTTTTGAGCGAACATTTTCTTTTGATCTGAAAAAACTTTCCAACGGCAATCTTTTGGTCAAAGACTTTTCTGGCGTGAATCTATTTGGCGATTTTGGGAATCGAGGCATAGTGGATGTAGACATCAACTATGTTGCTCTCAAGAGTGTCGAATTTTATCATGGAACCGAATTGGGGAAAGTGACGGCGTTTATTTCTGATGAGGAATTTGAAGTCAATGACCACAGCGGTTTACTCAAACTGATTTCAAAACTGGTCCCAGATCGAAGTGTTCAACCCATTGATTGGTAAAAAAGCGTATGATCATCAAAAGTGAAGAATTTTTGAGTTGCTATCTCATTTCCATGCCCCAGATGGAAGATCCACGATTTTCTCAAACGGTTTCTCTGTTGTTTCAATTTGATCTGCAGGGAGCCATGGCTCTGGTGCTCAACAAAGAAACGCAAATCACCCTTGGCCAGGCATTTGAAGGAGACCCACTTTCTGATCATTTTTCCAAGCGCAATTTGTATTGGGGCGGGCCGGTCGACAATCAACAATTGTTCATTTTGCATGATGCTCCCGATCTGTCCGAAGGCATTCAATTGTCAGAAGAACTTTTTTTGAGCAGCTCGGTGGAAACCTTGAAAGAGCTGGATCAACGATCCTCCAAAGGATATTCTCATTTTCGACTCTACTCCGGATATGCTGGATGGGGCAAAGGACAGCTGGAAGAAGAAATTTCTCAGAGCAGTTGGCTTACGGCACCTTTGGAAACCCATTCGTTGTTTGATGGATCCTCACAGACCCTGTGGAAAGATGTGATCAAGGCCAGTGGGATTGAACTCTCTCAATTGTCTTCGTTGGACATGAATCCCGACGGAAAAAACATTCACTGAGAAAGAATTTTTTCGATCAGATGTTTTTCATCGAAGTTGGCTTGCGATTGAAAGTCTTGCAAGGCTTTTTTGGAAAATGAGGATCCAATGTTGGCCAACCCTCCAATGAGTTTCATTCTACGTTTTTCGTCTTTTTCTTTGCGTAGTGTTTTTTCCAAAGCTTGCGAAGCATCGGGCACGCCTTGGGACAAACTTGAAACCACAGCCTCAAAAACATCTTCATTTTTGTCTTCCAGCATTTTCAACAGCACTTTGTGAGTTTCTTCGTCTCGGACCAACCCCGCAACATAAATCCAATGCAGTTTTTGCGCGGGAGAAGACGACAAAAGCAAATCTTGCACATACTCATTTCCCTTGGTGGAAGAAAGCTTGGAAAAATCATACAATGCTACGTCACTCTGTGACCATAGCCCCATGCCGAGAGAGACCATCCGATAAAACAAAGCGGATGGATCTTCCGAGGGGGAAAGACTTTTCCACAACGCTGGAACAAATCGCGGATCACGAATTTCTTCCATGGCCGTGACCACGTCAGATTTTTGTATAGTGTCACGGTCCAACATTCGAAGCACAGGTCGGTATCGATTCACATCGATGGCCAACAGAGCTTTGAGGGCGTCACTTCGAATCTCCGACTCCATGTTCTGACCAAGAGCTACCGAAAAGAGAAACCCCACACTGTGAAAACTTCCCAACAGACCCACCTGGCGAAGAATCGACCGCTGCGCCTGGGAAGGCTGATCAAAAAAATTATGAGTCAAGATGAGAAGTGTTTTCTCATCCACATCCGAGGCATAAACCTTTGCAGGGGTATTCCAGGTTCCAAGCATCAAGAAGAACCCGAAAATCAAACCTATGGTCCGATTTTGCTTCCGTTTTCTCCACAAAGAGCTGGCATCTGCTTTGCTTTGATGATGGGTGATGAAATATGCAATTTTTTTCCGCATGGTACGATCCATATCTATTGTATCACTCTGGCTGGCTTTTGCACCCCATGTTCTGGCTCAAACCAAGGTAACACTCCCCGTGGGCAGGCAGCAAATCATACACTTGGAGGGCCTGACCAGAGCTGCCATCGGAAACCCTACCGTCGCTGATGTGGATGTGATTGAGGCTCAGTCCAAGGTGATTGTTCGGGGTTTGAGACCAGGATCTACGGATCTCATTCTCTGGGACCAACAGGAAACCCAAAAAACCTACATCATCGAAGTTGTAGGAAAACCGAGCGCATTGTCCTCGGAGATTCACCAACTGCTCGATGGGATCGAAGGCATTGAAATCATATCTACGCATCAGAACCATATCATTCAAGGGTACATTTATCGTGGAAGAGATTTGGAACAAATTCTCTACGTGGAAAAACTCTATGAAAAAGTCAAAAACTTGGCCAAGGTTCATCCCGATGCATTGGAGCATTTCCGATCTCAAATCAAAGAAACTCTTGATCTATATGAATTCGATCAGGTCACTCCAATTGCTGCAGGATCCACCATTTTTCTCACCGGAAAAATCCCAAGTGAGCACGATCGGATTCTGATTCATTCTCTGGCCAAAAACATTTTCTTTCACTGTGAAGACCAAATGGAAGTCGGAGTGTATCATCAAAAACCAATCTATTTTGACATCAAGTTGTTGGAGGTCTCAAAAAGCTCTTTCAAAGACCTGGGAATGGAATGGCCCAGTCAATTGGTGGCAAATTCATCGATCAACAAAAACCAATCGAATCCATTTTCCATTTCTGTGGGCACACAAACCGAACTCACCCTCCATACCCTGATCGAAAAAGGGCAAGCCCGAATTTTGTCCAACCCCTCTTTGACCTGCAACCAAGAATCCACCTGTCAATTTCACGCGGGAGGTCAGATCCCTATTCGATTGGTGTCTGAGCGTGTGGCCAATTTGAGTTACAAAAACTATGGATTGGACATCAACTTACAAAGTAAGGCCGATCGATCGGATCATCTCTCCATCGACCTGGACATCCAGATGAGTGCATTGGACTATGCCAATGCCTTGGAAGGCATCCCAGGCATTGTGGATCATCAAATCAAAAACTCGGTCGACGTATCCGTGGGGCAAACCATCATCATTGGTCGTCTTCTGGAAAATCGATCGGGAAAAAACATCAAGAAGTTCCCGGTCTTGGGAAGCATCCCAGTTCTGGGAGAACTTTTCAAAAGTCGGAGTTTTCAAAAAAACAGGTCCGTGTTTATGGTGTTTATTACACCGCAACGATCAGATTCTTCCTTTGACCCCAATGAGCGTTCCATCGAAAAAATAACGGACGAGATTGAGAATCAAATGCAAGAAGATGGATTTCAATGGAAGGACTAACCATGCACAAAGACACCAACATTCAAAAACAAGTTCAATCGTTTGTGTATCACCATTTGTCAGAATTGATCCAGCATCGAAACATGATCAGCGATGAAGTTGAAAACAAACAGAAGATTTTTGACGATCTAAAAAAAGAAGTCGAAATCAATTTGAAAAAATCAGGTCATGCCCATCGAATCAAAGACAACGATCAGTTCATCAAAGATACCATTGAAGAGATCATAGGACTTGGACCTCTCAAAAAACTTCTCCAACATGAAAACATTTCCGAAATCATGATCAATGGAGCACAAGAAATCTATGTAGAGATTGGAGGAAAAATCAAAAAAACAAAATATCATTTTTTGGATGAGAGGTCTTTGCAGAATGTTATCAAACGATTGATCTCTCATACGCATCGAAGAGTCGATGAATCCTCCCCCATGCTTGATACACGTTTGCAAGATGGCTCTCGAATCAACATCATTCTTCCTCCTCTTTCTCTCAATGGTCCTACGATCACGATTCGAAAATTTAAGCCTACCGGTTTTTCTTTTTTGGAGCTGGTGGCTTCCGACTACATGAATCAACGGATGGCAAACTATTTGAGATTCATGGTCGAACATCGCAAAAACATATTGGTGGCGGGAGGAACAGGATCAGGAAAAACAAGTCTGCTCAACACGCTTTCAGATAGGATCGATCCCAGCGAGAGAATTGTTACCATCGAAGATGCCGCAGAGTTAAATCTTTCCCAACCTCATGTCATTCGCCTCGAAAGTCGACCGTCAAATACCGAAAATGTTGGAGAAGTCACCATACGCGATTTGCTCAAAAACGCTCTTCGCATGCGACCCAATCGAATCATCATAGGGGAGTGTAGGTCCAATGAAACTCTGGACATGTTGTCGGCCATGAACACTGGACACGATGGATCGATGTCTACCATCCATGCAAACTCCCCCCGAGATGCTCTGGCAAGGTTGGAAACTCTAGTCTTAATGTCAGGCATGGAACTGCCCCACCGGGCCATTCGAGAACAGATTGCAAGTGCCATCGATGTGATTGTATTCGTCAAACGAGGTAGAGATGGGCAACGCATGATCACACAGATTGTGGAAATGAAGGGCATGGAAGAAGGCACGATCATCACACAAGATATTTTCTTCCGAGATCAAGAAGATGCCATCCAAGACCAAATGTTTCTTTCCTCCGAATACCCATCTCTTCAAAAAATGGGAACCTCCTCATGAAACGCATGAAATCTTTGCTTCCTCGAAAAATTCAAAAAATTTTTCAGACGCCTGCACCGTGGATGAAAAAAAGAAAAACCTATCTATTGGGAGCCCTTTTTCTGCTTGGATTGGGCGCGTTGTGGCTTCCTTTTTCGATCTGGATCTGTCAGCTTGGGATCACAAGTCTTGGACCCATAGTATACAAAACGACTCGAAAACAAAAACAGAAGCAGGCGCTGGAGCGGCAGTGGCCCATGTTTTTGCAAGCTCTATCTTCCAATCTCAAAGCTGGGCAAAACATTGAACAGAGTATTTTGCGATTGTGCGAGAAGACCTCCGAACCTTTGGGTCATGAACTGAGAATAATCTTGGCCGAAATGTCGTTTGGAAAAACCTTGCAAGAATGCTTGCGCGATCTTGCCTCACGACATGCAGGTTTTTCCACCGAAAGTTTGTTTCTTGCCAGCCAAATTTCTGCCAAAAGTGGAGCCAGTTTGGCTCCCATTCTCCAAAGGTTGTCGATAGGGCTGCGAGAAAATCAAAAAATCAAAGGCCGCGTTCGAAGCCTCACCTCCCAAGGAAGAATGCAGGCCTACAGTTGCAGCATGTTGCCTGTTCTTCTCTACGTTACGGTGAACTGGATTTCTCCTGGATACTTTTCGTTTTTCTTTAATGACCTTTTGGGAAAAGTCTTGATGGGGGCCTGCATATGCAGTCTGTTCATTGGGTTTGTTTTGATTCAGAACCTTTCAACCATTGTGACGGATTATGATTGAGTTGGCTTTTTTTTCACCTATCTTGCAACGCTACCAACGTTTTCTGCGACCCTACTTCTTATATTATTCCACAGGAATCTTACGGGAAGATCATATCGCACATCTTCAAAATGTGATGGGCTGCCTTTTTTTGTTGCTATGGATCAGTATGGTCGGAATGAATCATGCAGCCATTTTTTTGATGATCTCTCTAGTTATTTGGTGTGCTCCGCTCCTGTACCTCATGCACCAAAAACATCGCTGCCATGAAATGCTGGAAAGTACCATGCCCTTCTATCTGGAATTGATCACTCTCATGATTGACTCAGGAGTCAGTGTCAGCATGGGAATTGAATTGATTTGTCAGCACTCCAACCGAGATGATTTGTTCATTCGTAGCGGGAAAATGGTTCTTCGTCAGAAAGCTTCTGGAATGAGTTTTGAAAAAGCAGTGGAGCTCTGCATCTTTCCTCTGAAAAACAATCTTTTGGAAGATTTTTACGCTTTTGTGGTCGAATCGGAGCGAAGCGGAATGCCTCTCAAAGCAGCGCTGCAAAGTTTGTCTATATCTATGTGGGATTCTCTGATTTGCAAACTTGAAACCAAAGCCCAGAAAGCGCCCGTAAAAATCCTGTTTCCTCTGGTAGCTTTTATTTTTCCTGTTGTTTTCATTCTACTTTTTGCTCCTCTGGCTCACCAACTCATGCATGTTCTCTAACAGGAGGACTCCTCCAAAAGGTCCTACTGGAAAGTCTGGAGAAGCACTCCATTCTATGGTAACTCCCTGTCTCTATGGCAAAAATCACGCGTGACGAAATTCTAAAAATTGCCCAGCTTTCTAGTCTCCATATCGAAGAAAAAGACCTGGAGATTCAAATGGAGAAATTCAATTCTATTTTGGAGGCAGTGGATCATTTGAGCCAGATCGATGACAAAACGCTGGAGGGGCTACAAAAAAATCATCCCTCCCAAACACCAGTTCGAGAAGATGTGACCAAACCATGCCTTTCTGTCGAAGATGTTCTGAAAAACAGTCCGTCTTCTCAGCCCCCATTTTTTCACATTCCGGATGTGATTGAACGTTCCTAACCATACTTGAGAGGATGTTGACCATGGCACACGATTGGCAAAACAAGGATTTGGACACTCTTCATGAGATGCTTCGAAAAAAAGAAATCTCCAGCGTCGAATTGACACAAGAGTTTTTGAATCGCACAAAACAAACCAACGAGAAGCTCGGAACTTTTTTGACGATCGATGAAGATGTTGCACTGAACATGGCCAAAGAAGCTGACAAAACCATCAGCACAAAAGGCCCTCAATCCAAAGTTCATGGCATTCCGGTGGCCGTCAAAGACATCATTTTGACCAAAAATGTGAAAACCACCGCGGCCAGTCAGCTTCTCAAAGATTTTGTTCCTGTCTATGAAAGCACAGCCACAAGCAGGTTATGGAATCATGGAGCCGTATTGCTTGGCAAAACCAATTTGGATGAGTTTGCCATGGGATCTTCCAACGAAAATTCCTCATTTTACCCCTGCAAAAACCCTTGGGATACAACACGTGTTCCCGGGGGAAGCAGTGGAGGTTCAGCTGCGGCTGTGAGTGCTGCCCAAGCACCCTTGGCCTTGGGCACAGACACCGGAGGATCCATCCGTCAACCGGCGGCCTTGTGTGGCATTGTGGGTCTCAAACCGAGTTATGGACGCGTGAGTCGATATGGGTCCATCGCGTTTGCCTCGTCGTTGGATCAAATTGGTCCCATGGCCAAGAGTGTGAAAGATACAGCCTATCTTTTGGAAGCCATTTCGGGACATGATGAATTGGATTCCACCTCCCATGCAAGTGCGCCCTTTTCAGAGGCAAAGCTTTCGTGGAACACTCGCCTGGATGGAAAGACCATTGGAATTCCCAAAGAATATCTGCCCGACACACTCGATTCTGCGGTTCGAGAAAATTTTGAACAAAGCGTGGAGTGTTTGCGCAATTTGGGGGCTACCATCAAAGAAGTACGTCTGCCACATACCGAGTTTGGGATATCTTGTTACTACATCATTGCACCTGCAGAAGCCTCATCAAATTTGGCGCGTTTTGATGGCATTCATTACACGAGTCGCTGGGGAGAAAATCAAAGTCTATCTGAGATTTTTGTTCAAAGTCGAACCCAAGGATTCGGGGCCGAAGTTCAGAGAAGAATTCTTCTGGGTACTTATGTATTGAGTTCGGGATACTACGATGCCTATTACAAAAAGGCATTGCAAGTTCAACAGCTCATCCGGCAAGACTTTGATCAGGCATTCGCTGAAGTAGATTTTTTGATCACACCAACTTCTCCTTTTGAAGCTTTTGGACTGGGAAGCAAATCCAAAGATCCTCTAAGCATGTATCTATCTGACGTGTTTACGGTTTGCATTTCTTTGGCTGGACTTCCCGCAATTTCGATTCCTTGTGGATTCGGTCCAAATCATCTCCCCTTGGGATTGCAGTTGATTGGAAAACACATGGATGAAGCGGGCATCCTCGAAACTGCCTACGCTTTTGAACAAGCCAATGATTTTCATGAAAGAAGACCAACATGCTAGGTGGAAAATACACTCCAACGATTGGGCTTGAAGTTCATGCTCAACTCAACACAAACACCAAATTGTTCTGCGCCTGTCCGAATCAATTTGGACAAACCGCCAATCATTTGACGTGTCCCATTTGTCTTGGACATCCAGGAACGTTGCCTGTGTTGAATCAAAAAGCGGTTGAATTCGCCATCAAGGCTGGCCTTGCTCTTGGGTGTACCATTCATTTGCATTCGGTGTTTGCAAGAAAGAATTATTTTTATCCTGACCTTCCCAAGGGATATCAGATCTCACAATTTGATTTGCCGATTTGTACTGAAGGAAAGTTGACCATTGGAGATCGTAACATTGGTATCACACGAATCCACATGGAAGAGGATGCAGGGAAACTTTTGCATGGAGACAGTCAACACAACAAGGGTGGAAGTCTGGTCGATCTCAATCGCGCGGGGGTTCCTCTGATCGAAATTGTGAGTGAACCGGACATCGTCAGTGCGCAGGAAGCTTCTGACTATCTCAAAGAACTGAGAAACATTCTGCGTTATCTCGATGTTTGTGACGGGAACATGGAGCAAGGAAGTTTGCGCTGTGATGCAAACGTTTCTGTTCGCCCTCAAGGACAAAAACAATTTGGCACCAAGGTGGAAGTCAAAAACATGAATTCTTTTCGACATGTTCAAAAAGCCATTGAGTTCGAAATTGAACGACAAAGCCTGGCTATGGAACAAGGAGAAACCATCGCGCAAGAAACCCGATTGTGGGACATCGACAAAGGTGTGACACGAAGCATGCGCTCCAAAGAAGAAGCCAACGACTATCGATACTTCCCTGAACCTGATCTCAAGCCTTTGGTGGTTTCCAAAGATTTGATTCACGAGTTGAGGCAAGGTCTTCCTGAGCTTCCAGCACAAAAGCGTCATCGATACATTCATGAATTGCAGATGGCTGAGCAAGATGCTCAAACCATTTGTGAAGATCAAAAAATTGCTGCGTATTTTGATGCCTGCATGAACATTTTTGGATCCAGCGCTCAACATGCCAAAAGCATCACCAATCTATTGACCAGTGAAGTTCTTCGATTGAGCAATGAAAAAGGTCAAGATGTTGATCAGCTGCACATTACTCCCGAAAAACTCGTAGACATTGTGAAATTGATTGAAGATGGAACCATCAGCGGCAAAATTGCCAAAGAGATCATCAACGAAGTTGCCCAAACAGGCGCAGCTCCAAGTGAACTTGTGGAGAAAAAAGGATTGGCTCAAATCTCCGATACTTCATCGATCCAAAACATGGTGGATGAGGTTGTGGCAGCCAACCCTGATCAAGCACAAGCTTATCGAGATGGAAAAGATAAATTGTTTGGATTTTTTGTTGGACAAGTCATGAAAGCCTCCAAAGGCAAAGCCAATCCAACTTTGGTCAATGAGCTGTTGATCAAAAGCTTGAGCAAATGATGTTTGACTACGGGAATTCCTTTGGCCATAGCTGCGGTTTCCCATTTTTTAGGAGTTAAGGTAGACTCACGCCCATGAGTTTCGAAACTGTATATTGGGATCACGGCCAGGTGGTCATGATCGATCAAACCAAACTCCCCTTGGAAACGATTTATCATCGCTTTGAGGACCCCGAGCTGGTAGCGCGATCGATTGAAACCATGATTGTTCGAGGGGCACCTGCCATTGGCGTGACAGCAGCATTGGGGCTTGCTCTTGCCAGCACTCAGTTGCAAACCCATGAACTTCAAACGGCGCGCAAGCAATTTGCAACCTGGTGCACTCGTTTTTCCAAAACCAGACCCACAGCCGTCAATTTGTTTTGGGCGGTTGAAAAAATGAAAGATATGTCTGAGAAGACCTATGATGCAACCTCATCATGGTCCAAGGCCTTGGTCGACGAGGCTCTTCGGATTCGAGAGGAAGATATTGAATTTTGCAAAAAAATCGGAATGCACGGAGCGCAGCTCATTGAACCCAATTCGACCATTCTCACTCACTGCAATGCAGGTGCACTTGCGACAGCAGGATGGGGGACGGCACTGGGTGTGATCCGCAGTGCTTTTTTTGCGGGGAAAAACATCAAAGTTTTTGTGGATGAAACTCGCCCTTTTCTTCAAGGAGCTCGACTCACGGCCTGGGAACTTACACAAGAAAACATTCCTGCATGTCTAATTACAGACAACATGGCAGGATATTTGATGAAAAAAGGTGAAGTCGATGCCATTGTGATTGGAGCAGACCGTATCGCGATGAATGGGGATGTTGCCAACAAAATCGGAAGCTATGCCCTCGCGGTTCTTGCCAAAGAAAACAACATTCCTTTTTATGTGGCTGCACCGACATCTACCATTGATCCCAACTGCCCTCATGGGGATGAAATCCCCATTGAAGAGAGAAGCCAAGAAGAGGTAACAAAGATCTTTGGACAATGGATCACACCCGTGGGCATGCAAGCTCGTCACCCTGGATTTGATGTGACTCCTTCTCATTTGATTTCTGCCATCATCACGGAAAAAGGTGTTGCAAAAAATGCAGATCCATCTACCTTGAGAAAAATGGTGGATCAGTGACAAAAGCAGAGAAAGGTCGCCTATGAAAACAACCCTTGCAAATCTTGTTGTGTGTTTGACTCTTTTGGCTTTGTCTGGAGGACTTTGGCATTGTGGACCCAAAGGATCGTCTCCATCTCAAACCAAAGATGCATTGGGACCTGGAAACATACGAAGTTTTGCGGTGCCGTACGCAAAAGTATGGGAAACGGTATTGGAAACCATCAAATATGATTTTTTGTTCGAAATTGAAGTTGAGGATCAGCGCAAAGGATATTTTTCTACCGCTCTGGTCAGAGACTTTGTCAACAATCGCAAAATCAAATACCGCATTTCTGGAACTTTTTCTTTTGATGGGCAGACCACCATTGTCAAACTCTACAAACATGAAGAGTTTGAAGAAGATGGATATTGGAATGCTGTTGCCAGCAACAATCAAACCGAAAAAGAAATCTTAAACAAAGTAGCCGCACGACTCGGCTCCTAGTCTTTATGCTCTAGCCGCGTGGCTCACCCCCTTCGGGGAGCTGGCATTCATTTTACTCACACAGGGTATGTGTATTGCTCGACCTTTATTCTTTCAGGGAATGGCTCATCTAAGCAAACCATGTATTTGTTGGTCCAGCCTATTGCGCTTTAGTTCCCTTCCAGAATAAAAGTCTCACAATCCAAATGCCCAGCTACTCACGTTTTCAGTGGATAGAAACAAAATAAAGACGCTCGGCAGAGCCAAGCGATGATATTTTATTTTTCTTTTGTTCAACTGAAGCAAATGAGAATCCCTGTGGTTTTCATGGGAGATTCAAATATTCCGGAAAAACTAAAGCGTCCGACTCCGCTAAAGCTATGTCGGGACATGTCTGACGAAGCTCACTCACGCAAGATTTGTCTTGGCAGACAGCTGTAGTAAGAACTAGACATAGGGGGCATGCCTCGCCGTAGCCGTAGCCGTAGCCTTAGCCGTAGCGAAGGCAGGGAGAGCCCCACGGCTTGAGTGATTAGTTGTCGGAGCCGCCTTGTTTGATCCAACAATAGATGGATCTCCAGTTGGCCACGTTCTCGTCGGCAAAAATGGTAGACCCGCCGTGGCTATCTTGGCCCAACGATTTTCTCAACAGAGAACTTGAACGAGGTGAACTCGTATCAATGGCTTGCGCAGACTGAATGTTCGTATACACATTTGCATCCAACTGAGGATTGACCCCTCCACTTTGATGACAACCTGAGCCCAAACAATTTCCACTGAAAATGGAGGCAAGATCCGTCGAAAGGGAAACACTGGGTGTAGACGTGCAATCATCGTTGAATGCACCTTCCGAAATCCACGATTCAAGAGTTTTGTATCCGGATGACGTGGTGGCCAAAATTTCTCCTGCCGAATGGGGATCTCCCGAATCGGAATCTGCAGCTTGAGTCAAAAGTTTGCTTTGGGCAACATTGCTGGTGTTGAAATAACTCCCTGTGTTGAGACTTGAATACACCCCGGTGATGCTGCTGTCGGCCGAACTCAAACTCAAACTCCCCGAAGGCGTCCCCCCAGAATGACATCCTGAGGTGCAATTGGAGTTGAACACCGACAAAACATCCGAAGAAAAGGAGACCTGAGAAGAAGAGGATGATCCACCCTCTTTGTCAAAATAACAGGATGACAAGACCAAAGCCCCAAAAAAACTCAGTCCCAGTCGAAAAATGGTTTTGAATTGACTCATTGCTATTCATATAATGGTACCTTGTAAGGATTTTTCTGTACACAATTGGATTGCGCAAAAACAAAGCCATTGATCTATGCAAAAGATGCATGGTTCGGTGATATGTGACTCAACGGAGAGACGAGGATTTCCCACTTTTTTTCTAACTCATTGATTTGTTTAAAAAACCGAAATGTCCCATCTGGGATGAACTTGGTACAGACATTGCTTTACTACAGGAGACGCGATGATGACGACAGCAACAACATATAGAGATTCTTGGAAAAAAGGCCTTCTTTTGTCCACCATCCTTTTGGGGTTGGCTTGCAAAACCACCATTTCAGGGGACACGATTGTGGAACAATCCGTAAGTTTGGGAAGTGACGGAAAAATCACCTGGAGCAAGGCCCACCTGGAAAAAGCCTATCGTCAGATCAGCGAAAACCTCGCCTATTCGATTCCCAGTCCCGCAGCCATCAGCGCCATTCAATCTGCTTCTTCTCTTTCTGCTGCAAGACAAGCCTATGAAGATGCCATTGACGACTTGGCGGAAGAAAACAAATTCAAAACACGTCTTCAAGAGTATTTTTTCAAACATTTGCAGGTGGGAAGCTTCAGTGGAAGTGATGCAGAAAACTTGCCCGCAAATACACTGACCTGGACCATTTTGAATGGATTGCCCATGTCTGATTCGTTGACACGCGTCCAAGGTTTTGGTCCAGACGGAAGTGACATGGCGGCCGGATACACCAATGGTCCCGCCGATGCGTTCAAGTCTGGATACCTTACCCAAGAATCCTATGTGAAAAAACACATGGACCAGGCTTCGTTCAGTTACATCAACCGTACCTTGCACATGAACTTGTGCATTCATTTTCCAACCCAAGACAGTACCGTCTTCAACAGTTGGGGAGACAATCAAATCGGTGTTCTTTACACCGTCGACGTTGTCAATGATTTGGATTGCCGTCCTTGCCACAAAAACAATGGTGGGATGAACCTATGGAGAGGTGCAACCCATGATTTTACGGATACTGGGGATTTTGTAGCCAACAGTGCTCGCGGAAGCAACCAGTGGGGACAGGAAGATAATACGTTTGATCTTGAACCCAAAGACGAAAGCGGAAACACTCTTTCTGCCGCCAACTCTGAAGCCTACTTCACGCCAGTCAAAGGATTTGGGACCGTGCTCAGCCCCGCTGACATGGCCAACGCTATGATTTCTACTCCCTACTATGCTTCTTGTTGGACTGAGAGAATGTTGTCCATTCTTTTCAATCTTGAAGAAGGTGTGGGAGGTATCGCAGATACCGTTGTTCCAGACAACTTCTCTGCAACCGATTTGGAAAAAACATTCTTTGCCCGATGGTTGCAAGTCATGAAAGACGAGCAGCTGGTGGCAAAGAACTTTATGGTCCGCGTGCTCAAACACGATGACTATCTTTTAAGTGTGGGAAGTGAGTAAATTATGGGTGTAACAATGAAAAAGATTTCAAAACTTTTTTTAACCGCTACGATCGCCATGAGCCTAAGTTTTTGTGGAGGATCAAATGAATCGAGCTTGAACTTTGATGAGCTTGGAACGTTTGATCAAAGCGTAGCCAATTTGAAATTGGTCCACTATAATGTGCTCAGAGATCGATTGATCACCACCATGGGCCTTGCCGAAGGTGATCCAGCTGTGATTCTGCTCGACAGTCGGATGGAAACGTTCTTAAATACTGAAATTTCGAGTACATGGATCACCGATCATTTCAAAGTGATGGCATTGGCCTGTGAAAATACCACCTTGGATTTATCATCTGATGCAAAGTTGGAAAGTTTTTGGCAAGAGCTCACAGGCGAAGAGATGGACAGTGACGCTCAAAGTGATTTGAGTGAAATCATGGCATTGTCAGGATACGCCAATGACGATCAGCGAGAAGCTGCTCGATGCTTGTTTGCAATGACTTCTTTGTCTGCCATTGCATCAAACTTATAAAAGGAACTTTTGGACCAATGAACAAACATTCAAACAAAATATTGAGTGCGAAGCAAAAGGAAAATCTTCCTCTTCACAAACTCAATGACATGGATCGACGAAAGTTTATCTTGAGTGTGGGTTCATTCATGGCTGCTTTTGGAGTTCCTTCCATCATACGCTTTGAATCCATGGAAAAATTATCCAAAAAAGTTTTTGGAAGTTCTGTTGCGTATGCTCAAAGTTCTGGCGCACGAAAATTCATCACGTTCCGATGGAGACCAGGAATGCCTTTTCGATCCATGCATCCATTTGAAACTGATGCGAATGCATCTTTGACAAATCCAAACAGAGCTTTGCATTTTAGTTCAGGTCTTGTCTCCGTTGCCAACAATGTAACCAACATGCCTACAATCAATTTTTCACCCCAGTCGGCTCCACACCTTTCGAGTCATGCTCAAAAAATTGCTCTCTTTGATGGAATTGACAGTGCCATTAGCCATACCCAACTTTCTCCTGAGATTGGAAAAAGTGACTACGGCTTTTTAAGCTATTGGGCTGCTGTTCAGGGAGCTGGATCTGGAACAATTCTACCCAATCCTATTTCTTTCGCGGATACCAATCGAGTCAACATGTCCATGCAGCTCAGCGCAAGTGTATCAAATGCGACCAAGGCAGCACAGTACAGTGCAAAATACCTCCCTACAAATTACACCAATTTTTCTCCCCTCTACAATCAGTTCAAACAATTCGACATCAAAGCCAAAGATGGTTCCACATTGTCGGCAGGACTCAAGAGCAATTTGATCAATGCGTTGGGAAATTTTTTCAACGATGAAATTCAAAACAAGCTCAGATACAGCAAATATCCAGAACTTGCCAAAGCCTCTCAAGACCAAGCTGCAACAGCTCTTGCAGCAAGTTTTGGAGATCTTCTCAATCCTGACAGTTCCCAGAACTCTTCTCGGCTTGCGCTGATTCGGGCAGGAAATGCACAAAACAACGACCCAAACAACTCTCGATTCACTACTGTAGTTGATTTTGACAAGTTCATGGTCGTAGCACTCAATGCAATCGAAATTGGACTCACCAATTGGTTAGAATTCATGATTGACACCAAAGATTGGCACACACGAAAAGAAAAAATTTCTGATGGATTGGGAAATGGTGCATCCTTCGATCAGGCAAAGGTTGCTTTGTATTTTTCTCACATCATGGGGAACGCTCTTGACAACATCGGATCGGGAAAAGAATGGGATATTGATCCAGTATTCATCAGTGGAGATGACTTTCAACGGGGCGCATTGATCGGATCTGATTTTCCCGACAAAGGTTCAAATAGTATTTATGTCATTGATTCAATAAATCCCACCAAATTTGTTCCAGGGGTTTATGGAGCGATTCCACCAAGTGGAAATTTTATGTCTTGGGATGTCAATGCAGGAGGAAATACAAAATCTACTTTTTATTCCTCTACAACTGCATTGTCAGGTGCAGCTCATATTGTTGGAGTGGACATTGCTGATGTTGGACTCAACGACACATCAAACATGTTGAAAGGAACTCGAGGATTTTTATTGTAACATGATACAGTGATGGATCATGTTGCCTATTTTAGAAGGAAAGAAAAGATGAAAAAAACACAATCCAATACAATCTTGATGGCCAAACAAAAAGAAAATCTTCCACTTCACAAACTCAATGATATGGATCGACGAAAGTTCATCACGAGCGTGGGTTCGTTCATGGCCGCTTTTGGAGTTCCATCAATGATCCGGTTGGAATCGATGGAAAAATTGTCCAAAAAAGTTTTTGGAAGCTCGACTGCTTTTGCCCAAGGTTCTGGTGTGCGAAAATTCGTTACCTTTCGTTGGAGACAAGGGATGCCTTTCCGTTCGATGCATCCTTTCATCAACGATCAAGTTGGCCAAACCAATGCCAACCGAGCGCTTCATTTTAGCACTGGATTTTCTTCGGTCACAAATCCTGTCAATGGCAACATGCCGGCCATCAACTTTTCTCCTCAGTCTGCTCCCTACTTGACCAGCCATGCAGGAAAGATTGCGATGTTTGATGCGATTTCAAGCGCAAGCAACCACACTCCTCTTTCTCCGGAAGTTGGAAGAAGTAACTATGGTTTTTTGAGCTATTGGGCTGCTGTTCAAGCCTCTGGTGGAGGAACCTTGATTCCCAACCCCATTGCATTTGTGGATGAAAACCGCGTGAACATCAAAATGCAGCTGGCAGCCAACGTATCCAGTTCACAAAAAGCAGCGCAATATGGAGCCCAATATCTGCCCACAAACTATGGTTCTTTCGCCCCGCTGTACAATCAGTTCAAACAATTCGACATCAAAGCCAAAGATGGATCGACCTTGTCGGCAGGACTCAAGAGCAATTTGATCAATGCGTTGGGAAATTTTTTCAACGATGAAATTCAAAACAAACTCAAATACAGTAAGTATCCAGAGCTTGCCAAAGCATCGCAAGAGCAAGCTGCCACAGCACTGGCTGCAAGTTATGGAGATTTGCTCAATCCTGACAGTTCTCTGAACGCTTCTCGACTTGCGTTGATCCGAACAGGAAATGCACAGAACAACAAACCGAATAGTCGATTTGATACCATTGTGGACTACGACAAGTTCATGGTCGTGGCCCTCAACGCTATGGAAGTGGGCATCACCAACTGGTTTGAATTCATGATCGACACCGGTGATTGGCATTCTCGCAAACAAAAAATATCTGACGGATTGGGAAATGGAGCCAACTCTGACCAAGGTCGTGTGGCCTTGTATTTCTCCCAGATTCTTGGCAACGCATTGACCAACATTGGATCTGGAAAAGAATGGGACATTGATCCGGTATTCGTCAGTGTGGATGATCACCAACGAGGAGCATTGATTGGGGCTGACTTTCCCGACAAAGGTTCCAACAGTGTGTATGTCATCGACTCCCAAACTCCCTCAAAGTTTGTTCCAGGGATCTATGGAAACGTACCCACCTCAGGCAACTTGATGGCCTGGAACGTAAACACGGGTGGAAACACCATGTCGAACCTCTATCCATCTACGAGTGCCTTGGCCGCCTACGCCTACATTTTGGGAATCAACATCTCCGATGTGGGAATCAGCGATACCTCTGGTACACTCAAGGGGACGAGGGGATTTTTGATCTAAGAGACCATCCATGCTTTGATCAGGTTGATTTATGAAACACGTGCGAGCTCCACATTCCAGAAAATTTCTTCATGTTGCAATACTCCTGAACATGATGATGCTCGGTGCCTGTTCCACCATTGGCATCAACAATCTTGATCCAGCCGACTTCGAAGGACTGGGTGGAGGCAGCGGTCCGGGGGGCGTGAGCTGCACAGGTGTCGACACCACGTTTTCCACATCCATCTTGCCCATCTTTTCGGATCGAGGTTGTCTTTCCAACGGCTGCCATGCAGGCTCTGGAATCACGCAAATCAATTTGGACCCTGCGGACAACAACTCTGGGGAAGGAACCTCTGGCGTATGGGGCCAGTTGCTCGATAAGAGTGAACCCGAACGCGTGGATTTGGATTCCCCTGCCACGAGTACAATTCTCACAAAACCTTTGGGGGTAAGCCATGCGGGGAACGATATCTTTACGGGAACTGGAGATGCTGACTATCGCAAGATTGCCTGCTGGATCAATGATGGAGCCTTGCTCGACTCCACCAACTCCACGTGTTCGTTTGGGGGCCATGTGTATCCGATTTTTAAAGCCCAAGGCTGCACGGGTTGTCATGGAAACTCAGGAGGTTTGACCTTGTCTGGAGCAAGCCCTGCCGCATATACAGAACTCAATGGTGTCTCAGGAACAAAAATAAAAAATATCCTGACAGGAGTGGTCAGCCATAGTGGGGGAACAGTGTTTGCGACGACCAATGAAAATTACCAAACCATTGAATGTTGGGTGAACGAGGGCAAACTCAACAATTGATTCTCGGTTATCTGTGCCATTCTATGGTTTTACCCTACAACATGATCTTTCTACCCATTGCTTTTGTGCGTATTTTGTGCGTATAATGGTGGACCATATGCCCGAAAAAGGCATATTCTAACACATCTTGTCAATTCTGGAGAAAGACATGAAACGCATTTTTGTAGGCTTTTTGCTGATGTCCCTGGCGACAGCTCTGTCGTCCAACCCTTGTTTTGCAGACTTTACCGAAATCGGAAACAGCGTAGGCTTGGATACCGCGGGTGCCAAGGACGCTGGACTGATTTGGGTGGATCTGAATAACGACGGCTACTTGGATGTGTTTGAGAACCTCACCTCGACCAGTCGCATTTTCTTCAGCAATGGGAATGCTTCCAGTTTGTCGTTTACCGATGTTACAGCCACAAGAGCCGCGGGTCTTTTGGCCAACGATTTGGAACGACAAGCACTGGCCATCGACCTCAACAACGATGGTTTTTTGGATTTGGTTCGTTCTTCAGGCTCATCCAGCCCCGTGCGTTTTGAAATTTATTTGAACCAAGGCAGCAGTGCCACCACTCCCTATAGCTTCGGAGATTCCTCCCAAGATCCAAACTATGTCAACACAGCTCTGACCGTATCCATCGCAGGAAGTGTCACTCGAAACTTTGAAGGTGTAGCCGCCATGGACTACAACAACGATAACTATTTGGATTTGGTTGCCGACAACCATGTGAACATTCGTTTTTTTGGAAACCCTGGGGATGGCAGCGTGACCATGATCGAACCCTCCACACCTCCCATCAACAACGGAGGATGGACCGCAGGAGACTACTTGGCCGTGACCGACTACAACGTAGATGGTCTTGTGGATATTTTTCCCCGATTGCAAGACAGTGGCACCGTTTTTCCCGCCGATATTTATGTGAACCAGGGCAGCAGCACGTTCACCACCAACGCGTCCATCGGGTGGAGCGTTCGACAAACCAACACAGGTGGAATGCTTTTGTGTGATTTCGACAACGATGGAGACTTTGATTTGTTCATCAGCGATGGAATCAATTCTGGAATCACAGCAAATTCCGTTCAATTCCAAACCGGTTCGGCCAGTGGAAATTTCAATACCGCGGATCAAATTGTTCTGCCTACAGGAGCATTTGTCGGAGATGGAGTCGATGGCTCGGACTGCTCGGATGTCGACAACGATGGAGATTTGGATTTGTTTTTGAGCAGCGAGGGAAATGACTTTTTGTTTCTCAACAACATCGTAGCAGGTGTGGCCAGTTTCTCACAAAACAACTTGAACATCACCGGCGCAGGCAATGGCGAGTCCGCTGCCTTTGGGGATTTCGACAACGACGGAGATCAAGATTGCTGATTCAACAAAACGGTTCGGCCGATGAGCTTTGGAGAAACAACCAAGATGACAGCAACTATCTGATGGTAAATTTGCTTCGCGATGTTTCCACGTCAGGCCTTGGCACACGAACACGCCCTGATACCGGAGCCATTGTGCGGATGGCAGATTCGAATGGAACGGCCTTTGGCCCGGTTCAGGAAGTCAACGGTGGCAAAGCCCACGGATCTCAACGAACCTCCAAAATTCATTTTGGTCTTCCTTCTGGTCCCAATCAAATTTATCATCTCAACATACGCTTCAGAACACAACGTCTACATTCTCACTTCCTGTGGTTCCCGCACGTGTAGGAACCACCTACCAACTACGATCGGTTCTCAACACAGATCCAGATGGAGACGGAATTCCTACAACGCAAGAAATGTCTGACAGTGCCAATCTTCCGGGAGGAGCCAACAACGATGTGGATGGAGATGGCTATGTGAACTGGCTTGACAACGATGCGGATGGAGACGGTTTGGGAGACGCCTTGGAAGAAGGTGATGGGTTGATTTCAACTTCTCCCAAAGACACCGATGGAGATGGGCGTCCAGACTATTTGGATCGCGATGATGACAACGATGGCACTTTGTCAGTTGATGAAAACGGCCGAGCCAAATGTGACACCAACAACGACAATGTCGTGACCTTGAGCGAAGTGTTGGCGTGCAGTGGTGACCCCGACGGCAACGGAAATAAAAACACCATTTTCGAAGTCAGTGAAATTGCGTTCCCTGACACTGATTCCAATGGCGTATCCGATTTTCTTCAAGTCACAACCTCATCTCTAGACACCGATGGAGATGGTCTGACCGATGGAGAAGAAAATGAAAGAGGACTCAATCCCAATTTGGCTTCGGACGTCAAAGTACGAGGTTCTGCGAGATGGGGACTTTTTGGGTTGGGATAACGTGGCTGTCAGGCCTCGTCTCCAAGCTGGATGCTGATTCTTCTGCTGGGAATGGGCTTTGCCTTACGCTTCCGATTTGAGAAAAAGTAAGATATTCTGGGGTCTATCATGCACAACAACACACACCATCGATTCTTGCGCGCGGCCTTGCTTGCTGCATGTGTCCTCTGCGCGAGCTCTTCGTCCTTTGCCTTGGACGTCCAAATTTTTCAACCGGTTCTGAACCAAAAAGGATCGGCTTCGGTGTCTGATTCTTATGCTCTTCCTTCACGAGGATGGCAGGCAGGAATCATGCTCAATTTTGTGCGCAACCCTCTGGAATTTGCGGCAGGAAACAACAATCGTACCGATGACATTGTAGACGCTTTTGTCACTGCCGATGTGATGTTTGCCTATGGAATCACCGATCGCATCGCCGTGGAGTTAACCCTGCCCTTCAATGCATTTTCACAAGTTGAAGAATTTCAAAGCACCGTGCAAGAACGTGACCTGGGATTTGGAGACCCTATGCTCGCTGCCAAAATTCTTCTTCTTCCCCATCGAGAAGAAGGCCGATCCATTGCAGTTTCTGTACGGCCCTATGCAACGATTCCCACAAAACCTGCCGACCAAGATTATTTTGCCAACAGTGGTTTCACAGCTGGAGCGACCATCAACGCCGATGCGCGCATCACACGAAGAAATCTCATCAGCATGAACCTGGGCGGAAAATATCGCCAAGATGAAGAAACCTTGGGAGATCTCACCGTAGGACACGAGTTTACGGCCGCACTTGCCTACGTTCGAAGAATTTCAGATCGATTGGATCTGGATGCGTTTGTTGAGCTCTATGGGTCCACAGTATGGAAACATTTTGGACAACGAGAAAACAGCTCCCCCATCGACATGAACATCGGATTCAAAAAAGGATTTTTGGATGAACACCTCGCTCTCACCGTCGGTGGAGGAAGAGGTGTAAACGTTGGGTATGGAGCTCCTGACTATCGATTTTTTGCTGGCTTAAGCTATCTGCATGGAAAAGAAAAAGAAGAACCACAGTTTGATCCTGTGATGCTTCCTGGAGAGCTCAACATTCACATCAAAGATCAACAAGGCAATCGCCTGGAAGGTGATCTGGTCATTGTTTCGATGGACGATGGATCCAGCTATTTTCAAAACACTCTTTCAGATATTTCACTCACACCTCCCAATGGAAATTATCGCGTAGAGGTAACCAAACCAGAATATGCGGCGTTCTCACAATCTCCAATTGTCATCGAAAACAACCAGGTGATTGTGATGGACATCATCATGGAAAAAGAATTCATCCAGGAAGAAAAGATTGAAATCACTGGAACCATCTTCTTTGACTTGAACAAAGAAACGTTCAAAGAAGAATCCAGACCCATTTTGGATCATGTGGCCGATGTCATGCTCAGACATCGAGGTCACAAAATTGCGTGTCGAGGCTCATACGGACAGCCAGGGAAAAGATGTATACAACCTGAATCTATCTCAACAAAGAGCGCAAACTGTAATGAAATACTTGATCTCAAAGAGCGTCGAAGAAAATCGATTGTCCTACATAGGCTATGGGAATCCAAGCCGGTTCAAACCAACGATACACCCGAAGGCGTGCAGCCAATCGACGTGTAGAGTTTAGAGTGTTGGAATCCAATTCAAAACGACCCACAGGAAAATAAAATAAAAAATATTTTCAAAAAAAGATCAAAGAGAAATGTTGAGTCGAGTGATGGCTCGTGCATGCAAGGGTTGGATGCTTCTACCTCAATCAAAGCTCCGCACAGTCGAACATCCTGTGTAGCCACTTCAAAAAGATGGGGTTGTGATCCCGTCAAACGCTTGTAGGCAACATCCACTTCCAAACCAATCACAGATTGATGGGGACCGGTCATCCCAAGATCGGTCATATAAGCAGTACCTTGTGGCAAAATCTGCTCATCAGCAGTTTGTACATGTGTGTGCGTTCCACACACGGCGGAAACCTTTCCATCCAAGAGCCAACCCATGAGTCTTTTTTCCGAAGTTGCCTCCGCGTGAAAATCGACCACAATACAGTCGCACTGTGATCGAAGATGTTCAGCTTCTTGAACCACCTGATCATAGGGCAATTCAGAATTGGCCATCATGAATTTTCCGACCGCATTGATCACTCCCACTCGCAGGTTGCATCGACGACTTTGCAAAATCGTTGATCCGTATCCAGAAACTTTTTCTCCATAATTGATTGGACGAATCAAACGCAAATCTTTGTCCATCCACGAAAACATGGAAGAACTATTAAAATAGTGATTGCCCGTGGTCACAACATCGGCTCCAGCCTGAAAAAAACTTTCTGCAATGTTTTTTGTGAGACCCCGTCCATGGTTTGCATTTTCACCATTGACGACCACAAAATCGATCTCATGTTGATCAATGAGCCTTGGAAGCAGCCCCTTGATGGCATCTTGTCCAGGTTGACCAAATACATCCCCCACCATCAAAATCGTATATCGAGATGAACTCAGCATGCAAAAATCCTTTTTTGTGTCAGGATCCAGTTCATACGCTGATCAAGTTCATCCACAGGAACCCTCACATGCAACTGCTGCTCCAAACAACATCCAATTTTGATCAGATGCTTGTGCCGACCCAAAAATCGATCGTAATATCCCTTGCCTCTTCCCATGCGATGGCCAAAATCGTCAAAAGCAAGCCCCGGAATCAAAACAAGTTCCAAAAATTCTGGCTGCGTCTCGACCAAACATTTGGGCTCCTGCAATCCAAATGCTCCTTCTTTGAGTTCGTTCCAATGACGAACACGAACAAAATGCATATCCTCACTATCCACCACTTTTGGAAAAAATGTTTTTTTTCCCATGGCCCACAAACGCTGAACCAGTCGAGAAAGATCCATCTCATCTTTTTTGGCTGCATAGACTGCAATTCTAGAATGCTTTTGAAAGAGTGGATGCAAAAACACCTGGTCAAACGCCTCGGTTTCACAGGACATAGGAAGATGCTTTCGAGTGAGCGAACGAAAACGCTTTTTTTGCTGCTCCATGGACAAAACTAGCTATCCTGGCTGGAAAGCTGTTTTTCTTTTTCTTCGATGATGCGAATCAGTTGATCAATGCGCTCTTGCAGAAGCTTGCGCCGTTTGATCTCATTTTGCTTGTAGCGCAGCAAATCTCCCGCAATGTTCATGGCGGTCAAAATGGCGATTTTTTCGGTGGAAATGGCGTGGGCTTTTCCCATGAGTTCGCCCATTTTCATGTTGACGAGATTGGCCGTTTCTCCAGTAAATTCAGGATCATACTGACTTTTTACCTGGTAGGTTTTGCCTAGAATTTTGACTTCAGTGCCCATGCTTGTCTTTCACCCGCACCTGCCTTTTGCAATGGTCAGGACTGCTTCCTTGAGAAAACCTAAACTACTACTTTAAGGATGGCCGCGTCAAGTATGGAATATCAAAAAGATATGCTCGAAAAAGCAAGCGCCCCTTCTTTGGGATCCACATTTAGTGGGGATCGGTGGCTCTTCGATCGATCACGGGATAGGTCATTTTGGTGACGATGGAATTGATCAATCGAATCTGGCTGAGCAAATCCAAAAACATCGAAGAAGTTTCAATCGATTGTTTGTCTCCCTCTTGCAAACGTTTCAAATGTTGAAATCGAAGATCTTTTTCAAAGGAGGCAATGAATTTTTTTTTCCGGATCACGCGCTTGCTGATGTCTCGATCCACCGTCACAAAGGCATTGACCGCCATCCGAAAGTTGTCAAACATCGTGGCGTGAAATTCCTCAATTTGTTTCCATGCTTCACGAGAAAAATCATACGGAGACAATCTCTTTTTCTCTGCAATCTCCATGATGGTTCCGTTGATCACATCTCCGATGGATTCAAGGTTGGTGGCAATGGACAAAAGTTCCAATTGACGTTTGGACTGACTCTCCGACAACTCAGATTCGCTGATCTTGGCAAGATACAGTTTGATGGCTCGTTCATAAAAATCCACTTGATCGTCGAGATCATCCATTTGCTCTACAATGTGTCGATCTTTTTTTCGAAAAGGTTCCAAAAGTTCGGCGCACATTTTTTCCACAACATCGGCCATCACCGAAATTTCTCTCGACACACACGCAAAAGCCCAGGTTGGATTGGTCAGCGCTTTGGGATCCAGATAGCGAATGCTCGGTCCATCCTCAGATTCTGAGATAGGAATCCAACGACTGATTCGTTCCGACAACTTTCCCGTGGTGGGCAAAAAAACCAAAGCAAGTCCAACATTGAACAAAAAATGAACAAATGCCAATTGGTACCCTGAATCGGAAAATACCCAACGAGAAAGATCCGCAAGAGAAGAAATCAAGAACATCCCCACCAAAGCTCCCACAAGCTTGGATCCCAAATGAACATACACAATTCTTTTGGCATCTGACTCCGACTGAAACCCTAGCAAAAAGGGACTGATGGCGCTTCCGATATTGGCTCCCAAAACCATGGGAATGGCATGGTCTAGCGTAACGATTCCATGAGCCACAAAAGAGAGCAAGATTCCCAACACCGCTGCACTGCTCTGGATGGACACGCTCGCAAACAGACCTGCAAACAAGGCTACCCAGGGTCGACTCAAGGCTTGCTCTACGATTTCCAAAAAAAGATGTGATTCTTTGAGCGGCTGATTGGCCACTCCCATCAAAGACAATCCATAAAACACCAAACTAACTCCCAAAATGGATTTGCTCATTGGACGAAGATCATGATTGCGGAAAAATAAGAATCCCGCCACACCACAAAACACAAACACCTGCGAAAATCCCTGCAAATCCAAACGCAAAAAGGAAGCCAGCAAAAATACAACCACTGTCGTACCCACATCGGAACCCAACACCACCGGTATGGTCTGATACAATCTCACGGCCCCAATTTTGGCCAAACCTACAAACAAAATGTTTACCGCAATTGAACTTTGGAACGCCAAGGTCGAAAAAAATCCGAAGAAAAATCCAGTGATCCGATTTTTTGTAAAGCGATGAATTTGAGGCTCAAGACTTGAGCCAAAAAACTTTTTCAGGCCTTCGGTGGTGAGAAGAAGTCCGTAAATGAAAAACGCAAGAGCACAGAAAAAAAATGAAAACGAGAACATGGGCTATACTTGTTTACACGGTCTCATCCAAAAGAGTAAACAAACTTTTGGAAAATTCTTGTGCATCAAACTCCTTGAGATCTTCGAGTCCTTCTCCCACAGAAATAAATCGCACTGGAATTTTCATGTCCAGCGAACCAAAAAGAGCTGCTCCCCCTTTGGCTGTGCCATCCAATTTTGTGATGATGGTTCCTGTGATATCAACAGCCTCAGAAAACTGTTTGGCTTGGAGGGCTGCATTTTGACCCGAAGTTCCATCGAGAACCAACCATGACTGATGTGGCAAGGCAGGATCTTCTTTCTTTAGCACACGAACCACCTTTTCCAACTGTTGCATCAAGGGCAATTGATTGCCCAGACGACCCGCTGTGTCGGCAATCAACAAAGATTGATCTTGTTTGGCCATCTGCCATGCCTGATACACCACAGCAGCCGGATCCGAACCTCTTTCTTTTGCAACGCACTGAACGCCAAGCCGATCGGCCCAGACCTTGAGCTGGTCGATGGCACCCGCCCGAAATGTATCCGCAGCAGCCAACATGACGCGACGGTTTTGTTTCAAAAAATGATGCGCAAGTTTTGCAGCGGTGGTGGTTTTGCCGGCTCCGTTGACGCCCAGAAGCAAAATCAATCCTGGCGTTGGAACAGGTTCGATTGGGGTTGAAACGTTTTGTATTCTGGAAAGCGTTTCATCAATAAGAGATTGAATTTTTTGCTCTTTTCCATTTTTTTTGGAAGCTTTGGTCACCAAGGTTTCGATGACATCATAGGGAAAATCTGCCTCAAACAAGAGTTCTTCCAGAGCCTGTTTGGTCACTCCATCGTCTTGAGATCGAAATAAATTCGAGAGCTTTTTTTTCCATATTTTAGATGCGTCGGACCCGAACATAAGGTATGCATCATCTAACATAGTTTCATTTTAATACTAGGTTTTCGATATTCGAATTCGATTTGTGCATAGAAATAAGCTATGCGTCATGTTATAAAATGCTGCAAGGTGAGGAGAGCATGAAGGAACTAGTAGAAGAAATTGCCAGGGCGCTGGTTGATAAGCCGGAGGACGTCTGCGTGGAAGAATCTTCTGGAAATCATACCTTTGTACTGAAAGTGAGAGTCTCAAAAGAAGACGTAGGAAAAGTCATTGGCAAAAAAGGATCCAATGCGAACGCCATCCGAACCATTTTGGATGCGTCCGGTGGAAAAAACAATCGCCGATACATTCTCGAAATTTTGGAATAATTTCAAAGTATAGGGACTTTTTTTTCGCACGGCTTTTTTGTAAGCTATTGAAAATAAATTGTTTTTTTAGGCACAATCTTTGCTTGTCTTTTAGGTAAGGAAAGGTTTATTTTGAGAATATGAGGCCTAGAATCCATAGTCTTGTTTGGCTGGTCTGGATCAGCATGGGCCTTGTTGCGTGCAAAATGATTGGGAACAGCTCCACCCCAGGTGCACAAATCACACCCTCCAATCAATCTGATGATATTCCGGTGAATGTCATCATCAAGGTTCACTATCCTCCCGAATTGAACGTGGACGAAGACAAGGTCAATCGCAATACCCAAAAAGTATTTGTGTGCCCTGAAAAAGAAGAAACGTCGTCTCAAATCAATTGGAATGTTGCAGGAAGTTCCACTGAATCCACGCAACCACGCACGGACCAAAAAAAATCCACTGATAAAGAGGAACCGGCAACCTCTCCAACCACTTCGACCGAATCCACCCCTCTGCAAACCACATTCCGAAAAATTTCCAACAAAGAAGATGGTTCATTGGATGTGTTTCTGTTGGCCACCAATCCTCTGGGAGATTCTCCTTTTCAGGCTGGCGAAAAATACTGCGTAGAAACCTTTGAGATGAAAAACAAAGATGGTCAAACCATTGGTGGCAAAACCGTGCAATTCACCACCACCTCATCCCCAAATCTTGTCTTTGATGAAGAAGCTATGGTCAGCATCTTGAATGAGCGAGATGACGAAAGCGGTCGCTACAAAGTCTACATGGAAAGCGAAGAACAAAAAATCGTTCCTGGAAATCTGGGGCTGGATTTTGGTGATCGAGCCATTCATCCCGATCATCTTCTCAAAAGCCTTACTCTTTGTGTCCATCAAAATTTGGACGAGACTCAAATCGTACGTCGCGATGACACCTGTGAAGGAGTTGGATACACCATTCCTGTTGCACTTCGACTGTATTCTTCCATGCAAGTCCGAGACTCCGGCATCATCACCACAGACTATTCTGCCTTTGCCGTCACTTCTTCTCGACTTGAATCCGGAAAAACCTACACGTTGTTTTTGGACGGTTCCAAAATTTCAAACAACAATCTTTCTTCACAAAAATTCTCGTTCGATGTTGTGGATCACGATGAAACTCGTCAAGGCAGCCAACGCCAAATGTTTCATCATCTTTCAGACAGCAATCCAGAAAAACACTCGGACGAAAGTCAAGCTGACCAAAGTCTACTGTTTCATGTAGGAATGCATGGCGGATAAAAACCCGCAACTCTCTCTAGTTTGCTTCTTGCGTAGGTGAAATCACAACATCAATGCGTCGATTTTGTGCTCTTCCTTCTGCCGTATTGTTTGGTGCAACGGGTTTCGCATCTCCATATCCCACTGAGGACATATAATTTTCCGTAAGAGTCTGATTGGCAATGAAATATTCTTTGACCGATTCAGCTCTTTCTTGAGAAAGATGTTCATTCAATGCTTTGGAACCCGTGGTATCGGTATGCCCTTCGATGGTCACCTGAGGTTTTCCAAACACTCGAATGGCCTTTTGCACCTTGGTCAACAAAGGATAGTTGGTGGGCATGATCACAGACTGTCCCACAGGAAATTTCATGGCTTTGAGACGAATCAACAGTTGATCTCCCTGCTTGTACACTTCTGCCTCTTCAGTATTGAAATAGTTTCTCACTTCTCCATAGAGACGGTTGAATTCCTTTTCGGCTTCCAATTTTTCTTTGGCTTCTTGTTCAGCTTTTGTCATTCCCTCCAGAGAAGATACTTGACTGCGAAGCAAAGAAATTTGGTTGGATTGTTCATCCGTCATGGCCACCAAAAACTGTTGGTCTTTTTGCAGCCCTTCAATTTTTCCATTGATGTTGTCTACCTGCGTTTTGAAACTCTGATCTCTCATATCTTGTGCCTCAGCAGTTTTGGCGATGCTGGCAAGCATGCTCTCCGTAAGAAGTGCCACTTGTTCAGGATTTCTTTTTTGAACCGCAACACTATATTGATAAATGGCTTGAAGTCGCTGAGCATAGAAAAGAGCTTCGTTGGCTTTGCTGAGCAGTTGATCTTTGTCATATCGATTCTCAGAAATGAAGGCATCGGCCTGCGCGAGTTTTTCTTGCGCAACCTTTAGCGTTTCGGGAACGATTTTGCGAGCATCTCTTTTCACAGCTTCGTCAATGATTTTGCGAGCCTGACCCAAAGCCTGTTCTTTGATGGCTTTGAGTTCCACATCTCGATACTGCTGCGCCACACGTTCTTGATTGCCTCGCGCCCATTTGACATTTCCTTCTTCCACTTCTTTGGTCAGACGCATGAAATTTTCTTCAGCGGCGTTGAAGTCGCTCTGCAAAGTTGCAGCACCAGCTTCCAATGCATCTTTTCTTGCGGTCAATGCATCGGGAATCGTTGTCCGTGTGATCTTGGCCGTGGATTCTGCTTTTTTGATTTCTGCTTGACCGGTGGCCACCGAATCAAAAATCTCGCGCAAATCATCTCCATTTTTTTGGAGCTGCTTGGCATGTTCAAGCGAGGCATTGGCTTTGCCAAACCATGTTGGAGAAAGCACATTGACTTGTTCATTTCGAGCGCTCGTAACAGCCGCTTCAAGGGACGCAATTTGTTTGTTGGGATTGGAAGTGGTCGAAATTTTACTGACTTCCAAATTTTTTCCACCACACGCCAAAAAAAGAATCGAAGAAATGGCGGTCATAAGAATCGGTGATTTTGTGTTCATGATGATACTCTCCTTAAAAAGTTGACGTATGAGTCGTTGCATAAGAGTCTTGATTTTGAGTCACACCCAAAACCTAGAGTACCGTAACAAACACCAAAGATCTTGCAAGAATTCTTCGAAAAAGTTTGAACCAGACTCAGGCCAGAGAGTTGAAAAACTCTGCATACCATCCCAATTGGTCGGGTTTGACGATGAACATGTTGGCACCCAGCCTGCGGCAATGATCCACATCTTCTGGATGAGCGGTGTTGCTCATCATCACAATGTAGGGTTTGGACTGATTTGATGACATCTTGCGCACCGCTTGCAAGGCCTCAAGACCATTCATTCCTCGCATGTTGATGTCCATCATGATCATGGCTGGACCCGCTTCTGCACCCTCGTCTATCTTTTCCAATCTTCCCAAAAGATGTTCCACGTTGGTCAAATGCTCCATGGAATAGGCTTGTTTCGACTGGATCAAACCTTTTTCAATGATGCGAAACTCAAAACGCTCGTCGTCAACCACCCAAATGGATGAATCTTTTGGAAGCGAAAAGGGCAGGAATGTTTCGATGTGATGTTTCATGACTTGATGGAGCACACGATCCACTCAAGTGCAAAGATACCACGATGAGGAAAAACGATCAGGTTTTATTCGATATCTTTATCTTCTTGAATGGGAAATTGATCTTTGGACAGATCCACTCTCTCTCTCATGGATTTTCCCACTTTGAAAAAAGGCAACTTTTTGGGTTTGACTTGAACTTTTTCACCTGTTTTTGGATTTCGACCCAGATAGGGTTTGTAATCTTTGACTTTGAAACTACCAAAACCACGGATTTCGATTCGGTCTCCTGATTTCAAGGCCTCGGTCATGGAATCAAAAATCAAAAATACGATCATTTCCGCCTGTTTTTTCGGGAGACGGGCTTCCTCGGAGAGCCTCTCGATCAGATCAGATTTCGTCATGGTACTTTCACCTCGTGATGTTCAACAATGGTTGGGTTAAGGGTAGCTTCTATCCGAAAACCCTCAATAAAAAGGATAACATAGATAAAAAGCGAAAGTAACCCCTCAAAATCAAAAAGGTTTTTGCGTTTGCGTCGTGCAACATGCTCGGCAAAGCCCGACGATACGGGCTTTGCTGCAGCGTTTTCGAAAGGTTACTGGTTCATGGAGTCCAAAAACTCCGCGTTGGTCTTGGTTTTGGTAAATTTGCTCAGCACAAACTCCATTGCATCGACACCATTGAGCGGTTGCAAAAGTTTTCGGAGAATCCAGACTCGATTGAGAGTGGACTCTTCCAACAAAAGCTCCTCTTTTCGGGTTCCGCTTTTGTTAATGTCCATGGCAGGGAAAATTCGACGATCGGCCAATTTTCGGTCGAGCACGATTTCCATGTTTCCTGTCCCTTTGAACTCCTCAAAAATCACATCGTCCATTCGAGATCCGGTTTCGATCAACGCGGTTGCAATGATGGTCAAACTGCCGCCCTCTTCAATGTTTCGGGCCGCTCCAAAAAACCGTTTGGGTCTGTGAAGCGCATTGGAATCCACACCCCCAGAAAGAATCTTACCGGAAGGAGGGACCACCGTGTTGTAGGCTCGTGCAAGTCTCGTGATGGAATCAAGCAAAATGACCACATCTTTTTGGTGCTCTACCAAACGTTTGGCTTTTTCAATCACCATTTCAGCCACTTGGACGTGACGCTGGGCTGGCTCATCAAAGGTTGAACTGACAACCTCGCCTTTGACCGTACGCTCCATGTCGGTAACCTCTTCAGGGCGCTCATCGATGAGCAGCACAATCAACACCGCCTCAGGGTGATTTTTGGTGATGGATTTGGCAATGTTTTGCATCAATACGGTCTTTCCCGATCGGGGAGGAGACACAATCAAAGCTCTCTGCCCTTTTCCAATGGGGCATAGCAAATCCATGACCCGAGTGGAATATTCTTTGGGAAAAGCTTCCAGCTGAAAACGCTCATTGGGATAGGTGGGTTTGAGGTTGTCAAAGAGGATCTTTTCTTTGGCCACCTCAGGCTTGTCCATGTTGACCTCATCCACTTTGAGGAGGGCAAAATATCGCTCAGAGTCTTTGGGAGGTCGAATGGTTCCGACAATCGAGTCCCCTTTTCTCAAGTTCAGCTTGCGAATCTGTGAAGGAGACACATAAATATCGTCGGGACCAGGCAAGTAATTGTAATCTGGAGATCGCAAAAATCCGAATCCATCGGGCAAAATCTCCAGCACACCGTCGGCATGGATGTCCTCATCTTTTTCCGCGGCTGCTTGCAAAATCGAAAAAATCAGTTCTTGTTTGCGGAGTCCCCCCACGACTTCCACATTCCATTCCTTGGCCAATTGACTCAAGGTCTCGATTTTCATGGTCTTTAATTCTTGTAAATTCATAGATTTAACCCCTGCCTTCTATGAAAAGAATAGATCTTTTCTTCATTGTGATTGACGTTCTGTTTGTGATGTTTTGGTGCTCGAAGCTCCTAAAAACGCTCTTGAGATGTGGCTGGAGATGCTAAAGAGATCTGACGATTATGTTCATTATCGAACAAATACAACCCACAGTCAAGACACCCCGTTATAGCCCGGAACCCCCAAAAAACCAAGAAAATTTCATTTTACCCTACCCCACAATTTGGGGCCGTACGACTGGACCCGAATTGTAGTTTGGGTCCAGTCGTACGGCCCCAAATTGTGGTCATGACTCTTGAGATTAACTCGGAAGAATCTGGCGCATGTAGACTTTTGTAAGAAAATTCCAAAGAGCTCGGCCCGCCTGCTGCGCGGCTTCGAGCGCTTGGGGCTGCTTGTCTTCGGGGATGTTGTCCAAAATCGATTCACAAGCTTGCCTGTGATAAACATCGGCCTCTTTGTGCACTTCAAAAAAGGAAAGCCCTTCTTTGCTGCTGACATTGTAGTGTTTTTTGAGACCTTCGATTTTTGTCGTGGCCACTTCGGGGACCTGGTACTCGTAGGCATATAGCGCGGCCAAGCCTCTCTCGTAGGAGGCGTTGCTTTGTGAAAAAAAAGTCTCGATCACTTCTTTGATCTCATCTTCTTGGGTTTTTTCTACTTCTTTTTCATTGCATCCCAAGGCGGTTGCAAACTGCATCCATAGCTCTGGATGGGGCTGTCCCTGCGCACCTTCTTCGTCCATGAGGTTTTCAAGCAGAATTTTTCTTGCCTGCGGATCTTCACATTTGGAGTGAGTGGCACTGATGTACCGTGGGAAGGCTTTTACATGATGATAATACTGAGAAGCATAGTACTGAAGGGTCTCGGAGCTAAGCTCACCTTTGTTCCAGGCCTGATAAAATGGATGGCTGAGCAAATGAAAAGATTCAATGGCTTCTTGAATACGTTGTGAAAAACTCATGGGGGGCCTCCTTTGTGGCAATGGACCAATGGGCAGTAGTCTATCGAGACCAAGCAAAAAGGCAAGACTATCTCCAAACCTTGGCAAGTCCCTCATTCTCAGGTGCCCCAAGGCATGATACAATAAGCTCGTGAATTGGATGACGCCTATAAGATCTGGTTTGTTGGCAACCTTCTTGGTTTTCCATGGAGTATCTTTTTCGCAGGCGGATGAAACGGATGCACAAACCCAACCGCAGTACACCCCCGAGGAAAAAACAGCGTTGAAAGACGCCAAAGAATATTTCGATATGCTCGAAAAATACAAGGATGAGCCTCTGGAAAGTCAGATCGAACATTGGCAAAACTTTTTGGCCAACCATCCGAGCCACAGCATGGAAGCTGAAATCCGAAACAACATTGAAGAACTGGACAAACTTCTTTCGCAGACAGATCCCAAACGGAAAAAAGAAGAAAAAGACACGGTCATTTATTTCAAAGCCTTGGACTATATCAAACGCCACCATTTGAGTGATCGTGATCAAATCTTGCTCTGGAATCAATTCATGCAAGACAATCCCAAAAGCATCTACCTTCCCGAGATCGAAAAACGTCTGCGAGAGCTGCGCTCCAAAACACCTGCAAAACCATCTTCTTCCCAAAACTCCAAACCATTGGCCACTCCCTCCCCGACCTCTACCGTTTCTGCCAAAAGCAGTGGAACTCGAATCACAGACCCTGAACCCAAGCCCATTTATTTGGCTCCCGAAAAACGACCCTACAAAGATTCACAAAAAGCTCTGTTGATCGGATCCTTGGTTGGATTGATTGCACCAGGATCGGGGCATTGGTACACTCAAGAATATCCCATCGCGGGAGTTCTCAATGGATTGGGTTTGATCGGCATCTCAATCGGAGCCGCGGGCATCGCGCAGGGACAAGACCGTTATACATTGGCAGGCACCTTGCTTTACGGAATCAGTTATTTGATCGGCGTGGGAGACGCTCCCTTTTCCGCCCGTCGCTACAACGACAAACTAGATCGTCTGTATGAGCAATCCATGGCCAACCAAAAATTGCATCAACTTTTGGCCATGAAATTTTGATCCCAAATCTTTATTTGGTTTCGTGTGCAATATCTTGGTGTACAATCTGCTCCACACTCACCGATGACTTTGCTGCAGCAGGTTCCGCATGTGGCTTCATCGAAATGTGTGGTGCAATCACAAGCGAAACAATCGATGTCAATTTGATCAAAATGTTCATCGAAGGTCCTGAGGTGTCTTTGAATGGATCACCTACAGTATCTCCTGTTACCGAAGCTTTGTGAGCATCGCTGCCTTTGTATTCCATCTTTCCATTGATCTCGACACCTTTTTCAAATGACTTTTTGGCATTGTCCCATGCACCACCGGCGTTGTTTTGGAACATTCCCATGAGCACTCCCGAGACGGTCACTCCCGCCAACAGTCCTCCAAGAACTTCAGGACCAAACGCAAATCCAACCACCACAGGCACAAGCAGTGCAATGGCTCCTGGTGCGATCATTTCTTTGATGCTGGCTTGAGTGGAGATGGCCACACATCGATCGTATTCAGGTTTGGCTTTGTAGTCCATGATGCCAGGAATTTCTTTGAACTGTCTTCGCACTTCCTTGACCATCTCCATGGCGGCTCGTCCAACAGCGGCGATGGCAAGGGAAGAAAAAATAAAAGGAATCATAGCACCCACAAAAAGTCCGGCCAACACATCTGCTTTGTAAATGTCGATTGAATCAATTCCTGCAAGACCTACAAACGCGGCAAACAGTGCCAAGGCGGTCAGCGCCGCAGAAGCAATGGCAAAGCCTTTTCCCGTAGCTGCGGTTGTGTTTCCTACGGCATCCAAAATGTCGGTTCGTCCACGCACATCATCGGGCAATCCACTCATTTCTGCGATTCCACCTGCGTTGTCTGCAATCGGACCAAACGCATCGATGGCCAACTGCATGGCTGTGGTGGCCATCATCCCTGAGGCTGCAATGGCAACTCCATACAATCCCGCAAAATGGTGAGAAAGATAAATGCCTGCCGCCAACACAAGAATGGGAAGCACGGTAGACTCCATTCCAATCGACAATCCACCAATGATGTTGGTCGCATGTCCTGTATCTGATTGTGCAACGATCGAAGAAACCGGCCGCTTGCCCATGGAAGTATAGTGCTCAGTGATCATGCTCATCAAAGCTCCCACAATGGACCCGATCAAAATGGCCCAAAACACATCCATCGACGTAAATGAATAACCTCGAAGCTCCAGCTGAGCAGGCAACAAGTATTGAACCAAGAAAAAGGAGGCTACCACCGTCAAGACAACAGATCCCCAGTTTCCTCGGTTGAGAGCTTTTTGCACATCTCCGTCTTCGTCTGAAATTTTTACAAGCATGAATCCTGCGATCGAAAACAAAATGCCCAACCCAGCGATGAGCATGGGAAGCAGTATGGGAGAAAGTCCATCAAAACGATCCGCGGCGACAATTTCTCGTCCGAGAACCATGGTGGCCAAAATGGTCGCCACATACGATCCGAACAAATCTGCACCCATTCCTGCAACATCACCCACGTTGTCGCCCACGTTGTCCGCAATGGTGGCTGGGTTTCGAATGTCGTCTTCGGGAATTCCGGCTTCTACTTTTCCGACCAAGTCAGCACCAACATCGGCGGCTTTGGTGTAAATTCCGCCGCCCACACGAGCAAACAAGGCGATGGACTCTGCCCCCAAAGAAAATCCTGCCAATACTTCAATGGCTTTTTCCATCTCAATGGACTGAACCGAAGCGCCCACTCGCAATACAAATAAATGATAGAAAAAAATGAACAGCGAACCCAAACCCAGCACGGCCAGACCTGATACGCCAAGCCCCATGACCGTACCGCCTGTGAACGAAACTTTAAGTGCCTGAACCAAGCTGGTTCGAGCCGCCTGCGTGGTTCTTACGTTGGCTTTGGTGGCGATTTTCATGCCGAAGTATCCGGCCACTGCAGAAAACACGGCCCCAATCAAAAAGGAAATGGAAATGAGCCAATCCGACCCAGGCACCAAGGTCCCGGACCATCCTAGCAAAAGAGCTGCGACCACCGCAAAGTATCCGAGAACTTTCCATTCCGCTTTCAAAAAAGCCATGGCTCCTGCGGCAATGTGCCCCGCAAGTTCCACCATTTTTTCGTCGCCCGCCTCTTGCTTGGTCACCCAAGCAGACTTTACGGCCATGACAAGCAAACCAATCAAACCAAATACGGGAATGAGATACATAATATATGACTCCATGAAATTGATCCTTTGTTGACCACCACGCAAAGGGTGGAAAATCGCTAGGGGGGCTATACCTAGGCCCTGGGGCTTTGTAAAGCATTTAAGCCCTCGAACAGGCAAAACGGCTCGTGCACCATCCCACCAAAAATCTTGCATGCAATAGCTTGCTCGACCCCTGCGAGCAGGCTACAACCAAGCCCATGAATCAATCCATCTGGGGTGACCAAGAAACACAATTTTTCTATCAGTTGCATCCCGAGACCATTCTCCAGGCTGTGGAAACCTTGGGGCTAACCTGCACGGGAAGATGCATGGCCTTGAACAGTATGGAAAACCGCGTGTTTGAGATAGAAATCGAATCTGATTCCCCTCACCCTTCCGATCATTTTCTCATCGCCAAATTTTATCGGCCGGGTCGCTGGAACAAGGAACAAATTTTGGAAGAACACGAATTCATCTTCGATTTGAACCGAGAAGAAATTCCTGCCATTGCGCCAAAAATTTTTGATGGCCAATCGTTGTTTCAGATGAAGGATCAGAACCTTTATTTTTGCGTGTTTCCAAGGCAGGGGGGCCGTGCTCCGCAAGACCTTAGCTCTGAAAATCTAGAAAACCTGGGCCGCTTGCTCGCCCGCATGCACAATGTAGGAGCGAGCAAGCCAGCTCCCCATAGGCTCGCCATCACACCCACAAGTTTTGGAAGAAACAATGCCAAGACTCTTGCGGAAAACCGAGTCATTGCCCCGCATGTAGAGGCCAGCTATATGCGCGTGGTTGAGGAAATCTGTGAGCTGAGTCAGCCTCTTTTCGAGGACCTAACCACTCACCGGATTCATGGAGATTGTCACTGGGGGAACATTTTGCATCGACCTGATCAAGGCATGTATTTCATCGATTTCGATGACATGCTCATTGGCCCCGCCATCCAAGATCTGTGGCTTGTGGTCCCCGGAACGGACATCGAATCAGTGCAAGATCGATCCATCATGATCGAAGCCTACCAAACCATGCGAGATTTTGATCATCGAGAGCTGGCGTTGATTGAGCCACTTCGAGCCCTGCGTTTCATCCATTTTTCAGCGTGGATTTCCAAACGTTGGCAAGATCCCGCGTTCCAACGAGCCTTTCCTCAGTTTTCTGAGCCCAACTACTGGGAAATCCAGCTCCAAGATTTGCTCAAACAGAAAGCCCTGATCGAACAACGAAACACAGACATGTTTTCAGCGGGATTTTGAAAAGCAAGACTGTGCAAAAAATAGCCACTTGAACCAGAACAAAAGTTACTGTGCTGAAAAAAAACCAATATAACTTATTGATAACACATAAAATATAGTTGGTGTGGAAATTGCTACCCATATGGGTAACATGATGGGCGCCTCAAAACATTCTCATTCCACCTTCGCGTTTGCGCTTTTGGCAGCAGCCAGTATGTTTTCTCAAGCCTGCCTGTTTCAGAGCAAAATCAATGCAGATTTGAGTGGATCTGGAAACTCCGCCGATCCAAGTCAAGATGGACTGATCCCCATCAGCGCCGAGCTCATCACCTCCAGTGGACCTTTTTCTGCTACCATTGAATGGCCGGAAAGTCTGAGCGGAACGCAATTTACGTTTCGTTTTCGACCCGAAGGCGAAACCATGTGGACCGAACTTGCCAACCAATCCGAGTCCTCGATCACCTTGATCAATTTGGAACAAGGACAGAACTATGTAATTCAAGCTCGTGGCATCGAGGGCGGCCAACCTGGCGATTGGAGCGAAAGCAAACGATTTGAATTTTCAGGAGAAGTCTTTTCCTCCCAAGATTATTCTGGAAATACTTATTATGTATCCAACGATGGAAGCGACTCCAATCCCGGAACCGAAGCATCTCCCATTGGAAGTCTGAGCAAAGTTCAAACCATTCTCAACAACGCTGTGGGTCCAACCAACATTCTTTTCAAACGAGGAGATGTATGGAAAGGAACCTTGACTCTTCCCTCCATCAACAACACCAACAGCAGCAACCGTGTTCGCCTGGGAGCTTACGAAAGTGGTGATCTTCCCCAAATCATTGGATCAGAAAACATTCGAACCAGCAAAACATGGACAGCCTCAGGTGGAAACATGTTCTATGCGACGGTATCGGTTCCAGAACCCGGCGCACTCTTTGTGGACCAAGAATTGACCTACCCCGCCAAAAGCGCGCTGATCGAGATTCAATCGGGAACCGCAACGTCGATCACTGCAGACTTTCTCAAAGGCAAAAATTTTGTTGGAAAATTTTGTCTTCACCGAGGGGAACATTGGAATGCTGAAAGGCAAACCATCACGGCCCACAACGGAACCAGTGGAACGGTATCTTGGAACGAAGTCAACAACCCAAATAGTGGAAAAGCAGGAAACGGATTCTACATCACCAACGATTCATCTTTTGTCGATGAGGCTGGGGAATGGTGGTACGACGTCAACACTTCAAGACTTTACTACAAAACCAACGGCCAACTTCCAAACAGTGACTTTCGCATCCCTCAGCACAATTACGGTTTGGTGATCAATGGAAACAACTATGAAATCTCCGATCTTGATCTTCGATATTTCCACAAAGATGCCATCTTTGTCACGGGCAGCAATGTTCGCATTCAATACTCAAACATCAGCCACAATTACAACTCCGGCATTTTCGTCGATGGAACCATCTCCAATCTCGAAGTAAAAAACAATCATATCCATCACATTTCTGGAGTTGGACTGTATGGTTATCAATCCAGCAACTCGGAAGCTGCATACAATCACGTTCACAACATTGCAGAAAAACAATGGGGTGAAGCCACTGGAGTCGAAGGTGGAGGACAAGCCTCCAACAACCAATTTGGATCCGGCATGACATGGAAGTCCGTCCAAAACAATTACATCCATCACAATCGTGTGCATGATACAGGATACAATGGAATTCGAATCGATGGTCGAAATCACTTGATCGAATACAACTATGTGTATGATGGACTCAAACAACTCGGAGATGGCGGACTCATCTATACCTTCGAAGCAGGCTCTGCAACCTATCCCACCGAAAACAACACGATTCAATACAACATTGTAGAAAACACAGAAGGAAACAACACCATCGGATACAACATCGGAACACCTTATTCTTCCATCAAACTGCTCACCAACAACATCTATCTCGACAACGGTTCAGACAACACTGTAGTCAAAGGCAACATCATGAAAGGTTGTGTATGGAATTGCGTTCTCCTCAATTTTGGTACAACAGGCAACACCGTTGAAGAAAACATCATGTATGCAGATACAAGATTGATCCAAATCTCCAAAGGCAACGATAGCATTCCATCCAACCACACCATTCGAAACAACGTCTTCATTTCTTCAGGACCCAATGCCTATGCAATGTATCTGGTCAACCAAGGTTCGTATCCATGGGATCCAGGAAATTTTAGCGGAAACACATACATTTCACCGTACAGCAACATTGTTGCCAAAGACCAAAACAACCCCTCTCAAACCAACTATACCTTCTCACAATGGACCGTAGGTCGAGTGGGAGAATCAGGGGCCCAGAATCTCCACTCAGGAAAAAGTTACGTCAGCGAACAAGCCACTGCCAGCGAACTCAAACTCTTGATCAACCGCACCTCTCAAAACCAAACCATCGACCTGAGCCAAACCTACGAAGACCTCGACGCCCAATCCGTGGGCAGCTCCATCACGCTCACACCCTTCTCAGCCGAAATCCTCTTCGGCTTTTGATCCATCGGCGTTCACTGACCCCTATCCGTCATCTCCATTTGTCTTACGCGGTAAACTTGATGAAGTTCCGATCAAAATGATCTACACTCTATAAAGATGGTGGATCCTTCGTCCATAAAACATTTGCAGCAATTGGCGCGGTGGCTCGATGGGCAGTATCGAATCCCGGGAACCTCCATTCGAATCGGATGGGATGGCCTGTTGGGGTTGATTCCTGTGGGGGGAGATGTTCTGACTTGCTTGGCTTCTCTTTATATTGTTGTTCGAGCTGGAAGGTTGGGGGTCTCTCGAAAGACCTTGAGAAAAATGCTGATCAACGTTCTGATTGACACCCTTGTTGGAATGATTCCTGTTTTGGGGGACTATGTTGATGTCCGATGGAAATGCAATGAAAAAAACGTAGCTCTGATCATGGAAGATCTAGATCGGAGCAAAAAATCCTCCCTGGGCGATTCCATAGAGTGACGATGATCAATGCAGTACAAGCAGCTTTTCAACCTGTTGGTCGAACCCAAACCCACTTTCTTGCATCACATAGATCCCATCTGAAAGAACTTTTTTCAGATTTTTGACTGCGGCAAGGTACGTAAGATCCGAGGTTAAATTGTTGAAGTTTCTGATCTGCACCCCTCTTGAATCATACACTTTGATTTGAAAACAATGCTCAAAGGTTCCTTTGTACACATTTGGATTGGATGAAGACTGTGAAATCCCAAACACGGTGGAACTACCACGCACCCAAGCAATGTCTTTGATCGATGTTTTTTCTGGTGAAGAAAAGCTCCCTACGAGTGTCTTCTTTTTTTCACCATTTTTTTCTTCGATGTCAAACATGAAAATGTTTTTTGGATCCTGGTTGTCTTGAACATCAAAGAGATAATAGCGATCGTTGAAAAATACATATTCCAATCCTCGGGTTGGCTTTTCAAAAGCTTCATAAAAATAGCTACTGTGAAAATTTCGTGTTTCCAAATCAAATTCTCCAAAAATCTTGGCCCCAAATTTTTGACTGGTCGTAAACACACTGGATTTGTCTGCTGTTTTGTGAGCGATACCGAAACTTGAACTCAAAGAGAATCCCAATTGAATGTGTTCAACATTCACAACCCCTTCGGATTCATAGCTGAGCATATCCACCTGGCTGAGCCAGCCTTTTTTTGCATTGGCAATCAACAGCTTCTGAGAATGAGGATCAAAACTCATTCCACTGATCTCTTCTCCCAAATAAAAAAACTCAAATTGTCTAGATTCAAGGTCGTTGCTCTCAGAAATAGTCACTGGATAAATGTCCATGACCACCATCTGTGCATCTTTTTTCCGTGCAACCATCAGATAGGATTGTTCATCCCATTCGTACGAAGCCATGGAAAGAACTGGATATGAAGATTCCCATTGAGATTGCAACTCCCACTGAACATCGCAGGCCTGCGCCGGAAACAAACTCCCCAACCAGAACACCACATTTGCAATGATTAACCCCCTGATCATGAGATTCCAATCAAACAAAATCTACTCCAAACGACAAGTTTATTTTTCATAAAGAATGCATGGAGGGAATCAGGTTGACAGCCCACACACAAAGCATTATCGAAAGATCATGAAAGCCAAAATTTTTCACAATCCCCGCTGTTCCAAAAGCCGACAAACGCTCGCGCTGCTGGAGGAAAAAAACATGGATGTCGAAGTGGTCGAATATTTGAAAACGCCTCCAACTCAGAAAGAGCTCTCCGCCATTGTAGACATGCTGGGAATATCGCCCTGGGATTTGGTCCGAAAAAACGAATCCATTCTTAAAGAACTAAATCTAGATGGTACCAAGCCCGCAAAAGTCCTCAAAGCCATGACAGAGCATCCCATTCTCATCGAACGCCCGATTGTCGTCATCGGCAAAAAGGCCGCAATCGGTCGCCCCCCAGAAAACATCTTGTCAATTCTTTAAAAAAAACCAAAGCCAGGGACAGCTGTCGGAATTTTCTTGGATGATCAGGGGCTTTTGCTCTTGCATATTTACCTCAGACACTTTCCAAAAGTTTTCATATCACTGCTTAAATTTCCACATATTTTTTTACAATCAATACAAATAAATATCTATGACCTGCCTTGTTCACGTTTCAATTCCCATACAAGCGTCGATAAATTCCTGTAAGTTTTTCAATGGGTGTATTCATGAGAAAAACAATATCAGGGATTTTTGGCAAAACAAAAGACAGAAAGGCAAAAGCCGCGGCAGATAACCATAAAACCGAAGTCACATTCAAATGTTTTTCCATTTGACCGACAAACAACATTCCAGCAGGAATTGCCATTTTAATGATTACCCCATGAATAGTTTGAAAGAAACCTCTGTGTTGAGTTGGTATGCACACAGATCTTATAGACTCTACCGTTGTATTGTTTGCTATGACAGCCGCGCCAAGTAGCAACAAAGAAACCACCCACACTAGCTTGCTATAGAAAAAACTCATCCCTATCAAAGAAACGGAAACCATTGCGAAAGATGCAATCAAAATCATCATTTTATTTTTTACGAATTTTCGTATTTTTTTATAAAAAAAAGTGGCCATAAGTAACATTCCAACTGAAATGCTTGATTCAAATATGGCTACCCAACGACTTCCTTCATTCAATTCCTTGCTTACGTAAACTGGAATGACAAACATCACCAATGGGATGAAAAAGAAGTTGGCAAAAAAAGAAAGCACACTCCACCATAGTTCAAATCGAGCTTTTACAAACAGGCTAATTTTTTCTTTGTAAGGCATTGCAAATTGATTTTTCAACTCTCTTTGATCTTCTAAAGACAAATCCACCCATAATACAAGGAAAAGGCCTACGAAAAACAAAGAGACAGATACCCACTGAGCTGCTCGTACCCCAAAAAAATCGATCAAGAAAGCACCTGAAAAGATGCCTAAAATGTTACATGCAGATTGCATTGAAAAAGAATATGCATAAGCAATCTCTACTTTAGAACTAGGCATCAATGAGGGGATCAAAGCATTGACAATGGGTCCATAGATCGCCGAAGCAATAGACAAAAAATAAAGACACAAAACGAAAAAACTTTTGAATGCGCCTTCGTATACACAATAAAATATGCCTACGGATGCAAAAATGCTGGCAAGTAGGCTTCCTAAAATAAACAATTTTTTATCCTTTTGATCAAGATAATGGGAAAAAGCAAATCCATTGAGAATAAGAAAAGCATAGTATCCACCCAAGGCCATCGCTGCTACAAATGCTTTATTTTGCATATCTATAAGGCACCACGTAGCAACCATAATGGAAATCTTGGTTGACAAGATACTGATGGACTCTGAAATCCTAAGAAACCAAAACCGACTACCCAACATGTTTTTCCTTTTGAAATGAAAAGTAGTAATTTAATAAAGCTCTATTGCTTTCTGTCAAAAAATGTCTCAGTCCACTATATCTCCTTAAATAAGGAAAAAAATCACTATACTTCGTTTCTTTTTTCAGATCCGACAAAAATTGTACTTGTTCAATAATATCCAAAAACGACACATTCAATAAATTCGAATAAGTTTCCTTACTCATATGAATCTTATTCTCCAACCTACCTAATATACATTGTTCTTTGATTTCAAATGGATCAAACAATCTACCTTCCTCTATAGATTTATGATACAAGTATACCCAGTTTTCGATATCTTCACCGACTAATGTTTTTAGTAAATATCTTTCCTCATGTCTGAAACCATCTGCTTTGTAACCTTTAAGTTCACCATAAAAACTATGCAAAAGGCCTACATAGGCGACCTCCTTAGGGAAGCCTTGCTTGAGCAGAAGCTGATGAGTTCTAATCAAATGATTGAGAAGAGAGCGTCCATTTAAAAAACACTTTTGAAAATTGCGTGATCGAAGCAAATATATAACTGTTCTAAAAGTACTCATATTGTTCTACTCACTACTTTTTTACAACTTTTGAAAAGCTCTTTAGACTCCGAGCTTAGAAGAGCTTTTTCTTCTATTAGATGAGATATATACTCCCATCTCTTGAATAAAAGGTTCCTTCTAGACGTCAATTCTTCTGACTCCCCCAAAACAGCGGAAATCTTGTCAAATGCAGACAAGATCCTGCACAAAACAAACATTGCATGATAGTTTCCACCCATAGTCCTAAGAGAAGTCCTGAATGGACCTAAGTACTTTTCATCTTTCGAATTTAAAACGAGCTCATACTCAGTACTAAAAGCGAACAAGGCAAGGTGTCCGACTTCATGAATGATACTTTCTAAAAATGACAAAACTGTTTTATTGTTTCGATAGCATATTAAATTTAAACCATAAAGTTCAAAAGATGATCCTGACTCTAGAAAGTTACTTCCATTTCTTCCAATAAGAATTATTTCGTCACACAGATGACTGTACTCATCGTAAAACTCGGGTAGATACTTTTCTATGAGATCAATAGCTGATTGAACCTTCCCAATAGCATCGTCACAATCATTTTGTTTTTTTAATTCAGAGATTCTAACCTTTCCTTCCTCAGAGATTTCTATCCATTCTTTGATTGCATTGTACTCATCTGAGCTTAGTTCGCGATTGTAAGCCCTAAATTTAATTTTTAATTTTCTATCCACGTTGGCATCAATCTTCCTAAAACAAAATCTTGCCTCATCTATATTTCCACTCCTCAAAGATGAAATGCATCGATTGTAATAGTAATAATGAATCCATGAATAAGAATGATTATTATCATTTTCAAAGTAAGAGTTATGTTCTTCATTTAACACTTCTGACAAATACTTCAGTGAATGAAAAAATTTATTTCGTAAAAGTAAAGTTAGTTTCGATACATTGTAATCAGGTGTAGAAATATCCATAGCTTCTCCATTTTGAATTAAGTGCAAACGGAAAAATGCAATAGTTGTGCCAAGCAATCCTGTTTTTATGTATATTAGAAACACCTATTGATTAGAAACCTAGCCGAAACCGGACAGTATCGTTCAAAAAAGAACATTCATACATGAAATCTACTTTAGAAATGAAACCTATATACATTTGATTGGCACAGCAATTGCTTATGTTCTCTTGTAAGAAAGGAGAACGAAATGGAACTAGATCAATCAAAATTGTTGATTTTGAAAGGACCGATGGACGCTAGCGTTTGCATCAATGACAAAAGTGGAAATTAGTCCTTAAATCAATACCCTGGGGCAAAAGTTTTCTTTTGCCCCATATAAGTCTATTTTGCCAAAAAGAATTATATGAATATAAAAGAAGATCTCAATTCTTACTTTAGAAATATGAGAATAAATATAGATTCGAAAGATTTTTTAAGAAAACATAAAAACTCAAAGAATGAATTAATACAAAAAATTACATCAACTAAAAAAGAAAACATAAAAAAGTCAGAAGAAACCTTTTATCACGAAATATGTAGAAGACATCATTTAAACAATCGTAGCCAAAGCATTCTTTCAACTTATAGAAAAAACCTGGACTCGCTCAATAACTTAGTAATCAATTCTATTTACGATAATTTCAATCACAAATTGTTGAACCTTGCAAAAGATGAAATACATCTGATTTTGAGCAAAACAAGACATAAAGAAACAAGAGAAAAAATATGGTCAGAAATATACGACAACAACAGTGAGCTAGTTTCTAAAATAAGCACGTCAATGAAAATGCTTTTGAGACTCAGAAATAGTTATTCAAAAACACTTGAGTACAATTCATATATAGAAATGAGATCACAGAACCTTTTGAAGATGGGTTCAAAATCTATTTTAGAAAAAATCCAAACCTTACACAAAAACAAATTCGAATTATTAAACAAGAAATCTAGCTACTACTCAACATTTTTTAAGGAAAAATTTGATGATCTCATAGATAGAAGACATACCTGCTATTATCTTCAAAAATTTAGAAATTCTTTTGAAAAAAAGCAAGCACCTATCAACATGTCAGGCCTGCTAAATTATTTAAGTATTTACCTAAACCGTTATTTCTCTGAAGAATTTTCGATCAATGCAAATCCGAATAGAATCACCATTCAAACAGATTTTGGATCAAAAATAAATTTAATCGGAACATGTCAAGCTTTTACAACCGTGGGAGTAGAAGCGCTCAAAGAGGGGACCCAAGCGACAGTTTATTTACCTAAAGAGTACTTTAGTAAAGAGCTATCTTTGATCAACATTAGAACAATAGCCCACGAGATCGGGCATGCACTTTCTTTTATTTATTTACCTACAAATAGTACAGATCATCCGACTATAATTCTATATAAAGGCCTTTTTGAAATTCATAGTCAACTGTTCGAAAGTCATTTTTTTTCCTTTTTACTGAAGGAACATGAAAGGAACCGCCATTCAATGGAAGTCTTTAAAATTCTAGAAGATATAGATGATATAAGACAGTTGGAACTTTCATATTTGGATGGTTTTGTTCATAGCAATAAATGCGATTTGGATAATCCTATTGACTCTTTCTTACATGAGATAAAAACTGAACTCTCCCCAGGAACAAAAATTTTAAATCTTCTAACGTTTAGTCACATTATTTTTGGTGAATATGATGCAGTATACTGGGTATATTCTTTCGGCAAAGAGCTATCAAATAAAATTTTATTGAATTGGGATGAAAAAAATATGGGTGCTATTTTTAAGAATTCATTTGAAAAAGAAATGACGAGGTTTATACAAAGTTCGGTTGAGATTGATTTGGCCGATTCCCCATCTTGATTGAACACCCCATTGTCGTCATCGGCAAAAAGGCCGCAATCGGTCGCCCCCCTGAGAAAGTGTTGGATCTTTTTTCCAAAAAGTAGCGCTATTTTGCGATCCACTCGCGAGCCATCTCAACATACACTTGCTCTTGCAGAAAGTCGGTGAAATTGCTGGCTGAGAAAACCCAAGGATTGAGATCAAACGATCGGTCCATGGGCACGGGACGATTTTCAGTGCAAATGCTGCTGCCGTGATCTTGATACGAAGCACCTGCAAACAGAACATCACGATCCGCGGTTCCAAAAAGAAAAATGGGAATCTCAATGGTGTATTCCCCCCAAGGACCTTTCCAAGGATATCCAGCCCCCAAGCCTGTTCCAGCAGGCTGCTCCCCCAGAAAAGTAGCCCTGTTCCAATCATGAAGAAGATTCAACATATGATCACATGCACTCACGCACCCTCCATCACTGAGAACCACCAATTTTTGGGAGAATAGGACATCTTTCCATGGAGAATTCTTGGAGAGAGTCTCTTGCAAGGCTCGATCTGCATCCAAAAAATCGGAATAGAGTTTTACCTGACTAGCTGCTTGTGAAAATACGTGATCAAAACCATGGGGCATGGGTCCATCCACCATCGAAGCAAGCGCTGGAGTCCAGGTTTCCATTTTGCTTTGGTTTTCCCAAAAATGTTTGGGCCGAACCGAAAACGCAGCGGCTGACCCTTGCATGCTTTGGTAGCCAGGAATCAAATACCTCGCCAAGAGAGAGGGAAGATACATTTTTCCTCCTTGGTTTCCTCGAAGATCAAGAAACAGGGGAAGTTTATCTTTCTCACATGTTTCGAGCAAATCCAAAATGGGCTCAATCATGTGTTTCTCATCCAGGGGATACTTTCGATCAAACACATACTCCTGGCCGAACGTGGAAATTTTCAAGTAACAAAATTTTGTAGGTTCCGACCCATCCAGTTGGGTTTTTCCCGCTTGATAGTAGGCCAAATCGGCCTGCGCAGTAAAATCTACTTGCGCTAGTGCCAAGACCAATCCGCTATTTTTTTGATCGGTCGACAACCACACCTGGTCTCGAAAGATAGGAACCTCATTGAAATACCCGCTCCACTTGTTGTTTTCAGAAGTGAGTGAAATGGTTTGAAGACCAAATTCTTGGACATACTGTTTCATTTCGGGAATGACGAGGATTCGTTGATCCATCAACCACGGCAATGTGGTTTGGTATCTTTGCGAATCGATTTCCCATTCCACGTTCATGGTGGAACGTTGGGGAAAGAAAAAATTTCGAAGCGTCATCGCTAGGGTTGCCTTGTATTCTCTGGCCGAAGATGAACTCGCAGGAATGTACGTTTGCAACGTTTGGCTGAGCTCTTCTGGAGTTTGTCCATCGATGGAAACAATCTTTGCTCCCAGGGGAAGCAGCGACTCTTGATCGTGTGCATCGGATGGAACCTCATCCATCAGACTGTTCCAACGAAAACTCACATAGTACTGATCCTGAATTTTTTTCATTTGGAAAGGAACAAAAACGCTCCCACCTCGTGCAGATCCATAAAACAAGAGGTGGGAATCCTGCAACGTCGCCAAGCACTTCGACACCCGATCCTGGAATGCCAATTTGCTGTCATCGGAGACTTCTGCCTCTTGAGCAATACAGTCTTGAAAATGCTTGGTAAGATTCAGAGAAAGATTCGTCTGTTTGTAATCCCATCCCGCATAATCCCGAGCCATGGAACCTGAAAACTCACACAAAAAATGAACACGATGAGACGCAGGGCAACTCAGCTGTCCTTGACAGACGGTAGGATTCTTCAAAAACGCTTTTTTGGCTTGCTGGCAGATTTTTTCTGATCCAAATGCCCCTGATGAAAAACACAAAATACATGATGATCATGCAAAATCGTTTGCATCATGTTGGCCCCCCTTTATTGTCCCAGAGCTTCCTACCCAAAACCCCGCTCAAACTCCAGGCCTAAGTTTGAACACCAACAAGTTGCAGGAACTTTGCAAGGGAAAGGAAAAGTAAAAAGTTGTGTAAAAACAGATGATTACATGAGTAAAAAAAACTCATCCTGATTCAGTGTTTTTATGGTATGTTGCATCACGTTATATGAGGGGAGAATGAGGGTGAAAAAGAAAAGCCAAAAGTTCATGCGTATTTTGGGAGGCATTGGAACATGCCTGATGCACACGATTGTTTTCTACAATTGTGGACTGGCCCCTTTGGTATGGAAATCGTCAAGGGAGAAGATCGAACATCTCATTTTTTCTATGAAGGTACCGACGAGGAACCCTCTACGGATGAACAGGCCGTTACGGGGGAAAGAGTACTAGAAAACATTGTGTACGAGCTTCATCGATTTAGCCGAAGCATATGGGTGTATCATGATCCAGAATCTGATGTGAAACAAAGAAACGCGTGGCTCCCAGTGCCCGCCAGCAGCTATTTGGTGACCATGGCCTAGAACCTGAAGATTTCAAAGTCAATGTGGTAGATCGACTGGCCGCCATCCGAAAACAAGCCCAAGATATTTCTTCCAATGCAGATATGAAGCAGTTTGGATGAATTGTACCAATTCTTTACGATTTCCTCAAACCTACCAACCCAACCCAAATTGCCCAAACCCTGGTCAGAGCCATTTTATCAAGCTTCCAATACCGTTGCTAGCATCACTGGAGATTTCAGTTGCGTGCATTATCAAGATGCTATTTTTCTCAGAAGTACCACTATGGAAAGAAGTTTGTAACTCGAAATATAAAACTCTCAAACGGCGACATGGTTCCCGTTCTGGATGTACTGATTTGTTTTGGAAGATGGTCAAGTGCTTGGGGAAGAATTATGAAAATCTGATTCAACGTCATCCCATTTCAAACATTAAACCCGTCAATATCGCAGCAAGAATCGAGGACATTCCTGTATCGGATCGAAAGTTTTTTGGTTCGAGACGAAAAAGGTACATTTCTTGGAGTGTGCGATTTGGACACTCTTCGGAGATGGAAGAAAAGCTAGCACCCTACGAAAAGAAACTTCTCCAGGCTCAGATCGCCTTGGACGAGTTTGATGGCATTCACCACTATGAAGAGGGAAAATCTCCCATAGACGTGGTTCAAGATCGAAAGATTTTGGAAAAAAATTATCAACAAGTGTTGGCAGAAGTTTCTGGACCTATGCAATCGATCCGATTGGAGTATCAACACAATTGTCCGGAGGTAGCTCAACAAATTGAATACAGCAACATGGAGCTATTTTTGGACGGATTGATGAAAGGGATGAGTGATTTGTATGGGGAAGACATCGCAATAGGTTTTTTGAAACACCTGGGTTTGTTGGAGCAGGAGCTTTAACTTTGCAGCTCTTGCACCGGTGGCATTTCCTCCATTGATTCCAATTTTGACGGTTCTCGGAGTGGCGATCATCTCATATCTTGTGATTGTTGCATCTGTAGATTTTGGAATGATGGTGGCCCATATGCGTGGCGAATATTTTGAATTTGGCAGAAGCGCCGCAAGATTTTTGGGTCAGGTTTTGGATATTCTTCTTCTCAATGGCTTGGGAAAATTGTTTTCAAGTTATGCTCCTGCGAAAGAAGCCGTGGAATATCTAGCCTATGCGATGAGAGGAACAAAAACAGGTTTGCGAAACACTTTTCAAAAATTGAACCTGTATATACACGTTGTGACAGAAACAGGCGTGGCAATCCAGAACGGGTGATCGGGCTACGCAACACGTATCCTCAATTAGGAAAAAAGTGTTATGAAGGAAGAACCCGGGATTTGTTGTGGGATTACTATTATTCTCAGAAAGTCCTCGCTACACGGGAGGAAGTCAGGGGAATGCAGCCGACCTTGGCGTAGTTCGACCAACAGGGTCTACTGGTTCTTCTGGAAGAGGCATTGAACCGGGGAGCTCTGGATCCTCGGGTGAAACGGTGAATGTCTCTCCACCCGCCAGAGTGATCGAAAGCCCCCCTGCCATCAACACAAATCCTCGAAATCCCGCGATCGCACAGGAGCCTTCCGTCTTTCCTGCTGGAATGATCAATCATAGTAACCCCTTGGTTTTGTCGGCAGAAGCTTCGGATATGACGTCGGAGCCATCTTCTCTGTCCATCGGTATGCCTACGACGATATGGGTAAGCGATTTAGATCCAGAGCAGATGGAAGAGTTTGAGCGAGAATGGAAAAAGTTGGACCAAGAAGCTCAGGAGCGAGAGCAGCGGCGAGGTGCAAATGGAGGACGAACGTTGCGAGAAATTGTAGATGATATCATTCATAAGCTTCATGATCCAAACGCTTCCCTTTCACTCTGAGGAAAAAAGATTCTCATAGACTTATTGAATCAGTGTCAGGAAATTGAAAACCCTTATGGATCTCAATTGTGCTTCGAGATCTACATGCTCATTCGAGACGCTGTATTGCAACGACCTGGAGGATGGTCTCTTTATCTCGCCGAATTGGAAGCTCTTCTACATTCCTTTCCGCTTGAATGTTCTCTCCGAGCATTTCGAACAATATCAATTGTCGCTGAATGAAGAATCACACGTTCCAGGATTCTTTTTTCAGGATTTTCAAAGACACGCTCATTTTGATTTGAACACAGACTATCACACACCACAAACACGAGTGGTCACCGTACAGGGAAGGCAATATGAAGTGAGATTGGAAAAACATCTGGGTGAGTACATAGATATTACTGTCATTCCTGTATTGACACCTGAAGAACAGGAAATGGTTGAAGTAACTATCTTGCATCAGGATATACGGGATATGAAATCAATAACTGGTCTGCCAGCCAGTCAATTCATAGCCCTTATCTCCATTTTTCTCTTAAATTTATTCCCCATTAAAAAACTACCACAACATTTATAGTGTCGAAAGATGAAGAAGGTTCCAACAATCCTTTTTTCGTTTCGGACGGAGCCCAGAGATTTAATTGAGTACATCAATTTTCCGGCACAATTGTATATAGCGAACCATGCCAGCCTAGTGCCTTCTTTATCATCTGATCCCAGGGATGAACCTTTGCAACCTTTTGGAACTGAGCTTACAACTGATGCAATGGAAGCTGTCATCTCCTTTTTAACGGAAAAAACAGAGACAGATATTCAGAGATCAATGTAGATACGATTGCAACGGTGTTCTTTGCAAGCTCCATTCAATATCAGACTTTCCGAAGTGTCTTGAAACGTGTTCTCAAAGAGCACTACAACATGGATTCAATGATTTCTTTTGAATCAGTTTATGGTGATCAAGGTATCTCGGCATTGAATGCACTGATTTTTCAGGAACTTTCTACCCACCCTTCTTTTGCGTGGTTGAATTCCTTTTTGCATGATCGGGGACTCACAGACATTCAATACGAAGACTCGTTTCAGGGAAGTCAGTCTCGGGAGCTTGAAGATATAGTAAGAAATGAATCCTATATTCTGGAAATCATTTTTTCCAGACCTCAAAGGGAAGAAACCCCGTCAAGTCGTAATATTCCTTATGCAACTGCATTACAAAGAGAAGGTTTCTCAGCACAAATATTTCTTGATCTCCCCAGAGTCGACTCTCGAAACAACGTAAGACTGTGCTGCAGCTGAAGATGGTGAACAAATCGTGATCAAAAGAGTTCGAGAATCTGACACGAATGGAATGGGTCACGAAATGGCTGCCTATATGGCATCTGAAAAATGGGGGTTTCATATGGTTCCAACCACCAATCGGGGTGTTTTTGACAATATTCCATTTCTTTTTCAAAGATATGTAGGACCGTCTCAAAATGGCTTTGGCCCATTGCCAGAAAGCAATATAAATGTAGAAAATATTTTTGATACTCAATATTCATCGAAAATATTTGTTTTTGATTTGCTCACGGCCTCAACAGATCGAAGACTGGATCGAAATATACTAAATCTGCATGGATCCTACTAGTTGATTGATCATGAAAACACTCTTTTACTCCCGAGTCTGCTACATCGATCAATGAATACGCACAACAATGGCCTAGACTTCATGTATCGATTTTGAAGGATTTGTTTCCTGATTATGGACTGGGTACAAGATATTCTTCCCAATGGCATACAACTTGGGAAAATAGAATAGAGAACTTTCGAGAAGGAAACAGAATTTTATGATTTGATGGTGACTGCCGTCTGCAGAGAATCTTCCATGATACGAAGTGCAGATTCATATAGAACCATGGTAGGAAGAGACAACATGTTTTCACAATATTTAACTCAAAGAGGGAAATTAAATCTCTCAACCACAGACTTGATTTATCTTCTATCTATTGTAGAAACATGCAATTGAAAGTAGAGATTTACTTAGGATATTTAAAAGTTACGGTGGATTTTATTTCGAAATCAATTGATCTTGGCCGGTCAGAAAGACCAGCTCAAATAATTCACCTTTCCATTTTTTTCCTCAGGATCAAACTGTTTTTGATTTTCTATGTGATAGGTCGGAATCCATTCGTGAGGAAAATACCATCTTCATCCCCCAAAACACCTTGAAGCTCTGAAAGACTTTTTCCCAAAAATATTTTTTTCTCTATCAGATCTACTGCCATAGGTCCTCGAACACGAACATCCTTGGAGGATGCAAAAGCACTCGGATCAAATGACTTTCTTCCCCAGCGTTGGTTCGCTTCTTCCGGCGTAAGAAACCTTCCATCATCAATGAATGCTCGCAATCCCTCATCAAACTCTTGATGCATTTTCTGAAGCTGTTGTGAGCTTGGTTCAAAATCCTTGATTTTTCCTTTGAAAGCCGGATCTTGAATCCCCAACTCGTCAAAACTTGCATCTATTCTCTGATTCATTTCTTCTCTCAGATGCAAAATTCTCTCTTTTTCAGGCATGGCTCTGAGTTTGTCCATTTTTTGATTCCAAGCAATCTCTTCTTTTGAGGGATCTTCTTTCTTGGAGTCGATGGTTTGTAATCCCATCCCGCATAATCCCGAGCCATGGAACCTGAAAACTCACACAAAAAATGGACACGATGAGACGCAGGGCAACTCAGCTGTCCTTGACAGACGGTAGGATTCTTCAAAAACACTTTTTTGGCTTGCTGGCAGATTTTTTCTGATCCAAATGCCCCTGATGAAAAACACAAAATACTGATGATCCATGCAAATCATTGCATCATGTTATTAACTTCCTTGTCCCAGAGCTTCCTGCAAAACCCCGCTCCAAACTCCAGCCCTAAGTTTTGGATTGCGTCATTTTGCGCCCCCAACGCTTTTTCAAAATCAAAAAAACTTTTAAAAGTTGGTAGGTTGTGAGTCTGCCAAATCTACTCCGCACAAATTTCAAGTACAACTTGAAATTTGTTCTCTAACCTTTAAAATATTAAAATGATTGAAAGATCTATCATTGATGGTGCGGGAACGAGCCTCAAAATACCCCATAGTGACGTTAACGGGACCTCGTCAATCGGGAAAATCTACGCTTTGCCGGATGCTCTTTCCCAATCATAAATATCTGAATTTGAAGACTTGGCGCTTCGGGGAATTTGCCAGTTCGAATCCGGTTAGTTCATCAACCAAAATCAAGATGGAGTGATCCTAGATGAGATTCAACGGGTACCCCAATTGTGTTCCCAAATCCAAGTTAGAGTGGATGAAAGCAAACAAAAGGAGGTATATTTTAACAGCAGCCAAAACCTAACTTTGCGACAATCCATTCATCAATCTCTAGCAGGGAGAACCTCTATTCTTGAGCTTCTTCCTTTCAGTCTGAAAGAACGCCTTCAATATCCGGCAATGGATCTGCAACAAATCCTTTTCGAGGGTTTTTACCCAAACATCTTCGATCAAAATATCGAAGCAAACATTTTTTTGAGTGACTACATCTCTACATATGTTGAGCGAGATGCGAGGGAAATTGAAAACATCAAGAATTTATCTCTTTTCAAAAAATTCTTAGGACTATGTGCGGGCAGAGTGGGTCAACTACTGAATCTTAGCAATCTCTCCAATGAGGTTGGCGTTTCAAGCACAACCCTTACATCTTGGCTCTCGATTTTAGAAGCCATGTATATTATCTATCTTCTTCCTCCTTTTTATAAAAACCGAAACAAGAGGCTTGTAAAAACTCCGAAAATGTATTTTTACGATACGGGTCTTGTCGCTAATTTACTGGGCATTCGAAAAAAAGACCAATTGCAAAACCATCCACTCCAAGGTGCTTTGTTTGAAAACATGATGATAGGAGAGATAAAGAAGCAAATTCTCAACAAAGGTTTGCAGCATGAACTTTATTTTTATCGCGACAGCAAAGGAAGCGAAGTGGACCTTTTGATTGACCAAGGAACCGCTATTGCTCCCATCGAAATCAAACTATCAGAAACATTTTCTACTACATTTCTCAAAAATAAGTCTTTGATTGAAAAAGACATTCCTGAATCCATTTCAAAATGGCAGATCATTTATTCAGGTAGTTCTCAAGAAAGATCTAATGTTGATATTTGGAACTTCAAAGATTTTGAGGTGTAAAAAATAGACTCAATAGTGAATTTTCACATCGGTGATTTTTTGATCTTGGCCGGTCAGAAAGACCAGCTCAAATAATTCACCTTTCCATTTTTTTTCCTCAGGATCAAACTGCTTTTGATTTTCTATGTAATAGGTCGGAATCCAATCGTAGAGGAAAATGCCGTCTGCATCTCCCAAGATCTCTTGAAGCTCCGATAGGCTTTTTCCCAAAAATATTTTTTTCTCTATCAGATCAGCCACCATTGAAGATCGATATTTCAACTCATGATCCAAAGAAAATGCCTTGGGATCAAATGGGTGCGTCCCCCATCTTTGTTTGGCCTGCTGCAAGGACAAAAAATTTTCGTCCTGAATGAAATCTCGTAGTCCCTGATCAAATACTCTGTGTACGTCCTGATTTTGTTGTGGGTTTGGCTCAAAACTTTTGATGCTTCCCTTCAGTGCTGGGTCCTGAATTCCCAATTCTTCAAAACTTAGATTTATCTTTCGATCCACTTCTTTTCGGAGAAAAGCGATTCTTTCTTCCTTTGACATCAATCTGATTTTGTCCATTCTTTGATTCCAAGCAATCTCTTCTTTCGAGGGATTTTCTTTCTTGGAGTCGATGGTTTGTAGACCTCTGCTTACCTCCGACCTTGGCATTGGATCAGAATCTACACCGTCACTTAGTTCATTTATTTTTTTGACCCAGGATTTATGCTCATCGATTTTTTTTCGAAGGTCACAGGAAATTACCGTAAAGAGCAAGATTATTCCAAGAAATGTTTTGATTGAATTTTTCATGATTCACACTCCCAGGGCAATTGCCCAAAATCCAGATTGATGGAGTGACGAAGCACCATGAGTTTTTTATCTTCAAGCATTTTTTTGGCTCGACAAATCAAATTCTTTTTTGTGAGTAGCCCTTTTTTTTCAAGCTCTCTAGCCTCGTCTAACGCCAAAAAGTTGTTATAAAGATCCATCTCTGTCTCCATTCCCCTGACCACACAAGACTCATGAAAATACAAAACACTCTCAGCAACATCCCAACCAAAAGATTCGTACAAAAAGCCCCCAAGAACAAAATGCCTGAAAGCATCCGATTCATCTTTTGTTCGATTTGATCCAAAAATCTTATGGGTCAAAACATAAACATCTTCCATGATCGTTTTTATTTTTGGCAATATACGAGGCTTTGCCAAAAGATAGAGGAGTTCTGTTTTGCACATGGCGGGAATATAACAACCATTTTTGCAATACCTCCCGTCTTTGTCGTCATTTTTGTGGCCACACAGACCATCACAATACTCGGGACAGTCAAATGTTCCCATATCTACATCCAAGAGAGCTCATGAAACTGCACAATCAGGGTTATTTGTTTTCACATTTGAACTCTCAAACCAAGAGACACAATCGTCATCGATAGCCAAACTAGAAGAAACAATCGTGGAAAAGAATCCGAAAACGATGACAAGTAAAATTTGACGAATAAACTTCATTGTTACTATGAAATCAAACTACCTTTAATTCTTGGAAAGGAAAGTAAATTTTTCGATTCAAAAGATGTCCTTTAGAAAAATCTAGAACTATATCAATAGCGAACGAATATGAACCTAATCCGAACAATTGGTAAGAAGTCGAGTAGAAATATTAAAAATTGTTTTCAACATATAAAGTTCAATAACCTTTGCATTGAGTTGAAGTGCACACTTCTCTTTCCAATCGAGATGGAGTTGTGTGCACTTTGATTCTGATTCAATCTTTGGTTTGTCCAAACGTTCTTTTTTGGTGATGGGTCCAAAATGGAAAAAATCGTTTGAAATATGTTTCGGAGATGTCAAACATCCATGTCCTCGGATCTTTTTTTCCACTCCAGAGTTCGGTCAATGGATATTCTTTGCTGTAGATTTGGCCATGGTTGGCTTGTGAAAATTCTTCAAAAGATGCCACAACCATTTTGAGGCTGGGCATGAGATTTTGCGCCAATTCCATCAGCCATTCCAAATGATATCGACTCATAGGATATTGATGAAGCACATGTGGTTCAATCAAAAGCACATGGGTTCGAATGGAGTTTCTCCACATCGGATCAAGATTCCAAAGATGGTGCAATGCGATCTCCGAAGCATTCACGCACAGGTCGTCTTTTGATTCTGGAACAAATATTTCTGGTTTCCAGTCAATTCTTTCTCGTAGAATGCCTGGGATGTCCGGCAAGGGAAAGGTATCATAATCCACGTCCATATAGGTTCCCGTTTGTTGATCTTGCGCATATTTGTTCACATTCTCTTGATTGAAAAAATAGCGTTTGGATGAAAAAGTCCCAGCAACCCATTGCCAACTCAAAGCATTCGATGCAAGATCACCATCGAGAAGATGATAGTACATCCACTGCGCACCCTTCTCCCATGGACTCCGTGCAATGTTGCATACCAGAGATGCCGTCCACATCCGTGCATGATTGTGCATCATGCCTGTTCGAAGAAGCTGCTCAATGCAGGCATCCAAGGCATGAATCCCTGTGCTGTGCGCCATCAACGCCAAAGGGAGATGTTGCAGGGTTTGCTGCTGGCTTTGTTCCATATCGCGAAAAATCTCATTTCCTTTGTGGTGCCACACATGATGAAAAAACTCTCTCCATGCCAATTCAAAAAGCAGTTTTTCGCTATCTTTGAACCCATGATGTCGAAGAATTCGATCAGCTACGGTCTTTGTGGAAATCACCCCATGCGTAATATAGGGACTCAAGTAGGTAACGTTGCCATGGAGAAAATTCCTGGTCCGCGCATAGGCCTTGGGGTCAATGGAATCGATCCTCGCCTGAATCTGCTCCATCGTCGTTGGAAAAAACTGCGATTGTGGCGAGTTCATCTATTTTTCTTCTTTTTTGCATAGCTGGGACATCGATCAGAACAGTACTTTACCTCTTCCCATTGATTCCGAGAAGCCCACTTCTTTCGATTGTGAAACGACAATCCACAAACCTCACAATCTTTGATCTGACCTCGCAGAGGTGTTTTGTTTGGCTTTTTCATGGGTAATGTGTGAATCTGACGTCCATTATTCCCTCAGAATGGAATATATATCAATATTAACTAATGTTAGTTAATATTGATAAATTATGTTAATATTGTTATATATGAATCCAAGAACAAATCCATATGCTCCAGGGGCTGGAACCCTCCCACCAGAACTTACAGGAAGAGATGATATTATAGAAAAAGTAAGCATCCAGCTTGACCGATGTAAAAATGGCTTGTCTTATAGAGGCTTCCTAATGGTTGGGTTGCGGGGTGTCGGAAAAACAGTTTTACTGAATCACTTATCATTGAAAGCAGAAGAGCAGAATTTCGCGGTAATATCTATTGAAACTCCTGAAAAAAGGTCATTGCCCTCATTACTAATTCCATCGATAAGGTCTGCACTTTTAAAATTAGACAGAGTCTTATCAACAACCGAGCACGGAAAAAAGGCTCTAAGGGTATTGGGTGGATTCGTAAATGCGATGAAACTCAAATACAAAGATATAGAATTTGGTTTAGACTTAGGCAGTGAGCCCGGAATTGCAGATTCAGGAGATTTAGAAAACGATCTGATAGATTTATTTATAGAAATTGGCTCTGTCGCAAAGCAAAAAAATACAGCGCTGGTGTTATTCATTGACGAAATCCAATATATTAAGGAACAAGAATTTGAGGCTTTAATTTTGGCACTACATAAGTGTACTCAACAACAACTTCCACTAACCCTTGTAGGTGCTGGTTTGCCACAACTAGTAGGACAGGCCGGCAAAGCTAAATCTTATGCTGAACGACTATTCGAATATCCCCATATTGGAGCTTTGCCTAGCGAGGAAGCTAAGAAGGCACTAGTTAATCCAGCAAAAAACAATAATGTAGATTTTGATGAAGAAGCTTTGAATGAAATTCTACGTCAAACAGAAGGATACCCCTATTTTCTACAGGAATGGGGCAAGCATAGTTGGAATGTTGCCAAGCAATCACCTATCACAAAAGCTGATGTAACAAGTGCGACAGAGCTCGCAGTATCTGAATTAGATATGAGTTTTTTCAGGGTAAGATTTGATAGATTAACACCTTCTGAAAAAAGATATCTTCGGGCGATGGCAGAGCTTGGATCTGGGCCACATCGTTCTGGTGATATTGCCCAACTTTTGAATAAAGAAGTAAACGCTGTTGCACCAATAAGAGCAAAATTGATAAGCAAAGGAATGATTTATAGTCCCGATCACGGAGACAATAATTTTACTGTTCCACTTTTCGATCAATACATGAAAAGGGTCATGCCAGAGTTGGAGGCATGAAATAGATTTTAAGTCTGGGGACACACGACTGTCCCCCATTTTTTCAATTAGGAAGAGTTGTGTGTCCCCGGATTTGAAAGGTATACATATCAATCTGGCTGATTCGCTCAGTACATCTTTCACAAATTTGTTTTTTGAAATGGGTAAATAACTAAATAATTACAGCTGGTTAAATCAAGTGTTCGAAATCTGCAAAAAAACCAGTATTTTGCCCTATGCATCAAAATACTGGTTGACACAATTGCTCCGAGTTGATACTCCGCTCCCATGATGATGAAAAAACACATTTGCTTTTCTTTTTACGCTTTGCTCATGGGGTCTGTTTTCTGTGGTTCTTTGCAAGCTGGACAGGTAGGGATCTCACAAAATAAATCGGATATCATGTGCAGCAATTTTGAAAATTTTAAGAACAAATCCGTTTTGGACCTCGAGGTAGAGATCAACCAATGCGATTCGATCACTCTATTTTATGAAGAGCGCCACGTAACCAGGACTACAATGTATTATGTAGATAATTTGATCTATTGTAGCAGGGGCGATGAAAGCAAAGCGCTCTTTGTATTGAATGATATCAGCAATCACGTAGAATACGTTCGAGTAACTCCAGCTGAAAAAATCCAAGTTCGTCAGCACTATGACGCCTGGAGAAACTATTTAACCAATCATTCAGGTTGGAACATCGACGGTGATCGTAGCTGGAAGGTTTGCTACGACAGTGATCGTGACGGATGCTATGGTATTGTGTTCGTAAAGAAATAGTCTTTTTACGTAAGCGAACCTTTGCAGACGCATTTATCTTCTTCGTCTTTTTCTACAAAGATTCATCTTGGCTTGCCTAGCTGTAGCTCGCGTTTACGAGCGAAGGCTGGCAGGCGAGACAGGACTTGGCCAGACATAGGATCTGCCTACCGGCATTCACCCATCTCTGACATAACTGCCTCTAGTTCGTCCCTCTCAAGAGGTAGTAAAACCTGCAACTCTTGCTTTCACGTCACGCTATACTTTCTCTGATTTTCCTTCTTGGCAGGCGAGACAGGACTTGGTCAGACATGGGATCTGCCTACCGGCATTCACCCATCTCTGACATAACTGCCTCTAGTTCGTCCCTCTCAAGAGGCAGTAAAACCTGCAACTCTTGCTTTCACGTCACGCTATACTTTCTCTGATTTTCCTTCTTGGCAGGCGAGACAGGACTTGAACCTGCAACCCTCGGCTTTGGAGACCGATGCTCTACCAATTGAGCTACTCGCCTATTTGATAAGGAGCCGTAAACTACTCGAATCCTGGCAAAAATCAATAGTATAGAAGGCGAATTTTCAGGGGGTGATTTGAATTCTGGATCAGATCAGCTATGGTATGGATCCGAGTAATCAGATTCCATATATATAGAGGAGAATGTGCCATGAAAGAATTTCAAAACGAAGCTTTTACCGATTTTACAAACGATCTGCATGCCTCGGAGATCAAAAAAGCCATTGCATCCGTACAATCTGAACTGGGAAAAACCTACCCCAATTATATCGGGGGAAAAACCATAGAGTGCCAAGAGACCTTCGCCTCCATCAACCCCTCGCAAAAAGAGCAGGTTGTGGGAATCTTCCCCAAAGCCACGACCGAACACATTGACCAAGCCGTTGACAGCGCTTGGCAGGCCTATGAAACATGGTCCAAGGAGCCGGTTGCAGTTCGCGCTCAAATTCTCTTCGATGCGGCTCGGCTGATGAGAGAGCGCAAACATCAATTCTCCTCTTGGATGATGTTTGAAACCGGAAAAACCTGGATCGAGGCGGATGCAGATACTGCGGAGGCCATTGATTTTATGGAATTCTACGGTCGGGAGATGCTTCGACTTGCGAAGGGCCAGGAACTCACCAAAATCCCAACAGAAGAAAATGAACTCAGCTACCGACCCTTGGGCGTCGGTGCGGTGATTCCTCCTTGGAATTTTCCACTCGCAATTTGTGTGGGCATGACGACTGCGGCTGTGGTCAGTGGGAATACTGTGGTGCTCAAGCCTTCGAGTGATGCCCCTACGGTTGCGTATCAGTTTGTGGAACTCATGAGAGAAGTTGGCCTACCCAAGGGCGTGATCAATTTTGTTACGGGAAGTGGAAGACAAATTGGTGATCATCTCACCAGTCACCCAAAAATTCGTTTTATTTCTTTTACCGGATCCAAAGAAGTCGGACTACGAATCAATGAGCTTGCAGCCAAAACAAATCCCAAACAAAAATGGATCAAACGAGTCGTAGCCGAAATGGGGGGCAAAGATGCAATCGTCGTCGACAAAGGTGCAAACGTAGATGAAGTCGCAACAGGAATTGTTGCCGCAGCATTTGGTTTCCAAGGACAAAAGTGCTCTGCATGTTCACGAGCGATCATTGTTGAAGATTTGTATGAGGAAGTTGTAGAAGCCGTCATCGAAAAAACCAAGCAACTCAAAATGGGAAATCCTTGGGAAAGAGAAACACAAATCGGTCCTGTCATCAGCTCAAGCGCATTTGAAAAAATCACTCAGTACATTGAAATTGGAAAAAAAGAAGGAAGTTTGGTTTTGGGTGGAAACCCCACCAGAAACGAAGGATATTTTATCGAGCCCACGGTCATTCGGGATGTTCCCAATGAGGCGCGCATTTCCAAAGAAGAAATTTTTGGACCGGTTTTGGCACTAACAAAGGCCAAGGATTTTGATCAAGCGCTTGCATATGCGAATGATACGGATTTTGGTTTGACAGGGGCAGTGTATTCCAACAATCCTGACCACCTCGAAAAAGCGCGACAAGATTATTTTGTTGGAAATTTATATTTGAATCGAAAATGCACAGGAGCCTTGGTTGGTGTTCACCCGTTTGGTGGGTTCAACATGTCTGGAACGGATTCCAAAGCCGGTGGAAAAGACTATTTACTTTTGTTTACACAAGCAAAGTTGATCTCGAAGAAAATAGTGTAGCCCACTCAACGATCGTTGGAGGATGCACGACGTGTATCTGTGATCAGTCGGGCTCCATATTCAAATGCAAGGTAATTCCATGCCCATCGAGTCAACACCAAGGTTTTGTTTTGAAATCCAATCAAATACAAAATATGGATCACCAGCCAGACAATCCATGCAAAAAAACCTGAGAACATCCAGCGTTTGATCTGTGCTACTGCCTTGGAGCGACCAATGGTCGCTAAGTTTCCTTTGTCAACGTACACAAAAGGTTTGGAAAACGTTTGATCCTCCACCCAAGCTTGAAGTCTTTGGCCCACGTATTTTCCTTCCTGCAAAGCCACGGAAGCTAACCCTGGAAGCTGCTTTCCCGTAGAATCTGTTGCATCACAGGCATCTCCAATAATATAAACATCAGCATCACACTCCAATGCAAATTGTGAATCAACCTTGATTTGCCCACGAGCATTGTGTGGAACATCGATATCAAGCCATTCCACGATGGGGGATGCTTGCACTCCAGCCGCCCAAACAATGCAGTCGTACGCCATGGATTTTCCATTGATCATCAACCGATCCGAGCCAAGATCTTCCACCTTGGACTGAGTCTTGATTGATACGCCCAATTTTTCCAAACTTTGTGCGGCTTTCTCAGAGAGTTTTTTTGGAAAACTCGCTAGGATCCGATCAGACGCTTCGATCAAATCTACTTTCGTATGAGATGGATCAATGTTGCGAAAATCTTTGGCCAACACCCTTCGAGCAAGTTCTGCAATGGCACCGGCCATTTCGACTCCGGTAGGCCCACCACCCACAATGGCAAATCGAACTTCACGAGCGACCGATGTGGATTGATTTTCTGCCTGTTCAAAAACATTCAATATATTTGATCTCAATCGCGTGGCATCGGGAATGGTTTTGAGTCCCGGAGCAAATTGGCTCCAGTGATTTTTGCCAAAATAACTGTGTGTGGCACCGGTGGCAATCACCAGTTTGTCATACGAAACCACTTGAGTTTTTCCGTAAACTTTTTTTTGCATGGTTTCGATGTGGACAACTTCGTCCATGACCACATGAACATTTTTGGCCTTGGACAAAATTTTTCGTATGGGCATTGCAATATCTGCCGGAGAAAGTCCTGCTGTCGCAACTTGATACAACAACGGTTGAAACACATGATGATTGGTTCGATCCATCAGTGTGACGTGAACATTCTTTCCCCCAAGATGTTTGGCAACATTGAGACCTGCAAACCCACCCCCCAAGATCACAATTTTTTTTGTCTTCTTGGACACTTCTCAACTACTGCGTTTTTTCCAAAGCTTGCTTGAGTTTTTCTTTGAGCCTTTCTTCCAACTGACGAACGCGCTCACGAGAAACCCCAAACTCCTGTCCCACAGCTTCCAAGGTCATGGGCTGATCCGATAGCAGGCGATATTCAAGAAGATACCTCTCACGAGGTTTGAGATCATCATAGATCTCGTCGAGAGCTTCTCGCACTTTTCCACTCAGATCTTCTCGAATGACTTTTTCTTCTTGGCTCTCATGAGAGTCTGCAAGCGTTTCCCCAAAAAGCATCGCTTGGTCTTTTCCAACCGGCTGTTCCATGCTCATGTCTCTTCGATTCATGAGCGAAAGAGTCTGTTCCAATTGCTCTGGGGTCACGTCCAACTCTTGAGCCAAATCTTTGTTGGAAACAGGCTCACCAGCTCCCAGCGCTTCGATTCGATTGCGCGCTTTTTGCAAACCTCCAAAGATTCGGCGCTGGGCTCGCGTGGTTCCTGATCGAACGATGCTCCAGGAACGTAAAATGAACGACTGCATGTATGCACGAATCCACCACACTGCATAGGTGATCAATCGATAGCCTTTGCTGGGATCATATTTGTCCACAGCATGCATTAGACCCAAGTTGCCCTCCTGGATCAAATCCGACATTTTGAATCCATATTTGGAATACTCTTTGGCAATCTTGACCACAAATCTCAGATTGGACATCACCAGTTTTTGGCCAGCATCTCGATCCCGATCTTCAAACCATAGTTTTGCGAGTCTTCTTTCCTCTTCCGAAGAAAGAAGAGGAATTTTTCCGATTTCGCTCAAGTATTGGTCGACAGAGTCTCGAACAACGAGCGCTGTTCCAGGATCTATTTTCTTTTTCTTGGCTTTTGCCGTTCGGGCAGGGACGGCTTCGCCCCTGCCTGAAGGTTTTTGTTGATCTTTTTTTTCTGACATCTCATCTCAACGTCATCCATCAATTTTCACTGTAAACGCAACAAACAGTGTTTGTCCTGGCGCAGTTTGCAGCAATAAAATGATGGGATGACTTCCTTTGGTCAGTGCATTCACACGTGCCTGATAGTCTTCTACACTTTTGATTTTGGTTTGTTTGGGTTCTTTGTTTCCAAACTTAGCTTCGAGAATGATGAATCCAGGTTGAATTTGTTTGCTGGCCAAAGGACCATTGGGATCTACGTCCTCCACGACCACGCCTGAAATGCTTTCATCAAGTTCCATGTTGGCTCGATCTCCAGCCGTGATGGGACCCACTTGCAATCCCAACTTGTCAGGGCCTTTGGCAGAGCCTTTCGGCTCTTGGCTCAAGTCTTTTTCCAGTTGATCATCATCTCGTTTTCCTATTTTGATCGAGAGAGTTTTTTTGTTTCCATTGCGCAGGACCACAACATCCACCACTTTGTTGACCGGAATTTCCGCCACAATTTTGGGTAGGTCTGTGGTTTTGTCTACAGTCTTTCCGTCCACTTCCAACACAACATCACCTCTCATGATTTTGGCTTTTTCTGCAGGACTGTCGGGAAGAACTCGCGCAATCAAAGCTCCGGTGGGTTTCTCGAGTCCAAGAGCTTTGGCCAAGTCTTCGTCCATGTTTTGCATCTCAACGCCCATCCAACCTCGGATCACCTCGCCGTTGTTTTCGAGCTGTCGCAAAATATCTCGGGCCAGATTGATGGGAATGGCAAAACCAATTCCCTGCCCGCTGGCATGGATGGCCGTGTTGATGCCCACCACTTCTGCGTTCAGATTCAGAAGCGGTCCTCCAGAGTTTCCTGGATTGATCGAGGCATCGGTTTGAATGAAGTTGTCATACAGTCCAAAACCAATGGCTCGCTCTTTGGCGCTCACAATCCCCTGGGTTACGGTGTGTGAGAGTCCAAAGGGGTTGCCGATCGCTACGACAATTTCTCCGACTTGCAAATCGGAAGAATCTCCCAGAGCCAACGCCTGGAGTTTTTCGCCCTTGGGATCAATTTTGATCAAGGCAACATCCGTTTTTGGATCTGCGCCAATGACCTTGGCCACATACTCATGATCTTTTCCGATGGTCACTTTGATCTCATCCGCTTGATCGATCACATGATTGTTGGTCACAATCAATCCATCTTCGCTGATGATGAATCCGGATCCCAAACTCTGCTGTTTGAACTCTTTGGGCTGTTGCTGCTGTCTCGGATTGCCAAAGAAATGCTTGAACACATCGTCTCCAAAAAAATCTTCGAAGGGTGACGGGCCAAATCCAAATGGGCTTTGTCGTTGTTTGATGATTTTTGTGGTTCCGATGTTGACCACACCCGCGTCAGCTTTTTGAGAAATTTTGATGAAAGTGTCGGCCGCAATGGCTCCACCTTTCCAAGGCACCAGGGAGTTGCCATCTTTTTTCTCGGGCTTTTTGTCCCACACCGAAGAAGAGCTTTTCGGCGATTCTTTTTTCCACGAATCAGGCAGCTTCAGTCCATCTTGTGAACAAGCTGTCATACCCAATACCAGTACCAAGGAAAAAAGTTGTTGTGATTTCATAGGCGCGCAAATTACCAGATTGAAGGTCGTTTGGAAACCTTCCTGCAAGAGCATTTTTGTTGCAGTTTCTTCAAAAAAAAACTGCCGACAAGTTGCCTCACTTGGAAGAGCTTGATCTACATGTAATGGAAATCAAAATTGGCTTGGAGCTTGATCTGGTCGGGTGTGATTCCAAATTCGATTGAGATGGTATCTACAAGCACATTCCAAAAGTGCCCAAAGGGACCGTTTTCGCTGGACTCATCCTTGGCAGGGGTTTGCAATCGATCATAGGTTTTGAATTCAAAGGGTCGTGTGGAAGCATAGGTCATAAAATGAGTGTTCAAAAGATTGTTCAGCCTGACCCTCGTTGCATCGTCGAATGAAAATTCAGAAGATGCAATCTGAATGCGAGGTTGGATGGTGTCCTCATCGGCAGTAAGTTTTCCAGAGATTTCAAATACCGTTCCCGCAGCGCCTGATCGAATCAAACTGCCCAATGAGGAAAATCGAGATAAATTGTAGTGATAGGGATCATCTTGGGCAACCAAGGAACTGGAGGGGACCATGAGCAGCAGCATCCATCCGAGAAGAATTGCGTATTTTCGCTGCGTCATGTTCTAGCCTTAGCACACATGATCATGCATCCAAAAGAAAAAGATCGTGATCTTGACCACGGAGCCCACCAAAGAATTCTCAAAAATCCGTCCCTCATATGGTCAAAACTCTGTTATAACCGTTGGCGAGGAAAAGACATTGAAAACCGCGAATTTTAGATCCTTTGTCCAGTTTTCCCCGGACAAAATGCTCCGAAATCAGATCTTTAAAACCAAAAATCTCACCACCGATTTGCTTTGTTTTGAAGGTGGGCAGTCTCTCAAACCCCAAAAAAACACAGAGAGCGACAAAGTGTATTTTGTTTTGGAAGGCAAAGCTCGATTCACGGTGGGCAGGACCACACGCGAACTTCCGGCGGGGACCATGATTTTGGTCAAAGCCGGTCAAGAACATGGCATCATCAATTTGGCCGATCAACGCCTTAACATCATGGTGTTTTTTGCCAAACTTCCTCCCGAACCCAAAAAATAAGTTTTCTCAAGGTTCGATGTCTGAGTCGGTGAAAGAACGCATTCGGACCAAGGCTCTGGAACTTGGGGCGAGCCACATTGGTTTTTCTCAGGCAAATCCGATTCAAGATCACGAGAAATTGTTGCGTTGGCTATCCAAAGGCCATGCGCAGAACATGAGCTATATGTCTGAACCCGGCAGGGTCGAAAAAAGACACGACCCAAAAAAACTCTGGCCTGCCGTCCAAAGCATCTTATGCGCCAGCTTTTCCTACAAACCCAAAATCGATGAGCATGCTTCGCCTCTCAAATTTGGTCGGTACGCATGGGGAGAAGACTATCACCTCTTTGTCAAACGACGTCTTTTTGACCTTTTGAGCTGGATGCAGAGCTCTCTGGATGCCTCGATCCAGGGCAGAGTGTTTGTGGATACCGCTCCCGTGTTGGAGCGCAGTCTCGCTCGCCAAGCAGGATTGGGGTGGATCGGAAAAAACACCTGTTTGATGAGCCAACAACATGGATCCTATCTATATCTTGGAGAGATTTTTCTTAGTCATCCCTTTGCACCCGATCGTCCCGTCACGGACCATTGTGGCACCTGCACGGCCTGTCTGGATGCCTGCCCCACACAGGCTTTTGAGGGACCCTATCAATTGGATTCGGAAAAGTGCATTTCCTACCAAACCTTGGAAAATCGAGATCAAGATCTGCCCTCATGGATGAAGGGCAATACCCAAGATTGGATCGCTGGATGCGACATCTGCCAAGAAGTATGCCCCTGGAACCACAAGGCTCCCGCCTCCACACTCCCAGAAATTGCCCCCAAACCTTTTGTGGCCCTCCACGCCTCTGATTTCCAGACCATGACCTCAGAAGAGTTTGATCAGCAATTTTCTGGCACCACTCTCCTCCGTACAGGTCTCGAAAAAATGAAAAAAAATCTCCCCTCCTAGAATTCTATTCCAAGTGACTTCCGTTCAAGTTTTTACGGGATTTGTGCCAATCTATGCCTTGCGAGTTGAGGGAAACAGGCGTATATTGCGCGCCATAAAACCATGGCTCAGACGATCCAAGATTATACCATCAATCAGCTGGAAATCAGCCAGGGGCTTAGCTTTGACGAAAACACTCCCATTGAGCAAGTGCTCAATGCCATGAGAGAGAGAAAAGTAAGCTGTGTGGTCTGCACAACGCAGGGCAAAATCAGCGGTGTTCTCACGGAACGAGATGTTTTTTTGAAAATCGCGGGTCAAGACATCGACTGGCAATTGCCGGTTTCGTCGTTTGTTACAGTCAATCCTGTAACCTTGGACCACGAAGCTCCGTTGAAAAAGGCTCTGTATTTGATGGGAAAAAATTCGTTTCGCCATATACCTATTGTCAATGATTCGGGTGCTCTTGTAGGAGTTCTGTCGATTCAGGATGTTGTTGTGCATATCGCGGAGCACTTTCCTGAAGAGGTCTTGAATTTGCCTCCCAAGCTTCATCAAGTAGCCACAAAACCCGAAGGAGGAAAATAATTTCATGTCCAACACTGGTGCAACCACAGAACAAACATCTCAAACCACGGCCAAACCCATTCCATTGGAGCAGCTTGAGCAGGTAACCATTCGATTCGCGGGAGATTCCGGGGATGGAATGCAGCTCACCGGAACACAATTTACCAACACCTCCGCGGTCATTGGAAACGACGTTGCTACGTTTCCAGACTTTCCCGCAGAAATTCGAGCACCTGCTGGATCGCTTCCTGGCGTGAGTGGTTTTCAGATTCATTTCTCCAGCAAAGACATTCGCACTGCAGGTGACACCCCCAATGTGTTGGTTGCGATGAACCCCGCCGCTCTCAAAGTGCATTTGAGAGACTTGGAAAAAGGCGGCATGATCATCGTCAACAGCTCGGCTTTTACAAGCACCAACTTGAAAAAAGCCAGCTATGAAACCAATCCCTTGGAAGATGGTTCGCTCAAATCCTATCGCGTCTTTGACGTGCCCTTGACCAAGCTCAACGAAGAAGCTCTCAAAGACACAACGCTTTCCAAAAAAGAAATTGATCGTTGCAAAAACTTCTTTGCCTTGGGAATCATGTACTGGCTGTACGATCGACCCATGGAGCACACGATCAAGTGGATCGAAAACAAATTCAAAGGGAAAACCGATCTGATCGAGGCCAACCAAAAAGCCCTCAAAGCAGGATACTATTTTGGAGAAACCTCTGAAATTTTCACCACACACTATCATGTGGATCAGGCCCAGCTGCCTCAAGGAAAATATCGCCAAGTCACAGGAAATCGCGCTATTGCGTTGGGATTGGTGGCAGGTGCTCAATTGGCAGGCAAACCCTTGTTCTACGGAAGTTATCCCATCACCCCTGCAAGTGATATTTTGCACGAGTTGTCAGGGTACAAAAACTTTGATGTGCGTACCTTCCAAGCGGAAGATGAAATTGCTGCCATCGGCGTATCGCTGGGAGCCTCATTTGGTGGACATTTGGGAGTGACCGGGACCAGTGGACCTGGTGTGGCGCTCAAGGCTGAGTTCATTGGCCTTGCGGTGATGACCGAATTGCCATTGGTCATCGTAAACGTGATGCGAGCTGGACCCAGCACGGGCATGCCCACAAAAACAGAACAAACTGATTTGTTCCAAGCTTTGTATGGACGAAACGGAGAATGCCCCATGGTGGTGCTTGCACCTTCTACGCCTTCGGATTGTTTCACCATGAGCATTGAAGCACTTCGAATCGCCACCAAATACATGGTGCCTGTCATGATTTTGTCAGACAACACCTTGGCCAATGGTGCGGAGCCTTGGAAAATTCCTTCGGTGGATGAACTCCCCAAATTCGAGATCAAACACTTGGTGGATGCCAACAATTTCTTGCCCTATCAGCGCAACGAAAAAACATTGGCACGATCCTGGGTGGTTCCAGGAACCAAAGGATTGGAACATCGAATCGGTGGAATCGAAAAACAGGATCTTACCGGAAACGTCTCCTACGATCCTCAAAACCACGAAAAAATGATCCATTTGCGAGCAGAAAAAGTTGCCCGCGTGGCCAACGAAATCGCTCCCTTGGAAATCTACGGTCCAAAAAACGGAGATACCTTGCTCGTGGGTTGGGGAAGCACCTTCGGAGCCATCACGTCTGCAGCCGAGCAGCTCCGTGAAGAAGGCATGTCGGTGTCCAACGTTCACATTCGACATCTGAATCCCCTGCCTTCGGACTTGGGATCCATCTTGTCTTCCTTCAAACGAGTGATCGTTGCAGAATGCAACACGGGTCAGCTCTTGCAAGTGATTCGTGGAAAATATCTGGTGGATGCAAAAGGAATCAACAAAATTCAAGGACAACCGCTGAAAATCAGCGAGATCAAAACAAAAGTAAAGGAAATGTCATGAGCGCAGCAGAAGTAGCACTAACCAAACAGGATTTTGTATCGGATCAGGAAGTCCGCTGGTGCCCTGGTTGTGGGGACTATGCGATTTTGGCCGCGGTTCAGAAGTTGGCCCCTACTCTGGGTGTCCCTCGTGAAAACTTTGCGTTCATTTCGGGCATTGGTTGTTCCAGCCGCTTTCCCTACTACATGAACACGTATGGATTTCACAGCATCCACGGAAGAGCTCCTTCGGTGGCAACAGGTTTGAAAGTTTCTCGACCTGAGTTGTCGGTATGGGTGGTCACGGGAGATGGCGATGCTCTGTCCATCGGTGGAAACCATTTTCTTCATGCGATGAGAAGAAATGTGGACATCAATGTTTTGTTGTTCAACAACAGAATCTACGGATTGACCAAAGGACAATACTCTCCCACTTCTGAAGTGGGAAAGAAAACCAAATCCACTCCTTTTGGATCTTTGGATTATCCCATCAACGCGTTGACCTTGGCCTTGGCCTCGGAAGCCACGTTCATTGCTCGGTCGTATGACATCAACACACCTCATCTGACCGAAGTTCTCAAAAAAGCTCACGCACACAAAGGTGTATCATTTGTAGAGATTTACCAAAACTGCAACATCTTCAACGATGGTGCGTTCAAGCATCTCACCGAGCGAACGATTCGTGATGATAAAATTTTGTCTTTGGAGCATGGCAAACCCATGATCTTCGGAGCGGACATGAACAAAGGGATTGTGATCCGAGATCATCGTCCCGAAGTGGTCACCATTGGCGAAAATGGCATCACCGAAAAAGATATTTTGGTTCATGACGAAGTGGGCGGAAACCCCAACATTACGTACATGCTCACCGAAATGGATCATCCCAAGTTCCCTGTTCCCGTAGGTGTGTTTCGTATGACTCAAAAACCTACCTACGAAGAGTTGTTTGAAAAACAAATTCAAACCGTCACCGAACTCAAAGGAAAAGGAAACCTTGAAAAACTGATTCACGGCAGTGACACCTGGGAGGTCAAGTAAGTTGGAATTCGATCAGGTTAGCTACAAAAGCCTGCAGAAGGAAATCAAATATTTTCTTCGCGACAACACGCTCATTGTAGAGCCTGATCAGAATATCCTCCAAACCTTGAAACTCATGAAAGACCAAAACCGCGGATGCGTTTTGGTGGTGAAAACTGGTCAGGTACTCGGGATTTTTACAGAGCGAGATGTTCTGGACAAAATTGCACGACCTGGCATCGATGCTAGAGATCTTCAAATTGGGTATTTGATGACCCTATCTCCCGAAGTTTTGCAAGACACAGACACACTGGCCTTTGCACTGAACAAGATGGCGGTTGGCGGATTTCGTCATGTTCCCATCCAACGCGAAAATGGCGGGTTTGCCGTGTTATCGGTTCGGGATGTGGTTCAAAGTTTTTTGAGCTAACCGCAAAGAATCAATACGAAAGACCGTTTTTTCGAACATGGGCCATGGGCTCATCCCCTTGGAGTACTTCTCCGTCGGTGACTTCGGCAATCACCAAATCATGATCCCCCGTTGAGACAATGCTCTGTACTTTGCACTCCAAGAAAGCGCTGGCCTTTGCAATTTTTACAACACCGTTGGAGCTGTGGTGGATTTGCAATTCTCCAAAAGGAGCTTGCAGATCTTTGATCTGAAAAGGAGCTTTCATCAACTCCGAATGTTGTTGGCCAATGATGTTGAGACCAAAATATGAATCGGTGTGAATGTGATCACGCACACTACGCTGATGGTTGACGGCAACCACGAGCATGGGTGGTTCAAAAGACACTTGCTGCACCCATGACGCCAGCATCATTTGATCACGGGGAGATGCATCATCTTCCACTTTGCTGGTCATAAGATACAAACCAGAAGTGATTTTTCCCAAGGCTTTGGCAAACGTTTCGTGTTTCATATCTTACAAAGATATAACAGCACTTGATCCGCTTGACCATCAAATGAGAATCATGGGGGAATTGCAACCCCTGCGAAAAAAATTCCCTTGCCGCTAACAGCTGGGGGGATTGGTGTTCACACAGTTCATGGGAACCCAGGTATTGTCGATGGGGGGAATTGCACTCTTGTCCATCGAAGATTGAGGATTCATCATCTCTTCATAGAGTTTTGCCCAACCTTCTTCACTCATGGCGGGATCGAGCGAAGGCAATGCCGTTGCACCTCTAGGTTGATCTGTTTCCATAGGATGGGAATAAAATTTTCCAGGAGGAAATGCTGCCGGCACATCGTTTTCTTCCGAGAGAATCAACGAAGAAGACACTGTGCTCTCATTCAAATTCGAAAAGTTTGTTTGAATGCTGGAGAATACTTTTTCTTTCATTCCACCGGTGGTGAGCTGATAAATTCCTGCATCTTGGTAATCAAACAGGTATCCACTTTGCTCAACCCGAAAATTGTTGGTGGCGACCATGTTGTATTTTCCATCGTCGAGTTTGATGCCAGAGACTCCACTGAGCCAGCTCACGCGCTGCCCCTTGCCTTCTTGGTTGAGACCGCTGTTGGCATACACAGAAGGATCCACAAAAAATGAATCGGCGTATTTGGTATTTCCTCCACTATCTACACCCACTGTTTCATCCAGGGCCAAGGTTTTGGGAGATACGGTGGTGGACACGATGTCTTCAAGTTCTCCTTTGGTGATGGTCTGATTCACCAAACGACCAGAGATCACCATGTTTCCATCGAGGTTGGAAACTCCCCCGCACCGATAGTTATGATTGGCAACGATCGTGCTGGTCGTGTTGGTTACATCTCCAGTGGTTGGATCAAGAGGATACAACACGACATACCCTTCATAGCCTGGTGTGACTTCAGGATATTCCGTCAATCCCCCTGTATCCACCATGTATCGGGTGGTACATACCGCAAGATAGTCCGTACCACCGATGTTGAAGGGTTTGTCCCCCAAGGCAGAAATCAACCGATTGTTGTGATCCAATTCAACCAACACAGTAGGTGAGCTGTAAGAGTGGTTGACATCGTCATAGGTCATTTTGAAAATTTTGGACCGTGAGTTGGCCGAAGCCTTTGTCATCGAAGCGGTGTAGGTCACATCCAACGAGGTTCCACTGTCGATGTAGGTGGAAATTCCTCCCCCGGTATCCTTGAAATCCGGAGTGACGGCATCCGCCAACACGCTGACATTGCAGTTGTCGATGTTGCAGGTTGTGGTGGAAGTTCCTCCATCCATTTTACCGGCCAAGGTCTCGTTGGCTCCCAGTTCAATGGTGGCCACAGAACCATATCGATTGACGACTGTGGGAGGAGATGTTCTCTCGTCAATTTCCACGGACATTCCACCCACAATGATTCGGCGAGCACCTCCATAGAGCTCAATCACATTGACCGAGTTGGGGAAAAACTTGTTTCCGTTGGGCTCTGCAAACGTGATGTACGATCCCACGCCCACCGAACAGCCGGTACCCGAATTGACGGGGCATCCGGCATCATCGTAGATCAAGAGTTTTCCCGAGTTCAGTGCGGGATTGTTGAGGTCAAAACGTGTGACTGGAACAATCACCTCGTGAGAAGATCCTGTTCGCAAATATCCCGGACGACCGATGGTGTCTCGAACTCCTGAACCAAATGGATCGGTCTCTCCGTAGTCTGTGACTGCGGCTACAAAGCGATCGTCTTCTTGAAAACGATCATCTCCCTGCAAACTTGGGTCGAGAGAAATTTTGGTGGCACGATTGAGCGCCACGAGCTGGCCCTTGCTGTTGTAACGATTGGAAACCAAATTGATTTTGAGCCCAACAATGTTTCCCGACGTTTGAAATTGATCTTGCGCCGTCGCTGGATCGCTCAAATTCAAATCCAAGAGCTGAATGCCATCGTTTCTGCGGCCCACGTTGAATTCAATATCTCCCGCCAAATACCCGTTCAAGGATACAGAGCCCGAAGCTGAAGTAGAAACCAACAAATCATAGGTGAACCAAACTTCGTCAATCATGGCCAGGTATTCCCGATCGGCACCCCCAGAATGATATGTGGTTCGAACCAAGACTTTTCCGGGATTTCCCTGTGCATCCAACACATAGCTGTTGGCCCCCGACTTGGGCAAGCCGTCAGAAGTTTGCCAATCGATCTCATACGAAACCGGCTCCACAATTTGAATGCGCGCATTGGTGGGATCAAATACAAATTTGTCATCGGCATTCGAGGAGGTCAAAGTTCCCAGGTCATCAAAGCTGGTGGGTTTCACGCCTGCATCGGTTACATGTCCGGTGCTAAAACTGCCTGAGTTGAGCGTCGTGGCCTGCCTTTCCGCAGTATTCAAGGCCCTGAGCGTGACGTTGGTTCCCCCGCCGGTCACATTGCTGATCACTCCAAGAGCATAGGATCCAGGCTGATAGATGAGAACCCATGTTCCATCCACCAAATTCGCATCTCCGTTGGTCACCGTAAAGGTCTCACCGTAAATCTGTTTGTCTCCCGCCGCGCTATTGGATGCAGGATAATAGAGTTTCTGGTTGATGCTGTAGATGGTGGCTACATTGGACTTCTTCAAAAATGTGACACCATCGTTGAGGCCTTGGGCTTGAACGCTGGGATCCACATAATAGTTCGACGAAAATCCCAATCCCTGATGAGGGTAAATGCTTGCCACTCCCAAAGTCGCCCAGGTTGGATCGATCAGGGCCACATCTTTTTTGAATCGATCCATGGCAAGATCGATCTGCCGATCAATTCTCGCAGAAGTGATCTCGTTGTATTGAGCACGCTGCTGCTTGTTGATCACCTGATAGGCCACGGCCACCACCGCCAAAAAACCCACCATCGCGATCAAACTCTCAATCAGCGAAAAACCAACACTGCCTTTTTTGACCCTTGCAAACCTCATATCCATAACTATACATTTTCTCACCGATGCCCCCAAAGCCTCAAGGGAAAAAACTTTTTCCAAGGATATCCATTAGTTAAAACACCAATCCAAGGGGAAAAACCGACATTTCTTGCTTTCCAAAACATTCGACTCGATAATGGCCTCACGATGAAAACTTCACGGATGGTGACTTTGCTTCTCTTGGCCTTTTTCTTGGTGCTAGAACCGACCCACATCGGCCATGCTCAGTTTTCCGGGGAAACGCTTTTGTTAAACAAAGAGGCTGGGCTTTTTACCTGTTCGGGTGGGGGATCTGGATCGGCCCTGTTCATCCAAGACTGCAAAGAAGTTACCGTCAAGCGAGCCGGCCAAGGCCCCAAATATGAGGGAACCTGTTTGGATTCCAACAGCACCAAGTTTGTGTTTGCATGCGAGGCCTTTGTGTTTGAACCAGGCAAAACCGCCGAGCAGTCCAAAACCTCGTACACGCGCTAATCCCAACGCCTTTGCAGGAAAAGCCCTGGCCATTTTTGATCGATGCGCGTATACCGCCGATATGAACAAACCCTGTTATCTTCAAATTTTTAGCATCACCGATCACGTTGAACCCTTGAACAATCGATACCAAGGTCCCTACCAAGGCATCAATGCGGGCGTTCAAAGTTCGGAAATCGAAGAGCAAAACCTACGCATTTTTTCGGGAACACTTCGCAACGCTCAAGACTCGATTGATCCCTCTGAATTTGAACAGGCCAAGGTGATCTTGGCCTATCGTCATTCCGACACAGGTGTTTTGTCAGGAACTTCAGAGTCCTTGATCCCCATCAAAGCCTTGCCCTGGCTGGACATGCCAGGATTGGAAATTCTAGATCTGAAAAAAAGTGGAAACCTCACCATCAAGATGTGGGATCAAGAAACCACCTTGCAGGTTGGAAAACTGCTCTGCATTCGTTTTGGGAAAACGATTGTCTACACCAAGAATCATGGACAGGTAAGTGAGATCGAGTGGTCTAGCCACAATCTCAAAAATGGTCCCTCCTCCCTGCACAAACAAGACATTTCGCAGGAAATCACCATTGCTCCCCCCAGTGGCTCGGCTCTCCAAGTCAAAATGGGCCAAGACACAAACTCGTAACCATTGCACACAAAAGTGCATCTAGGATGCGTTTTTTGCACCTAGAGGTGCAAAAAACGTTGTAACGCTTTCAACGGCCAGTAAAAAATGAAAAACTCATCATTATTTTGATGACTTAGGTTAGGCATCGATGTTATGAATCATGGCACAAGCCTTGCTTAAGAATGGGCCTAACGTTCTTGACCTGGGTCATCAGAAAAGGTACAAACCTGGGTCTATTTTTTGACCCACGAGTCAACAAGAAGGAAAGGTTAACATACAATGTTCGGATCCAAAACCGCCAAATACGAAGCTGATCGCTCCAAATGGGACAATGGTCGTCCACCTTGGGTAGATCAACCCACACAAACCCATTCGGGCCACCCCATTCGCGAAGTTCCATGGGAACTTCCCTACTACACACAATCCCTTTGTCCTGAGTGTGGAAAAGTTGTCAAAGCTCGCAAGTTCGAAGCTGACAAAAAAGTATGGATGGAAAAAACCTGCAAAGAGCACGGTTACTTCAAAGAATTGATTTCACCCGATGCAGATGTGTACATGGACATGTTCACGTTCCGATTTGGGGATGGACAAGGGGTTTCCAATCCCATCGTTCCCGACGGAAAACGCTGCCCTGAGGACTGCGGAATCTGCAACATGCACCACAGTCACACTGCCTTGGCCAACGTAGATTTGACCAACCGTTGCGACATGACTTGCCCTGTGTGTTTTGCCAATGCAAACGCAGCTGGCTATGTTTGTGAACCTGATTTGGTCGACATCCGCAGAATGTTGCAAAACCTTCGAGACATGAAACCCGTTCCTGCCAAAGTGGTTCAATTTGCAGGTGGAGAACCCACCATTCACCCACAGTTTTTCAAAATCTGTGAAATGGCCAAGGAAATGGGCTTCTGGCACATTCAAGTAGCGAGCAATGGAAAAAACCTGAGCAACTATGAATTTGCAAAAAAATCCAAAGATGCAGGATTGCACACCGTATACTTGCAATTTGATGGCGTGACCGACGATGTTCAATTCAAAACTCGTGCGGAAAAAATCATGGACATCAAACGCAAAGTGGTCGAAAACGCGCGCAAAGTAGGTTTGCGTGTGGTTCTGGTGCCTGTATTGGTCAAAGGTTTGAACGACCATCAGGTGGGAGACATCGTTCGATTTGCGATTGAGAATGTCGACGTGATTGTGGGCATTTCGTTCCAACCCGTGTGCTTCACCGGTCGAATCAACGAACGCAATCGTATGGAAAAACGCTACACCATGACCCACCTCGCCATGGACGTAGAAAAACAAACAGGCCTGATTCCCGCCAAAGGCGGATGGTTGCCCTTGGGATGCACCTCACCGTTTTCGAAACTTTCGGAAGCCTTATCAGGTGAGCCTGCCATGACCATCACCTGTCACCCAGATTGTGGAAACGGAGCCTACTTGTTTGTGGAACCCAACGAGAAAAAAGAAGTTCGATCATTGACCGATTTCTTTGATTTGCGTGCCGCTCTGGTTGACATTCAAGAATTGACCAAACAAGTGCGCGAGAAAAATGCGAAAAATGGCGGAAAATCTTTGGGAACAGACACCTTCTCCAAAGTGAAAGTGTTGAACATCATTCGCAAACACTACAACGCCAAAAAAGCCCCCAAAGGCCTGACTTTCTCACGACTGCTCGGGATTTTGGATGGATACAAAAGCAAAGAAGCGGCTCATCGCGACGATCACCACACCAAGCATGCGTATCCAACCTTGTTTGTTGCGGGAATGCACTTTCAAGATCCGTACAACTACGACATCGAGAGAGTCAAACGTTGCATCATTCACTACAGTGCACGAGATGGAAGAATTTATCCTTTCTGCACGTACAACTCTGGCCCGTACTACCGTGAGCGCGTGGAAGAATCCATCAGCACTTCACTTGGCATGTACAAAAGCCAGTACGATCTCAATGCATCTCCTTCACAGATGCCTGAGACCGATGCAGCCAAACTACGCGCAGGAAACAGCACAGCGTTGCCTTCTGCATAAGCATAGAAAAAAATACAACCAACAAAAAAAGGGCGCTCCACGGAGCGCCCTTTTTTGTTTAAATGTCTGACGATCTAGCTTCTACTTATCTACAGCAAAACAAGAATCATGCTCGATGTTCACGATTTGAACCAACTCTCCAGGAGAGACTTCGTAATAGCTAATGTTGCATTCCATAAGATGACCTTCAACATCTTTATGCCATTCCAAATGCATAGGTACTGTACTTTTCCCCAATTCGGGTCCAGTCGTACGGCCCCGAATTGGGGAAAAAGAGTTGATTTTGGGAGCTTGAATTGAGATACAAGGCCACTTCATGAGACAAAAGGAAAAAACAATATGGTCAGGTCTGGTGGGGACCAGTGCCGGTTTTGAACTGGCTCGGTTTGCTCAGAAGCATCCAGACCCCATCGTGGTTTTGTGTCCGGATGGGGCACGAGCCGAGAAGCTCTTTGAAAGCTATCTCTTCTTCTCCACACATCAATTTCCCAGCACCCGCATTGCACACTTATTTCCTGAACGTCGATTTGACGCAAGCCCAGGGATGATGGAGCCCTCTCACCACATCGCAGGACGACTCTCCACCCTATTTGACATTTCACAATCTACCTCGCAGTGGATTGTGTTTGCGAGCCTGGAAGCTGCCCTCCAAAAAACCCTCCCCAAAGACGAAATGATGGCTTCCATCAATTTGGCCATACCCGGGGAAGAAATGAATCTTGAAGATCTTGCCTCACAATTGGTTCGCTGCGGGTATGATCTCGTTCCCAATGTCACGCAGGTTGGTCAGTGCTCTCGACGAGGAAATATTTTTGACCTTTTCTCTCCGAACCATCCCCAACCTCTTCGATTGGAATGGTTCGGAGATGAACTCGAAAGCATACGAACGTTTGATCCCGAGACCCAGCGCTCGGAGGGATCGCTGGAGGAATGCACGTGGATGGCCGCACGAGAAATTCTGATTCAAGATCAGAACAAAGATCAGATCATCAAAAGACTCAAAGAACTTGCAGATCATCGCAATCTTCCACCCTCCAGTCGAACTCCCATTGAAGAAGCGTTGCGAGAAGGTCTTCCCTTGCCGATCTACCAACAACTCTTGCCTCTGTTTTCTTCCTCTGGGGTGTGCTTGCTAGATTATCTGCCCGAAAACGTATGTGGGATCATCTCAGATTCGTTTCTGTTTGCCCAACACGCAAAAGATCTTCCTCCACAGTGGGAAGCCAGAGAAGAAACTTTTCAAAGCAAGCAAATCCTGTGTTGTCCTCCCAAAGACTTTTTTGTGGAAGCGTCTCAAGGTCTTGAAAAAATTTATACACGGATCTCCATCGAACTTTCTGACTTGGAAACCCATCGCAGCGAAACCCAAAGCCTTTCGTTTGGAAAAATCCATACCCATGAGCGTCTTCGCCAAATCATTTTGGAATCCAAAAAGTCGGAACATCCTTTGTCCGCACTGGAAAAACAATTGCAAGAGTGGAAAGATCTTGGAATCCGCGTGGTTTTTGTTCTCTCGAATCAGACCTCTGCAAAGCGTTTGCAAAAACTCCTCGAATCCTCTCAAGGATCGATCGAGATTGCATCCCCTGGCAAGCTCATTTCTCAAGCTTCGCTCAGCATTCAGATTGGAGAATTGGAATCGGGTTTTGTGTGGCAAGATCGCAAACTTGCGTTTGTGACGGAGCAAGAAATTTTTGGTCAACGAAAACTTCCACAGAAAAAATCGGCCAAAGCCGAAAACATGCTGGAATCTCTCTCGGAACTCAGCATTGGCGATGCTGTGGTTCACATTGATTTTGGCATTGGAATTTATAGAGGTCTCAAACGCATCACTGTCCAAGAAATTTCCAATGACTTTCTGATTTTGGAGTACCTCGGCAGCGATAAACTTTTTTTGCCGGTGGATCGCCTAAACCGAATTCACAAATACATCGGTGCTGATGGAAAAAAACCAGCGGTCGATCGACTCGGCAATCAATCCACATGGAAAAAAACACAGGCCAAAGCTCAAAAGGCCGTCGAAGAAATGGCCGCAGAATTGATCGAACTCTACGCCAAGAGAAAAACTGCCAAGGGCTATGCATTCTCTGCGCCCGGACAAGATTACCTGCAATTTGAATCGAGTTTTCCCTTTGAGGAAACGCGCGATCAGCTCAAGGCCATCGAGGAAGTCGGACAAGACATGGGCAGTGACAAACCCATGGATCGACTTGTGTGTGGAGATGTTGGATTCGGAAAAACCGAAGTGGCCATGAGAGCTGCCTTTCGAGCGGTATCCGATGGCAAACAGGTTGCTGTGCTTGTACCTACAACCATTTTGGCTCACCAACATTTTGAAAATTTTGCCAAGCGCTTCGAACCGTTTGGAATCCGTGTCGATTATTTGAGCCGATTCAAAACAGCTGCGCAAAGCAAAGAGATCAAAGAACATCTCGTTCAGGGAAAACTCGACATCGTCATCGGAACCCACAAGCTTCTCTCCAAAAGCATTGAGTTCAGAGACCTAGGGCTGCTGATTTTGGATGAAGAGCATCGCTTTGGCGTCAAACACAAAGAACATCTGCAAAAATATCGAAACAAAATTGATGTTCTTACACTCACCGCCACACCCATCCCTCGAACCCTCCAATTTTCTCTCACGGGCATCCGTGATCTCTCTGTGATCTCTACGCCTCCTTTTCAGCGCAAGGCTGTGGAAACCATTGTATGCTCCAAAGAAGATGAGCTCATCGCGCAGGCCATTCGAAAAGAACTCGCAAGACAAGGGCAGGTTTTTTCCTCCACAACCGCGTGTCTTCCATCGACGCTTATGCCATCTACCTCAAAAAATTGGTGCCTGAAGCGATCATTCGTATCGGTCATGGACAAATGGATCGAGATGCTTTGGAAAAGACCATGCATGATTTTTATGCAGGGGAATTCAACGTGTTGCTTTGCACGACCATCATTGAATCCGGGATCGACATTCCCACCGCCAACACCATGATCATTGACCGAGCGGATCGATTGGGATTGGCGCAGCTCTATCAGATTCGGGGTCGCGTAGGACGCTCCAGCCAGAATGCCTATGCTTACCTGATGATCCCCGGAGAAGATGCGATTTCCAAAGACGCCATCAAACGCCTTCAAACTTTGAAACAATTTACCGAACTGGGATCAGGATTAAAAATTTCCCTCCATGATTTGGAAATTCGAGGAGCAGGAAATCTTCTGGGAGCCAAGCAATCGGGTCACATTGCTGCGATTGGATTTGAATTTTATACGCAGCTTTTGGAAAGAGAAGTTCGAAGGCTCAAAGGGGAAAAAGTTGAGGAAGATTTTGAACCCGAAATTCAAAGCTCACGTCCCGCGTTCATTCCTGATGACTATGTGATCGATCAGCCTCTTCGCCTGCAGCTCTACAAACGCATGTCCTCATGCAAAACCCAAGATGAGCTCAGTGAACTCAGAGGAGAAATCATGGATCGGTTTGGTCCTCTACCCCCAACCGTAGAAAATTTGGTGGAAATCATTTCGCTCAAAATTGTCGCCCGCCAACTCAAAATCCCCAGCATTCGTCTGCATGGATTTTCTCCTCTCATTGATTTTTCGGATCAATCACGGCTCAACATCGATCGACTCATGAAGATGATGAAAGAAAACAAAAGCATTGCCCTGACTCCCGATCAAAAACTTCAAATCCGATTTGAATCTCAAGTCGATGTGTTTGAAGAAACCAAAAAACTGCTGATGGATCTTTCTGCGATCTAACAATCGTATGCATTGATTTCAGATGCAAAATCTATGGATGGGCAAATCCACAAATGGATTCATCCACAACATTGAGCGCCAACTCCCACGCCTCAATATGATTTTTTGCCGTCACCTTGCTGGGAGAAAAGTTGACCCATTCAAATCCCTCAGGGCAGACTTGGCGGCCGCCACAGTACTGCTCTTGAAGCACGAGTCTCGCCCACTGTGTAATCATCTGCATCTTGGATTGTTCTGAACTGTCCGCAGAGATCTCATCAAAGTACCATGGAAGGCCCTTTTCGGGGGTTTGATCTTGATGGAAAGCAAAATAAATCCGTACTGCGATGCCGACCACGGCCAACCCAATCAAAGTCATTCCAATCTTCGCACCCCACACCGCTGAACTCATCGAACGAACAAACAAGCCCGTCTTTGGCAATGTTTTAATGTGAGCAAGATCATTTCCTTGAAGTTGTTTCAAAAAATTAAAAAAATTTACCTTGGCTTGAACATGTTTCTGCCATGCACCGAAATTATCTAGATTCGAAAGAGGTAAGGATGCCATTAAATCCGGTCGGAAGGTAGGAATTCCATTCTCTCCTACGACATAGACTCTCGCAGTAAATAGCCTTGATGGTGGCCTGTTCATTTCCACACTTGCTTGCTCCATATCCTGCAAAATCAATTGAAATTTGTTTCTCGAGGGTTGACTCAATTGGTTTTCGATGCCCTTTACCTCGGCCATCATCGGTTCAGAATTGTTAAGGATAAAGTCTGCCCCTGCATGCTTCGAAATGAAGTTGTAGGAAGCCAAATAAATAGCAACCCCCGCGGTCAAACTCGTCATTGCTCCAAGATCGAGAGCTGAATTACCATCAAACAAGTCTTTTTCTTGCTTCTCTTCGAATGCTTTCAAAAAATCAGTAAGATCTTCTCCCAGCGCAATGGATTGAATTTTTCGATTGAGAGGGTGAGATTGCATTTGTTCTTGAGACAACACATTTTGTGGGACAGAGATCCCCATTCCTAGCACCAACAAACAAATGCTCCACACTGCAATTCTCACAACAACTTCCTTTCCATGTTGACTTTCCCCAAGCACCTACGTTATTTCACTTGGCAGTTGTTGATTCCTACCATGGATGTATGTTGATGATTGATAAATATTGTATAAAGGTATTGATTTTTACTTTTCTTGGATGGACCTGCTCTCTTTCAGCTTTTGCTCAGTCCTATACCCCCGACCAATCCCCTTCCTCATCGTACGATATTGAGTTCCCGGGCATTGTTCCAGGCAACCCCGATGAAAATGTATTCATTCAGCGCATTCCATCAACGGAGGTGGAAAAAGAAAATTTTGCGATGTTCCTGCTCTGCCCCATGGTCTGGAAACACGACGGATCTTCCAAGCAACTTCTTTTGTTTGATGTTTCTCGAGTCAAAAATACGGGGATATACGAAGAACTGAGCACCAATGATGATCCTGTTTATTACATCCAAGACGAACAGGGCATGAAATGTGTTCATCTTTTCCATCCGGCTTTTTTGTCTTTCGATCCATCCACAGCCATGATTTTTGATACAGACAATCATGCATCCGACATGATCACCGCATCTTACATCTTGTTTGCCACGGCAGCCGCGTGGGGGGTAGCTTCTGAAGTTTCTACCCTCGTGGCCCAGGCCCTGGCAGAAAAAATCGCTCAAAGTGCAGTCGGAAGAGTGGTTGTGGGGGTTACCGCTTTTTTTTCCGGTGTTGGAGCGGCAATCCCCATTGATATTGCAACTTCCTATACCCTCGATGAATTGGACAAAGAAATCAACCGCTCTATGATTCAAACCTGGAAAGGCATTCGCGATCCGAGCTGGATCCATCGAATCAACCGCAGCTACCAAGAAAATGGAGAAAACTACACTGACTACAATGTAGTTGTACAAGATGGTTCTGAATTGGGATTCTACAACGGTCACGTTGTAACCACAGCAGAAACCTCAATCTATATTGTGGCCACCAAACTACGATGTTGGTTTGGGGGGCGTCAAGCCTGCATTCATGATGAATTCAAACCCTACTTCCACCTCGACACCTTGACAGGGCAAGGGGAAAAAATCATGGCGTCTCAAGGTCGCCGCTATTTTACACTGCCCTACAAAACATTGTCGTATGATCGCCAAAGCTATCGCCATGACATGATGGAAAAAATGTCAAAAGCTACCGACGGTCAATCCATGCGAGAATTTTTTCAAAAAAATGGCCACAGCCCATGGTAGCCTCGGAAACAAACTCGACAAAAAAATCTTCCTCAGCGGCTCTTTTCCTGATTCCTTGACTTTCCTCTGCAATTCATATTTTTTAGCGAAAGCATGAAAAAACCTCTTGTTTTTCAGTATTTAGTCGCGAATCTTTCGATGGCCCTGGTGGCCTGTTCTACCGGCCCCCGTGTGGATCAACATACCGCCGCATTGGTCAACAAAGATGTGATCACGGTGGACCAATACCAGCGTCAGGTGGACAAACTCGCGCAAACTCCAGGAACCAATTTGCAGAGCCAAGATGCTCGGGTGGACCTTTTGCGGGAGATGGTTTCGGAAATGCTCGTCTTTCAAGAAATTTTGGAAGGTGACTACTTGAAATCAAACTTGGAGCTTCGTCATGACATCGTCAAAGCCTATCTCAATGACAAATTTGGCCCTCTGATTTCCCAACCCACCGAAACCGAAATCAACGATTTTTACGAAAAAAACAAAACCACTCTAGACAAAGTTCGCGCGAGCCATATTTTGGTCGGTCTGAAAAAACCCGGAGCCGATCTTGAAAAAGGCCGGGCTCTTGCACAGGACATTTACAAAAAAATCACTTCCAAACAAATCTCCTTTGATGAGGCGGTGAAAAAATATTCCGAGGACACCACCACATTGGAGAGTGTGGGAGATTTGGGATATTTTTCTCACGGGCAGATGGTGCCCGAGTTTGCGCAGGCAGCCTTTGGTTTGAAAAACATTGGGGACATCAGCCCCATCGTAGAAACCGCCTATGGATTTCACATCATCAAACTCACAGGAGACTATCGAGGGATCGATCACTTCTACGATGAAATTGAGACCAACCTGAAAAGACAGCGCGTCAATGATCGTGTGCAAAAATATTTTGGAACCCTGAAGGCCGATGCAGATGTGAAAATTTTTGATCAAAACATCAAAGATGTCATCGTAAGGAAGTGATCATGAATCGATCGTTGCAAACCATCGTTTTGGCCCTCTGTGGATGTATGGTTGCATGCAGCTTCAAATCGAATGATCTGGCACAAGTCAACGGCGCAAAAATCAAAGTATCGGATTTGAAGGCAAGGCTTCATGAATATCAATTCGATCTTGGATCCTCTACACCTCAAGAATCCTTGGAGCTGAAAAAAGCCGTGCTCAATGAAATCATTGAAGACACTCTCTTGCAACAGCAGGCCAAAAAAATGAACATTCAGGTACAAGAATCCGAAATCCAAAATGAAATTCAGCTATTTCGAGAACAGAACAAAGAAAAACCCCTCGAACAAATTTTGGCTCAGGAAAACATTCCTTACTCTTACTGGACCCAGCGGATCAAACAGCGCATTTTGGCCGAAAAAATCTATGATCAAGTTACAAAGAACGTTGTGGCCCCCACCGAAAAAGATCTTCAAGAACATTACCAAGCCAATTTCCAGAAATATAGAGAATCGGAAAAGGTCTATGTGTTGCAAATTGTCGTCAAAGAAAAAGAGCTGGCCCAGGACCTACGAAAACAAATCCTCTATGGTGCTGATTTTCAAGAACTTGCCACACAACACTCCATCACACCGGAGTCTCAAAAGGGTGGGCAACTCGGATGGGTGGAACGTGGATATTTTCCAGAAGGATTGGAAAAAATCGTGTTTTCACTGGAAAAAAATCAACTAAGTCAAGTGTTTGAGAGCTCGCATGGATTTCATATTCTCAAGGCCATTGAAAAGCTTCCGGAAAGTGTTATCCCTTTCGAAGAAGCCAAAGACATGATACAGCAGGAAATCGCAGATCAGAGAAAACAATCTGAGTTTTTGCATTGGATGGAACAAGTTACAGCACAGGCAGAAATCAAACGAAATGAAGTCCTACTCGAAGAAATTTAGTTTTTGCATGGTGGCCCTGATTGTGGTGGGCTCACACACTCTTCACGCACAAGAAAAGAAAAAAAACCAAACTCCTCAGGTTTCCAAAGAATCAATTCCAGGAAAATCCATCGAGAGTATTATTGCGGTGGTCAATGGATTTCCCATTTTGCGATCTGAGCTGGATCATCAAAAAAAACAAACTGAAATTGAACTCCTCAAGCTCGGACAAAAAGAGGATCTCGACAACCCCATTGCATTTGAGAAAAAAGTTTTTGAGCAAATGATCGAAGACAAGCTTCTCAACGATGAAATGGAACGCTTGCAACTCAAAGCCAGTGATCGAGCTGTGGAAGAAGTGATTGTCGAAATCATGAATCGCCATGGGATCCCCTCCAAGCAAGCGCTGGAAGAAGAACTCAAACGAGATGGAATTACGCTGGAACAATTTTATGACAACTACCAAACTCGCCTGAGTCGCAACAACTTCCTTGAAAAAATGATTCGACCACGGGTCAAGATTGATGACGAGGATGTAAGAGAAGAATACAATCGACGTGCAAAAGCAGGAGACAAAACCTTTGTGTATGATTTGAGTATGATTTTTTTGCCAGCCTCAAGCAAAAATCGCAAATTGATGACTTCCTTGCGCAAAAAAATCACCAAAGATCAGGAAGGTTTTTCTGACGTAGCAGGAAAATACACGGAAGGACCCGCCAAGCAAGAAGGGGGGAAAATTGGCAAAGTCTCGTTGAACGATTTGGATCAAAGTCTTTCTCAAGCCGTAGAAAAACTCAACACCAACGAAATCTCCTCCATCATCGAAAATGACAAAGGTTTGTTTTTGATCCGCTTGAATGACAAATCGGTTCAGGAATCGGAAGATTTTGAAAAACTCAAAGAACAGATCCAACAAGATCTTTTCAATCAGGGACTCGCCAAACAACTCAATTTGTATTTGGAAGATCTGAAACAAAAATCTCACATCGAAAAATATTTGGGATGAACAAACGGCTGGTCATCACGCTCGGAGATCCTTTTGGCATCGGGCCTGAAATTGTGGTGAAGGCCTTTGCTCAGATGAAAGATGCGTTTCCACCATCGGTGATCTGCGGAAACAAAGAAGATCTTGAAAAGGCCTGCAACGCCCTGCATGTGAGTCCTTTTTGGTCCGAGGATGTGTCCTCACCTGACCCCATTGTATTGGACAACTGTTATTCTTTCATCGACTCTTCAAGCAAAGTGCAAGAGCGAGGAAGAGCCGTATTGTCCATGCTCGATCGGGCCATGGAGTGGATCGATTCTGGTGATGGCTTAGCCTTGGTCACCTGCCCCATTGACAAATCTGTGGTCCGAAGCGTGGATCCTGAGTTTGTGGGTCATACTGAGTATTTGGCTCTCAAAAATCACAAAGAACGAAGCATCATGATGATGAGCAACGCGCATTTTAATGTGGTGCTCTTGACAGGGCATGTGGCTCTCAAAGATGTATCCTCCAAAATCACGGTGGAATCGATGGTATCGATTGTTCATCAGACCCAACAGTCGTTGCAACAGCATTTTGGGATCCACAACCCTCGCATTGCGGTCTTGGGACTCAACCCTCATGCAGGAGAAATTCAAAAACATTCTGAGGAAAAAGAAATCTTTGCCCCTGCCATCCAGACCCTGCGAGACCAGGGAGTCTTGATCGAAGGATCTTTTTCAGCGGATTCTTTTTTTTCGCATCACCGTGGAAATTTTGATCTGGTGATTTCTCCCTATCATGATCAGGGGCTCATCGCCGTAAAATACGAGGGACTGGATACGGTGATCAACACCACCTTGGGATTGGATTTTGTTCGATGCTCTCCAGGACATGGGGTTGCCTATGACATCCAAGGAAAGGGCATCGCCAACGCCAGCAGCTTGATCCGCGCGCTCAAGGTTGCCCAAACTGGAACTCTCTCTTCGTTGTAGTATAAGAATATCCCAAGGAGAACCTACATGAAAAAAAACCCTGTGTTGAAATTCGGTACAGACGGATGGCGAGGCATCATTGCCCAGGATTATACGTTTGAGAACGTGAGCTATGTTTCTCATGCCGTTGCAAAGGTCTGCAAAGAAAAATACCCTGACCGAAACACTCTCTACATTGGACATGATCGAAGGTTTTTGTCCAAAGCATTTGCCAAACATTGCGCGTGCATTTTTGCAACGCAAGGATTTCATGTGCTTCTCACACCTGACTATTTGCCCACACCCATTTTGTCCTGGACCACAAAAAAAGATTCTACGTCTGTTGGGGCAGTGGTCATCACGGCGAGTCACAATCCCCCAACCTGGAATGGTTTCAAATTCAAAGAAATTTTTGGCGGTTCGGCCTTCAAAGAAACCACCGATGAATTCGAAAAAGCTTTGGATTTTTCCATTGAACCCAAGCTCTTTGATGAAAAGGAGTTTGAGCAGCTCGTTGCAAATCAATCCATTGAATTTTTTGATGTGAAAGAGGCCTACATTCACGATGTGCTTTCACTGGTGGATACCGATTTGATTCGAAAAGCAAAGTTTTCTGTGGGCATTGATCCCATGCACGGATCTGGGAGTGTTGTTCTTGCGGACATTTTGAAAAGCATCGGCGTGAACGTTCACGAAATTCATGCGGATGAAAATCCAAGTTTTGGCGGTAGAAATCCAGAACCCATCGAGCAAAATCTCAAAGACCTGCAAAAGCTCGTGAAAGAAAAAAATCTGGATGCCGGACTGGCGACCGACGGAGATGCTGATCGACTGGGGGCCATCGATGAGCATGGTGGTTCGTTTTCAACGCAAATGATTTTGTCCAGTGTGTATTGGCACATGCTCAAACACCGCAAAAAATCGTGGAACATTTCTCGCAGCGTATCCACCACCAAAATGGTGGATTTGATCGCGAAACAATATGGACAGGAGTGTTTTGAAACGCCGGTAGGGTTCAAAAACATTGCGCGCAACATGGTCGAGGGAAGAGCTCAAATTGGGGGAGAAGAAGCCGGAGGAATCGGATTTGATGGTCACATCCCTGAACGCGATAGCATCGCCACAGCATTGATGCTGCTGGAAATGATGGCCACCACCGGAAAAAAACTCAAGGCTTGTTACGATCAAATCTGCCAAGAAATTCGTCCCTATCAATTTGTTCGATTGGATGTGACGGCAGATCAAACCAAAATGCAACATGCGCTGCTACGACTCAAACAAGATCCTCCTTCTCAATGGAATGGAAGAGAAGTGGAGACTCTTCAGACCATTGATGGATTGAAATTTTATCTCAAAGATGGATCTTGGGTTTTGGTGCGACCTTCTGGAACAGAACCGATTTTCCGTCTCTATGCAGAAGCCGAAAGCCAAGAGGCCGCAGAAAAACTAGTGGAACATGTTCGAGATTTCGTTCTTTCCTGAAAAAATCCCACCTTGCCATGGACCGGAAAGCCTGTTACCTATTTTAGGGTGCCTTGGACAAAATTTTTGAAGGAGTTTCATATGAAAAACATATCATGGGCATTGGTAGCACTTTTTCTTCTTTCTTGCGGTAGCAAAGAGTCCGCCCCTGAATCAACAACGTCCTTAACGGCTGCACAAGCCATGTTGCTTTGAAATACCTTGGACGATGACTCTCCAGATGAATTGGACTCTTCTACCAGTACCAGCGTATTGGCACAGAAAGAAAAACTGATAGGTCAAATCAAAGAGAAACTCCTTGCTATAGATCCTTCCATAGATAATTGTAAGGACGGTGGTACGGTTGAATTGAGTGGAAGCTATGAATCCAACGGGACTTCGAGCAACTATACAGCAAAACAAATGTACAGTGCTTGCAAACCCTCCACTACTGTGGATCTGATCATCGACGGTTCAATAAAACTTACGGCTTCAATCGTATACTATCCGTATGCTAGTGGTACACTCAATGCCAAAATCTTAGGCTCCTTGGATGTTTCGGGTTCGGATGTTACACCCGGCACATGTGGTATTTTGGTAAATCAAAAAATCACCTTTTCTTCAAGCGGGCCTAGCGGAAGTGTCTACGGAAGCATTTGCGGGAAAGAAATCAAGGAAACCTTTTGATTTTTCTCAGGTTCCAAGCACAGACAGATCAGTTCTAGACATCGATTAGTTTTTGATTAGGAATCAAAGTCCCCTGCTATTGCGGGCATAGTGATGGGGGACTCTTCTCCCTTTCTTTTTGCCCCAAATTCTTGTATCCCTACCCTCTTATGGAATCCAAATTCATTCACATCAAAGGCGCTCGAACCCACAACCTCAAAAGTATTGATGTCAAAATTCCACGCGATCAATTGGTTGTAATCACAGGGCTTTCGGGTTCAGGAAAATCATCTCTGGCCTTTGATACCATCTATGCCGAGGGCCAACGCCGCTATGTTGAATCGCTTTCTGCCTATGCTCGACAATTTTTGGATCGCATGGAAAAACCCGACGTTGACTCCATCGATGGACTTTCTCCAGCCATTTCCATCGATCAACGTCGCTCATCAAAAAATCCTCGCTCTACCGTGGGAACCGTCACAGAAATCTATGATTATCTTCGACTTTTGTATGCCCGTGTGGGGAAAGCATTTTGTTACGAATGTGGAAAGCCCATTTCTTCTCAGTCTGCGAGTCAAATTGTAGATCAAATTTTGGCTTTGCCGGAAAAAACCAAAATTCATGTTTTGGCTCCCATTGCCCGAGGAAAAAAGGGAGAGTTCCAAAAAGAAATGGCCCAACTTCAAAAGAAAGGTTTTACGCGGGTCAAAATTGATGGCAACGATTATGAACTCAGCGAAAAACCCGAGTTGAAAAAAAACATCAAACACCACATCGATGTTTTTGTGGATCGATTGGTGGTCAAAGAAGGCATTCGAAAACGTCTTGCGGATTCTGTCGAAACAGCCTTGGAAACCGGGGAAGGTCTGGTCAAGATTGAAATCTTGGGATCCGATGCACGAGAAGTACTGTATTCTGAAAACTTTGCCTGCATCGATTGCGGAATTTCCTATCCCAACATCGAACCTCGAATGTTTTCGTTCAACAATCCCAACGGAGCTTGCGGAGAATGTGGTGGACTCGGCACCAAAAGTTATTTCGACCCATCGTTGATTGTACCCAATGCATCGATGAGTTTGCGGGATGGGGCCATCGCTCCATGGAGAACGCGATGGGGACATTTTCATATGCAAACCTTGGAAGCTCTTTCGGAGCATTATGGATTTGACATCGCTCGTCCCTGGGAAAAACTTTCGGAAAAAATTCAAAACATCATTTTGCACGGAAGCGGAGATGAGGTCATTGAGTTTGTCTATGACATGGAAGGCAGCAGCTACACCACTGAAAAACCCTTTGAAGGTGTGATTCCAAACCTCACACGCAGATACAAAGAAACCGAATCCGAAACCTTCCGCGAAGAAATGGAAGAAAAATATCAAGGTGTAGTGCAATGCCCTCAGTGCAATGGGGCACGTCTTCGAAAAGAAGCCCTGTTCATCAAAGTCGACAACAAATCCATTGCGGAACTTTCCAGCATGACCATTCAAGAAGGGTTTCGTTTTTTCCAAGATTTGGAACTCTCCAAAAAAGATCAAACCATTGCAGAAAAAATTCTCAACGAGATTCGTTCTCGTTTGGCTTTTTTGGTCAATGTAGGGTTGGACTATTTGAATCTCGATCGTATGGCCGGAACCCTCTCGGGAGGAGAAGCTCAGCGCATTCGTTTGGCTACGCAAATTGGTTCGGGACTGATGGGTGTGTTGTACATTTTGGATGAGCCTTCGATTGGATTGCATCAGCGAGACAATGATCGTTTGTTGGAAACGCTTTCCTACCTCAAAGATCTTGGCAACACGGTATTGGTGGTGGAACACGATCAGGACACCATGATGGCCTGTGACTACATCATCGATATTGGTCCGGGCGCTGGTGTGGAAGGTGGTCAAGTGATCGCTCACGGTACACCTACACAAATCATCAAGAACAAAAAATCCATCACAGGACAATACTTGTCGGGAAGTCGATCCATTCCACTGCCCAAAAAACGCAGAACTCCCGATCCCAAAAAGTGGATCAAAGTAAAAGGCGCCACCGCAAACAATTTGAAACAAACCAATGCAGAGTTCCCCATTGGGTTGTTTACCTGTGTGACTGGAGTTTCCGGTTCCGGGAAATCTACATTGGTGCTCGATACTCTGTTCCCCCATTTGAAACAAAAACTTCATCAATCCAAAGACAAAGCGGGGGCCATCTCTGACATCTCTGGGGTTCAGTTCATCGACAAAGTCATCGACATCGATCAAAGTGCAATCGGCCGAACTCCTCGCTCCAATCCTGCAACCTATACCGGCGTGTTTACGCCCATTCGTGAACTCTATGCGCAGCTCCCCGATGCAAAACTTCGTGGATACAAACCTGGAAGATTCTCATTCAACGTCAAAGGTGGACGATGTGAGACCTGCCAAGGAGACGGGATTTTGAAAATCGAAATGCATTTTCTTCCCGATGTGTACGTCACCTGCGAAGCCTGCAATGGACAACGTTACAATCGAGAAACCTTGGACATTCTCTACAAAGGAAAATCCATCGCACAAGTTCTGAACATGAGTGTGAAAGAGTCGAGAATGTTTTTTGAGAACATTCCTACCATTTCCGAAAAACTCAAATACCTCGAAGAAGTTGGATTGGGGTACATTACGCTGGGGCAATCAGCCACCACACTCTCGGGTGGAGAAGCTCAGCGAATCAAATTGTCTCGTGAACTTTCCAAACGCTCTACAGGAAAGACCTTATACATTTTGGATGAGCCCACAACCGGGTTGCATTTTGAAGATGTGAAAAAACTGTTGGAAGTTCTCAATCAATTGGTGGATCAAGGCAATACATTGCTTGTGATCGAGCATCACCTGGATGTGATCAAAACGGCCGATTGGATTGTGGATCTTGGGCCCGAAGGGGGAAATCGAGGTGGACAGGTCATTGCCAGTGGAACACCCGAAGATGTGGCCAAGCAAAAAATCTCGTATACTGGAAAATACCTCAAGCCCTATGTAGCATTGGATGCCCATGGAAAAAAATCCACATCTTCCAAAACAAGATCGCGAACCTCCTCTAGCAAAAACATGTCGGCAACGGCGTAAGGCTCTCTGGACTCGTGTCCGGTCGCTGCTTCAATGGGGACTGGGAGCGCTGGTATTTGGAGCCAATGTAGGGATTTTGTTTTTCTTAGGGTTTTTTCTCTCCCAAGAAAAACTGGATGCATTTCTCCAGTGCATGGCCGCACAAATGATCTGGGTCTCGGGGATCAAACTGCGTGTAGAGGGAGAGGAAAACATCGATCGCGATCAGACCTACATTTTGATTTTCAACCACATCAACTTCTTTGATCATTTTGTGTTGTTTCGCGCGCTCAAACTCCGAAAACTTCGCGGCATTGAAAAAGAAAGTCATTTCTCCTGGCCGATTTATGGAACCTTTTTGCGAAAAATTCACATTTTACCCATCGCACCTCGTGGGGATACTCGCAGAGCCAGGGCCAGCTTGGAGAAAGCCAAAGACTTTCTCGCACAGGGATATTCTATGGGAATCGCACCTGAAGGTACGCGTTCCATCGATGGAAAACTTCAAGCGTTCAAAAAAGGAGCTTTTCATCTGGCGATTCAAACCAAGGCCACCTTGTTGCCGGTTGTTTTGATCAACATGGACCGATTCAACCTCAAATCACAATGGGATTTGCATCCCTGCGAAGTGACGGTGAGGATTCTTCCTCCCATTGATGCTTCTACCTATCACGAGAATCAGGTCACAACCTTGCGCAATCACTGCCATCGTACCATTGCAATGGAGCTCAAAAGCTCGTAACGAGTGCAGTTTTTTTGTTATTTTTTTGAACCGTACAACAACTCAAGAGCTTGTTTTTCATCCTCAGGGAATCGATTCACCGCCACCGAAACATCCGGACCCACTTCAAAGAGCTCGGGTTTCATGAAAGGCTGATCCGCAGAATACTGACGAAGTCCGAGAGCACGCAAAAACATGTAGAGAAAATATTTTCTCTCAGATTCTTGAGGCTGAAGTTTATATTTTTTCGCAAACTCCAAAAGTTTGGAAGGAGCCATCAGCAGATCTACGTTGAGAATTTGACCCATGGTCGCTTCATTCACCGAAATGGCTACTTGAAGAGTGGCGGGATAAGCCAAGGCTTTTTCGATGTTTTCTGTAGGAGCTTTTACAAGAGCATGTTTTTGACATTCGGCCAACATTGGCAGCGATGCTTTGCCAAACTCAAGCGCGATCAACAACTGATCTTTTCCGGTCCATTCTTCATCGGCCGCAAGCATGTTGATGATGCCCGCGGCGAACATCAGAGACGGTTGATACGCAGCCAATTTGTTTTCCACCAAAATTGTCAGAGCAGGTTTTCCATTGTCCTTTTTTTCAAAAGGCCAGCGAATGGCAAAGGTTTGATTCTCGTGATCTTTATGATGAAACGTTTGCGCACCTGTGTTTGGCTCCGTTTCGAGGGCCTGTCCAGCAGGATTCACCTGGCAATCCGTGTTTGCACTGCTTGAGTAGCGAAAATCACTGGAAGTTTCTTTGTCGATCAGGAGCTGTCCCGTGGTGGCAGGAAATGTAGCAAAAACATCTGGCTGATCAAATTGGAGCTCTCCCATTTCCACAGAGGAGGTGACCACAGCAAAAGTTTGAATCACGTTGGACTCCTGATCATAGCCAAGATTCAATACAACTTGCTTGACCTGAGCGTTTTCGGGCTTGATGTAAACCTTTGCAAATGCACCTTGATCATCGGAAACCAGCGGAGACGAAAGCGCGCTTGTGCACTTGGCATCCGAATACATCTTTGCCCCCACGATGGAAAAGCTCATTTCTTTGCGTTCTTGCTCGTGACCTTGGTGCGTGATCTGCGGCAAAAAAGGAGAACACACCTGGGCATCAAGCGTGGCCACATAATCGATGCCCACATGAAAATGTTCCATTTGAATCTTGGGTTTGTCGGAGGGGCCGGGAACGGGAGGAGTGTTGGGAGTTGGAGTCACGACCAAAGGAGATGGGGCGGGTTGTATGATGTTGTGGTCTGGAGACGATTTGGAACAGCCTACAGCAAACACGGCCGCGATCAAAAGACTCATTGCCCAAGAAACGGTTATGGCATGTATGTTTTTCATATTGCGACGTGTTAACAAATGCTGACTTTGATGTAAAGAGTCGATTGAAAAAAAAAGGCCCGAACCTTCACAGATCCGGGCCAACATTCTTGCCTGATATCAAAGATCAGGGAAGTCTAACTGCCGCTCGGAGCCTCAGGTTGAACAGTAGTACTTCCAGAATTTGTGCCCGTGGCTTCTGCCGCTGTGACGTTGATCTTGATGTCATCGGTCACCACATCTCCAACAACTCCAATGGAAATGGCTTGATCACCTTCTTCTACACCTTTGACAAACACCGATGCAGAATTTTCGTTCACCTTGATGGTGAGATCAATTTTTTGATTGGCCGCTGCTGTGGTGGCTTCGCAGGCTTCTTTGGTGGCCCCATAGGCCAACCCTGCGGCCGGACCAACTTCAACCGAGAGATCTTGTTCGGTCACTGTGAAAGGATTGCCTTGATCGCACAGAGCCTGGATGGTGACTTGCTTGCATTCTCCAACCTTTACGGAAACGTCTTCGGAGAGTTTGAAGCTACCCAGAGCTTGTCCTTCTTTGGCCAACACTTCGATCTCAAGGGAAGATTTCATTTCTTTTCCTGCAAACTTGTACGAGGCAATGATCTCCACTTTTGATTCCTGATCTACACGCATATAGAAGGCCTGTTCGGACTTCGTGGCGGCAATTGCAAGATCCGACAAGGTTTCCTTGGGTTCGGAGCAATCTGCTTTGAGGGAGTAGGTCACATGATCTGCTTTTGGCAGTGCGAATTTTACTTTTTTCTCAACCACAATGGGCGCACCTTTTTGATCCAAGGCCACGGCTTTCAAGGGCAGGCATGCTCCTTCCACTGCATTGGCTTCATTGGCACGTTGGATCGCCAAGGTTGAAAACACCAAGGTTTCTTCTGGGGGTGTCTTGTCATCTTGGTTTTTTTTGACCGTCGTGGTTTTTTCATTGCAGGCCACAAAACCTACCACCAAGGTTAGCACCAACAGTGAGTTCGCAATTTTTTTCAACATGTTTTCACCCTAACTTTTGTCTCGGAGGAAGGTCAAAAAAGTCCCGCCTACCTTGTTTCTATTTGATACACCATGTCGTGTAACATAAAGCGTTATAACCCTGCAATCACAAAATGGAGAAAAAGAGAGGATTTTTTTGACCCTCTTGCAGCATATTTTCTTATACAACTACATGTTTTTATTGAATGTTTTATCTTTTGACGGTCTTAGGTCGAAGAAGATTCCAGCGCCACACGAATTTGTGTGGTTTGTCCCTGGGACAATGGGGCCAACAAATCAAATTGAGATTGCACCCATATCCACACCACTGGCGAGGCATACTCATCGGGAATCCAGAGGTACACTGCTGCCTGCGGTTGGCCAGGCGCCATGATCACCTCATTTCTTCCACCTGCCAAGGGCACCGTACAATCTTGGTCTTCAAAAAACACAGCTTGAGATAGATCTTCTTGCGTGCCGAGCTTGAGTTTTGCGCCAGGGCTTTCAAAACGGGCATTGGGATTGGTCTGATCCGCACGTTGATCCACCACCTGCAGCTCCAACAATTGGCACTGACTTTTTTTCACGTTCTCGATTCCCTTCACTTCGATCTTGGCCACTTCAAGTGCGTTGATGGGAGCCATAGAACGAAACGTAACTCCGGAAGATGCAGCAGGAGTCTGCGCCAGGGCATCCACCGAGACCTCAATCTTGCTCTCCAAAGGATCATGAAGCGTGCGAGCGGAAACAGAATGTTGACCGGCGGAACGAACATAAAAATACAAATGAGCTTTGGCTTCTTCAGGCTGCACTTCCCATGAAGATCCGGAGCTCGCAGCCATACAATCGATGTCCATAGCAGGTTGCAGAGCCTGAGTATCGTAACGAACTTCAAACTCTTGGGGTTGATTCAACACCCAGAGCTGATTTTGTTGATCGGCAAAGCGCAGCTCCAAATGCAGACAATCTCCAGGAGCGAGCGGTGTTGTGCCGACACGCTTGAGTTCAATGTGTGAAAGAGCGGCAGGTTCGGAAGAAGTAGGTGTGGTGGTCTGATTGAGATCCGCGGGTGGTACTGTATTTTTGTCACGGGTAAGGTAAGACGAAGATCGAGTTTGGCAAGCGACCATACTCAACGCTACCATCACCACACACATTTTGGCTGTGAAGTTGTTCACAATGCCATTGTTATCGAGTCTTCAGAAGCTTGTCAAAGCGGTTTAACGGATGAAAACTTTTTCCATCACCACGGAACTCAGAGGATTGTCGCGTGCATCCCGAGGTACCGAGACGATTTTGTCGACGACATCCATGCCTTTGGTCACACGACCAAACACTGTATACTGGTTGTCCAAGTGAGGTGAGTCCGCCACCACAATGAAAAATTGGCTACCCGCACTGTTGGGATTGGCCGACCGAGCCATGGAAACGATTCCACGTCGGTGCGGTTCTGCAGAAAACTCAGCATCAATGGTGTATCCAGGTCCGCCTGTACCATAGCTGGATCGATCATCGCCGCGAGTGTTTGGGTCTCCACCTTGAATCATAAACCCTGGAATCACACGATGAAATTTGGTTCGATCGTAAAAACCAGATCGTGCCAAGGATTTGAAATTTTCGACATGTTTGGGAGCGATGTCCGGAAGAAATTCGAATTCGATTTCTCCCATGTTGGTTTGAATCACTGCGACTTTGCCTTCGGACATGAATGCGCCTTTCTTTTTGTTGGGGGTGCAACTGACGATCAGGAGGATCATCAGGATCCACACCAAGCCATTTCGATGTTGCGTGTTCATGAAAAAACTCAAACGTTCAATCACAAGGAGCTGTGTTTGTTTTGCTCATAGAGCTTGCGCAATTTGCTCAGAAGCTGTTGCCTCTGCTCATCATCGCTGCTGGATGGGTTTTGTTGTTGAACCTGAGAAGGAATTTCTTGATCGATGGACAAGCGCCGGTTGTTCTTGGTTGGAATTTCAATCAAGTTGGGTTGGTTGTCTTCATATTGAGCCACAATGAAGGAGTCCTGCGCCATGGCAGAAGAAATCCCCATCCAAAGAACCAAACTTGCAACAATTGTTTTCATCATGTGCTCTCTATATCAAATGTGGGGCGGATGATCAATCCGTGCTTTGTCACAAACTTTGGATGACTTTTTTGGCCCTGTGAGCTAATAGCAAACATTCCATGACCCAATCCAAACTCGATCAACTCTGTGTAACTACAATCAAAATGCTGGCAGCCGATGCTGTGGAAAAGGCCAATTCAGGGCACCCTGGAATGCCCATGGGCTGTGCTGACCTAGCCTTTGTCCTGTGGAATCGTTTTTTGACGCTTTCTCCTGACAACCCTTCATGGGTCAATCGAGATCGATTCATTCTCTCGGCAGGTCACGGATCGATGCTGCTCTATGCAATGTTGCACCTGTCCGGATTTGATGTGAGTCTGGAAGATCTCAAACAATTTCGCCAATGGGGAAGCAAAACTCCCGGACACCCTGAATACGGGCACACGCCCGGTGTGGAGTGCACCACAGGCCCTTTGGGTCAGGGAACCGCCAACGCCGTGGGAATGGCTCTGGCCGCCAAAATGGCGCAGGCCAAACTTTCTCGATCGGATTGGAATCCATTGGACCACAACATTTTTGCACTCGTCAGTGATGGAGATTTGATGGAAGGCATTTCCAGCGAAGCCACGTCCCTGGCAGGTCACTTGGGACTTTCCAATTTGATTTTCATCTACGATTCAAATCACATCAGCATTGATGGATCGACGTCGCTGGCTTTTTCCGAAGACATCGCCAAACGCTTCGAAGCTCATCAATGGAGTGTGCAACGAATCGATGGTCACGATCACGAGCAGATCCAGCAAGCTTTGGACCAGGCTGTGAAAGAAACGCAAAAGCCAAGTTTGATCATTGCACGCACGCACATCGGTCATGGTTCTCCCAACAAACAAGACAAATCCAGTGCGCACGGAGCTCCGCTGGGTGAGCAGGAGTTGAAAAAAACCAAAGAACATCTTGGATGGCCCAGTGATGAGAGTTTTGTGGTCCCTGAAGAAGTGCGGGATCATTTTGCGAAGTTGCAACAGCGCTGGAAGCAAACCCAAACGTCCTGGGAGCAGCGCCTCACCCACACTCAAGAGTCCGATCCCGCATGGGCAACGCGGTGGAACAGCCACTGGGAGAAAAAGATCCCGGCGGATCTGTATCAAGAGCTGTTGAGCCATGTAAGTGAAAAAGACGAGGCCACACGCATTCTATCTTCTCAGACGCAGCAGCATGTGGCTGCCTTGGTTCCAAGCCTGGTGGGCGGATCTGCAGATCTGGCTTCTTCTTGCAAAACCTGGATCAACGACAGCAAAGAAATTCAAAAAGATCAGTTCGAAGGACGCAACATTCACTTTGGCATTCGCGAACATGCCATGGGAGCCATGATCAACGGCATGAGCTTGTATGGTGGGTGGATTCCTTATGCTTCCACTTTTCTGGTTTTTTCGGATTATGTTCGACCCGCCATTCGTTTGGCGGCCTTGTCTCACATCCAGTCTCTTTTTGTTTTTACCCATGATAGCTTGCACGTGGGAGAAGATGGTCCCACACACCAGCCTGTGGAACACATCCCCTCGCTTCGCTTGATTCCCAACGTACAGGTTCTTCGACCTGCAGATGGCATGGAAGTGGCTGCATGTTGGACCATGGCTCTACAAAAAAAAGATGGGCCTTCTTGTTTGATTTTGTCACGACAAACCTTGCAAGGGGTTGCTCGCCACAAAACATTTGAACCTGAACAAATTCTTCAGGGGGCATATGTGGTGTGGGAAAACAGCCAAGATCCTGACATCGTCCTGGTGGCTTCCGGTTCCGAGCTGGCCTTGGCGATGGAAGTCACGCTGGCCATGACCCAACGATCTCTCACTGCACGCCTGGTCTCTGCACCTTGCCTGGAAGTGTTTGCGCAGCAACCTGAAACCTACCGACAGAGAGTTCTCCCTCGAGCCAAACCCACGGTGAGCATCGAGATGACTCAGCCCGATGGTTGGTATCGCCATCTCGGGCCCAAGAGCCTGGCCATTGGTGTGGAAGAATTTGGAGCCTCAGCTCCGGGTCAGCGTTTGACGCAAGAATATGGCTTCACCTCCCAAGCCTTGGAAACCAAGATCTGGGATTTCTATCGAAAAAATGCCTCTTGACACATAAGGCTATTTTTCGATATCTCCTTGCACAAAGGGGAATTCATCATGAAAATTTGGCTTAGCGTGCTGCTCGCCTCTATGAGTTTCAACTCATGGACATGGGCACAAGAATCAGAAAAAATCCATAACGTCGAACATCGACTTTTCGAGCAGATCCAAACCATTGAGGAATTGGTGACGTGGGAGGAACAAGAACATTCTCTCTATAGAGGCCAAATCTACTACCAATGGGCCCAGGCCAATGACAAAAACATCGATCCTCGTGTGGTTCAAAACTGGTTTCACCATTTTTTGATCCATCAAACCGACCAGGAGCTATCCATCGACCTTCTTCAAGTAGAAAATCACAACCCAGATGGATTCTATTCGTTTGCCTTTGATTTTTTCAACCGCTTCTGTGCAACACCGGCCTCCTGTGAAGAATGCAAAGGAATGTTTTGGACCTCACGCATAAGACGTTATTCACAAGCAACAGATCTCGTGCTTCTCTTTTTTGAAAAACTCGCCATGCATCCAGATCTGGAAGGATTGGCCAGTAGCCTGAAAAAAGAGCTCAGCCCGGAGCAAATCCACACGCTGATTGAATCGTTGGAACATTGGATCGCCTATCTGTGGCTTCCTGACAACGAAGAGATTGCCAGCGCGGCGGTCAAAAACCTGATCTTCATGCTGCTCCAATCATGAAATCGTTCCGCTTATGGTGGATGCCTCTGTGTGCTTTTTTTTTCACGACCGCACATGCGCAGCACAGTCTCGACCCTTCCATTGTATTGTTGGAAAAAAATCTATCGCGACCCGAAAAACAGGCCTTGAAACATTTCATCTCTTCCTATCGCGAATTTGAATCCGTTGTCACACAACTTGATCAGATCCAACAAGATCTTCTCACGCTCGATCAGTCCATTGCGTGCGCGCAACACACAATCCAAAAGATTGAGACCACCTGCGATGCCCTGTGGGAAAAGCATGTAGAGGTGGTGCTGGATCTATATCTTCGTGATCATCTCTCCGCCCCCCATCAGGGTCATGTTGATCCGAAAGATTGGACTGACGAAGAAAAAGAAGCTTTTATTCATGAGCGAATGCAATTGATCCTGGGCAACGAAACAAATCGGATTCGATTTTTGGCTACCTATTTTTTACCCTTTGAGACCGAACATATGAAACAAACGTTGGTGCTGCTCCTGGACACCACCGAACATGCCTTTGTGTTGTTTGATCGGATCGAAAAAAGCATGAACCTCATCTCCGAGAATTCCTATCTTGAAACTCTTTTGTTTGAGCAAGGCATTACCTACAGTGAAAAAACCACAGATCATGAGCAAAAATTTGTGCTGGATCGCAACCAATGGGTCGACAACCTCCATCATTTTCAAACCATGTTTGAAAACGCACACCGTGCAATCAACCAAAGCCCTACCCTCTTGGAAGCACACAAAAACTTTCAAGACAATGACTTCTCGTCTCGATACCCTTATGTCTCCAGTCAAATCCCTTGATGAGAAATTTTATCCACGCATAGAAATAAAATCGCTGATCGTTAACGCTCGCAAGTACGGATTGGTTTGTTTTTGAGAGCCGAGATCAATGTGTTTGTGAGCCGCATAGTTGTGGCCTGGATACATGATCATTGTGTCGGGAAGATTTTTGATTTTTTGAGATAGGCTCTCATACAATTTTTTGGAATTGCCTCCCGGAAGATCGGTTCGACCGCAACCATCGATGAACAGCGTGTCTCCGGTGACAATGTTTTGGTCAAACAAAAAACATTGTGAGCCTTCGGTGTGCCCAGGGGTGTGCATGCATTTCACGGTGAGCGATCCGATCTGGACTTCGGATTGATCCTGCGTTGCAATTGCGGTTTCTTTCCAGCCTCGAACCCAGGGCACTTCATCTTTGTGCATGTAAATTTTTGCATTGTTTTGATGCGCAAAGGTTTCCACCAAATTGATGTGATCGGGATGTCCATGCGTGATGAGCATGCATTCAAGCTCATAGCCCGCCTCATCCAAGGTGCGTTGAATCTCTATTTGATCCCACGCAGGATCAATCACGGCTGCTTTTCGTGTGGATGGGTCCCCAAGAAAATAAATGTAATTTTGCATGGGTCCGATTTCTTTTTGCAAAAACCAATAAGGTTTGTTGATGGTCATGAGAGAACCTCCACCGGAATGATTTGATCGTTTTTGATCGTATGAACCTGGCTCTCGAAGGCCTTGCGATGAATCCACGCAAGTCCTAGTTGGCCGCTCTTGAATTCGTGAGAAGACAAACTGGTGATTTGTCCTACTTCTTGATCGTCTTGATCCAAGAGAACTTGAGGCAAGGATTGCAGCGAATCCATGGGGACCACCACATGAAACAATTTTTTGGCCACATTTCGGCCTCTTCCTTCCAATCGAGATACCGTCTCTTGACCGGGATAACATCCCTTGGTGGTGGATGTAAACGACTCCAAAAACGGGATTTCAAAAGGCATATGATCCCCAGTGACATCTTGTCCCCAACGAGGCTGTCCCTCAAAAATGCGAAGATCTTCCGCCGTTGATTCCGACAGCTGCATCCACGACCCTGCACCAAACCAAATCAGAAGCTCCTTCTCCTCACCCCACAAATAATAGGTTGGAATCTTGGTCTGAGGACCCTTGGAACATGACAAAGTTTGAGAGAGGGTATGTTCCAACACTTCTCTCGATTTCTCTCCAAAAGCCTGAAACACGCTCCATTGAGCATGCTCAACCAGAGCAATGTCTTCGGTGATGATGTAGGCCTCCAGAGTTCGGATCACAACTTCTTTCACGGCAGAATCCACCAGCAACCAAAAACCCTGATCGGACAAAACAATATGAAAAAAAGCGATGATTTTTCCTTTGATGCCCAGCAGGTTGGTGAGGCTATGACCTTTTTCTTGGACAGTCTTCATGTCCACGGTGACGATTCGCTGCAAAAAATCTCTGGCATCCGACCCCTTCAAGGTCAACACCGACAAAGAACTCTTGGCATACACGGGTTGAGACAAGATCTCTTGAAAGCTTTTGCTGATTTCCATTGGGAATATTGGTAATGGAGTTTGCATGAAAAGTAAATCGTTGGATTGGACCCAACTGGATGTGGTGATCTTTGATTTGGATGGGACTCTGATCGATTCCCGTCATGATCTATGTGACGCCCTCAACCATGCCATGGCTCTGGAGGGGCTGCCCGCCATCACGGTGGAGCACATGGTCAAGCAAATCAGCCGAGGCACCAAAGACTATTTGCGATCCATTACAGGTGGGGACACCGCCCGCGTGGAAAGCATTTTCAAAAACTACGCCAGGCACTATCGACAAAACTCCCTGGTCAAAACCACCCTCTATCCAAGAACTTTGGAGCTTCTCAACCATTTCCACAAAAAAGTTCCTATGGCCGTGATGAGCAACAAGCATCAAACCTCCTGCGAAATCGTGATGAAGGGACTCTCCATCGATCATTATTTTGAGATGATTGTGGGCGGAGATGTGGTCGGGAAAAAACCCGATCCAGCGCCTCTGCTTCTGATTTGTGAAAAACTCGGTGTGGAGGCCTCCAAAGGCGTTATGATTGGAGATAGTCCTTTTGATCTTCAAGCGGCCAAAGCCATCGGGATGAAGTGCATCGGACTTTTGGGAGGATTTGTTCCAGCTCAGGAGGTTTTGCAAGAAGGTGCTCATGCTTTTTTTCTCGATCCGGATGAGCTTTTTCAATCCATTCTTGCCACAGAAAACGTTTCGACATCGTCATGAAGACCTCGAACACCATCAAACAAATCATCGAACACCGATCCATACGCAGTTTTTTGCCCAAGGACATTGATGCACAAACGCTCGACAACATCCTCTTTGCGGGCATTCGCGCAGCAAGCTCTGGCAACATGCAGTTTTACTCCGTTATCCGCTCCACAGACCCTGAGCTCAAAGAAAAACTATACCAAGCTCATGGCCGGCAAAACATGATTTTGGAAGCCCCGGTGGTACTCACATTTTGCAGCGACCTGAATCGGTTGAAAAAATGGATGATCCAAGGAAAAGCCCACACGACCTTCAATGATTTCATGTCTTTTTTGCGAGGCGTGGTGGATGTGTGTTTGGTGGCCCAAAATGTGGCGGTTGCGGCCGAGAGCCTGGGTCTGGGCACTTGCTATATGGGGAGCACACTCACAAATGCAGCGAAATTGACCGAAATTTTGTCGCTTCCGAAACAGGTCATGCCCATCACGAGCATGGTACTGGGTCATCCCCGCGGCGAATCAAACAGGGTGGAACGTCTCGATCCCAAAGCCGTCATCCATGATCAAGTGTATTGTGATCATTCTGAATCTCACATTCACTCGATCTTCGAAAAAAAGAATCAAGAGGCTTTGGCTCGGTTTGCGGCTGATCCAAAAAATGCTTCCTTGATCCAAGAGCACGGCATTGAGACCGCAGCACAGTTCTATGCCACGAAAAAATATGGTCAAGATGTGTTGGATCATTGCAGCGAAGACTTTTTGGAATGTTTGCGTACTCAATTTGACCGTGTGTTCGGACAAAAATGAGAGGTGAGCAAACACGTCTCCACCTGGATTCTCTTTGTGATTCTAAGTTCTTAAAAATGTGGGTGAAAAAAGTTTTTTCATTTTGATCTTGAAAACGCCCTGATTTTCGAATTATGGTTGAGAAGTATTGAAACTTACCATACAATATATTGTATGGTCATTGACGTCAGATGGATTGGCGTAACAACGTAAACCATTGAGAAAACATAAAAATTCCAAAATGTTGAATGTTTTGGGACAGGATAGGTTTCTCTCAAAGACAGGAACAACGATGAACACTGATACCGTAAAAAGCTCCAGCACCTCCAAAACATCTACGACTTCCCGTCGAAAGAAAAAAAACCAATCCGGCATTGCATACAAGCGCTATTTTTCAACGCCAGGAGTTCATCCGTTTGATCAAGTGACCTGGGACACGCGCGATGCCGTCATCACCAACGAAAAAGGAGAAGAAGTTTTTGCCCAAAAGGGTGTAGAAATTCCATCCACCTGGTCCATGCTGGCCACCAATGTTGTGGTGTCCAAATATTTTCGAGGGGCCCTCGGCAGTCCGGAGAGAGAAACTTCCGTCAAACAATTGATTTCTCGTGTGGCCGGTACGATCTCCCAATGGGCCGTGGATCAAAATTATTTTGCCAGCCAAGCTGATGCTTTGGCTTTTGAAGACGACCTGACCTATTTGTTGGTGAACCAAAAAATGGCCTTCAACTCGCCCGTGTGGTTCAACGTGGGGATTGAAGAGCAGCCCCAATGTTCGGCTTGTTTCATCAACTCCGTCAACGATTCCATGACCTCGATTTTGGATTTGGCCAAAACCGAAGGCATGCTGTTCAAAGGTGGGTCTGGAACCGGAACCAATTTTTCTTCCATTCGCTCGTCGAAAGAAACCTTGGCCATGGGCGGAACCGCCTCAGGTCCTGTGTCGTTTATGAAAGGATTTGATGCCTTTGCAGGTGTGATCAAATCGGGTGGCAAAACCCGCAGAGCGGCCAAAATGGTCATTCTCAACGTGGACCATCCAGACATCATGGAATTCATTGAGTGCAAGGTTCAAGAAGAGAAAAAAGCCTGGGCCTTGATCGATGCTGGATACGATGGATCGTTCACCGGCGAAGCTTATGGCTCCGTGTTTTTCCAAAATTCCAACAACTCGGTGAGAGTTTCCAATGAGTTCATGGAAGCGGCAGAAAACGATGGTGCCTGGACCACACATGCCGTCACCACGGGCGTTCCTGTAGAAAGCTACAAAGCCAAAGCCATCCTCAACAAAATTGGGAAAGCGGCATGGACTTGTGGTGACCCTGGATTGCAGTTTGATACCACGATCAATGAGTGGCACACCTGCCCTGTATCCGATCGGATTCACGCCTCGAACCCCTGTTCTGAATACATGTTTTTGAACGACACAGCTTGCAACTTGGCTTCGCTCAATCTGCTCACCTTCGTGGACACTCATGGGAACTTCGATGTGGAAAGTTTCCGAGCCGCGGCCAAAGCCACCATTTTGGCGCAGGAAATTGTGGTGGATCAGGCTTCCTACCCAACCCCACGCATTGAAATCAACAGTCACGACTATCGCCCCCTCGGCATTGGATACGCCAACTTGGGTGCTTTGTTGATGTCCATGGGACTGCCTTATGACTCTGACCAAGGAAGAGCCTATGCCGCAGCCATCACCGCCATCATGACGGGACATTGCTATGGAGTTTCGAGCGAAGTCGCCAAAGACCGTGGTCCTTTTGCAGGATATTCTCCCAACCGCGAGCCCATGCTCCGTGTGATTCGAAAACACGCCGACGCAGTCAAAACCATCGATCAAACCTTGATTCCAGCGGAGCTCTACAACGCTGCCGTTCAAGACTGGGAATCTGCCTATGAACAAGGCAAACGATTCGGATATCGCAACAGTCAAATCAGCGTGCTCGCTCCAACCGGCACGATTGGGTTCATGATGGACTGCGATACCACAGGAATTGAACCTGACATCGCCTTGATCAAGTACAAAAAATTGGTGGGCAATGGTTTTCTCAAGATCGTAAACCGCACGGTTCCCATGGCCTTGACCAAACTGGGGTACAACGAAGACCAAAAACAAGACATTTTGGATTACATCGACAAACACGAAACCATCGAAGGAGCTCCCAGTTTGTTGGATGAGCATTTGCCCGTGTTTGACTGCGCGTTCAAACCGCTCAAAGGCAAGCGTTACATTCATTACATGGGCCATTTGAAAATGATGGCCGCGGTTCAACCTTTCCTCTCGGGTGCGATTTCCAAAACCGTAAACGTCCCCAACGAAATCACACCGGAAGAAATTTCTCACACGTACATCACCGCATGGAAATTGGGGTTGAAAGCCGTAGCCGTGTACAGAGATGGGTGCAAGCGATCTCAGCCTCTGAACACATCCAAAACCAAAGAGACCAAAAACGTGTCCACAACAGCTGGGGTGGCCAAACCTTATCGACGACGACTTCCCGAAGAACGCAACGCGATCACCCACAAATTCAGCATTGGTGGGCACGAGGGATACATCACCGTAGGCATGTATGAAGATGGCAAACCCGGAGAAATCTTTTTGGTCATGTCCAAAGAAGGGACTGTGGTTTCCGGATTGATGGATTCGTTTGCAACCGCCATTTCGATGTCATTGCAGTATGGTGTTCCTCTCAAAGTATTGATTTCCAAATTCAGCCATTCTCGATTTGAACCCTCGGGCATGACAGGAAACCCTGAAATTCCCTTCGCCAAATCGGTCGTGGATTACATCTTCCGATGGCTGGCCTCGAAATTTCTTTCGGCACAAGAACGTGGCGATGTTGGGCTTCTCATCCGCGAACAAGCCACAACCGAAAAAGAAGAAAAAACAAAAGAAACCGATCCTACCCCCTCACAAACCACCACAACGACGGTTTCGACCAAAGTCACCCCAACGGTGATGGCAGGAGCCACACTCGATACGAGTGCGAGTCCATGGTCCATTCAAACGCAGGAAGATGCCCCTCCCTGCCCAGATTGTGGAACCATGACCATTCGCAGTGGCGTGTGCTACAAGTGCCCCAATTGCGGCAGCACCACCGGTTGCTCGTAAAGCATCAAAACACCCCCACCCACCCTTGATTCATCTCTATCATTCGGGGCCGTACGATTGGACCCGAATGATAGTTTAATTTTCGGACAATGGTTTGGGCCGCAGTCGTGCGGCCCTGAATTATTCGTTGTCGTCTTCCGGGGCTTTGAAATAGTTAGCGTTTTTTTCTGCAAAGGACTTCCATTTTTCAGGAAGATTGGGCTCGTCAAAAATTGCGTTTTCCGGACACACAAACTCACAAATTCCGCAGTCAATGCACTGTTTGGGATGAATGAAAAACTGGTCAGACTCAGGATCTCCATAGATGCAATTCACAGGGCAAACCTCCACACAGACGTGGTGTTTTTTCCCAATGCATGGCTCTGCAATCACAAACGCCATTCACGATCCTTGCATTCTTTGTTTTTCATTGTCGTAAAGAGACATTATACTTCTTCTCTGAAAATATTCTAATGAGCATGTTATACTGGTAGGAAAATGGACGGATTTTTTTCGATGCAAGTGGTCGAAATCCGTGGGTGGATATGACAAAAATTTATACAAAAACAGGGGACCAAGGCCAAACCGCTTTGTTTACAGGGGAGAGAGTCGAAAAGCACCACCCCCTGATTCTGGCCTATGGCACCATCGACGAGCTCAACGCCTTTGTGGGAGTGGCCCTAAGCCATACCTCCAAGTTCAGCAAGCATGCTTGGCTTTCTAGAGTTCAGTGCGAATTGTTTGACCTGGGAACCGATCTAGCTCTCCCAGAATCTTCGACCTCTTCTCGAACTTCCGAGCGAATCACAACATCTCATGTCCAGACGCTGGAACAAGAAATAGATGAGATGACCTCTGCGCTCCCTGAACTCAAACATTTTATTTTACCTGGAGGCAGCGCCTTGTCGGCCCATCTTCACGTGGCTCGAACCGTTTGCCGCAGAGCTGAACGTTGGATCAACCAGGCTCGCCTTTCGCACCGCTTCAATCCACAAACCTTGATCTATGCCAATCGTCTTTCCGACTGGCTTTTTGTCATGGCTCGCTTGGCCAATCACGAACAAAACATTGAGGATCTGCGTTGGGAGCCTCGCGCATGATGCATCTTCGATCCAAACGCGGGGGTTTTGCCGTATTGCTGCTGATGATGATTCTGGTGGTGGCGACCGCCATTGGGATTTGGGGGATCAACTCCTCCACGTTAAAACTCAAACGTGCGGGAAGCCGCCGCACGACAACTGCACTGGCGCATCAGTCCGAAGAGGGCATGCAAAAAGCTTTTCAACGCATTCGATCCATCGTCAATTTTGGGGGCGGAGCAACCAACGACAAAGTACCTGAATTCAACGACGACGATCCAAAAGTCATTGGAGGAGACTACAATGCCAAAGACTCCAGTTTTTTGTTGGGAACGCTTCAACCTGAAAGCTCCGTGGGCGGCGCAAACAAAGAGTGTGACACGATCGCATTTGATCCCTACAAAGATCTGGACATCATCATCACCGACACCAATGTCATTTGCAATTTCATGGGATTGAGCACAATGGACGCTCAGGTGATCGTGGTCCGCAAGGACGACTACCCCCACCCAGATCCAGCCATGGCCGCCGCTGGCAGCGCCTATGCCGTATACTTGATCAACTCGGTGGCGACCGGAGCTGACGGAAAACAACAGGCCTCTCAAATGGTCGTGATCTTGCCTTACAACACGGGATCTGGACTTCCGACAGAAGAGCCCTACATTGCTGGAACCAAAAAAGTCACCGATTAAACTTTTTTTTCATCACGAAGATCATCAAACCTTGCACAACGTGCGCATGCATTCCATTGAGGATGCGAAATGAAATCCTTGCGTCTGCTTACATTAATCTTGAACCATGCCCTTGAGGACAAAGAGAATGTTTTCTTTTCGTTCTCTCAATCGTCGATAGAAATAAGGGAACCATGATTTTCCATAGGGAACATATGCGCGCATTCGATATCCCATGCGAGCCAGCTCCTTGGCTTTTTGTCGTCGCAAACCATAGAGCATTTGAAATTCCAGTTGCTGCGCCCACAGGGGTTCTCTTTTGAGGAGGCTTTTGGCCCACTCGATCAATTCATCATCATGCGTGGCCAAGGCTACTTGCGTGCCCGAAACGAGAAGCAGCTCCACCATTTTTTTGTACTGACTTCGAATGTCTTCCATGTTTTGCAGAGCAACCGATGAGGGTTCTTTGTAGGCACCCTTGCACACACGAACCGGCGCGTTCAAGCTGGCCATCAGCTGCGCATCTTTCAATGATCTGTGCAAGTAGGCCTGCAGAACAATTCCCAGAAGAGGAAACTCCGATCGCAACGACAAAAAAATATCGATCGTTCGCTGCGTGTATTCGGAAGATTCCATATCAATGCGCACAAAAATATTTTTCGGCGCTGCCATTTCAAGAATCTCTCTGAGTTTGGATTGGCAAAATTCTTGTCCAAGATCCAATCCCAGTTGAGTGAGCTTGATGGAAACGCTGGATTGAAAACCTGTGTTTGAAATTTTTTCAAATAGATTTCGATATTCCGAAATGGCCTGAGCAACATCTCCCTCGGAAGAAACATTTTCCCCGAGAACATCCAGGGTAGAAAGAATCGAATCCTCGTAGAGGCTTGCAACATTGATCAGAGCTTGATCTGCGTTTTGACCAGCAACAAATCTTTTGGCCACGAACTCAAGCATACTATTTGCTGATCTCCAGAACTTCAAACTCCTTGGCTCCGCCGGGAGTTTGAACCGTGACAACATCTCCTTCTTCTTTCCCGATGAGCGCCCTGGCAATGGGTGACACAACAGAGAGAAGACCTCGATCAATGTCCGACTCCAATTCTCCAACAATGCGATAGGTTTTTTCTGCATCGGCAGATTCATCATAAATTTTTACGGTCACTCCAAACATCACCCGATCCGTTTTGATTTGGTCGGGAGAAATCACTTCCGCTCTTGCAATGTGATCTTCCAAAAAACGAAGTCGCGCCTCATTGAGTCCCTGTTTTTCACGGGCAGCGTGGTACTCTGCATTCTCACTCAAATCCCCGTGAGCTCGAGCTTCCTCAATTTCTTTGCTTACCTTGGGGCGTTCCACTTTTTTGAGATGATCAATCTCATCAAGAACTTTCTGTTTTCCTTCTACGGTCATGGGTACTTTTTCCATCGCGGTCATCTCTCCTTAAATATCTGTTTGATCTTGTTTGGACATTGCCTCACACAAAAAAAACATCAATCGACGATGTTTTCTCCGCCATCGATGCCCAGCACATTTCCATTGATCCATCCGCATTGAGGCAAACTCAACGCCACCACCGCCTGTGCAACATCTTCAGGAGTGGTCAATCTTCCGTAAGGATTTTTGGCTGTGGCAAGTTCGATCATATGATCATTGCCCGGAATTTTTCGAAGAGCGGGAGTATCGGTCACTCCAGCTCGAATCGAATTGGCTGTGATTTGCAAAGGTGCCAACTCCAACGCCAACTGCCGAATGTGAGATTCCAACGCAGCTTTGGCGGCAGACACCGCGCCATAGGTTTTCCACACGCGCTCCCCCCCTGCACTGGTCATGGCAAAAACACGACCACCTTTTTCAAAACAATCGTGGGACACCAAAGACTGTGTCCAGTAGACGAGCGAGTGGGCCATCACATCCAAGGTCATTTCCATATGCTTTTGTCCAAGAGCATCTTGTCCATCAATATAAGGTTTGAGCGTGCCGAAAGCCAGGGAATGGACGAGAACGTGGATGCGAATGCCCTTCTCTTTGAGCGTATCCATCACTTCTTCGCGCTTTTCAGGATCCGCAGCATTGATGTTAAAAAACAATGCTTCTTTGGAATGGCCTTCAATGTCAGAAATCAGTTTCTCTACGGCAGGCATCGTCGATCGACGATCCAAGTGAACCCCACAAATGTTCATCCCAGCCTGGGCCAATTCACGACACATGGCAGCCCCAAAACCACTGGAAGCGCCGAGCACCAGAGCCCACTTTTGATCTAAGTCTTTGAATGTACGTTGCATATCTTTCACAGTGCTTCTTGTATACCCAAGACCGAGACGCGCATCAATTTATTAAACTTCTGTCACTTGAGGTTGATCAATGTCTTGTAACCCAATACAATGATCCTACGAATAGATAAGAATAGAGTACAAAACTCAAAACCCCAAAATCATGAGATTTTCATACATGCCATTGATCAAGACCAATTTCCGCCAAATCCTCACCGTAGGTTTTGGAATTCTTCTCACATATTTGATTTCCACGCCCAGCCATGCAAAAAACTCCACCCCCCATTCCAAAGCCACACTTATCGTCGATGAGACCTTTCCTGAATCTGGAAGTCGTGTAGGTGTTTTTGTAGAGCTGGACAAACATTGGCACACCTATTGGGAAAATTCAGGAGAGAGCGGCTCACCCTCACAAATTGATTTTGAATCGTCCGCAACCTTATTGCCTACAAGCACACAGTTTCAAGCGCCTCAACGAATCGTAGAACAAAATCTCATCACGTTTGGTTATCAGGGAGAAACTCTCTTTGCCAAAACACTTCACTATGACACCACCCCATCTTCCAAGGATACTTTGACCGTTCGAATCCAATACTTGGTGTGCATGGACATTTGTGTGCCGGCATCGGCATCGTGGTCTTATGATTTTTCCAAAGCATCGTGGGATGTCCATCGCAATCCCTCGATCTTCAAAAAATTTCAGTTTCCCATCGATGAAGACGACATTTCTTTTGAAGTCGAGGAAAGTCCCTCACAAACTCTTCTTACGATTTTTCATCCTGAAGGATTGAGCATCATCGATTTTTTTCCATCTTCCTCGATGCCCAGTGATTTCATTCGACCCAGCCAGTTTCGCGAAGGTCCGCGACAAAGTCAGTTTCGATTTGAAAAAAAATTGAAAGATCACCAAGGACAAGCCATCCAGGGTTTGATCACCTATCGCCATCGGGGCAAAGTTGAATCTTCGTATCTTCACAAATCCTCTTCCATTGCAGATGGTTCTCCTTCTTCTTCCTCCGAAAAAGCCCATTGGATCTGGATGCTCGCATTGGCGTTTTTGGGAGGTCTTATTCTCAATCTGATGCCCTGTGTGTTTCCTGTGTTGTCGATCAAATTGATTCATTTGGTGGAGCAGGGAACCTCCGACGCAAAAAACATTCGAACCTCTAACCTTTTTTACAGTCTTGGTGTCATCAGCACCTTCTTGGGTTTGGCTGCTTTGCTGATTGCGCTTCGTGGCCTTGGGCTTCAACTTGGATGGGGATTCCAACTCCAATCTCTGGGATTCGTCTATGCGCTGGCATTGATTTTCTTTTTGATTGCGGTGAACCTGCTGGGATATTTTGAATTTCGGATGCCGGCTCTTTCTGGAGCCGATCGAGGCACAGGCCCATGGAAAGATTTTTTGGTGGGCGTGTTGACCACGGTCGTGGCCTCTCCGTGTACAGCCCCGTTCATGGGAGTGGCCATTGGCTTCGCGCTTTCACAAAGTTGGTGGATCATTCTGTTGATCTTTTTGTTTCTCGGATTGGGATTGAGCTTGCCTTATTTGATGTTTTCTTTTTTTCCTCAGGCGGCCTCTTACCTACCCAAACCAGGTTCATGGATGGAAAGGCTTCGAGAAATCATGGCGTTTCCCATGTTGTGTACATGCGTTTGGCTTGTATGGCTGATTGGAAAATTGGGGGGGCTACATGCCATGGCACTTTCTCTGGTGGCGTTGATCCTGGTGATCTGGATCTTATGGATCTGTAAACACACCCAAAACCATAAAAGACTCGGAGGAGTGGGCATTCTCGCATCCGTGGTTGTTTTGGGAATTGTCAGCGAAAACATCGTATCCAGCATTCCGGATCCAAGCCAAGCTGCAAAACCCTCCGCTGCATCCACAGAAGGAGGCATTGCGTGGGAACCTTTCTCACCCCAACGATTGGAACAAGCTCTGGCTCAGGGAGAAACGGTGTTCGTTGATTTCACGGCAGATTGGTGTTTGACCTGTAAGGCCAATGAAAAATGGGTTCTCTCCGACGAGGAAATTGCAAAGGCCTTTCGCGAAAAAAAGGTCCTGGCCCTCAAAGCTGATTGGACACATCAAAACCCTGAAATCACACAAATTCTCGCTTCTTTTGATCGTGCGGGGGTTCCTTTCTATTTATTGTACAGACCAACATTGACAAGTCCGCTGATTCTTCCTACTCTTTTGACCAAAGGTTCAGTGTTGAAAGCCCTGGAATCATCGTAACGATCTTTTCGAACCCCATAACCCATAGACGAAAGGAAAAACATCATGAACACACGACATTTTTCGGTGGCTTTGGCCTGCACTGCATCCATGCTGCTCGCACCCTTGGCCATGGCTCAAGATTCCGCCCAACCCAAAATTGAAGTTGCCATTGGAAAACAAGTTCCAGATTTCACTCTCAAAGGCAGCGATGGAAAAGAGCATACCTTGTCTTCGCATTGGAAGACCGACAAACAACCTGGCCAATATGTTGTGTTGGAATGGTTCAACAACGAATGTCCCTTTGTCGACAAACACTACGCCACGGGAAACATGCAACGATTGCAGAAAAAATTCACGGAAGATGGAGCCGCTTGGTACACCGTCGCTTCTTCACAAGAAGGATCTCAAGGGTACATCGCAGACAAAGAAGCAGCACAAAAAATCATGGAAAAACGCGGCATCAAAGATTCCATCATTCTGCTCGATGCAGAGGGAGTGGCTTTTGAAGCATTCAAAGCCATCACTACGCCCCACATGTTCTTGATCAGCCCAGAGGGAAAACTCCTCTATCACGGAGCCATCGACGACAAAAGACAGTTCAACCACGATTCTGTCAAGGGAGCGAAAAATTTTGTTGAAGCTGCCTATCAAGAAGCCAAAGAAGGAAAAACTGTAAGCACACCTTATGAGCGACAATATGGTTGCACCATCAAGCAAGATCCAAAGAAAACCAAAACACAGGCGAGCCTGACCGAGGCCACGGCTCCTCTTTTGTAAGGTTTTGTGAAACTCCACGAGCAGTCGGTCATTGTCATCACGGGAGGTTCCAAGGGAATTGGAAAGGCTTGTGCACTTGAACTGGCTCCTCTTGGATGCACATTGATTCTTCTGGCTCGAAATGCCTCAGATCTTGAAAAAACCAAACAAGAGTGCGAAGCCCTGGGAGCAAAAACCTATACCAAGGTATGCGACGTTTCCAACCAAGAAGCATGCAAAGCGGTGCTGGAAACCATTGTTAACGAAATGGGCCGCATTGATGTGTTGATCAACAATGCTGGATATGGTCACTACAGCAAAGTCGAAGATCTATCCACAGAAGATCTCCATCGGATTTTTGACACGAATCTCTACGGAGCTCTTTGGTGCACACAATCTGTACTTCCAAGCATGAAAAAAGCGGGTCGAGGCCACATCGTGAATGTATCGACCATTTTGTCTCATCGATCCATTCCTTTTTTTTCTGCGTACAGCATGACCAAATTTGCACTCAATGCCTTGACCGAAAGTTTGCGCAGTGAAGTGGCTCCCTATGGAATTGGCGTCAGCCTGATCTGCCCAGGACTGACACAGACTGACTTTCAAACCAATGCGAAAAAAAACCAATTTCACCCTCCCATTTCTTCACGACACGGAATGGACCCCAAAAAAGTGGCCAAGAGCATTCGAAAAGCCATCGAAAAAAATTGCAAAAGGGTGCTGTTTACCGGAGCTGGAATCGCTCTGGTCTGGATCAATCGACTATGTCCAGGCTTCTGTGATCGTATTGTGGATCATTACTTTCGATCTCACCTCAGTCCCAAAGAATAAAAAAGACTTTCCACGACTTCATTGTCAATCCACACCAAACACGGTAAAAAGAAATCACTTCATGAAACCCTCATTGCCAAAACGAGCCAAGATCATTGCCACCCTTGGCCCTTCCATCAATACCACTCCAAAAATGAAAAAGGCCATCGAAGCCGGCGTGGACGTGTTTCGCTTGAATTTTTCCCATGGCAGTATCGATGCACACATCGGAGTGATCCAACAAATTCGAGAACTCTCCACAAAAATGAAACGCCCCATTGGAATCTTGGCCGATATGCCAGGACCCAAACTACGCATTGGAAGTTTTGCACATTCAGATCCCGTTTATCTCAAACGAAACTCTCAATGCATATTGACCGCCCGTAAAGTTCCAGGGTCTAGCGAAGAAATTCCTCTTGGATTTGCTCAGCTTCCTTCGATCGTAAAAAAAGACGACCAAATTTTGTTGGCCGACGGACTGTTCGAGCTCCGGGTCACCAAAGTCAAAGACAAAGATATATTTTGTGAAGTTGTTGTCGGAGGTGAACTGCGACAACTCAAAGGTATCAATATTCCCGGTCGATACATTCCCATTTCTCCTTTCACCAAAAGAGATCGAGAAATTCTTTCTCACGTGGTTCGACAGGACATTGACTACGTTGCTCTTTCTTTCATTCAAAAAGCCAGTGACATTCGGCATGCGCAAAAATGGATGAAAAACAAAGGAAGAGTTCTCCCCATCATTGCAAAAATCGAAAAACCTCAAGCAGTGGACGATTTGGAAAACATTTTGGATGTGACAGATTTTTTGATGATCGCACGAGGAGATTTGGGCGTTGAACTTCCGATCGAACAACTTCCTGTCGTGCAAAAACAAATCATTGATCACTCCATGAAAAAATCTGTGCCCGTGATCACAGCCACACAAATGCTCGACTCCATGACTTTCAACCCTCGTCCTACTCGCGCAGAAGCCAGCGATGTGGCCAACGCCGTGTGGGATGGAACCGATGCCTTGATGCTTTCCGGTGAAACTGCGATGGGAGAATACCCGATCAAATCCATCGAAACCATGGTGTCCATCATTGAAAATGCTGAACAGTCTTCCTTTTATCGATTTGAAAACGATCGCATCAGCTATCTCAACGACAGTGATGCTTTGTTACACGCCGTAAAAACAATCTCTGAGCATTCAGATCTCCATGCCATCGTGACCTATACGGAGAGTGGAACCACGGCATTGAAGCTTTCCAAACTCAGACCCAAATTGCGCATCTATGCTCTGACACCCAAAAAAGAAAGTGTTCAAAAATTGAGCTTGGGATGGAACATTCATGCTTTGATCAATTCCAAGGGAACCGATGTCGAAGACATGATCAAAAACGGAGATGCATGTTTGATGCAAAACACTTCTCTGCGAAAAGGACAAAAAGTCATCATGGTCGCCGGAACAGGACTATCCTCGGGAGCCACCAACATGGTCAAGATCCATCGCCTGGGTGACACGCTGTAGGTTTCTGATGGAAGAAAAAAACACGCAAGAAGTAAAAAAAGTTTTGGGCCGTGCATTGGCACTCAACATTTTGGTATGCGTGGCAAAACTTTCCTATGGACTTCTTACAGGAACCTTGACCATGATCGTCGATGGCATTCACTCCCTGATGGACAGCGCCTCCAGTGTGATGGGATACATCTCCATCGAATATGCGCATCGTCCTTCTGACGAAAACCATCACTACGGACACTCCAAATTTGAAACTCTCGCCACACTGGGCATTGGAGGATTCATCGCCATCAGCAGCTGGGAAGTGTTAAAAATGGCAGTCCATCGATTGATTGATCCTCAAGTCAGTCGATTTCATGTTTCGGGTGTGGTGATTGTGGTGGTGACCATGGCCATCAACTTGCTTCTTTCCAAATATGAATCTCGCAAAGGCAAAGAGCTCGACAGTCGAATTCTTTTGGCCGATGCACTTCATACCTCCAGCGACTTTTGGGTTTCGACCACGGTGCTCATTTCTCTGGTGGCCATCAAATACAATTTGCAAATTGTAGACACTGTTTTTTCACTGATCATCGCCGCGTACTTTGGATATCATGCATTTGCCCTGCTCAAAGAAAACACCTTGGTGCTTTCGGATGCGGCTTTTTTGGATGTTGAAACCATCAAACGAATGGTGCTTGAAAATCCAAAAGTCATCGGATGCCACCACATCCGAACACGAGGAAGCCAGGATTATGCTTTTTTGGATTTTCACATTCAAATCGATGCAAAAATGGACACGGCCACGGCTCATCGCCTGGTGCATAAGATTGAAGAAGAGCTAAAACAAGCCTACCCCGGATTGCAAGATGTTCTCATTCATACGGAACCATTTCCCGATCACGATGAGAGCTTTGTCACCGATCACGTATAGTTTTTTTGCCTTGCGCTGAAAAACGGCTCATGATGACATTTTTAACTCTTGAAAATCGTTAGATTTTCATTGGCACAAACCTTGCTTTTTCTTGGGCACACAAATGAGGTACGCCATGAAAAACCACTCTACATTATGTTCAAGTCTCTTCCTTTCCAGCCTTTTGCTGATGCTGGGAGCCTGCGGAGGATCTTCTTCGGATCAGAGCCAACAAGGAAAAACCTTTGCAAGCAGCTTTCTCAAAAACGTATTCAACATTTCAGGACCGGATGAGGTTTTTCTTTTGGACTGCGTTCCTTTTGAGATTAAATATCAAGAGCCCTCTGGAAACACCTTGCCCGTGCCACAAAACATTGTCGTGGATGTGCAAAAAAGCTCTGGCGTAAGTCTTTTCTCTGACAATGCATGCACGCAAACCCTTACACAAGTTCCATTTGCAACGGGAGATTCCAGCAAAACATTCTATCTCAAAGTGATGCAAGGACTCAGTGGCTATGTTCAGAGCTCAGTGCCTTCTTTGGAAATGGCCACAACACAAAAGTTTTTTTCGGCCAGTCTTGCTCCAGCCAGCAGCATATTGTACGCCGGACCAAGCAACCTAGCCATGAACCAGTGCACCAGTTTTTCTCTTTTCACCGCAAATCAATTTGGCCAAACGGCAGCCCCAAGCTCCAACAAAGATATCACACTGTCCGTTCAAGAAGCGGCAGGCAACTCCGAGCTCTCGACTCCAGTACTCCAAATCTATTCGGACAACTCCTGTAGCAATGTCGTGACCTCTGTTTCTTTTTCTACCTCGGACAACACCAAGACCTTGTATGCCATGGCTTCCAACTTTGGGGCCTTTTCGTTGATCGCTTCTGATCCTCTGGGTGTGTTGAGCACACATACAAAAAATCTTACCATCATTCCCTCTACATCTTATGTGATGAGCCTCGTTGGAAACGAAACGCCCTACATGGACAAGTGTGTTTCCTATCAACTTTATTATTCATCAACGCTAGGCCAACCGGCACCAGCGTTCAACTCAACCATCTCGATTCAAGCCAGCACGTCCAATGGAGCCATCGACACCACTCTGTACTCCAACAGTTCTTGTTCGCAAAATCTTGGAACTGTGGTGCTCAGCGCACAAAATCCAACCAAAACCATTTATGTGAAAACCCTAGCCATCGGAGAAGCAAGCATCAGTTACCTGGATGCTTCCGGACAATTTGTCCCCAACCAACCCAGCCTCGACATCAGCGTAGCAGGCGTTGTTTCCGTTGCAAGTGGAGACTATCATAGCTGCGCATTGAGCAGTTTGGGTGCTGTCAAATGCTGGGGAGATGGTGCCTACGGCCAATTGGGCCTCGGGGACAAAGCATGGCGTGGAGACGACATCAACGAAATGGGCAACAATTTGCCAACAGTATCTCTGGGAACCGGATTGACCGCTGCTCAGCTTGCTGCAGGGGAATCACACACCTGCGCCCTCTTGACCAACGGACAGGTCAAATGCTGGGGAAGAAACTATGCTGGACAACTCGGTCTGGGAAACACAAGCAATAGAGGAGATAACTCCAATGAGATGGGCGACAACCTTTCCGCAGTATCTCTCGGTACGGGTGTCACAGCCACACAAATCGTCGCCGGGGGCGATCACACCTGTGCGCTGCTTAGCAACGGCCAAGTCAAATGCTGGGGAAGAAATTATTATGGACAGCTTGGACTAGGAGACACAGACAATCGTGGAGATGGTCCCAATGAAATGGGCAACAACCTGCCCACCGTTTCTCTCGGTACGGGTCTCATAGCCACACAAATTTCTTCTGGAATGTACCATTCCTGTGCACTTTTGAACAACGGCCAAGTCAAATGCTGGGGGTTCAATGGTGATGGTGAATTGGGATTGGGAGATTCCCAAGATCGTGGAGATAACATCAACGAAATGGGAGACAACCTTTCCGCAGTATCTCTCGGAACCGGACTGACTGTTTTGCAACTCTCCACGCGTGGGTATATTTCCTGTGTGGTGCTCTCCAACAACAAAGTCAAATGCTGGGGATTGAACTACCAAGGACAACTGGGCCTCGGAGATACAGACAATCGCGGAGATGACTCCAATGAAATGGGTGACAATTTGCCAACGTTAGCCTTCGGAAAAGGTTTTGCCACACAAATTTCCGTGGGCACAGATCACACCTGCGCCATCCTCACGGGTGACAAAGTCAAATGTTGGGGTACCAACTACAGCGGCCAATTGGGTCTCGGAGATAAATCACGACGGGGAGATGATATCAATGACATGGGCAGCAACCTCCCCATTGTGGACCTGGGAACCGGAGTGTTCGCCACGCAGATCTCTTCGGGAGGGTACCACACATGCACAGTACTAAACAACCATCGTGTCAAATGTTGGGGCTACAATTCCTCGGGTCAATTGGGGTTGGGAGACCCAAATGATCGTGGAGACAACATCAACGAAATGGGAGATAACTTACATCCTGTCGATCTTTTTTAGTCGAAGCAACCTACTTCACCTGTGAGAGAGGAATGTACTCTGCTCTCACAGATGAAGTGATTTCAAAACCAGTTTTGATCTTACAAATTGTGAATCTTGCTGAGTTCTTTTTTGAGGTACCGAAAAGCATCCGCTGGAGTGTCTGCAAAATAAAACAGGTCCAAATCTTTTTGTGAAATGGTTCCCCATTCTACCAATTTATCAAATTGGATGACGCTGTTCCAAAACTCACTTCCATAAATCACCACGGGAATGGGTTTTGTCATTTTGCGGGTTTGAATGAGCGTGAGAATCTCAGCCAGCTCGTCCAAGGTTCCAAATCCCCCGGGGAAAATCACCAAGGCTTTGGCAAGGTAAGCAAACCAATATTTGCGCGTGAAAAAATAGTGAAATTCAAAATTGAGTTCTGGAGTAATGAAAGGATTCGAATTTTTTTCCATCGGCAACGAGATATTGAACCCCACCGATTGCCCTCCGGACTCATAGGCCCCGCGATTGGCGGCTTCCATGATGCCTGGACCACCGCCCGAACATACCAAGAATCGATTGGCTCCTTTTCCAAACTGCTCCTTGGACCATGCAGTGATCTTGGCCGACAAACTCACGGCATCTTCGTAAAATGTAGAACTTCGAAGAAGACGCTCACCTTCCACAAGAGCTTGTTTCGCTCCTGGAACATTTTTTTTCACATCATCTTGCGCAGCTTGAACCATTTTTTGCGCTGTTTTTTTGGATTTGAACCGAGCTGATCCAAAAAACACAACCGTGTTGTTGACCTTGTGATCCATGAGTCGTTTGCGAGGCTCCAAATATTCCGCCAAAATACGCAATGTGCGCGCCTCGGGGCTATTCATGAACAGAGGATTGTTGTAGGCTTTGATCAAGGTCGAATCCTGATGATACAAAGATTCCAAGTGTTCATCGGTGATCGCCGGTTGAACTTTGATTTTTTTGGGAGATGGTTTTGAGGGCATGTTATTCTTTCTAAAGGATCTTTTTTGTTCTCACATCCGAGAACGTGGAAACAGGATTATAACGAGAAGTAAAAGCTTGGCAAACGAAAGAGCGTTTATCCTTCTCCATGAATGCGTTTTCGCTTGGCGATCTCTGCGATGGCTTTTCCGAAAGCCTCCAGATCTGACTTTCCGTACACTTCGATGCGCTCAAATCCCCGACGGACCGTAAATTTCACCTCATCCTGAGGATAATCCGACAAAACATTGATTTTCCAATCCTGCTGCTTGAGCCATTTGCGACAATTTTCCCAGCTCACTTCCCCAAGCTCAACCCCTTCGGAGACAAGCTGAGAAAAAATTTCCTGTTCTTGTGTAGTCATGATCTTGACATACCAAAGTTCTGACCTACCGTCACGTCTTTGAGATGGGTCTCTTCCTTGCACTGTTTATGCAATAAAATTCGTAGTGATGATTTACGTCGGCCAGAATCTAGTTCAGGTAGGCTTGTGCATGGGCCATGTTGACTTTTTCAATGCTCGTATAGGCATCCAGTCTCAACTCATCCATCATTGCATTGACCAAAACCACATTCGGCAATACATTCTGAGAATAATCTTCAACCTTCCAAATGTGCTTGTCTTCGTCCCACTGCAACCCTGTGTATCCCAACAGTCCTTGCAAAGTCTGTTCAATCTCTATTTTGTCGAAAGACATCACATCTGAATTCCATTTCATTTGCTTTTGCACCTGGGGCAACACACTGTAGTACAAAACTCCACCAATACCCACCACATTATATTGTGACAAATTGAGATCTGAAAAAGCTTCTTGCAACGTGACAGACTGACCTTTTTCATTTTTCCCCATGGCGTGAGAAACAAAAATCTCTGCTCCAGCTTGAGCTTCAATGATTTCCAAACGACCGATGGGGTTTGGATTTCCAGACTCGATCCATCCCAATTTTTTCACGGTTTTGGGATGAAGACCTTTCTTGGACGCCATGGCAGATCCAGAAGCCAGCTCAGGATATTTTTCAAAAATGCGGCTTTCTTTTTGAGCCGAAACCCACTGCGTAAATTTTTCGGAAGCTACATAGTCTTTCCCCAGCCAGAGTTTCATATTCCCTTCTGAATCAAAAACAGTAATCTGTTGGCTTCCTCCACCAATATCTTGAACCAAAACATTTTTTGGCAACACATTGGCAACTTTGATGGCGCTGATCGCTCCCAACCAAGCTTCTTTTTCCGCGGAAATGATCTGAAACGAAGAACCTTCTCCCAAAATATCTTTCATGGCTGCAATCGCAGACTTTCCCTTTTCGTTGGGATGCTCAGAAACAGTTCTCCATGCAGAAGTGGCCGCAGCTTCGAAGCGAACAGGATTTTGTTTTTTGGCTTGGTCGAGAAGCTTTTTCAAAACCGCCAAACCTTTGGCAAGCTCAGCTTCATCAAAGTAGTATCCTTTGGAATCTTTGCGTACAGCATTTTTCCAGGAATGCTTTGCGGAACCTTCATCCAACACAGAAATATCACAAACACGCTGATGGATATTTCCCACAGTAATTGTAGAAGCATTGGAACAGTCTACTTTTGATACGACCATCTTGGTGCTTCCTGATCCAATATCAAATGAAGCTACCACAGAAGCTTGCTCCGCGTGAGCCATCCCAAAAAACAAGATCCCCACAAAGGACGTCATCCACATTCGTCTTGATACTGATTGTTTCATATGAGTTCTCCCCATTAAAAAATACATTTTCTTTGTGCTACCTAGCATCGTCTTTCGCTTGATGTCAATCAACGATCCTCGAGGTTTTGTTAAGATTCTATAAAGTCTCAGGACTGTCGGACCAAACTGGCCACAAAGTAACCATCGTGACCAGAAGCTCCTGGCATCAGAAGTTTCTGCTGGCTCAGCGCCCACTCCGGATGATCGGAGAGAAACCCCTCGATCACCGTCTGGTTTTCTTGGTCAAAAAGAGAACAGGTGGAATACACCATTCGACCTCCGGGTTTCACCCATCGACTCTGGCGTTCCAAGATGGATCGTTGTTTGAGCGCCAGCTCCTCTACAAACAAAGGCTGCATGGACCATTTCATCCATGGTCTTCGAGATAGCGTCCCGCTTCCCGTGCAAGGCGCATCCACCAAAACCACGTCAGCTTTTTCATGATACTGGGCCAAAGGCTGTGGATCATCGGGGGCAATCCAGGCCGTCTCCAAAATGGATACCCCAGAACGCTTGGCTCTTTTTTCCATCTCATCAAACACGCGTGTATCAACATCGGCTGCGATGATTCGACCTTGATTGTTCATCATCATGGCCATGGCCAAACTCTTGCCACCTGTTCGAGCACATCCATCGATCACAAGCTGCCGAGGCTTGACCTGACTTTCCCAAGCGATCATTTGACTTCCCAGATCTTGAATTTCAAATTCACCTTTTTTGAATTCTGGCAAGGCTCTCAAATTGATTCGTTGCAAGACTTCCAAAGCCCAAGGATGATCACTCTCTCTCATGTACAATTTCTTTTTTTCCAATTGCGCCACAAGTTTCTCGCGCGTGGTTTTGATCTGATTGACCCGCAAAAAAATCTTGGCCTCTTGATTCAAGTGGTAGGCCAGCTCAATGGCTTTGGACTCTCCAAAATCGCGAAAAAATATTTCCATCATCCACACCGGAAATGAAAGTGCTGTGGAAAGAGATGCTAGGTCTTGATGTTTGCTCCACAACTCTGTGTAAACCTCTAGAGGCGTCTGCTCACACTTTTCCACGTTGGATTCGAGCTCATCCAAATCAATGCTCTGAGGCATCCCTTCAGGGAAAAGAGTTTCACGAAAACGCAAAGCTCGATACAGCAAAGCGCTCAATCGTTGCCGTTTTTTCGACGACAAACTTCTACTGCGCAAAATGCGTTGCTGCACCTGAGATCGAAATCGCAAAGGCTGATCGTACGACAACGAAAAAATTTCAAGGAAGAGTTTTTCCATGGAAGAAGAGACGTAAGGAATGCCCTCACGCGGATGGTTGAACCCATTTTCCATGTCGGTCAATCAACTCGATCAATTTTTCATCAGCGACTTCCTGGGGAATGTTTTTTTCCACACAATCTTTGCCCACAAACAAATTGATTTTCCCCGGTGCAGATCCTACATACCCAAAATCTGCATCGGCCATTTCTCCAGGACCATTGACGATACATCCCATGATTGCAATTTTCACACCCTTGAGGTGATGAGTTTTGGACCGAATGCGCGCAGTGGTTTCTTGCAAATCAAACAAGGTTCGGCCGCAGGATGGACAAGAGATGTAGTCCGTTTTGGACATTCTCAATCGTGTTGCCTGCAAGATTTGAAAAGCTATCGAATGACCTTCATCAAATCCATGATGACTTTGCACTTCGATGCTATCCCCGATTCCATCGCAAAGCAAACTCCCAATTTCTGTCGAAGCTTTGAGAATTTCTTGCTCTTTGCTGTCTTCGGTTTTGGAAACATAACAAAGATGAATGGGAACATTCCGTTGATGGTGATGCAGGGCTTTGGCGACGCTTCTGCCAAGAGAAATCAAATCATGGTGATACAGTTCCACTCCAAGATTCGGATGCGTAGAAAAAATTCGAAGAATGTCCATGGCTGTTGCAATCTGCTCTTCATGTTGAATGCGGATCCATAGGGTTTTGCCTTCCAGTTTTTGCAAGAGTGCCTTGGCATAACGGAGATCCAACCACGCAGGGCTACACTCCATAGAAAGTTCATCAAAGGCTTGCGAAGAAACATCGATTTTTTCATCTTTGGAGGCAAACAACCGGTACAACAATTTTGCTTTTGTGGCAGACCCCGGAAGAAGCTGCATTACATCCTGACTGCTGGAAAGAGGAGAAGAAAATCGTTCAATGGGAGGATCCAACACCACAGCGGATTTCGAAAAAACTTTTGCTCCCACGCTGGTAAAATGAGTGCACACTTTGACAATCTCTTGACCTCCGATGGGGAGATCATCGTTTCCCACAACGCTGGAAACTCTTCTGGTGTAAGAATAGGCATCCCATGGAACCTTTTGCTGCTCAGGGTCCCAAGACTCTGCTTCCAGTGATCGTTGATAGGAGGCAATCAGCGCATGGGCTACAGGAATTTCTTTTTCGGGATCTTCGGTGAGAGAAACTCGGATGGTGTCTCCCAAACCATCCGCAAGCAAACTTCCAATGCCAATGGCTGATTTGATTCTTCCGTCTTGGCCTTCTCCCGCTTCCGTCACACCCAAATGCAAAGGATAATCCATTCCCAATTGATTCATGCGAGCCACAAGCCATCGATACGCTTGTACCATCACCATAGGATTGCTGGATTTCATGGAAATCACCATGTCATGAAAATGTTCTGCTCTGGCAATTTCCAAAAACTCAATGGCAGATTCCACCATTCCTTCAGGAGTATCTCCAAAACGATTCATGATCCGATCGGAAAGGGAACCATGATTGGTACCAATGCGAAGAGCAACCCCGTTTTCTTTGGCTCTGGCCACAATCGGACGGAAAGTCTGTGCAATTCTTTCCAGTTCTTCTTCGTATTGTCGATCAGTATATTCTTTGATTTCAAAAACTTTTTTGTCGGCAAAGTTTCCAGGATTGATTCGAACTTTTTCAAAGTGGTCACACGCCGCCAGCGCAACACGAGGCAAAAAATGAACATCCGCGACCAAAGGAACGCTCAGATGCCTACGTTTCATCTCCGCTCGCAAATCCGGCACATTTTGCACGTCTTTCATGGTGGGCGTGGTCAAACGAACCAACTGACAACCAACATCCACAAGTTTTTCCATCTGATCCACGGTTGCCTTGGTATCGGTGGTCAGGCTTGTGGTCATGGATTGTGCAACGATGGGATGGTTTCCACCGATGATCACATCCCCCACACGAACTTCTCGTGTTTTTCTCCTCTTGGGATGAAACAATGAAAAGCAATAGGCAGGTAGGTCTTGCATGTTCAACCGTCGATCAACGATATTGTGATTTTACTTTCCAAAGACTGTAATGATCTGGAGTTACAAAATCTTTGCCAATCCAGAGTGTACCTTGGTCATCTTCATGCATGGCCTGTGCACCAATGTTGGTGTCGAACGCAGCCAACTCTTTCCACGTATGGCCTTGGTCATCAGAACTGAGGAGTTTTCCCTTTTCACTTCCAGCATAAAAAACGCCCAAACGATCCACATAGAAATCAAAAATAAAATGAGAGTCTTGTACTTCAGGCAATTGTGCCCATTGGTCACCCTCGAGAACATAGAGACGAACCACTCGATCAGCGATGTCGAGCTTGTATCCCCACATCACCGCCAACAGTTTTTTCTCTCCCTTGATGACCACCTTTTCCAAGGCGATGGTTTTGTAGGTTTTGTAAGCAGGAAGTTCAGGCAGTTGTTGCCAGGTGTGTCCATCATCTTTCGATACATACAAAGACGGATTGTGATCTCCACAAGTGCCTCCATACAAAGATTTTTCGTCGTGGTCATACCACAAGGTGTGAAACGCCGTGATGGGGAGTTCAAATTCTTCCAATTCCCAGGTTTCTCCCAGGTCTTTGCTTCGGAAAAAGACCGGTTTGGTTTTTCCTTGCGTGATCATCTTTCCCGTCGAAGCAATCACTTCTCCATTGGGTAAACATACAATCGAATAAATTTGAGAGTAGGCATACAAATCACGATCGATGCATTTCCATTGTTTGTGGTCGGCACTTCCCATCAAAATTGCGGCTCGACCAATCACGTTCATTCCACCCGCAATCAAACGTCCATCGGACAATTCTACAAATCGATTGATGAAGGCTGTTTCATCGGGAAGCACATGCTTGCTCCAACTTCCCTCAGACGTTTTGACAAATACGGCTCCTTCTCCGGTCACAGGATTTCCTGCGCCAATGAGCAAATTTTTGTTTGTGGACTGCGTGATTCCATACACATGAAATCCTGAAGGGAATCCTGTCACTTTTTCCATGGACTGCGGAGCCACAGCTTTGGGAGATTCGACTTTTTTGGAAGCCGAAGATCGCGAAAAGAACTCTTGAAGAGGCGAATACCAGGGTTTTGTTTCGATCGTAGTCATTGCTTCCTTTCTTACTTGAGTTAGAGTCGCAAAGCAACCACTGGAATGCCCCTGTTGGACCTGGATCCTAGCCCAAGGCCCCGAAGGAGCTTTCTTTGACAAAAAAGGCCGCACCCCATATGGGTGGAAACTTGACCCATTCCTTGGAGAATTTATGCAACTTTGTCATCCTGCATTTCCAGCGACTCGCATGCGTCGAACTCGATTGGCGCCGTGGTCTCGGTCTATGCTGCGTGAAACCAACCTAACGCCATCGGACCTGATCTGGCCCGTATTTGTGATCGAAGGTCAGAACAAAACCGAAGAAATCAGCTCGATGCCAGGAGTTTTTCGGTATTCCATTGATCGCCTGGTCAAACAAGTTCAGGAAGCCAAAGATCTGGGCATTCCCGCTGTGGCCTTGTTTCCCAAAATGTCCAAAGATCAAAAAGATGGGAGAGGGACGGCTGCCCTCGATCCTGAAAACTTGGTGTGCAGAGCCATCCGAGAAATCAAAGATAACGTAGATGGAATCGGAGTCCTTTGTGACGTTGCCTTGGATCCCTACACCTCGCATGGTCACGACGGCATTCTTGAGCATGGATATGTCAACAACGATGCGACGGTCGAAGTGCTGGTGGGCCAGGCCTTGAATCAGGCCAAGGCCGGATGCGATATTCTCGGACCCTCAGACATGATGGACGGACGAGTCGGAAAAATTCGAAACGCTCTTGAATCCCAAGGTTTTGTGAACACCATGATCATGTCCTATTCCTGCAAATACGCCTCTTCTTTTTATGGACCCTTCCGAGAGGCAGTAGGCTCAGGAGCTCTTTTGCAGGGAGACAAAAAAACCTACCAGCAAGATCCCGCCAATGTGCTGGAAAGTCTGCGTGAAGCTGCATTGGATGTTGAAGAGGGCGCAGACATGGTGATGGTCAAACCGGGCATGCCGTACCTGGATGTCCTGTATCGAGTCAAACAAACCCTTGGAGTTCCTACCTTTGTGTATCAAGTCAGTGGAGAATACAGCATGATCTGCCTGGCCATCGAAAAAGGATGGCTCAGTCGTGAACAAGCCATGATAGAAAGTTTGACGAGCTTCAAACGCGCAGGAGCCGACGGAGTGTTGACCTATTTTGCGGTCGAAGCCGCCAAACATTTGCAACAATCATCATGAGCCTATCTCTCAACGAAAAACATGATTCCCAGTGGTGGGATGATTTTTATTCTCAAACTCCGGAAGGAGCTTTTGGAAAAACACCTTCTGCGTTTTTGGAAAACAACGTCGATGCGTTGATCAAAGGCAATGCATTGGATTTGGCCATGGGAGAAGGTCGGAATGCCATTTTCTTGGCCAAGCAGGGATTTGATGTGCAAGGCGTAGACTTTTCTCAGGTCGCGATCGATCGAGCCCAGGCATGGGCATCGCAGGAAAGTGCTTTTGTTGCATGCAAAAAACACAATCTAGAATTTTTTCTCTTGGACGTGATGAGTTTGGACAATATTGTTGTGATCGATCATCGCCCTCCCCTTACACTGATGAAAAACTTAGTGCGAGCACTCAAACCCGGAGGAATTCTTCTACTTGAAGGGCATACCCAAGCCCAGGCTCAAAAAGAAAAGGGATACCCTCAATTCGATGAATGCTTTGAAACCAATGAGGCCCTCAATCACACGCGTGATCTAGAATTGATCTTCTATCAAGAACGAATGTTACCCGATGGTCATCATCGTGTGCAATTGATCGGACGAAAAAAGAAATTATGATCTCTTAAGCCTGTGCTTCTTTGGCTGTGAACGGAGCAAAAGGCACGTCTTGCTGCAACCACACTTCTCGCGGAGAAACGCTGCGACCTTGAATTTTTTCGTGCGTCAGATCCAAGGTTTTTTGATCCGGACATACCAAATAAAATTCCCAGTTGTTGGACTTGCAGTATGCACTCAAACTTTCCAACCGGCGAACTTCATCAGAATCTTCAAAGGAATAGGGAGTTTGCACTTCGATCATGATCTTTGTACGCCCTTTGCGTCGAAGCGCGGTGATGTCAGGATAGTACGGTCCAATCAAATCTGTTTTGGTATCATTGGAAAAAATGAAAAATTTTACCAACCCATAACGTTCATCGCTTTCCAAGCGAAGCGCGACATCTTTTACAATTTCATCGTGATCATATTCGAGTGCCATAGGTGTCTCATGTAGCAATTTCAGGCCGAGGGATCAAGTCATTTCACCACTTGTTCTGTTTCACCAAAGACCATCAAAATATTTTTTTCCTCCTTATACTTGAAAAATGACAAATAAAAACAAGCCAATACCTCTCATCTCATTTCCTTCCACACCAATTGGTTTGATTCATGAAAGAGCTAGGAAGAAAAAACATCGCCCATCGGCTTTCGAACAAATTGCAAGGCCTCACAAACATGATCAAAACTCACTCCATCTTGCTGCTCAAGATCAGCGATGCTCCGACTGATGCGAAGAACATGAGAGATCGAGCGAGGAGAAAGGCCTTGTTTTTCAATGGCTTTTTCCATCAGCATTTGCGCAGGATGATCCAACACAACCCATTGCTTGATCTTGTCCACATTCATCATGGCATTGCATTGATCGAATCCCAAACGCTTTTCCTGAATCTTGCGGGCTTGGATGACTTGATCCCTGACCATCGCACTCGACTCGCTCTTGGCAACATTCCACAACTGTTTCCAGGGAACCTTTGCAAGCGGAACATGAATGCCAATCCGATCCATGATGGGACCTGAAACTTTTCTCTGATAACGCTGGATGGAGGAAACCGAGCACATGCACGATCGAGAAGAATCTCCCAACGCCCCGCACGGACAGAGATTCATGGCGGCGATCAGTTGAAAATCCGCAGGCAAATGAAAGCTGCCAGCAGCTCGATGAAGGTGCAAGGTTTTGGATTCCAATGGCTCTCGCAAAGCCTCAATCACATCTCGTCGATACTCCGGAAACTCATCCAAAAACAATACCCCTCGATGAGCCTGCGTACACTGACCCAATGCAAAAGGACGGCCTCCGCCCACCATCCCCGCCATGCTGATGCTGTGATGGGGGCAGCAAAAGGGTCTTGTAGGATCAGCTTGAACCGTGACCCCCAACATCGATTGCACTCTCTGAACTTGGTGGGCATGCTGCGCAGAAAGCGGAGGCAGCAATGTAGAAAATCGACGTGCAAGCAAGGTTTTTCCAACCCCTGGAGGGCCCGACAAACAAACATTGTGTCCTCCTGCCGCCGCAATCAACAGCGCACGTTTCCCATGCGATTGCCCCACAACATCCGACCAATCCACCCTCGGATCGGTAGAATTCATATTTTGCTCTTGCATCTCCTGCGTGGGGGGGAGTTTTCCTGAAACAAAATATTCGACCACCTCCATCAAATGTCCAACTCCAATGCAATCGATGTCCCCCACCATTTGACTCTCATGAAGATTCCCCAGAGGAACCACGAACCGAGAAAATCCAAGATCTTTGAGACCCCCCAAAATCGCCAAAGCTCCTCGAATGGGTTTGATTGTGCCATCCAGAGAAAGTTCCCCGAGAAAAACATATTTTTCCCCAGGATTCACTTGCATATGACCGGTTCCCACCAAAAGCCCAACCGCGATGGGAAGATCAAATTGTGTACCCTCTTTGCGACGAGAGGCAGGGGCCAAATTGACCACAATCTTTCGTGGCCCCAATCTCAATCCGGTATTTTCAATGGCGGAGAGAATTCTCTGCTTGCTCTCCTGAATGGCCGTTTGCGCCAAACCGATGATGTCAAATCGAGGAAGACCTTTTTCCACATAAATTTCGCTTCGAACGCAATACGGTTCAAATTGATCAAGTGCACCACTGTAGGTTTGTGTGATCATCCCCCCAATGCAATGCAGACCTTGTGCCAAGACCTACAAAACAAAAGAAGCCTTTCCAGAAGCTATGGATACTGATTTTCAGACGATCGAAGGATTTTCAGATCACCACGTTCGAAAAAAAGCCACCGGTTTTACAAATACCAAAAAAGAGGTAGGATGCAGGCTATGAAAATCATTCGCAACCTCTCCATTTTTTTGATGGCCCTGATTGTGGTCAGCGTCCTGGGATTGTTTTCCATCCAAAATTTTGAGTCTGTAAAATTGCAGTTTATGAGTTGGGCCACTCCGTCGGTTCCATTGGCTGCAGCTGTCATTACGTCTTTTGTGATGGGATTTTTGGTGGCGTCCATTTTGTTTTTCTTTCATGGACTCAAAATCAAATCCGCCCATCGAAAAGTAAAAAAGAAACTCAATGTTGTTGAAAAAGAATTGGAGAGTCTACGCAACCTTCCCATCGATGAAGAACCCATGGACCGACCCATTCAAGAAGCGCAAATTGTAGAAGATGAACACGATGACTATGAACAGTTGCGCAACACCCCGACCTATTAGCAAAGTGTGCTGCCTATGAATCTGCCGGTTTTTTCTCACCGATCTCAAACTCCATCTTCTCTTGTAGCCACTTCTTCCCCATCCGAATCGACCAAAAAACAATTTGAGCTGGAACAAACCAGTCAACTCCTTGCAACCTTCGTCAAAGAAAATCCCAATGCCATTGAAGAATATCTTCAGTTGGGTCGTCTTTTTCGCATTCAAGGCTTTTATCGCAAAGCCTTCCGACTCCATCGCAATCTTTTGTATCGTCAACACCTCGACAAAAAAACCATTTCTCAAATCTATGCCGAAATGGGTCACGACTACCTGGAATCTCAAACCAAAGATTGCGGTCAGAACTACTTTGAACTAGCCTTAAAAAATGATTCCAAAAACACCAGTGCGCAGTATGGTTTGTTTTTGTCATTTCAAAAAAGAAATCTTTGGGAATCTGCCATCGACTGTTTGAAAAAAATCTCAAAAACGAATCCAGATCAAGAAAAACACTTGGCTCGGATGTACGCAGAGTTGGCCCTGCAGAACCTCCACGAACAAAAAACAAAGTCTGCCAAAAGAAATCTCAAAAAATCCTTTCATATTTCCACGCAAGAAGCTTTTCCCTATCTCGTCCAGGCACAAATTGAATTGCATGAGGGCGAAAAAGATCTGGCAAAAAAAACACTTCAACAGTTCATTGAAAAATGGCCCGGCTATAGCCTATTTGCATTGAAAAAAATCGAAGATCTGCATTACGAAACCGGAAACTATGGAGAATTTGGGCAAACACTTCGAGAGAGCATTCTTAGAAACCCAAAAAATTCTTATCTTCATCATTATTTGGCCAACCATCATCTGAAAATGAAAAAATATGCAGATGCAAAATTGGAATATCAAGAGGCTCTTTCCATCAACCCTTTGAACATCAACGCTGTTGAAGATTATTTGCAGTTCTGTTTGCAACAAAACGAAATTGACCTTTGCAAATCGGTGGTTCGTGGCTTTTCATTGGCGTTCAAAGCCAAAAGACAATTCGAATGTTCTTCGTGCAAAAAAACATTTCACAACGTCCCCAAAGATTGCCAACGCTGCTTGGGATGGAACACGTTTAGCGTTCGGTATTCTTTTCCGGGTCCATAATTTCTTTGTCATCGATAAGGTTTTTTGTCACTTTTCGCATTCCAAAAAATGATTTGAATCATTCGACGGAAACTCAAAAGACTAAAAACAAGTCATTTTTAGTGTAAACAATTGATACACTTGTAAGATCTTCTCTATTTGTTATAGATTTTTTTATGGCGATCGGATTTACACGCAAACAAGCTTCTGTTTTTCTTTTGTTGATGATTGCTCTGTGTGAAACAGGTTATCCTCAAAACCCTCCAGGGGCCAAAAATTGGGCCGTTCCGGACGACAAGCCTGAAGTTGTCAAACAAAAAGAAAAGTCCAATTATATACTCATTCTTGAAAAAGAATTCAATCGATCCGTGTTGATTGAAAACCAGCCAAAAAGAGTTTGGGTAACCCTGCAGTGCACATTTGCATCACCTCAGATTCTTTCCATCTCTGACGTTGTTCATGAACGCATCATAGATGAATGGTTTGGAGAATACAGAATGCTTGCAAGAGAGAAATCTTATGCTCCAACTGAGATTGTTCTCGAAACATTGGATTACGGCAAGCAGTCGGTACAGCTGAAATATATGGAAGGAACCAACATACATATCCAAGCATTTTTGTCAGACCCTGAACCAGATCCACGAAGTTCACGACATGAATGCATGGAGGCAAATTGCCTGGTTACTTCAGAAAATGTAGAAATCCAACAGATTCTTTTCAATCTTGCCCAAAAAAGGCCGGCAGTCATTCAGGGATCAAGAGCAAAGTCTGCCTTTTAAATTCCTTTTGACCTTTTGAACGAAAGATCCAACCACATGAAAAAAAGTGTTTTTCTGCCCAGCTCCGTTTTGATTTTTTTCATTACTTTTCTCACCGCCAGATCATCCAAGGAAGCCGAGGGGGTTTTTTCCTCCATGCAAAACTGGATCAATTCTCACTTTGGATGGCTTTACTTTATATCGATGACAATCTTTCTTGTTTTCATGTTGTCCCTTTGCATTTCTCCCTATGGAAAACTAAAGCTAGGCGAAAATCATGAGGAACCTGAATTTTCTACTCTTTCTTGGTTTGCAATGCTTTTTAGCGCAGGTATGGGTATTGGCCTTCTCTTTTATAGCGTTGCAGAACCGATCATGCATCTCACCTTACCCGCACCATTTCTGACTTCTTTTCCCGTGGAGTCACGTCCCAGATACAGCATGGCTTTGACCTTTTATCATTGGGGGCTTCATCCTTGGGCTTGTTATGCTCTTGTAGGGTTGTCGTTGGCCTTTTTTTCTTTTCGAAAAAAAATGCCCTTCACTCTTCGGTCCGTTTTTTATCCCCTTCTTGGAGAAAAAATTCACGGGATCTGGGGGGACATCATTGATGTCATTGCCATTGTCAGCACACTTTTTGGTGTAGCTACTTCATTGGGCATAGGCGCATCTCAAATCAATGCGGGACTATCTTATCTATTTCATCTTCATCAGGGAAACCTTGAAAAGATCATGATCATTTCCATCATCACCCTCTTTGCAACCATTTCGGTCATCACAGGATTGAAGAAAGGTATCAAATTTTTGAGCCAGGCCAATATGTTTTTGGCTCTTGGCATGATGCTTTGTTTGTTGGCTTTGGGACCAACTCTTTATCTAATGTATTCTTGGATAGATAACATCGTGGCTTATGTATCGGAATTCGCATATCTGTCATCTACACTTTATTCTTTCGATGAAACATCTCAAGTATGGCAAAACGGGTGGACCATTTTGTATTGGGCCTGGTGGATTTCATGGTCCCCTTTTGTTGGAATGTTCATCGCTCGAATTTCTAGGGGAAGAACCATTCGAGAATTTATCCTTGGAGTAACCATTGTTCCTTCTCTTTTGTCATTTCTTTGGTTTACGGTTTTTGGGAGCTCTGCGTTGAAGATGGAGATGGATTCTCCCCAACTTTTATCAAAAGTTGTGAATCAAAGTGTGGTGGAGGCTCTCTTTGTTTTTTTGGAACAGTATCCATATTCAACTTTTTTCATTTTTGCGGGAACAATTTCAATCGTATTGTTTTTTGTGACGTCTTCTGACTCCGCCTCTTTGGTCATTGACACCATCGCAAGTGGAGGCAAAAAAAACCCTCATACCCTGCAAAAAATATATTGGGCGACTCTTGAGGGAGCGGTGGCAGCAATACTGTTAACTTATGGTGGATTGAGAAGTCTTCAAAAAGCCACTCTAACGGTGGCGTTGCCGTTTTGCATTCTTTTGATTTTTTTGATGTTTGGTTTGTATCGATCTCTACAAAATGAGTATTCCATTTACAAAAGGGACTCCTGATTTCTTTTTGGCAAAAGAAATCCAATGGCAACCAAATTCACGAAATTCACCAAAAAGTGAATGGCTACGGGCAAAAGTAGATTGGATCTCCATTCATAGACAGCCCCCAACACAAACCCCATCACCACTGCAAACAATGTCCAAGGCAAATATTTGCGCCCAGGGCCAGAGTGAAGAAGACCAAACAAAATAGATGCTGGTCCAAGGCCGATCCATGATTGCAACATTCCTCGGAAGAAAAATTCTTCTCCCATGGCCGAAAAAATGGCAATCATAAAACACTCCCCGAGAGTCAACGCTCCAAACAATCTGGCGAAACTTTTGGACAATCGTCGAACACTGGGAACGAAACGATTCAAACCCCACGATGCAGCTACAACCACCATAGAAATTGCAATTGCGATCAGAGCATCTTCTGCCATGTGAGTCCAAAAAGATTCGTTGATCGAAGGATACAAAAAGAGCCGAGACTGTTGATTCACCATCACAGAGATCGAAAACATCGCAAAATACAGAAGGCCCATCGAGCTCAAGCTGATTTGAGATTTCTTTTTTTGGGGAGGGGAGGAATTCATAAATATTTCATCAACTGATCCATGATATCTTTGGCTTGCTTTTCGGATGGAATGGAGGTGTTCCAACATTGTTTGATGTGTTTTTTTTCTTTCATGGATTGATTTGCAAATACATCAAACATCTTCGCACCCAAGTGATATCCCATGGCGTGGGCCCGTGTCCAGAGATTTTCCGGAAGGGCCTCACTCATCTCAAGAACTGGGTTGTCTCGATGAGGATCCACATGCAAACTCAACATGAATCCAAAACATTCTTCTATCACCGTATGGTAAAAACCTCGATGAGGGGTCCGAATTCTCCAAAGATGTGCAATCTCTTCGGCCAAATGACCCATCCCTAAACTGCTTAGGTACATTTGCTTTTTTTCAGGGATGGCCAAATTTTCTCCCTGAAGAATTCTTTTTTTTAGAAAAGATGTGAAATTCAGTTTTTGACTTTGATGTTCCATCATGTGGAGATCCCTCAGAGAAAAAACATGATACATTTGATAGGATCGAGAAGATCGCCGATCCTCAAAAAGGTCCTGAATCAAATGCTCAATGTTTTGAGCATGATCCCTCATATCTTCGGGAAAAAATCCCAACTGATGCTGCTGCCACAGTCGAATGGATTCTAAAGAATACAATGGAGAAATTCCTTGATACAAAAAATGATTCTCCCCATTTTTTCTCCACAACGTATGACCCTTGCTCACTTCTGTTTGATCAACAAGAGAAATCCATACCGTTGGGCACTTGATCAGAATTTTTTTTTGTTCTAGGGGAGAAATTCGGAGAGCTCCCGTCCAAACCCATACGGGTTGATTTTTTTGTTGATGTACGTAGCAAGCCATCAGATCATTTTTCTTCGCATGAGATTGATGGGCATCGATCCAATGCACCTTCCATTTTTTGGTTTTGATGTAGGTCCACAATGCAAAAAAATCATCGCGTTGGGCCCACATGGGTTTGTGCACCGATGCCTTGTTTCGAAAAACAGCGATCGATTGCTTTCCATCAAGATAAGCCTGAATCAAAGAAGAAAATTTCGAATCAAATCGATCCACAATCCATACAGGTTTTTGAAGAGAAAGAGACTTGATCCAATCCAGCATCATCGAACTGCATGCAGGATGCATCCACTGATCTCCCCACACCACACACTTTGCGTTGCGACATTTCAACCAAACTTCTTGCTCATGGGATGGAGACGTCGACTTGCGTCGATAACTTTCGATGGATGATGTTTCCCAAGGACTCGGTGGCCAGAGCTCCAATCGACGCATCCATTCTTTTGTGATGTCTTTTTGGTCAAACATTTTGGTATAATGATACGTTCATTCACAATACTATGACAAATCCTTGGCATGGATCGACTGATTTCTTACAATGGTCGATAACCGTGGGTAACAATACATGAAATTTGTTTGCAACAAATGCTCCTCCATCATCGAAGTCAAAAATGAGTACCTCCCCGAGGAGGCCTCTCATATTCAATGTCCCAAATGCAACGCCATCTTTTTGTTTGAGCCTGAAGACGAGTCTGTGAGGCCTGTGGGCGATCATGTAGACCCTTTTGATCTGATTTCCAAAAGCACACTGATCGACCAAGGCCCCATTCGAAGTCAACCCGAAGAGCTTTTGTTCCGCCCCGAAATTCACAGTCAATATGATTTTGATTTGATGAAAGAAACCCTGGCTCTTCCCAGCAAACTGAAGAAAAAACCTTGGCTAGGAGGAGACCTGCCGTGGCCCCGAAGAATCGCACAAAACCTGGTCACCTGTTTGGTTTTGTTTTCAGGCTTTGTTCTGGGATTGAAAGTCCTAGGAATTCGAACAGATCCCCAAGGACTCAATCTCTTGGTGCGGAACGGTTTCTATGGTCAAACCCAAGGCGTGACTCTCTTGGAGTACCAAGGACAAGTGCAACAACACTTGGATCGAGACGATACCTTTCATGTTCAAGGAGTCATGAAAAATTTTGACTCCTTTCTTTCCCAAGAGCCCATTCGATGCTCGATCCGCTACTTTGATGCCCATGATCAGCCTCTTCAATCGAATGAATTCTTGTGTCGCAAAACGTCTTTGCAGGCAGGACAAGAGCAAGATTTTGAGTCCGATTTGAGCGATCCGCCGGCAGAATTTGCGTTTTATCGTGTAGATATCCTCAAGCCCTGAGCGAAACGATCAAAGAGAAAAATTATTGATCCTGATCTGAAGAATTGAGCTTGGACGAAGACTGCTCATCGTCATCTTCGTTCATCCCCTTCTTGAAACTACGGATGCCCTTCCCCAAGCCAGAAAAAACCTCGGGAATGCGTTTTCCACCAAAAAGGATCAGAACAATCACCAAGATGATCATGAGTTCTGTTGTGCCAAGTCCAAACATGATCTCTCTATCTTATCAATCCACTGCACCAAAGTAAACAGAACTCAAACCTCAGGAAGAAAAAGAACATCATCTTTTTTTGACGCTTGCGCATAAACAAATTCACAACGTCGTGCGCTAGAAAAAAGTCCTAAGATCTTCATATCCTTAAAAAAATGATCGAGCTTCGTGTATATATTCGCTACAATAGAACCATCGGGTGGTTGGGGGTGAAAAGCGAGTGCATACACTCAGAATGTTTGCCCATCCAACCCCATATTCCATGGCGGGAAAAGCATAGTACAAACGTGAGAGCAAAGGTCAAAATCATCAATCGAGAAACCGGAGAAGAATTTCTCTTTCTGGTTTCAAAAATGAATTTGAAAGGTCTGCTGGTCAGCACCAGCCAGACCATCAAGCCCAAAACTTCTGTGGATTTATTTTTGATGTTGGGCAGTGAGTTTGGCAATGTGAGCTTAAAAGGCATGGTTCACAAGATTTCCAAAGACGGCCATCGTCGCGGAATTGTGGTTGCATTCAATAACCCTTCCAAAGAAGTGGTTTCCGCCATCAAAAACTTTGTCGAAGTTGCAAAAATCGGTTCAGGAAAAAAGAAATCCTCTTCAAGTTCTGCAGAAACAGAAAAACGGAAACGTCCACCTTCCACTCCCTCTGAATCTCGAAAAACATCCGCGCCTGCTCCGCAAGAAAAAACCATGATTCGTGAAGAGGCTCCCATCATGGGAAAACGAAAAAAAGCGCCTGTCGAAGATCCCGAACCAGACAGCACACAAATTGTAGATGACGATTCACTACCAACACTATCTCTTCAGAGTCCAGACAATACAGGAGAAATCAATCTGCACACCATGGATGAAGAGTTGGTTCAAGCACAACACGAAGGATTGTCAGGCCATACAACTCATTTCAAAATGGATGAAGATGATTTTCGTACGCAGTCCAACATTCGAACCAAGAAAAAAAGTTCTCCTTTTTTCAAAGCTGCTGTCTTTGTGGTTTTCTTGGTGACAGGTGTTGCCGGTGCAAAGTATGTATTGGATTTTCTTGGGGTGAAAGTAGATCTTTCCAAGTTACGAAGCAAAACCAGTTCATCTTCTTCATCGGTTTCTACTTCTTCTCAAAGCAGTGAAACCCAAAGCAATTGGATTGAAGATATTTTGATTGATGACCAAGGTAGTTTTGTCAAAGTCGCCATCGTCGGAGAAGGACGTTTCACAGACAATGAAATTGAAAAAATCATGGACCAGGGAGATGCCGTCTTGAAAATTTCTCTGCCATCGATCACATCCTTTGACACAGAACCTTCTATTTTTGTTGAAAACGAACCCATCAAAAAAATTGAAATCAAAACGGACAAAGATTTTGTAGAAATTTATGTACGATTCATGAAAGGTTTTCCTCGATTTGAAATCAAACCTTACAAATCAGGTTTGGATGCTTTCTTTCACCGTGAATGAATCCTCACGTTTGTTCTGAATCAAGAGCTTGGAGCAAACATGGCAAAGACTTCTTCTTCCGTCATGGTGGAAGTCTGATTCAAAAACTCATAATAAGATGGCTTTTTGTCGATGAAAATTTGATGGTCAAATTGAAAAGGTTGTTCGGAATCAAAAAAACCGACCGCCATAAAATGATGTTGATTGCTTTTCAATCGATAAAAAATATGGGTCCCACAGGATTTGCAAAACCCTCGCTCGGCCCATTCGGAAGAATCATACAACGCAATGTTTTCTGTTCCTTTAAACACAACATCAGTGCCAACATTCACACAAAAAAATGGACCTCCCGCCCATTTTCGACACATCCCACAGTGACAAACTCCGATCTTATGAGGAACATGGGTTGCGGTTGCTTTGACTTTTTTGCAAAGACAAGACCCTTGGTTGGTTTTGGTTTGACGATGTTCATGCATAACAATTCCCTTCTTCAAAGAGCTTCATCGTATCGAAGCACTTTGGACCAATTCAATGGTGATCGTTTGCCCCTCAATGGATTTCACACGGGTTCGAAATGCTCCCAATTCAATTCCTGAGAGAATATCTGACAATCCCTGTGAATTGCCATGAAAAGATACTCCCAAGACTATTTTTTGATACGCAAGTTGTTTTTCTTCCACTGAAGAAAAAAGATTTGATTTGGAAAACAAATACTGTCGAAAGTTTTGATAGGCAGACGCATTGGGAAGACCCGTGATCGCCAAATCATATTGACTTCCTTGGCCAGCATTTTGATTGGCCAAGGAATCGGATTTTTCCAAAATGTCTGAAGCAATCAGACCATAGAGCAGTTCGGGTTTATCAGGTTTTTTGTAGAAGGCACTGAACTGATCGAGGAGCTTTCTCTGAGCATCCGCAAAAGATACGGAGACTTGCACGGATTTTTCTTGTTCTTGGAGCAGTCTTGCCGAAATCAAAATCATCGAACTGGAAACATTGCCCGAGGAGGTTGCCCCAACACCAAGGCCTCGAAGAGCATGGGCCAAATTTTCTTTCATAGAATTGTAGGAACTTTTTTGGATGGCTTCCGAAGATGAAAAATCAACAACAAAAAAGTTTGTATTTCGGGTTCGTTTTCCAGAAAAACCCCATTGACTGAGGCGTTGCATGAGCAAACTTGTTTTGAGCTGCACATTGACCTGTACCAAATAAAAGGGATTGATTTGTTTTTCGTCGGTCAACGAATAGTCTTTGACGAAAATGGAAGAATTTTCAGAAAGTTTGAGACGAAGCAGTTCTGCATTGTTGACCAAAATTTGCTGATTGGTCAATTCATAGGATTTTTTTTCCATCGCTGAGATCAGAGCATTTTCAATGGCTGCCTGTTTGGCTGCTGCCAAATTCTGTCCGTAGATCCGAGCCTTACCCTGAATCAAAATGCGGTCCGAAGATTGGGCCTGCAAGACTCCACTGGCCAAAACAATGGCCACCACCATCAACCATCGGATTGTAGGTTTCATGCGCGGTTCTCGTTTTCTACCAAAAGTGTAAATTTTCCCTCTTGCACGACTTGACCATCTTGTTTGATCATGTGTTTGTCCACCACCACGATGCCTCGATCTCCTGAACTGGTCAGCCTCTTTTTGGTGATTTTGTTTTTGCAGCGCAAAGTGTCTCCGATGAATACGGGAGCTTTGAACTTCCAATCCACGGACATGAACGCAAGAACCGCAAATGGAGGTTGATCATCGATGATTCCCGAGGCCATGGAAAGCCCCAAGAGACCATGCGCAATTCTCTGACCAAACATCGTGGATTTTGCATATTCCTGATCCATGTGGAGGGGGTTAAAATCTCCACTGAGTCCAGCAAACTGAACAATGTCGGTTTCCGTGACGGTTCTTCCCTGAGAAGACCATTCGAACCCCTCTTCCAAATCTCCAAAATACAATTTTTTTACCATGATTTTGTTCCTCGATTGCTCCATCACGATACCAAAGAATGGGCGGTTTTCCGAATTCTCTTCTCGATATTTTTCGGCTTTTTGCCAGAAGCAAGAGCCTTCACTATTTGGAGATCTTACGCTATACATAGGGCATGAAATTTCTGCGCTGCCTCGTACCTCTTGGACTGATTTTGGCGTTGGGGGGTTGTGAACATGCCCGACTCAGTTTGGGAGGAAATCCAACCACTCCCTACCACAAAGAACTGTCCAGACAGACCCGAGCTGAGAAACTCTATGGTCTGGAGGAGGTTTTGTACCAAACGGAAGTAAGTCTGTTTTCTCAAAAACTTCGGGATCAATATATAGAAGAATATTTGCGTGTGTTTGCACCCGAGGAAGCCGAGGCCCAAGCCTTCCGAAAAGAAAACATGGAAGATCAAACCAATTACACAGAATTTGTCGTGACGCATTTTACTTCCAGAGCTGACTCTATAAACCTAAAGGCATCAGAGCACAAAAAAGTATGGGATTTCTTTCTCTATGAAGACCAGGACAAAGAGGGGATTCGTCCTTTGTCGGTGGAGATTATCCCCAAAAACACACGAACACGATATTTTTATCCTCAGGCTTCTTCTTGGTCGAAAATTTATAAATTGAGATTCCCCAAAAGCCATGCCAGCAACTTGCACCTGCAAATGTTTGGCCCTGTGAGGACCTTGGATTTTTATTGGAAAAAAGTAGGAGTGTAGTTCCCATGAATGTTGAAAGCCCCATGATCAAACATGTTTCCCAATTTGACGGACAGAAAGTTCGACTCCGAGGATGGGTCTACAACAAACGATCCAGTGGAAAAATTCAGTTCATTCAACTTCGTGATGGTTCTGACATCATCCAATGCGTCTGCGTGCGTGATGAAGTCAAACCCGAAGTTTTCGAAACTGGAGACAAACTCACCCAAGAATCCTCCGTGGTCATCACAGGAACCATTCGAAAAGATTCCCGATCGTCCCTGGGATTTGAAATGGGCGTTGAAGACATTGAAATTTTACAACTTGCAAAAGATTATCCCATTTCTCCCAAAGAGCATGGCGTGGCATTTTTGCATGACCACCGTCATTTGTGGCTGCGTTCCAAAAGACAGTACGCCATTCTTCGTGTAAGAAATGAGCTCATTCACGCGATCCGCAATTATTTTTACACGCATGACTTCATCAATTTGGACGCGCCGATTTTTACGCCCAATGCCTGTGAAGGAACCACAACTTTGTTTCAAACCGATTATTTCGGACAGCCTGCTTTTTTGACTCAAAGTGGTCAACTCTACATGGAGGCGGGTGCACTGGCCTTTGGAAAAGTGTACTGTTTTGGTCCCACCTTCCGCGCGGAAAAATCCAAAACCCGAAGACACCTTACCGAGTTTTGGATGGTAGAGCCTGAGGTGGCGTTTGCAAGCCTAGAACAAAACATGGAATTGGCAGAAGATTTCTTGGTGAGCATTGTGGCCCATGTGCTTGAAACCTGCCAAGAAGAGCTCAAGATTTTGGAGAGGGACATTGCTCCTCTGCAAAAGGTGCAAAAACCTTTTCCTCGCATTCACTATTCCGACGCTGTCAAACAACTCAAAGAGTTGGGACAAGCCATCGAATGGGGTGGAGATTTTGGAGCGGAAGATGAAACCATTCTCACACAACAATACGATCGCCCCATCATCGTTCATCGATTTCCCAGCGCCATCAAAGCTTTTTATATGAAAGAAGATCCACAGGATGCAACTCTTTCCATGTCCATGGATATTCTTGGGCCGGAAGGGTATGGAGAAATCATTGGGGGCGGAGAGCGCGAAACATCATTGGACGTCTTGGAGAAGAAAATTGCTCACGACCAACTCCCCAAACAAGCCTTTGAATGGTACCTGGACTTGCGTAGATATGGATCGGTACCTCATGCTGGATTCGGCCTGGGCCTCGAAAGAGCCGTGACGTGGATTTGTGGGCTTCACCATGTGCGGGAAACCATTCCTTTTCCTCGGATGATGGAACGCCTCACGCCTTAACCTGAGTGATCTGAACTGAAAAACAACGTATTTTTGCACGCAAAAGATGCAAAAATCATAACATTTTTCATAACTTAACCGTACCGGGTGCAAAATCGCCGTTTTTGCACCCGGTACAAAAACGGCAAAATGGTGCCGGATCATTTTCGGTCTGTTTAATATAAATATATATAGAGAGCAAAACCGAGAACTTTGCTGCACAAACTGGAATTTTTTCACCGATGAGCGACAAAATATGTCGCATTTAAAAATTCATATTTTTCAATCATTTTAAATAGTTAATTGTGACATGGTGAAGTTAAACTCAAAACATGATCTTGAGCCGTATTTTTTCGACATTTTGAGCCAAAAAGCAGCACGAGGGAAAGAACTGACATAATGATTTCAACAGCTTACCCTCTCTCATTCTGGCACAAGCCTTGCTCTTATAGGAAGCATGATTGAAACAAACTACAAAATCGTTGTTACAGAAAAAAAATCACTCGATACCTTTTACAAGGTTTGCTACGCAATCCTCATCGGTGTTGCCATCAATCCAATTTTTTGGATTCAAGTGTGGTTTAAGTTTCTCTAAACAACTGTGTTGAGAAAAAGAACTCGATGAACCGTGCAAGCCACAGACGTTGGCGATGGATGATGGGCCTCTTGCTCTTGATTCCATGGGTTGCCCAGGCAGACACGTTGCAACTCGATCAACTGCACCCTCCTCGATTCGATGTCGAAGATGCAATTGAAATCCACGTAGAGAGACAAGTTCGAGGATCCACCCTTTCGTCTCGATGCATCTACACCAAAAACATTTCCTTGGTTTCCACCGATCAGCAAAAGCTTTTCAGCAAAATGTTCATCAAAGGAGCCTGGCAAGTCGGCCAACTCTATACTGATGATTGTGAACGAAGAACACAAATTCAAAATGTACAAGATCAATTTTGGGATCAACTGGCTACACTCACATCCGCAGATCATTCATTTGTCATTGTAGAAGGTGACCAGTTCTTTTTTTCTTCTGACCCCAATCCCAAAGAATTTTAAGTTCTTTTTTTATAAAAAAAATAAATTTTCTTCGGCCGATGTTGCATTGGCCTCTTCACCATTGGGTGTGTCATAGATCATTCCTTTCTCAGAACGTTTCCTAAGCTTTTTTGAAGGCTTGTGAGAAATGGCTCGCCTTTTGGAATAGAAATGAAGCCACGTATTTGTGGCTGCGCTTGAGTTTCTCACAAGCCTTCAAAAAAGCTTTTCAAAAGTTTGGGCATTTCATTGGTAATCTGAGAGAGAGAGAAAAAGGACGCTTGCCTACAGCAAGCGACCATAGTTCCCTCTTTCTAAGATATTCAGTGAAGAGGTTGAAACGTAGTGAGGTGAGGTGGTGTCCGGAAAAAAACTCAAGCGCAGCCAATCAGAGCATTAACTTTGAAACCATAGAGTTAGGGCGAGCCATTTTTTGCAGGACACCACCTCATCTTATTATGGATTCCAACATTGGAACCCCACATGACACACCCAATGGTGAAGAGGTTACCTTTTTTGGAGGGGAGAGGGAAGCCGCTCAAAGATCATGATGACTTTTGAAACATCGCACGACTGATCGTAAACCCTTGCATCTTGGCATCTCGATAAAAGCTGGGTAGTTTTCCAGTAGCCTGATGATCCCCCACAACATTTCCCTTGGAATCTATTTTTTTCACCTTGAACACAAACAAATCTTCCACATGATAGTGACCCGCTTCATCCACGCCCAAGACTTCGGAGATGTGTGTGATCTTTCGTGTTCCATCTCTCATCCGTGATGTCTGCACCAATATTTCTACCGCAGATCCAATTTGAGAACGAAGAGCGATCAGCGGAAAATCCATGCCCGACATCATGGCCAAGGTTTCCAAGCGGCTCAAAGCCCCTAACGGAGAATTAGCATGAATGGTCGCAAAAGATCCATCATGGCCTGTGTTCATGGCTTGCAGCAAATCCATAGCCTCTCCCGATCGAACTTCTCCGATGACGATGCGATCCGGCCTCATCCTCAAGGAAGCTTTGACCAAATCTCGTATGCTGATTTTGGCTTGATCTTCTCTGGATCCAAGCAAGGTTTCCATGGGGAGAACATGATCCTGATTCAGGTCAAGTTCGCTTGCATCTTCAATCACAACAATCCGATCCTCTTTGGGGATCAGTGAGGAAATCACATTCAGGAGTGTTGTTTTTCCTGACGATGTGCCTCCAGATACAATCATGTTTTTTTTCAGACTCGTGCACAGATTCAAAAACTTGGCCATGTCGAGCGACAATGCCCCCACCTTGACCAAGGTTTTCAAATCCAATGTGTCTTTGGTAAATTTCCGAATCGTAAGATAGATGCCTTTTTTGGCCACAGGTGGAATGACCGCATGCACGCGCGAACCATCGCTCAAACGCCCATCCATGATGGGATGTTCCTGATCCATTTTTTTCCCCACCGCTTGGGCGATTCTGCGAACGGCAGCCATCAAGTGATCACTGTCTTCGAATCGAGCCTTGGTCGGAAGAATCTTTCCCTTTTTTTCTATATAAATTTGCTTGTATCCATTGATCATGATTTCTGAGACCGATTCATCGCTCAGAAACTCTCCGATGGGCTGCAAAAATCCGGTTGTGGCTTCATGGAAAAAATCACTCATGCAAGAAGCAATCTTACTGCAAACTCAAAAAAAGAAAACATGTTCCAGTGGATTTCAAAAAAAGAAAGGTCTTGAAAAGATCAGCTGCGAGGAGCGATGGAGAAACGATCGGTTGACGCGCAGGCAAGAGGTTTTTCCAGGGTACCTCGATCATGATTGACTCGCGCAAAATCCAAACTCGCCAACTGCTGGCGCAGCGTACTGCCTGCATGAATCGTTGTGGAGGCCACATTCTCCCAGCCTTGTGCCGCAGAATCGAATTCTCGACCAACCCATGCAACAAATTGAGCTCGCAACTGTGGATCTTTTTGGTCAAAGTATTTGACGATGGTCATGTCCGTGGACACACTTTCACAACCAAGAGAATTGATGCATTCAGGTTCTGGAACGTTTCCATACCGAATGGTCATCTTGACCAGGCCTTCTGCCCAATCTGCATTGGGCTGTTCAATGGTATTGATCGCACCTTTCAAATTCCAATTGCTCATCCCGACCGAACGGGGCATGGTATAGCCTCCTCTGGTGGGCTTGACGGCACGCTGAGTATGCAAGGCTCTTACGCTATAATGAGCCTTCGATGAATCAATGTTGGAAGAGAAAAAAGGTTTTGAGATCGTAGAAGATCGGTCCAACCCTTGAGGATACTCTGTCAAAAACTGTGCTTTTCCCTGGCCGGGTTGGCTTACATGAAAATTCTTATCAACACTCAATGCTGTGTAAAAATACACATTCAACTGATCCGAGGGCGTGTGGGAATCATGATAAAAACTGATCATCAATTCATTTTGTTCGCCTTGCTCTTGCAAACTCTTGTCCCATGCACGAGGTCGAATGAACACCACGTTGGGCGTACGGGGCTGCGAAGAACTTGCCAAATGGCCAAACCATTCCTCCAAATGCTGACAAAACTGTGTGTTTTCCTTAAACTCATTCGCAATACGATCTACCCTCTCGACCTGGACGGGCTGTGAAGGCTGGCGCGGTCGACTGGACGGTAGAAACACGTGGGCTTCTTTGTGAGAATATTTTCCATCGGCACCTCGAACCATGAAATAGACACAAGGCCGAGAATCTTGAGATGTGCAATGAGGATGATACGAGAGCAAGTAGACTTTGCCTTCGATTTTTTCCATGCAAGCCCTTGGTCATTCCAACGGTCAAACACGATGTTGGAACCTGGATTTTTGAGACTGAAATCAGGGTAGATGTATTTTCTGACAGCGTCGATGCACTTGCGTGTGAAGCTGTGATATACAGCAAGCATCCCCAGAAAAAAGAAACGTTTTCAACCTCATCTGCTTCAACTTATAAGTGAGCCCCTGCTTCGAGCAAATTAAGATTGATTTAAGATCTTCATTGAAAACGCTACTTTATCCAATCTTAACTTGTTGGTCAGCCTTGGACTCAGATATACCGTGGCGCGTTGCTGCAAGGTGGAATTGAGCGGATGAAGGAGATCATGAAGGGGGACAACATATCTACGGGAATTCAAAAATTAACCATGGCTTTTTTGTTATGGATCATCCCCCAAACCACCTCCGCCCAAGACCCGAAGCCATCCAAATCCCTAATTTTGCTCAAAATTTTGACTCTATTTTCACCGAAGCCGACGAATCCGATCACTTTTATGAACAGATTCTGGCGGTCAACCACTCGGCCAACATTCTTACCTATCTCAACAACATCCAAGAAAAACCCAAGCCCGAAGATTTTCCAGAAACCATTCATCGAAGCCTGGATCACTTGATCGCCGATGCGCAGTCCTTTCATACCTTGCGATCGGACCAACGTCAGCATGTGGTTGCGGCCATGCTTTCGGTCATCAACCACCCCCACGCTCGTGCCATCCCCGCTGAGGATTTCTACCGCCTCCAAATGACGCTTTCCAAACTCTACCGAATCGAAGCCGTCGAAAAAAATATTTTTCAGACCTGTGCGCCTGATCGAAAAAATCCCAAGTCTCGTCTCTATCCATTTGCGGCTGAGCAACGAAAAGAGATCGGTTTTCGAGGGGTGACGTTTCTCAACGATTCGTTTGATGAGAAAGGTCAGTTGTTCACCCACCAGGCTCAGCATTTCAAAAAAATTGGAGACATGTTCGAAGGGGTAGACAACCAGGTGTTCTTTCCTTTGATCACTCCCTCCGATGCATACGTGGCCACGCAGCAAACCGATCATCAACTCTCGTTCTTGACCCTCCCCTTTCTCAAAAGTTACGACAACATCTATTGGTCTTCCAATGTGGGGCAGAATCACCCTGAAATTCAAAATCTTGTCCAGCGCAAGGAACCCTATTACCCAGGAATCGTCAACGACCAAAAAGAGCGCATGTATGTGGGCATGCACTATCTTCAAGATCTCGCCTACACAAACATTTTGCTGGAAGCCGTAATCAACGTGTCTTTTTATTTGCACAGCTTGAACTCCAAAAATGTTCGCTTGTGCAAACCCGAATCCCAGGAATACTACGATTGCTTGATCAAAAACCCGATTGTTCCAGAGCGAGAGCTTTTCATGGAAGCGGTGCAAATGGTCTGCCCTGCGGAATCCCCATGCCCCAAGATCAGCATCAAGATTGATCAGTCCAACATTGTGGATCAAAGTCCCGTGAGAAGTTATGTGGATCTTCGCACCATTCTCATCTGGTTGGGATGGAAAAAGCTCAACGAAATTCCCTCTCATCGTTTCATGGGCTTGTACGAAATCAAATCTTATTTTGATACCTTCGTTGAACATCACAATTCGCTTGAAGCCAACATCCAGGATCCCGTTCCCTACCAAGAACCAACGATGCACATGAATGGACCAACCGCCAGGTACAACTCGGGAGAAGATCGCCGAAAAGAAGACCCCATCAATCAACTCCATGCACAAACGGTCAAAAATCATTTTGCAATGGCCGCACAACACTTTCCAGGAAACCTGGTGTTCACCTCTGCTCTCCAAGGTCGCACTCGAAGCGAGGGCTGGGCCTTGTGGTGGGAACGTTGGAATGTCACGGTTCTACCCGGTGGAAAAGTTGTTCCATGGATGAGAAAAGAGTTCACCGAAGAAAAAATCATCGAAAATGCCGCAAAAATCAGATTGCATGACTGGATCGAAGAACCTGCTCAAAAAGATCGTATCCTCAGCAATCCATCTCTATCGCAAATTGAACTTGGACTCATGCAAGCCATCATCGCAAATGTGCGGATGGTCAATGAACATCACAAGCTTTATGGGTGGAATCCCATGAAACCTGAAATACCTTGGACTCCCACACGAACCCGGTATTCTTTGGAAAGCAAGTCCTTGGAGCTGGGAAGACTCATGTTGGACTATCCCAAAGGATTCTCCAGAGCCTTTCTCACGCAACCCAAAACTGCAGAGCTTCTTTGTCCAATCGTCGATGTTTTGTCCTTGGACGAACGATCTGTGCAAAAAGCGGAGCAGGGCCTCGACAATGCCCTACTGACGATCTCTATTGTTTCCATTCCTTTCACTGCTGCCGCAGCTATCTCTACCACTGGATTGACCACCTTCCAACGTGCCTTGATTGTGGCCTTGTCAGGGTCTGCAGCCGCTCTTCCACTTACCTCGCAAGATTTGAAAAAAATGACTCAGTCCTATCGAGAGCTCATGAAAATTCGAAGACAACTTCTCTCCGTGTTCAATGACGGTCAACAAATCAATCTTGGAGAGATCAGCGCCCTGGAGGATTTGATCTCCAGTCATGCATTGTCATCTGCGATGGGAGTAGCGTTTCTGGGTGTGGATGCCGCGGGAATATTATGGACCACTTCCAATGCCATGGTGCAATTGTTTCGCAATCTCAACAAATTTCTTCGCGTAGAACTCCATCCTTTGGGATTCCACAAAATTTTGCTCAGTGCCAAAGAAAAATTTCAACGACTGTCAGATCTTTACCACATGCATGCGCAGCGCCTTCTCCCGGATTTTATCATGGATGATAAATATTTGTTTTTCAACTTGGTTGAAGATGTCAACTACGAAACCATTTTGGAAGAGATCATACGCGGTCGAGACATAAAATGGCTCAAAGAAAACTATCCCCATCTTTTCAAAGAGAATCGGCTGCGCAACAAGTATCTTTTCAATCCCATTCGAGAGGGAATCAAATGGATCAAGAGTCAGAAAGACTTGATCGTACAGTCTCTTCAAGAGTTCATCGAAACCTATGCCCCAATGTTTGCCTCCAAAGAAATGTTTTGGAAAATGATCATGCAACCTGATTTTTATTACAAATACAAAATTTGGAACCTCAAAGAGTTTCGGATTCGGTTTCTGGCAAAAATATTTTCCAGCCCCCTGGACAGCCCCACCAAGGTGAAAAAAATCATCGAATGGATCGAGTATGGCATCGAACAAAAAAACATCACCATCCAAGAAGCCCAGGAACTGATCAATTTTCTCAATGAAAAAAGCAAATACACGCGCTTCACACTCACTCAAGTCGCAGCTGATGGAAGAGCCATTGCAAATTCCCGGTACGTCGTTCGGTTGACCAGTGACAATTTGGCCACGTCAATCGCTTCGATTGTGACCATGCCGGTTCGCACTGCCATGGATGTGGTACTTTTGACCAATGACCTCGCCAAAACCTACCACTACTCTCTGGAGGCCTGTACACACTTTGTCGATGTCTTCAACGATACCTATCGAAGAGCCTATGGGGTAGAAAACCTTTTGACCATCGAAACCATTGAAGGTGGTTTTGCGATCGATGCAACAAGAAGAATAGAAAACTCTCAAGCAAGATCTGTGTTTGAAACATTGAAAAACATTTCAATCAGTGAACGTGATGGTCTTGCATTGTCAGATGATTTTCAAAAAGTTTTTTCCATGGCCAAAATTGGGCCTGGTGGAGATATGGTCGCTTCGTTTGTGAGTGACGAAGTCTTGAATCTGACCAGAACCATTGAATTCAATGAGTTTCAATCTATCTCAAGACTTGTTGGAAACGCCGATATCCTGAGAAACATTGAAATTGCGGATTTCGAATCAGCTCTGGCTTTGTATCGATTGATCAATGGAAGATCCATGATCAATGATTTTTATCGAGCACAAATGGTTCGCCAAATTCAAAATCTTACCAAATCGAAATCCAATATTTTGTCCACCAAAGCCAAAAAAATTCTTGCTCATTTGAACGGGTCCGAAATTTCGGACGAACATCGTTCGTGGCTTGGTGTTTTGCATCGGGCGGAAACACTGGACATTGATTATGAAGATTATGAAATTTTCAAATTCATCATTGAATTTGCTTCCATGGAAAAAACCAACCACTCGGGAATTCGTTCATTGGTCAATTCGGCGGGTCGCCCTTTCAACGCAGGAGGTTTGGTGTTTGAAGATCTAGCTCCCACACGCTCTGGATTGATCAGCCCAGGGAACACCACCAACTCGATGAGCGAAATTTTGATGGATGGAGAGGTGTTTCAAGATATCTTTGCAAGTTTGCGCATTTTGAAAAAATACGAGGAGCGAATCCGCAATGCCACGCCAGAGGCCATCGAAGAGTTTGAGGTGCTGGTCAAAGCCATCCAAAACACCTCCACATCAAAATATGTAAAAGAGATTGTGAAATATCGGTTTCGGCTGATGAATAACTTCATCGATCACTATGAAGATTTGGTACGAGCAGGAATGAACACAGAGCAGGCCGCATCGGAGGCTCGGCGACGAACCGCCAACTTCAAGAACCTCATGAGAGGGTGCTACAACCGAAATGATTCTGTATTCAGTCGATACGCCTATCGGAGCTACAAAGGTTTTCAAACGGTCATCGGACTTCCACTGGGACTGTTGGGTTACTGGATCAAAAACATGGACAAAGAGTGGGGAAGTCCAAATCCCATCGATGGTGGCGCTACATGGAAACGATTTTATATCACCATCGCGAGCTCCTTTTTGGGAATTTACATCGCCACAAAAATTCACATCGCCAAAGATGGCGGCTTTTTGAAAAAAGTCCTCCTGGACACCGGATACTCCAATGCAACCGTAGGGTTGGTCACCAATCAACTCACATTTTTCAAGCAGGTGTATGAACCGCAAGTCAAAGAAATCTTGCTCGACATGCACAACTCGGGCGTCATTTCTTTGGAGGAAATTGCAGCCCTGAAAAAAATGATCGTAAACAGTCCGGACTTGATCGAACTTTATGGAAAAATCCTCATGGAAGAATCACAAGAGAATGTGATTCAAACCCTTGAAAACATGGACACCGAATTTTTCGATCAAGGGGGAAAATCCATCGACATTCAGGCGACAGATACCGAGGTCATCATCAAAAACATGGATGGGCAACAATTGGTTCATTTTGTCAGCGAATCCGGAGAAGAATACATGGACGAGTTTATGGAACTCATCGCGGACAATTTTTACGATACCATGAGTGAGCTTCGAGAGCCCGGCATGCCGGGAGCTCCCTTCGGTCATCCCATGGCGGATTTGTTTGTGTTCAACACCTTCATGTATGGAGTTCCCAGCGCAATGATGAGTTTGTACAGGAATCAAACGATCTACCGGCTGATGTGCAACAACCTTCTCATGGGAAGTCAACTCATGGCCGTGATGCCCTACTTCATCTACACCATGGATAAGTATTTCAAGAATGGGTACGGATTCAACTGGCTCATGGACAACTGGGGTGCGCCTCACCTGGTGTATCAAAAAGACAAGATCGATGATCCTTTGGAAGATCAGCTTTTTGGATTCTCTTCCAAAAAAGAACGAGAAGAAAAAACCGCCCTTCTCATCGAAGAGCTCTACGGCAACAAAGAACTCTTCTCCGACTTCACCCCCTAAACCCCTCCCATTCGGGGCCGTACGACTGGACCCGAATTATAGTTTGGGTCCAGTCGTACGGCCCCGAATTTGGATCATGATAAACCTTTAATATTGCATGCTTTTTTTGGGGGCGGAGGTCATTTTGGAGGTTATTCCTTCGCTGCAGCCACGGGTCACAAAAGAGCTCCGTCCCCCTTATGAAAGCGGGATTTCAGCCCTTGCAATTGAGGACAAAACGTACTAGAAAAGGCCCCAACAAATTGAAATGACACACGCTTTTGCTGGTTTGAGGTCAAATCAGAAAGAAGAGTCTGGTGACTCTTTTGCCCACGGTGATTTGGAAAGATTTCCAAATTCGGGCCCCAAAAAGGCACCCAATGGTGCTTGCTTTGGTCAAAAGCGGAGGACATAACCAAAACAAGGAGCAAAACATGTCTATCACCATTCAAAGTCTGCTCGATGCAGGCGCGCACTTCGGTCACCAAACCCATCGATGGAATCCAAAGATGAAACCCTATATCCATGGGGCTCGAAATGGAATTTACATCATCAACTTGGAAAAAACGCTTTCGCAGTGGAACAAAACTCGCAAAGTCGTTGTCAATACGGTTTCCAAAGGCGGAAAAGTTCTATTTGTGGGAACCAAACCCCAAGCACAAGAGATTGTTCAGGAAGAATCCGATCGTGCAAAACAGTATTATGTTAACCGACGCTGGTTGGGTGGAATGCTCACCAACTTTGAAACCATCAAAAAACGAATTGATCGGTTGAACGAGATTGAAGAAATTCTTGGAACTGAAAAAGTCAAAGAACATTCAAAAAAAGACATTCTCTTCATCACCAAAGAAAAACATCGTTTGGAAAAAAGCTTGTCAGGAATCAAAAAACTCGATCGAACCCCAGAGTTGATCGTTGTGATTGATCCCAACAAAGAGCACATCGCTGTCAAAGAAGCGCAAAAGCTCAACATTCCCATCATCTCGATTGTGGACACCAACTGCAATCCCGATGGCATTGATTATGTAATCCCTGCCAACGATGATGCACTCAAATCCATTCGTTTGTTTCTTTCTGAAATTGCCAACGCATGTTTGGAAGGTGCGGAGCAGTATGAAGTTGTTCTTCAAGAGCAAACCAAAAAACGTCTCCAAGCTGAAGCGGAACGAAAAAAACCACAGCAAAAAGCAGCTGAACAGCCTGTAGCGGCAGCCGCAAAAGAAGAAAAAGCAAAAACAGATACGAAAAAAGAAAAAGCAAGCGGTCCCATCGTAGAGAAGAAAACAACCAAAAAAGAAACGACCGCAAAAAGTGCTGACGCCGCAACTGGCAACTAAAAAACGAGGAGAATACCATGAGTGTAACAACAGAAATGATCAAAGACCTGCGAGATCGAACTGGCGCAGGGATGATGGATTGCAAGAAAGCCTTGACGGAAGTCAACGGCAACCTCGATCAAGCCATTGAGTTCTTGCGAAAAAAAGGTCTAGCGATTGCTTCCAAAAAAGCAGCTCGCAGTACCGGTGATGGTGCTGTGCAAGCTTACATCCACGGTGGTGGAAAAATTGGTGTGCTTGTAGAAGTCAATTGCGAAACCGACTTTGTGGCACGAACCGACGACTTCCAAGAATTGGTACGAGACATCGCCATGCATGTGGCGGCGGCCAACCCCATGTTCGTAAAACGAGACGATGTACCTGAGGATGTAAAAACCAAAGAACGCGCGGTGTTTGTGGACCAAGCCAAAGATCTTGGCAAACCTGCTGCCGTGCTCGACAAAATCGTAGACGGAAAAATGGACAAATACTTCGCGGACATTTGTTTGGTCGAACAAGCCTTTGTCAAAGATCCCGACAAAACCATTGGAGATCTACTGACTGAAAAAATCGCAAAGCTCGGTGAAAACATTTCCATCAAACGCTTTGTTCGTTTTCAATTGGGCGATCAAGCCTAAACCTATAAGGATACCACGCCATGCCCGAACCAAAATACCAAAGAGTTCTTCTCAAACTAAGCGGAGAAGCTCTTTGTGCGGATTCGGGCTACGGCATTGATCCTGAAATTCTTTCTCGAATTGCCGAGGAACTCAAAGAAATATCTGCTTTGGGAGTTCAACTCTCTATTGTCATTGGCGGTGGAAACATTTTTCGAGGTGTAGCCGGTTCGGCCAAGGGCATGGACCGAGCCACCGCAGACTACATGGGAATGCTCGCCACGGTCATCAACGCTTTGGCCCTGCAAGATTCATTGGAAAGCCTTGGCGTTTACACTCGTGTTCAAAATGCTTTGGAAATGCACGAAGTCACAGAACCATACATCCGTAGAAAAGCCAATCGACACCTGGAAAAAGGTCGTGTGGTGATTTTTGCTGCGGGCACAGGAAATCCATTTTTTACCACTGACACTGCCGCAGCTCTGCGCGCAATGGAAACCAATTCCGAAATCATCTTAAAAGCTACGCGAGTCGATGGTGTGTATGATCGCGATCCTCTCAAAAATGACAATGCAACAAAATTCGATCAACTGACTTACATTGAAGTTTTGCAAAAAAACTTGCGCGTGATGGATGCCACAGCAACCTCACTGTGCATGGACAATCAATTGCCCATCTTGGTTTTCAACATGACCCAAAAGGGAAACATCAAAAAAGCCATCATGGGTGAAACCATTGGCACATTGGTCTGGAGGAAAACAACATGATCGAACAATTGAATCAACAGGTTTCTTCACAAATGGAGAAATCCATTGGATCTCTCAAAGACGAACTCAACAAACTGCGAAGTGGAAGAGCCACGCCCAGCATTCTGGAAAATGTGTTGGTCGACTACTACGGAAACAAAACCCCCATCACACAGATGGCCAATGTTACCGCCCCAGAAGCTCGCTTGATTGTGGTTCAGCCTTGGGATCAAAGCAGCTTGGGGGAGATTGAAAAAGCCATTCAAAAATCAGATCTTGGGTTGAGCCCTCAGAACGACGGAAAAATCATTCGCATCCCTCTTCCAGCTTTGACCGAAGATCGAAGAAAAGAAATAGTAAAGCAGGCCTCCAAAATCGGAGAAGATGCTCGGGTTTCCATTCGCAACATTCGCCGAAATGGGATGGATGAAATCAAATCTGCACTCAAAGATAAGGTCATCACCGAAGACGATCAGAAAAAGCTTCAAGATCAAATTCAAAAAACAACGGATCAGTTCATTGCCAAAGTCGATACCGTGGTGGATGAAAAATCCAAGGAAATCATGTCCATTTGAGTTTGACGAAGGTTTTTTTATGCCTTCGTTTTTTTTGTTTTCATGACCTCATCACATCCACACTTTCCCACACACATCGCCATCATCATGGATGGTAACGGTCGTTGGGCTGCTTCCAAAGGTCTTTCCCGACTGGAAGGCCATCAGCAAGGTGTTGAAACCGTAAAAAAAATTGTTGTGGCCGCGAAAAACATGGGTGTGAAGTATTTGACTTTGTATGCGTTTTCTCAAGAAAACTGGAATCGACCAGAGCTAGAGGTCAAAGGACTGATGGGTCTTCTCAAAAGTTTTTTGGAAGCCGACCTCCACATGTTTCATGACAACCACGTCAAACTTGAAACGATTGGAAACATCAACAATTTACCTTTGATTCCTCGGAAGGTGCTGCTTCATTCCATCGAAAAAACCAAACGTTATAAAGAGATGACCTTGATCTTAGCGCTAAGTTATGGAGGAAGAGATGAACTGGTGCGAGCCTTTCGAGCCATGGCCCGGGATGTTTCCCAAGGTCGACTTCACATCGATGAGATTGAGGAATCCACGGTGGGACAATATTTAGATACGCACAAATACCCCGATCCCGATCTAATCATTCGCAGCAGCGGAGAATTTCGCAGCTCCAATTTTTTGCCTTGGCAGAGCGCCTACAGTGAATATCATGTAACTCCTGTACTGTGGCCTGATTTTTCGATCGCAGATTTGGAAACCGCAATTCAAGAGTACCAAAAACGAGAACGTCGCTTCGGCTTGACTTCGCAACAAATTCAGGAAAAGACATAGTCATGGCCAAAAGAATTTCCATACTGGGAAGCACAGGTTCGATCGGACAAAGCACGTTGAGTGTGCTCCGACGACATCCGGATGCGTTTGAGCTGGTGGGCATCAGCGCGGGAGACAATGTTGAACTGTTGGCCAAACAGGTTGAAGAGTTTCGACCCACCATCGTTTCCACCAAAACCGAAGAAGGTGCAAAAGCTCTGCACGCTCTTTTGCCCAAAACCCAGACCACAATTGTGTGGGGTGAAGAAGGGGCTTGCAAGGTCGCCCAATCACAAAACGCGCAGGTTGTCGTCAGTGCGATTGTAGGAGCAGCGGGTCTCAAACCCACGGTAGCCGCAATTGAGGCGGGCAAAGACATTGCTCTGGCCAACAAAGAATCACTTGTGGTGGCCGGCGCGTGGATGATGAATCTGGCCAAAAAACATGGTGTACGCATTTTTCCCGTCGACAGCGAACACAGTGCCATTTTTCAATCCTTGGGAAATGCCCCCACGCAAGGCATTCGACGTTTGATTCTCACGGCATCGGGTGGTCCCTTTTTTCGCAAAAAAGATCTGGACCTCCACACCGTAACCAAAGCCCAAGCCTTGGCGCATCCCAATTGGTCCATGGGTGAAAAAATCACCATCGACAGCGCAACCATGATGAACAAGGGGTTGGAAGTGATCGAGGCCAAGTGGCTTTTTGATTTGCCCATCTCTCAGGTGGATGTGGTGGTTCATCCTCAGTCGATCATTCACTCCATGGTGGAGTTTTGGGATGGATCGATCATTTCTCAAATGGGCGTACCGGACATGGCGGCTCCCATTGCGTACGCCATCTCGTATCCCGATCGTCTCAAAAACATTGCTCCGTGTGTGGATTTTTCCACTTCTTCGACCTTGGAGTTTTTTGAACCTGATCATGAACGTTTTCCTTGCATCAATCTTGCCAGACATGCCGTGGAGATGGGTCCAACCCACCCGGCCGCATTGAATGGAGCCAATGAGGTCACGGTAAAAGCCTTTTTGGATGAACGCATCCGGTTCACACAGATCGCATCCATCAACGAGCAAGTCTTGCTGGCCTTCCACGAGCGAGGCTGCGAGGAGCTCGCTGATTTTGTGGCTGCCGATGCCTGGGGCAGAGCCAAGGCTCTGACGATCATTCAAGATTGACCTTGACCTGAGCCTTGCGGGGTTTATCTTGGTCTGATCAAGAGTTTTTGAAGTAACCCTTGAATATAACAACAAAAAATGCTCCCTTGATCTCTTTTTTCTTGGGGTTCACCTCTGGGAAAAGGTTCCAAGTTCAGGTATAGTAAAAGACAAACGTAGAAGGAGAACCGAACACCATGTTTTCAAACGTACTCATCCCTATTTTGCTCTTTGGCATTTTGGTATTCATCCATGAATTGGGGCATTTTTCAGTGGCCAAGTGGTCGGGGGTATTTGTGGAGCGATTCTCCATTGGATTTGGTCCTGCGATTTTCCGAAAAAAATGGGGTGAAACGGAATATGCTTTGTGTTTGCTTCCCCTGGGTGGTTACGTAAAAATGCGGGGCGAGGAAACCATTGAGTCTGAAGACGCTCCTCACACGAACGATCCACGAAGCTTTGACAACCAAAATGTGTGGACACGCATTGCCATTGCCATCATGGGCCCTGTATTCAACCTGGTTCTTCCCGTGATTTTGTTTACGTTTTTGTTTTTGGTGGGCATCCCCAAAATTTCTACGCAGTTGGGATATACCGATCCCTCACAAGTCGCTTGGCAAGCGGGGCTTCGACCGGGAGATCGAATCACATCCATCCAAGGACAACCCGTTACGTTTTGGGATGATCTCTCTGACATCATTCAAAAACGCGGTGGGCTCGAAACCACCATCGATTTTATTCGCAATGGAAAACCCATGAGTATCTCCCTGACCCCCGCCATGTCCCCTGGACGAAATGCTTATGGAGAAGAAGTTCCCGTGGGCAAACTTGGAATTTCTCCTCAGGAATTTTTGCCTGCCATCGCAGTTACGCAGCAGGATACTGCATTGATGGAAAAAGGTTTTGCCTCAGGGGATGTGATCACATCGATCAATGGGAAAAAAATTTCTCATTGGTGGCAGGTGCAAGATCTTGCAAGCCAAGAAGCCATCTCTGAAATGGAAGTCTTGCGAGATGATCAAACCACTCTCAAAGCAACTTTCGAAAACGCGCAAGACATTCAACTTCGACCTTTGGAACTGATGGTGAGTCAGAGTACTCCTTCGGAAAGCACCCCAGCTCTGATCCAAAGCGGTGACTATGTGCTACGCATCGATGGTGCGCCTATTTCCAGTTGGTTTGATGTTCAAACACAAGTGCAAGAAAATCAGGGACAACCGATGATCCTCAGTGTTCTCAGGGAAGAGCAAGAGATTGAACTCACAATAACTCCTGAAGAAAAAACCTACAAAGATCCAATCACCAAAGAGAAAAAACTTGTTCGACAATTGGGCATTGGTTCCATGGCCAAGTTTGCACAGGTGGATACCACCAACGACCAAACCAGCAATCTTTTTGTGGCTATGGTTCGGGGTACTCAAGAATCATGGAACATCACCCGAGATACGGTCATCGGAATGGGTAAGCTGTTTGCGGGAAAAGTTTCGGTCAATTCTTTGGGTGGGCCCATTTCCATTTTTAGCATGGCCTCAACTTCCTACAAAAATGGTGGCTGGGTTTCTTTTTTTCGACTCATGGCCATTTTGAGCATCACTCTCGGGGTATTGAATTTGCTGCCTGTACCGGTGCTTGATGGCGGACATTTGTTGTTTTATTTCATCGAGGCCCTCAAGGGTAGTCCTGTTCACATCAAGGTTCGTCAGTGGGCGCAGCAGATTGGCGTAGTGATGGTGCTCGGCTTGATGGCATTGGTATTCTATGTGGACATCAATCGATTTTTTGTCGATCGAATCAAAGATTTTTTCCAATGAGCTCCAAGCATACACAACGATCGTTGTGCATCGATACTTCCAGCAACAAAATGACCATCGCGTTGGGCCTAGGCAATGCATTGGCGTATGAAGCCTATGTGGAAGAAGGATCTTCGCATTGCCGAGAGCTGATTCCTCAGATTCAGCAAGCTTTGGAAAAGATGCAGTGGAGTGTAAAAGATTTGGATTTTATGGCGGTAGGGTTGGGACCTGGATCTTTTACTGGGTTGCGTGTGGGTGTGGCCACGGCAAAAGCATTTGCATGGAACGAGGGATTGGACTTGGTAGGGTTTTCCTCGATGATGGCCATGGCGAACCGGATCACCGATGTGGAAGATGTTTGTGTCATGCAAAATGCACGCAAACACCGTGTCTATGCGGCCTGCTATCATCGTGATGCAACATCTTGGAAGGTTTCGGTAGAAGAACAAGATTGTGATCCCATCGAATTTCTTGAGCAATTTGCAAGTCCCTTTCCTTGCTTGGGTGATGCAAAAAACAACGTTGTGCCTTTGGCGGAAAAAAAGGATCTTCATTTACACTGGATCCACGAAGATCAACCAATCAAAAGCCTGGGAACATCTATTGTAGAATTGGGACATACGTTGTATAACCAGCAGCAACTCATGAACGTGTATCAAGCAAGTCCAAATTATGCTCGGCCCAACAAGAGTGTGGCCACGCCAGGAAAGGTTCGTTAGCTCATGAACAACAACACCAAAGAAACGATTCGCTCGGTAGGCGTCGCTGTTTTCATCGCTTTGATTTTTCGATACTCCGTTGCCTCCCCGTACAAAATTCCATCGGGTTCGATGATCCCCACACTGAAAATCGGTGATTTTATTTTTGTGAGCAAGCTTTCCTATGGATTGAAAATGCCTTTCACAAATTACAATTTGATCGATTTTGGAAAACCCAAACGTGGAGAGGTGATTGTTTTTATCTATCCAGAAGATCCTTCCATGAATTTTATCAAACGCGTGGTCGGCACACCTGGAGATGTGGTGGAGATCAAAAAAGATGTGCTCTACATCAATGGGGAAGAAGTCAAACGAACCCTCCAAACGGACAAATCGATACTCTACGATCTTAGACCCACGATCGTTCAAGAAGTTGCGCAGCTCTATGAAGAAAATCTCAATGGAGTCACTCACCCAACATTGGAGATCAATCCCTATCCCGGTGATTTTGGCCCCATTCCTGTGCCTGAAAACTCTTTGTTTGTGATGGGAGACAATCGAGACAACTCCAAAGATTCTCGTGTGTGGGGATTTGTTCCCATGAAAAATGTTCGTGGTCGAGCTCTGTTTGTGTGGCTATCGTTGGATTCCACCAACCCTTTGTATGAATTTTCACCGTCTCTGAAAATTCCCAGCATTCGTTGGAATCGATTTGGTCGAAAAATCATCTGATTCAGAGATTCACTTTTTTTTCGCAGATCTTCAGCAACGTTTTTCTCTCTTGCGTAAGAGAACAAAGGCGTGCATAGTAAAGATATGTCCAAAATCGATGAAGATCTTCTTCTGAGTCCCATGACCATGGACGATCCTTCTCTTCAAACCGAAGGGAACACAGATCGTCTGATTCGAGCCAAACGTTTGAGGGTCTCCATTCCCTTGCAAATGTCTCACAAAGGTGCTCCCATTCATGGCTATGCCGAAGCGATGAACCTGAGCTGGTCTGGGATGCTTGTGGCAACGAATTTTCCTGCCCATCAGGAAGATGAATTCACCATTGAGTTTACACTGCCAGACACTCGCACACCGTTCCAAGTCAAAGCCAAGGCTGTTCGTGTAGAACAGGGCGACACCCCTCACGATCCCACGATCATTGCGCTGGCATTCAAAAAAATTGAACCAAAGGCAGCCAAGATGATCTCGGACTTCGTTCTTGAGAATCTCACGCACCGCTAAAGCCTTCCAAAACCTTTCCGATTCAACTATAGATAGGTCTGTGAAGTTCGCAAAAGAGGCGTTTCAAAAAGCATTGGTAGATTGGTATCGATCTCACAAACGTCCCCTGCCTTGGAGACAAAGCAAGGACCCCTATCAAATCTGGATTTCAGAGGTCATGCTCCAACAAACGCGTGTCGAAACCGTCATCCCTTACTATGAGCGTTTTTGAAACGTTTTCCCAGTGTAAAATCCCTAGCCAAAGCACCACAAGACCAGGTGTTAACCCTTTGGCAGGGGTTGGGATATTATAGAAGAGCCAAACATTTGCACATGGCTGCAAAAGAAATTGATCAAGTCTATGGGGGAAAGCTACCTTCGAAATCGATCGAATTGAAAAAACTCAAAGGGTTTGGTCCATACACCAGTGCAGCGGTGGCTTCCATCGCTTTTGGAGAGCCGGTTGCGTGTGTCGATGGAAATGTAATTCGCGTTTTATCTCGATTGCTGTGTCTGAAGGGAAATATTCAACCCATGGCCGACGAGCTTCTCGATTCCTCCTGCCCAAGCGATTTCAACCAAGCCATGATGGAGCTGGGAGCTCGCATCTGCCTGCCCAAAAATCCAAAATGCTCCTCTTGTCCAGTGGCCACAACCTGCCAAGCTTTGCGCCGCGGGTGTGTTTCTGAATATCCGGCAAAAAAAGCCAAAACTCAGGTCCAGGAAATCTATACCCATGTCTTTTTTCTCCACCACAAAAAATCCAATTCATTTTTGGCCAGGCAACGCCCCGCACAAGGTCGATGGGCCGGCCTCTGGGAGTGCCCAAGCTTGGAGACAGAATCTGAAACCTTTCTTGCAAAAGATCTTACCAAGCTGGGAATGGAAAAGGACTACCTATGGCCACTTCAAGGGGTTTCTATGTTTACACACCTTCTATCTCACCAAAAACACCATGTTCAGGTCTACGCCCTAGAGGTGAGCAAATCTCAGTGCAAAAAAATCCCTGGCCAGTGGATTTCGATGAATGATCAAAGCCAATATGCGTTCTCACGGCTGCAACAAAAAGCCATGATGATGGCCTGGGATGCTCTTGCTGCCCCATCGCTGCTGCCCCTAGCAAAGCCCAAATCCACGCAGTCCAAGGGGTTTTTTTCCTAGAAAAAGCCTTCATTTCCATGTAGGTAGCTCACCTACATTGGGGCAAGTACCTCAAACCCAACGCCTGGGTGGTGGAATTGGTAGACACGCTAGCTTGAGGGGCTAGTGGGAGAAATCTCGTGCTGGTTCGAGTCCAGTCCCAGGCACCATATCTTGCAAAACAACTCCCACCCTCACAATGCAAATCTAAAACTCTGTAACTTTTGAATAAGTCACGTATACTGAAGGGCTCATATGGAAACTCAGGCCGTGGAAACATCCAATCCCGAAATGCTGGTGCGCAAGCCCGGCTTCAAAGAAGAATGCAAAAAACTCATTGCTGCTCGATATTCTCTGGTGGCTGTGCCCACCTACGAAGATGAGCGATGCATTCAAGTGATTCGAGAACTGGCCGCCAATGGGTTTGGACAGAACTTAGAATTTTACACCTGGTCGGTGACCGAGGGTCTGCTATCGTCCTCAGGAGAAAAAATCCCAGGGAGCGAAGATCCTCTTCATGCGGTTGATTTTGTGATCAAGGCCAAAAAAGCGGGTTTGTATGCGTTCAAAGAACTCAATCAACATTTTGAGCCCAAACTGCTTCGAAAACTTCGCGATGCCTACCAACAACTGAAGAGTTATTACAAAACCATTTTTATCATTGCACCTCAGATTGATGTTCCAAACACCTTGATCAAAGAAATGGCTTTGGTGGATTTTGAATTGCCTTCGGCTGCAGATTTGGAGCGCTTGTTCGAGGGAGCTTTGCGAAATGCAAAAAATGTAAAAGTCGAGCTCACGGACGACGAAAAAAACGATTTCATCAAATCCGCGCTTGGACTCACATGGGATGAGGCCTACCACGCTTTTGTTCGAGCAACCGCGGGTCGATCGACCATCAATCGCTCGGCCTTGCGCGTGGTCATCGAAGAAAAATGTAAAATCGTCCGACGAGAAGGAATTTTGGATTACATCCCCGTAGATTTTGGCATGCAAGAAATTGGTGGGTTGAAAAATCTCAAACAATGGCTGTCTGCACGCAGCAAATTTTTTTCCAAGGAAGCCGTTGCTTTTGGACTGCGTCCTCCCAAGGGAGTTCTTTTGACAGGAGTTTCGGGCTGTGGAAAATCCAGCTGCGTAAAAGCCATCAGTCAATACTGGCGACTTCCTCTGATGAGACTCGACATGACCAAAGTCTATGGAGGAACCGTAGGAAACCCTGAAGAAACCATGCGAAGAGCATTGAAAACCGTAGAGGCCGTGGCTCCCGTGATTTTGTGGTTGGAAGAAATCGAAAAAGGAGTAGCCGGATTTACACAAGGAGATGGTGGAATCACAGCACGTATTTTTTCATCTTTCTTGACCTGGATGCAGGAAAAACAATCTTTGGTTTTTGTGGCGGCAACCGCAAACGAGATCAACAAATTGCCTCCGGAACTTTTGAGAAAGGGTCGATTTGATGAAATCTTTTTTGTAGATTTGCCTACGGAAGAAGAACGAATCGAAATTTTCAAAGTTCACATCCAAAAAAGAAACCACAAACCCGAAAAATTCAAACTTGTTGAGTTGGCCAAAGCTACCGTAGGATTCAGTGGTGCAGAGATTGAACAGATCGTGGCCGGTGGAATGTACGAAGCTTTCAATCAAAAACGACAATTCAACGACCAAGATCTTTATCGAGAAATTTCTCGAACGGTTCCTCTCTCAACCACCATGTCGGAGCAAATCAAAGAAATCAAACGCTGGGCGGATACCCGAGCCGTCAAAGCCTCCTAACCGTCCAATTTCCGGTGTCCGAAAATGATATGGCACCAAATCCCCCTTTTTGCACCCGGTACAGAATCGGCGATTTTGTACCGGGTGCAAAAAGGGGAAAAGTGTACCGGGTGCAGGTGGAGATAGGGTTTCCAAGCGTCGCACTGTATTCGCGATAGCTCCCGTAAAAATTGGTCCAAAAATTGCTTATGGCTTAGCTATGGGCAGAAAAATTCTACAAAGAACAGATGTGTATCCTTATCACGTAAATGTGAGAACCAACAACGGAGAGTTTTTTCCTATCACTCTAGAGAAAGTTTGGGATTTGATGTGCAATGAATTTTCATATTCCCAAAAAAAATACGGGGTAGATATTATTTCATTTGTCATGATGTCAAATCACTTGCACCTTATTGTATCAACACCGAATATGAATTTGGACTTATTCATGGCTCTTTCACTACGCCAGATTTCTAGAAACATTGGTAGCATATCGAACAAATCGAATCATCTGTTCGGAAACCGATATCACTGGTCTATTGTCAAAAATGAATTGTATTTTTCAAATGTATATCGATACGTTTTTCAAAATCCAATCTATGCCGGAATCTCAAAAAAAGTTGAACAATATCGATTTTCTACTCTTTACTATGAACACAACAACAAAGCTTTACCCCTTCATCTCTGTCCTATTCCTGTACAAAACGAGTTTATGGTTCCACAACAATATGGTCGTAGAATTCAATGGTTAAATGAAGTATTCCCTGAGACAAAACAAAAATTGATCGAAATTGGCCTACGCAACCCTGAGTTTTATCTTCCAAGTACTGAAGCTTTAAAACCCTTTGATTTTAAAAACAAATTCTCAACTGACCGAAAATGATATGGCACCAAATCGCCCTTTTTGCACCCGGTACAGAATCGGTGATTTTGTACCGGGTGCAGGGATGGTTGGGGTTATTTCCATTTGATGGAGCAGCCGAGAGAAGGGAGTTGGGGCGCCGGGATGGGCTGGGCTGCGAGAATGGCGTCGAATGCCGATCGCAAACTATGGCCGTTGTTGGGCTCATCGTTGTGAGGACGAGCATCGTCCATCTGTCCCCTGTATACAAGCGCGCCTTTGTGATCAAAAAGAAAAAAATCTGGCGTGCAGGCAGCGTGAAAAGCCTTCGCAACTTCTTGGGTGGAATCAAACAACAACGGAAATCTCCAGTCCAATTCGCTGGCAAGTTTGGCCATCTCCTCTGGAGAATCCTCAGGATACGCAACAGGATCGTTGGAAGATATTCCAATCATACGAATGCCTTTGGGGATGTAATCCTCGGACAAAGGCTTGATTTGGCCCGCAATGCGCTGGACGTAGGGGCAATGTTTGGACAAAAACATGACCAGCAACGCTTTGTCTCCGAGTACATCGTACAAGCCAATTCGATCGGAGGTTCGCACCTCAGGCAACAAAAACTCAGGAGCTTTGCTCCCCAGAGAAATCATCTTTGATTGTGTTCTCGCCATGATGGGAGATTGTACCAGATTTACTCCCCGGTGCCTGGGACTTTTTTGACGAAAATGTGCCAGGCACCAGAGTAGTTGGAAAAAATTTTATTTTTGATCGAGTTTAATCTTATTGAGCTGAATTGAAGCTGATATGGTATTTTCGCTTCCATTGATGAAATCTGGTTTTTTAATTTCTATGAAAATATTCTCATTGATATTTTTTATGATTGATTCAACTGCTCTTTCAAAAAATCCATCTGAAAAAGAGTTGCAATAAGATACGTCTGGAGAAACGATATCCACTTCATCGTCATAATACTTCGAAAATGCAGTCCAGTCTGATGCGGCCGAATAAATATTGCTTACATGTGAACGGAATGAATAGCCTCTTCTCGAAGAATTTATCAAACTTGTTACAATTTCTATAAACTCAGACTCTACATACACCATTTTTAAAATAAACTTTGCATCAGCTTTTGACTCTTCATCTTCGATAGAATCAATCAAAGATTCCAAATCTGAGAATTTCTCTGAACAAATTCTCTTTTGGTTTTCAATTGACGTGATCGACCCACTTCCATTGAAAAAATCAAAAACGGATACCACATATTGGTTCAAATCCTGAAAAAATTCGTTTTGCACAAAAGACAAACCATTTGGGTCTGCTTTTTCAATCATTTTCTTCATCAACATTGCCAAAATGACTTGAGATGGTGAAAATTTTGCTTGTTGACCGGAAGAAAACGCTATTTCACTAGCTTCAAAAATATTTAACAAACGTGTAATGACTTGCTGTCTTTCTCCTGCCAAATACTCTTCAGGAAGAGTGTCTTCCAATTCAACTTGTTTTGGATAAAAATCGTTTTTGTATTTTAACAGGATTTCGCCTGACAGGTCGGCTAGCTTCGTAGAGAAAGCATATTCTCCTTTTGTATACAACTCATCTACTTTGCTTTGAAGATATTCACCAAATTTTTGAAGGTATTTTTTTCTTGTTTGCTCATATATAGTGACGTCAAATAAAGCAATCTCATCGCTCCCTGGATAAAAATCGTTTTTGTATTTTAACAGGATTTCGCCTGACAGGTCGGCTAGCTTTGTAGACAAAGCATACTCTCCTTTTGTATACAACTCATCTACTTTGCTTTGAAGATATTCACCAAAAGAGTTCAATAAAGTTTTCTGATCAGCGCTTTGATCAAGATTTGCATTTGAATTTTGACTTTGTCGAAAGGCAGTTTTTGCATTTATGGAAACAAAGGCCGTCAGAGACATTTGATCCAAAAACATTTGGGTTTGGTCTATCAAATTTTGGAAGATCGGGGATGAACTCGTAGCTTGCACATTGAGAGTACCCTGAGCATCTGACTTTTCCAGGCTAGACCCAAAAAAAATCAAAATTCCTAAAAAGCCATACACAACATTATTTTTTTTCATCGTTTGATCCCCCTGAGATTACAAACATCAATTCGGAATGACTACTTTAGGTTTAGCAGGCACAGCAGGCTTTGCACTACCACTACCGCTTCTGCTTGCTGTAACTTTTTGAGTAGTAGCGGCGACTGGCACGTCACCGTTTGCAAAGGCTAAAATTTCCACACGACGATTGGCACCATCATGGATGGTTTTTCCAGCGAGTGCTTGGATGCTGCTCATCCCGTAGACCTTGATTTGATTTGCATCTATTCCCTTGGATTGCAAGTAGGTCGCTACCGTTTGTGCTCGGGTCAGCGAGGCGTTCTTGTTTCCAGGACTATCGACGCCGTTGGCATGACCTTTGATGTGAAACACAATTCCTGGCTGGCCTTGCCATTTGCTTATCAGCGCTGCAACCTTGTCCAACTCGGTTTTGTCGACGGCTGTTAACTGCGTGGAGTTTGGCATGCTAAGATACTCCCCACTTCCAATGTTGACGACAGCATAGGAACCTTTTGAGGTAACAGTTGATTCTTCGTCAAGCATCTTTTCAAACGGAGTCTTGGCAAGCTCACCGACTTTTTCATCGGCGGCTGTTTTCAATCCTTGCAGCATTGTTTTGTCAGTATCGTCTACCACGCTGGAGGAAATCAGCTTGCCTAGATTGCTGCTGATGTCACTGGCATCCTGTTGACTAAGATTTTCATTTTTCAACAAAGTGGCCACACTGCTTGCAATGGAGGCTACACTCGCACTGGTCATGGTTCCATTGCTGTTGTACGCTACATCAGAAACACCCAAACCTGTAGCCGCTTCGCTGGCGGCGGTTTGATTGGTTTGAAGAGTTTTGGCAGCTTGAGCTTCAGCCTGCTGCTGCGCTCTTGCGGCTGCAGACATCCAGGTGGCCTGTGATTGCAAGGATCCTCTTTGGGTGTTGTCGACATATACACCTTCGTCATAGCCTTGGTTTTTCATCGAAGACGTGTTGTCATACATCAAGGGAACCACACCTTTGTTCGTCGTATAGTCACACTGAGGTGGAAGCATGCGTACTTCGGATTGACCAATTCGAGTAACCGTTCCATCGGAGCGAAGTTTGTAGATTTCGTTGTTGAGGACAACTCCACCTTGCTTGCTTTGCATGCGCTCAAATTGTTTGGAGGAGCTTGCATAGATGAAAAGCACACGTACCCATGGACACTGAGTATCACTTGCAACCACGGTCTCGGATGTGATTTTCAAACTGCTGGTATCTCCTTTTTTATCCGCTAGAAGAGCTGAGTGAACGAGCTTGGTGGTCTCCCCCACAACCAATGCAGAGAAGTTGGCATCGGATCCCTCTCGAACCACGACGGAAGTTCCATCGGATTCGGGCACCGTCAACGCTCCCATGACCAGTGTCATTTCTTCTGGAGCATAAAGATAAGCCTCAGCTACCGTCAAAAACTCATCGTAGTCTCGAAGCGTATCGATGTTGACATCCACACCAGCCAACGAAACCTGACTGCTGGGCACTTTGGTGCGACCTGAAATCGTGGCAATGTCAAATGGGAATTTCACGGTGTCTCCGCCTGGGATCAAGGAGAAATCCAAACCTTCGCCGATGGCTTGGTATTTTCCTGATCGAGGCATCATGATTCCTTTGTACATGATGTTATCTGGGTTTTTACCTTCTATTTCAACCGTAGATAACACTTTGTTGGATGGGTACTCTTGTTGAAAGTATTGGTTCAACTTGTTCCATCGACTGGCAAGAATGGGATATCTTTTTCCATCTCCTTCGGCAGCTTTGTCTTTGAGAGCATAGTCATTTTTGAGTTTGGCCGTATCAAATAGATATGCAGCCGCTGCATTGGTCTTGCCTAACCCAGTGGAAGAATCCATGCCTTCGAGGTAGAGATAGCGAGAGAAAAACGCCACGCGTTTGGCGGCGGTATAATCTGAATACCCACGGAGTTTTTCAAAACTGATGCGTTTGGCGATGTTTACGCCATAGCCCCCGGTCACAGAAGAAAGAAGTCCAAAGCTTGGTCCTGAATCTCCTCGAACACCACCAACATCTTGTTGATCTGCTTTCCACATCGCACCTTCGTCTGAGGTTCTAAGCACAAAGGTCTGTTGGTCTTTCTTTTTGGTCGCAGTTCCAAAATGAGCTTGGTAGAAGAAATCATCTGGATTGCTCCAGGTCATCACATCCAATGTATCGTCTTCTTTAGTGTCCAATGCGGTGGAGAGCTGCTCAGCCCGTGTGTCCCCAGATCTTACAGGATGAATGCCTTTTTTGGCTTTATCTTTGCCAAAGAGAACTTTGACTTTTTCTTGGATTTGGAGATCCTCGGCTTTGAACATGCGATGAGCAATGGTCCACCCATTGAATTCATTTTTGGTCAGTCCTGGACGAGGTTCCATACCTTGGATCGCACCCAAACCATCTGAACCCCAAAAATTGGCTGCAGGAATCGGGTCGTTGCCAAATTGGATCGACCCTGAAGCCGAAAGAAGCGTTTCGATCTCATCAGGAATGCGATCACCGTCAGAGTCTGTTTCATCGGCCAAAATTCCTCCAATGCGGGCGGCCATGGTTCCTTTGATCAGGGCCTGATCTCCTCCACTGATAGCTTTTTTGATGATGACTACGTCTTTTTTCCAATCATCGGATTGGTCCACAATTTCATATTCGCGAGCGTCTTTGTAAGGATCATACCCGCTTTTTTGATCATCGTCGGTGGTTTGATCATCTTGATCGTTGCCCGTGTTGTAGCGTTGTCGGAATTGCTCAATCATGTCGGCAGGATACCCACCGTAACTGGATCCGGGATTCATTTGAGCTTGGTTGTTGTTGGTGGAGTAGTTGTAATTGCCTCTCTGATTGCCTTGTTGGTAATACCCGTTGTATCCGCGGTATCCGTTGCCTCGCTGTTGACAGGCAAGCATTGCCGTGGCCACAACCAAGATCAGACCCGTGGTCCATCGCAATTTTGAGATCAGGTTTTGTACTTTTTCCAACATGTTCATTGTCCTCCAAGACAACTGATTGCATTTGCTGCCACTGCCCCAGGGCAGATCGCAGTCCTCCACCCTATGCTTACGCAACATGCGTACCAACTTCGAAGATCAAAAAAGGTAATGTTTTTAACCTTTTATGTTTCTGTCGAAAAGCCTCGGGGGGTTCGAGCTTGTCTCACCTTGCGATGAAGATGTCTCAGGTTCTCCCCCTGGGGTACGCGCATTCCACCCTCAACTAACACTTTGCGTTGTTGGATGTCAAGGAAGTTTTCGCCCCCCAAAAAGGGGACGGAGGTCCATGTGCAGAGAGAATGTAATAGCCAGAATCCATACCCACGGATCGGTACCATGTTCCTAGAAATACATTATTAGAGAGGATAAGAATGAAAGGAGGCACCCACAAAGGGTTATTGACTCTTGCGAACAGCGGCCAACTGATACTGCGTGAATTCAGCTTCGGCGGATGTCCCGAGGACACTGAGAATCAACCAACTTGGAGTTTCTTTGTCTGCGATGACCATGATTTTGCCATCGAATACGACATCATCCACAATGCTGGCCATGGCTTTGATCAGACGTTTCTTTTTTTCCAGAGCGAGTTTGACCTCTTTGATGGTGTAGTCCCCTTTTTGCAAGCGGGTCTGATACTGCGCCAAAAATTCTGGCGTAAGTTCCACAATGGCCTCTTCATCCACAGCAATGACCCCGGGTGTAGAACCTTTGATGCTTGTGATGGTGAGTTTCACCGCTTCTTTTGGGTTGATGGTCTGCTTGGACAACGGAATGCTGATGGTTCCACCCACAGGGATAGAAAGTGCGCTCACGGAATAACTTTTCAACAAAAAGATCAAAAGGATGGTGAGCACATCCATCATGGCCACCAGGTTGATTTCCTTGGCGACGACATCATTGGATCTTTTTCGTTTGGCTCGTTTTTCTTTTCTCTTTTTTCGAGCAACGTATTGTTCGAGCTCTGAGGAAGAATTGGGGTGGCTTTGCTGACTCATGATCTAACTCCCCCACAAAATGTTCAAGGTTGGTTCAATGAACAAATCTGCAAGTCCAGGCTGGGTCTCGGCCACAGCATCCATGGTGGACACAAGATCTTCGTATTTGACGTTGGCCGACATATTCAAAAGAATTTGCCCTCCCAAAGGATATTTTTCTTTGGCACTCTCGGCCAGTTGCAAGAGTTTTTCTGTGTCGTAGATTTTTTCTCCATCAGGGCCTGCGATCTTGGGAAGAACCGCGTTGACAATGACTTTGTCTCCTTGAGTGACGACGAATTTGTAGGAGGAAGATTCTACATCCACACGAACCGCCAATTGATCATCTTTGGAAGTACCATCGGAAAGTGTGGGGATGGAGGTATTGAGGATGGTGAAACTCAAAAAACTGATGATGTTCACGAGCATGAAAAGCACCAAGTTCACCATGATGTCCATGTAGGGAACCAGGTTGAGCTCTTGGCCCATTTCATCGTTGTGTTGTTTTCTGCGGCCCACGCTTTCCTCTACGTACTACTTCTTACTATTCTTTGTCTGTCTTTTGCACACGCTTGCCAAGGCTTGTCCTTAGGCTTTGGCAGTGTCTTTGCGCAAGTTCAACAAATTTTCAACTTTGCTGGATCCGTAATCGGTATCGTCCAAAATTCTTTTGGCAAGGCTCGACAAAATCAAATGCGCCACGATACAAATTACCGCGATCGTCAATCCCAAGGCGGTGTTGTACAAGGCTTCCGCAATACCGGCGCCGAGGAGTTTGGCTCGCTGCTCAGGAGTGGCTACCGACAAACCCGCAAAAGATTGAATCAATCCGAAGATGGTTCCGATCAGTCCGATCAGTGTGGCAATGTTGGCCAGAGACCACAGAGCGCCTACGCCTTTTTCCACTTTGGGGGTCACGTCCAACATGGATTCATCGAGTCCCATGGAAATGGCCATGTGACCTTGGTTGGCTCGAATGAGTCCAGATTTGACGACCTTGGACAACGGAGCATTGGAGGTGTTGCAGTGGTTGATGGCTTGAGTCAAGTCATTGGCCAAAATGTGTTTTTCAACGTGCTGCAAAAATTTCTTGGCGTCGATGTCATACACAAATTTCAAACGCAAAAAACGCCACAAGATCAGTGCCACCGCGACCAATGAAACAAACGCATTGATCCACATGAATGGACTGGCCTTAAATACATCCCAAAAATTTTCCATGGTTATTTTCCTCCGAACATGGTGAACATTGTAATCATTTTTTTCTAAGCACCCAAACTTTTAATTTTTTCCGCAAGCCTCTTATGCGTTGCCCACGCATATTTGGTGGGCCTTTTTAGTTTTTCAAAGGCCATTCGATTGAGGTACCTGCGTTTGAGACTGCGAACCCGACGAAGAGCCTGAGAAAGACGCTCTTGGGTGAGTTTTCCTTTTTCCGCAGCCTTGATCAGGGCCTCAAAACTGGCCTGCAACTCGCCCAAGGACTTGCACACCAAAGCCAGATCAACACCCGCCGCAAAGGCCATGACTGCGGCTTCGCTGATCGGCATGTGTTTGGCGATGGCTTTCATTTCCAAATCATCACTGATGATCACACCCTTGTATCCCAACTCTTGACGCAAGAGGCCTTCCAAAATTTTCTTGGATAACGTGGCTGGATATTTTTTGTCCAGGGCCGGAAACATGATGTGAGCTGTCATGATGGTGGGCACTGCGGTCGCGATCGAAGCTCGGAAGGGCACCAATTCTCGATCCCACAACACTTTTTTGGTGGCGGTGATGGTGGGAAGATCAAAATGTGAGTCCAGATCCGTGTCTCCATGGCCCGGAAAATGTTTGGCACAGCAAATGACCTTTTCTTTTTTGTATTGCGCGATCGTGATTTTGGCCAAGGTCGATACATTTTTGGGGTCTGAATCAAATGCACGTGGGCCAATGACCGGGTTTTTGGGATTGCTATGAACGTCGACCACAGGCGTAAAATTCAAATTGATTCCCACGGCTTTGAGTTCTTTGGCCATCGCCTGGGCCTGGGATGCCGCGAGCTGCGCATTTTTGTTGTTTTTGTAACAGTTGCCTAGATAAGAATTTCCGGGAAACACGGTAAAAGGTTCATGAAGCCGTGTGACGATTCCACCCTCCTGATCGATTGCAATCAAAGGAAGATCTTGGGTATGTCGATAGATCTGGTCACTGAGGCTTCGGATTTGATCAGGGTTTTCGATGTTGCGTTTGAAATAAATCACGCCCCCAATGTTGCACTGCTCAAGAGTTTGTTTTTCCTGTGGATTGAGCTGCGTGCTTTCAAGCCCCATCATCAAAAGTTGTCCGATGTTTTTTTTCAGGGACTGCAAGGCTTTGCTTTGGTTCGATGCTGTCATTCCAATGATTCCTTTTTTTCATTCTCCAAGAAACTGCGCAAAGTTGTACCCGATCTGCAAAGGCTTGGCTAAGGAAAATGCGTTTGAACGCGGCAAAAGCTGTAGGGGAAAGTCCTTATTTCCTCCACAATGGCAGAGCCTGAGGTACAATCCAATCATGAAGATTTCAAAAGCCGTTTGTGTAGGATTGTGTTTGATCAGCTCCGTAGGTTTTGCAGACCAAGAGTTGGAACAGGAACTAACGAAGATTCTTGCCAGTGAACATCTGACGAAAAAATCCATCTCGATTTCGGTTCGGAATGCCTCCACAGGTCAGGTGGTGTTTGAAAAAAATCCCAATGCATTGATCAACCCCGCGTCCTCCATCAAACTGGTGACTTCTTTGGTGGCCTTGGATCTTTTGGGGACGCAGCATCGTTTTTCGACATCCTTGCTACGACAGGGAAAAGATTTGTGCGTTCGTGGAGGTGGAGATCCCTCATTTGTTCAGGAAGACATGTGGCTACTGACCGAACGTTTGTTTGCCAAAATGCCCACCATTGAAAATGTGATTTTGGATGTTTCGATGTTTGAAAGCAACCGAAGTTATGCAGAAGATTTTTCTGGGGATCATCATCGTTCGTTCGCCGCAGTGTTGAGTCCTCTGTCGCTCAATCACAATTCCATTACGATTGAAATCGAAGGACAAGACCATGGCAAACCCGCATGGATCAGAATTCAGCCACCTTTGCCAGATGTTGTGGTTCAATCACAGGTCTCCTCCAGCAAAAATGCAGGCATGAAAGATGTTGGCGTGGAAATTGAAACCAAAAAAGATCAGTGGATCATTCGCCTGAACGGAAAAGTGCCTCCCGGAAAAACAATTTTTCTGTATCGTTCGGTACCAGATCCCTTGGAGTATTTTTGGAAAACATTTTCTCACTACTATCGTTTACAGGGAGGAATGCTGGGTCAATCATGGACAAAACAGTCCTGCACGCAGGATGCACAAAAGTTATTTGATTATGAATCCAAACCTTTGTCGTGGATCGTGCACGGGATGAACAAATTCAGCAGCAATTTTTTTGCGGAGAGTTTGGTGTATCAACTTTCTCCCTCACATACCTATGAATCTGGCATGGCGGCCATCGATCAATGGATCACGAGTCATTTGCCGAGTTCCAAAGATATGGTTCTTCAAAATGCCTCCGGGCTTTCCCGAGGCACCAAAGTCAGCGCAAGCTGGATGACGGATGTGGTGTTGGAAGGAAAAAAGCATTTTGAATTTGGGCCGGAGTGGATCAGCTCCATGAGTGTTTATGGAAAAGATGGCACCCTTCGTCGTTTCAAAGATCCAGTGTTGCGAGGAGTGGTCCGCGCAAAATCGGGCAGTCTCAAAGATGTGGTGTCCTTGGTGGGCTTGGTGCAAAACCAAGATCATGCCGAGATGGCCTTTGCGTTTCTGTTCGAAGATACCGCCCAGCCAACATGGAAAATTCAGCAGGTGGAAGAGAAGCTACTGAGAGCTCTTGCACTGCACAAAACCAAGCCAACGCATTGAGATAGAGGCAGGAAAGATCGCTAATATTGTTTGATTTTTGCCTTTTTCGTGAGAAGCTCCCTTTCAAGCAAAGGTTTTGTGTTACAATAAAAGACTATGAAAAAACAAACTTCCCGACTGGGATTTTCTTTGATCGAATTGATGGTGACCGTGGTCATCGTGGGAATTTTGTCGGCGATTGCGATCCCCACCTATTCCAACTACATTCGAAAAGCTCGTACATCCGAAGTGTACGCAAACCTCAATACCATCGCTCAATTGGAAGAAGCATATTTCACTGAAGTCAACGAATACATTACCACCACCGCAAATCCTGCCAATGTGCCTTCTTCAGCAGACACCTCTAACTCGTTGTCTTTTGTAATCAACAATACCACCACATCATGGAACAACTTGGGAGCTGTTCTTCCCAACAACACCTTGGTTCGTTTTTCGTATCGCGCTTTTGCCGGAAGATTCGATGGATCTTCCAACCCTGATACCTCTGGAGATTTTGTAGATTCTACGGCTGACCTTCCTTTGAGCACCTTGGAAACTTCGACGGGTGAAACCTGTGACAACCTCACAGGATTTAGCCCAGATGATTGGGGGATTGTGGCTTCTCCGCTGAGCAATTGGTTTGTGGTTGTGGCCGTTGGGAATCAGGTGCTTGATAATACTTGTTCGATGTTTGTAAAAGTGATCGACCAACCTGATCTGATTCGCGTGCAAGATCTGCAATAGATCGCACAAATGAATTTGCACAATATCGTGTAGAATCGCTGGAGGGTTGCCTTGCACAAGGCACTTGCATCAATCGATTACGTCGAGATAGCCTTTTTTGATCAAGAAGAAAATGACTTTGGACGTTTCCAAGTCTGAACTATCACTGTTGTCGAGAACATCCTGAACTGTGGAGTGAGCCATGATCACCTGAAGCAAGTCCAGCACACGAGGATGCAGTTTGGACAAAGGACTGGAGAGATTTTTTTTCAACTTGAGTTTTTGTTCTGGCGAAGGAAGCACTTTTTTGATTTTTTTCAACTCGTCGTATTGTCGAAAACCCTCCATGAGAAGACTTTCGATCGAATCCTCAATGGGTTTTTCTTTGTTCTTTTTGAATTTTTCATCGGATTTTTCCAAAGGATGAAACTCAAAATTTCCTTTTTTCCATGTGATCAATCGATAAATGGCTTTTTTGCCAACACAGCTTCCCACAGAGGCTGATACAACTTTGCCTGCTTGGATCAGAGCCGTACCTTTTTGTTGAGATTGTTTGTTGACGAGCTCGACGTATCCTGTTTTTTTGTTCTGATCGATGTTCTGAAGCAAGTCCGCAAGACTCATGGCGGCCAAATCTCCGGACAAAGTTTTGCCCTTGATCTGACTGACTTCTGAATTTTCTTCATGATCTTGATCCTGGTATTCAGGTACCGAAAAATCGATTTGCTGTTGATCCCCCGTCAAATCAAGCTCCAACGAGGGTTCTGAATCTACGTTTTGCTCCATAGAAAATTCATGACCACCATCATCGGATTTTTCATCGTCCATGGACATGGAAAACTCATCATCTTCACCTCCACCATCCAAGTCGAGCGGCTCATCGGAAACCTCTTCCTCTTCCTCCATGGAAGCAGACTCTTCCATCAGAGAACTTTCTTCCGAAAGACCTAGACCTGGATCGGAGACTTCTTCTGACATGGACAAACTAGGTTCTTCATCCATGGCCTCATCCAAATTCAAACTTGCACTGGAGTCTTTGTCATCGAGATCGGGCTCCGAAGGTTCGTACACCACCGAAGGTTCGTATTCGACAATCGGCTCATCATCTTCCTCATCGTCGTCATCGGTATCGTCTGTATCAATTTTTATGTTGTCTTCTTCCAAGGCTTCATCCAGGCTGATTTCCTGGACAGCTTTTTTGCGAGGGTTGGTTCCCGTTGGAGCTTCAGACTCGTCCATGTCGATCGCTGTAGGAGCCTCTACCACAATGTCTTCATCCGCTTCTTTGATGAGGACCTGGATCACACTCGCCCCGAGCTTGAGGCCATCTCCATCTTGGAGGACCACTTCAGAAATTTTGTTCTTGTTGACGAAAGATCCATTGGTGGATCCCAGATCTCTGGCAATCACAGCGTCTTTTCGGACGATCACCGTCAAGTGCTTTCGGGAAATTTTTTTCTCCCCCAAAAACACGTCGCACTCCTCACTGCGACCTAGGGTAAGCTCGCGAGGAGGGGTCAATTTGATTTCTACGCCTTCGTTTTCTCCTTCGAGAAACACCAGCATCACTTCAGATACGCTCATCGTCGCCTTGGTTGACCTTTGCTCACATTCATATTCTTCGGGCTTTGCCCAAAAAAAAGCTTTTTATACTTAAACGCTCTATCAGGGTTTGGCAAAAAAATCAGTCAATTTAGGATACTTCTTGCGTCTTCAAGTTTTTTTGACGTTTTGCATCCTATTCAACATCTCGAATGACTTCACACAACGTTTCCCCTACCTGAATCAAATCCCCTACTTTCAAATCACTCTGCGTGATTTTTTTCTGGTTTACATAGGTGCCATTGGTGGAGTTCATATCTTTGATGGAGAGTTTTTTGCTCGCATCAATGGTGATGATGGCATGGGTTCGGGACACATCGGTATCCTTGAGAACAAAATTGGCATTGGAACGGCCAATGATGATTTCTTCTCGATCGAAAAACATTTCTTTGCCTCGGTCCAATCCTTTTCGAACCACAAGACCATAGGGATATTTGGCTTTTTTGGATTTTCGGACCTCTTTGAGGGAGGGATTGGAAAGATCCCATTTGGAAAACGCACTGAGCTCTTCATCGATCATGGAATTGATGTCGGGTTTGCTTTCGTTGGATCGCTCTTTATCTTCTTTGGAAAGGTTCTTTTGTTTGAAAAACTTCAGATTTTCGACCAAATTGACTCTGATTTTCGAAAAACCAAGATCAATCATGTCCAAATTGTTCAAATTGGACTCTCTCACTTTTTGGCCATTGAGCAAAATGCCATTGGTCGAGTTTTCATCGATGACCTTTGCGAACTTTCCTTGGATTTCAAAGCGTGCATGAATCGAGGAAACCTTTTTGTCTGTCAACACGAAATCGGCTCGGCTGCGACCCAATGTGAATGGACTTTTATCAATTTCGACCGTCAACCCGTGGTCAACTCCTTCTACCACCGTGAGGGTTACCTTGATCTCGAACTCAGCCATTGTATTCTACCCCTACGAACACGAGCGACACCCTTCCGAGTTTGATGTGATCGTTGGGGGACAAAATCTTGCTCTTGATCCGTTTTCCGTTGACATGCGTTCCATTGGCTGAGGCCAGGTCTGTGAGCGTGACTTCGCCGTTGGGAGCCAGGTCAAGTTGGGCATGTCGTTTGGATACGCTTCGATCGTTGAGAATCAAGTCCACACCCTCACGACCAATCACCACACGCTCTTTGACAAACTTGAGTTTGACTTGTTTTTCCGAGCTGACAATCACCCGCAGTTTCATGCACTGTTTTTCCACAGGCAACTTGGCGATGGTCTGAGCTTGGTCTCTGGGGGCTGGCTTGGGCTCTTCATCATCGTCCCAATGGTGTGCAAAAAATTCGTCCTCCAGGAGCTTGGATAGCCCACCTTCCATGCCTTCTCCCAAACTTTTTTGTTTGAGCAAAAAATCATGCTTTTCGGGATCAATTTCAATGATAAACCCAGTCTCGCCGAGGCGAACCTCTTGTTCTACCTGAACCTTTTGGTCCACGACCGGTTGATCCTCCAAAAAAGTTCCATTCATGCTCCCCAAATCCACGACATGAAAGATACCTCGACGATAGTCGATGGCCGTATGGGTAGACGAAACGTTGGAATCCCGTACAAGAATATCCCCTTTCTTGCGGCCTATGACGGTTCGCGTGTAGACAAGGGGGAATTGCCGGCCCTTTTCGCTCCCGAACGTAAAACTTACGATCGCGCCCAAATGTTTGGGGAGTTTATATTTTTTTTCTGCCTTTTCCATCGAGTTCGATCGAAGTATTGGCCTTTCCAAAACCTAATTTTTGTGAGCATCAACGATTTCGTAGATCGGAATCAAGATTGCTATTTTACACAAAAAGAATTGAAAATGCATCATTTGGACGAACTCCAAGCCCCAAAGGCCCCCTAGACCTTTGACATCTTGCCCTTTTCAAGGTTTAACATGCCCTGTGATTCAGCATCTGCGTTTTCTAAGTCTTGGAATTGGGTTGGCTCTTTTTTTGGGTGCTTGCCAGGTCACCGATCCAACCAAACTCGACAATGACAAAGAAATTTTTGCGCAGGCCGAAGAGTTCTATCGACATGGTCGCTATGAAGATGCCATCTCCTTTTATCAGGAAATCACCAATTCCTATCCTCAGAGTCCGTTTGTCGTGGAAAGCGAACTGAAAATTGCCCAGGCCTACTTCGAAAAGAAAGATTTTTTTGAAGCAGGAACTCATTTTTTGAGCTTTCAAAGCTTGCACCCAACCCATGAAAAAAGCAGCTTTGTTGCAGCTCAGATTGGGCTATGCCAATTCAAACGAGCACCAAAATCCCCCACCAAAGACCAAACCCAAACTCGCAGGGCTGTAGAAAGTTTCAAGCAGGTGATGCAAAAATGGCCCGACAGCGAAGAAGCCAAAATGGTTGCGCCCTATCTGGAGAAAGCACAAGTAAAACTGGACGAAAGCGAATATTCGATTGCTCGGTTCTATTTTCGACAGCGCAATTATGCTGCAGTATTGAAACGCCTGGAAGATCTTAAAGAAAATGCACTGTCGTATGAAATCAAAACCAAATCATGGTTTCTGTTGGGCAAGACACACTACCGCATGAAAAATCATGAACTCGCACAAAAAGCTTTTGAAACCGTTGCTTTTCAAGACAAAGATCTCAAACGAAAAAAGAAAGCTCAGCACTATCTTTCCAAACTAAAATCCAAATGATGATTTGATCCTCAAGGTCCAAGAAAAATATTCTTGGCCTGTTGTACGCTCCAATCATTTTCGTTGATCACATGAATCACAATTTCTTTTTGTCCTTGATAGTCCAACCTTGAGATGCGCACGATCACGGGCATGCGAAGATCTGCGAATGGATTCAGTTCAACCTGCTCGATTGGAAGCACAACATTCCAATAGTCTTCATTTTGATTCTGCAAGATAAGATGCTGGACCTGTCTCGACTTGTTCACCAAATGCAATTCAAAAATATTTTGAATGGATTGGTCTTCCAACGTATACGGACTCCCAGCAGCCCGAAGCAGATGTGATTCAAAATTGTTTCGAGAACGAAGACCAAGTCCAAACACGGTCATCCCGATCAGGAGTAGCAGCGTATAGACATAAACGCGAGGTCGAAGAATTTTTTTCTCTTTTCCCAGCAGTCCATTGAGAGAATCATAGCGAATTAGCCCTTTGGATTTTCCTACTTTCTCCATGATCTCATCGCATGCATCAATGCAATTGGCACACCCTACACATTCCAATTGCAGTCCATTGCGAATGTCAATTCCCGTCGGACACACTTCCACACAACGATGACAATCGATGCAATCCCCTGTGGCCTTGCCGAGTTTTCCGCGTGGTTCGCCTCTGCTTTCGTCATAGCCAATCACAATGGTATCATCGTCGGTCAATGCAGACTGCAACCGACCATAGGGACACAAAATCACACACACCTGCTCCCGGAACCAAGAAAAATCAAGCATCAACAGGGCAAACAAAATCATGATCCAAGAAATCACAATGGGATGAGTTTGTGGGCCCTGGGTCCACATCTCCTGATAGTAACTCCATGGAATAAAATAATAGACTGTTACCAGAGAAAAAAAGATGCTCAAAAAAACATACGAAACATATTTTGCAAAAGTCCTTTTCCATTGATCCGATGTCGAATGTGTCAAACGCTTGAGTTGTTCAGACTTGGATCCATCGATCCATCTTTCTATTTTTCGATACACTCCTTCGAGCAAAAGGGTTTGCGGACATAGCCACCCACACCAAACCCGACCCAAAACTGCTGTGACAAAAAACAACACAAAGGCCAAGCCTGTAAGAACAAAAAAAATGAGATAAACATCCTGTGCATTGAAATCAAATCCAAATAAGGTGAATTGCCGTTTTTCCACAAACAAAAAAAACATTCTTTCTCCCCCCCATTTCAGAAAAGGAAGGATGAGAAAAAAAACAATGACCGGATAAAAGACCAAGGCTTTGGCTCTGGTAAAAAAGCCATGCACGTCTGCTAGAATGATTTTTGGACGACTCCCATCGGAAGAAATCGAACTTTTGTGATGATATTCAGGGTGCAACATTACATTGCCTACTCCCGAACGAACTTATCTCCCTGAGGCTCTTTTGGGTTGGAAGGGTTGGATCCTTGCATCGATATCACATACGCGACAACTTGATGAATTTTGCTTGAAGATAGAACGCCCTTCCATGGGGTCATGCCCTTTTCGATGACACCATTTTCAATGACATGAATCATCTGAGTAGGTTTTCCACCATGAATCCAATATTCATCGGTTAGGTTGGGGCCAATCAGACCCTGCGCATGCTCACCGTGACAAGATTGACAGTAGGTTGCAAATACTTTTTTTCCTTCATCAACAACCGTGTGATCTTGGGCCATGGCATAAAAATCCATACTCTCTGGCGACGGACTGTTTGACTCCTGTTGTTTTTCGTAGGCTTGAATTTGTTTGGTCAAAATTTCGTTTTGAGAACGACCCTCATCAAAGGTGTAGTGAAACATCCAATAAAAGAAACCAAAAATCAACGTGGCATAAAATGTGGCCTGCCACCATTTGGGCAAATCGTTGTCATATTCTTGGATGCCATCGTATTGCGTACTTCTCAACTGATCTTTTTCATTTTCCGACATGCTGATCTCCCAAAGGTAGTTTGGACAAATTGTCATATTTTTCTTTTGGACAAACAAAGATAAATACGGCCAAGCAAAAAAACAACACCGCAAAAAGTACGAGACCGCCCATGGCAAACTCTAGGCTTCCCATCGCAGATGACCACTGAGACAACATCACTGAGCTCCTTTCATGTTTCGATGATCCGCTCCCAATCGCTGAAGGTACGCAATCATCGCAATCAATTCACTGTCTGCTGAGGTTTGAATACCATCTTGAGACAAGCGTGAGACAATTTGAAGACCTTGTTGAGCAGCATGGTTTTGAGCTTGTTCAATATCTTGATCGGAATAAGGAACACCAAACTTTTTGAGCACGCTCAATCGATCTTCCAAAACACGATAGTTGAGCGAACCTTTTTCCAAAAAAGCATAGTTCGGCATGAGAGATCCTGGAGAGGTGCTGCGAGGATCGATCATATGTTTGTAGTGCCATAGATCCGGGTATTTTTGCCCAACTCTTGCCAAGTCAGGACCTGTTCGTTTGGAACCCCACAGATGAGGGTGATCGTATGCAAATTCCCAATTTTCAGAGGGCGCGCCATAGCGAATGGTTTCTGAGAGAAGGCTTCGAACCATTTGAGTGTGACAGTTGTTACATCCTTCTCGGATATAAACATCTCTTCCCATCAGCTCCAACGGAGTATAAGGCTGGGCTTGATGAGTCATGGGTACAGCTTTGTCAACGACAATCGCAGGAATGATCTGCGCAGCTCCTCCAATCAAAATGGCAATCAACGTCAGAACCGTAAACAAAAGTGTTTTGCCTTCCAACCAATGATGCCAGCCAACCGAGGCAACTTTTGCCTGACCACTTCCAAAATAAATCATGGCCACAAACAATGTAATGATGAGCAAAGAAGCTGCAACTACAAAGTGCATCAAGTTTTCCGTTCCCAAAAACATCATCAGCACAAGACCCAAAATCACGAGTCCAAAACTCGGAGAGAGAACCAATTGTTTCCAGGACACTGTATCTTTTGGTAAGGTTTTATCTTCGACCATCACCTTTTGATCTTCTACGGTCGCACCCTTGGAGGTTTTGCACAAATTGACAATCATCAAAATGAACGTGGCCAAATAAAGTGTTCCGCCAATCAAACGCATTCCATACATGATGTGACTTTTTTCAATGGCTTCCAAAAAGTTTGGATAGAGAAGCGTGCCTTCTGCGTTCAAGGCCCTCCACATCAATCCCTGCGTCAACCCACTGGCGTACATCGCGGCGACATAGAGAAGAATTCCAAATAGACCCACCCAAAAATGAAAATTGGCCCATTTCACGGAATACAAAGGTCTTTTGTACAAACGTGGGATCAACCAATAAAGAACTGCAGCCCCCATGAATCCGTTCCACCCCAATGCTCCAGCATGCACATGACCGATGATCCAATCAGTGCTATGAACCAATCCATTGATGGATTTGATGGACAACATGGGACCTTCAAAAGTGGACATCCCATAGAACGTGATGGATGCAGCCAAAAATTTGACCACGGGATCAGTTCGAAGTTTGTGCCAGGCACCTCTCAAGGTAAGAAGTCCGTTGATCATTCCACCCCAACTTGGTGCCCACAATGCCACACTAAAAATCACTCCCAAGCTTTGAGCCCAATCCGGCAAGGATGAGTACAGCAAGTGATGGGGGCCGGCCCAAATGTACATGAACACCAAAGCCCAGAAATGGATGATGGAAAGCCGATAAGAATAGATGGGGCGGTCCACCGCTTTTGGAACAAAATAATACATCAACCCCAAAATGGGTGTGGTGAGGAAAAATGCCACGGCATTGTGGCCATACCACCATTGCACCAAGGCATCCTGTACCCCAGGATACACAGAGTAAGATTTGAGTAGTTCCGCAGGCAAACTCAAATTGTTGACAATGTACAAAACCGCTACAGTAATGATGGACGCAATATAAAACCAGATCGCAACATAAATATGCTTTTCTCTACGTATCTTTAGGGTCCAAAAGAAATTGATGGCAAAAACGACCCATACCAAGGCCACCAGAATATCAATCGGCCACTCCAACTCGGCGTACTCTTTGGATTGTGTAATCCCCAAAGGCAATGTGATGGCCGCCAAGACAATGATGATCTGCCACCCCCAAAAATGAACTCGTCCAAGAACATCGCTGGCCATGCGGGTTTTGAGTAGCCTTTGTGTGGAGTAGTAAAGACCTGCAAAAATCAAGTTTCCCACAAAAGCAAAAATCACGGCATTGGTGTGAAGTGGTCTGAGCCGCCCAAAGGTGAGTTCTGGCGATAGATTGGCAGGCCAGTACACCATTTGCAGGGCGATGAGAACTCCCACGAGCATTCCAACGGCTCCCCATACCATCGTAGCCCACGAAAAATCTCTCACCAACTTGTCATTGTATTCGATCTGAATTTGTCCCATTTTCTTCCTCACTGTCCAAAGGCATGATTGAAAGTTGCTCGACATGCTCGATGTCTCGATTTTTCAGCGTGAACAAAAAAAACAACACGCTCATCGACATGATGATCAAACCAACAAAGATCAATAAAACCAAAATTTTCATGATTGACCATGATGTAGATCATGTTTTTTCATTTTTTTTGCCGCGATCGAGACCATCCCTATCGAAGATAGGGGCATCAAAATTGCAGCTACCAAGGGACTCAGCTCCCCGCGGATGGCCCATGGAATCACGAGCGCATTGTATAACAGGGTATACAAAAAGGTAAATCTTCGGACTTTCTTCCAGGCAAAACTGACTTCCATCAAATCCAAAAGCCAAGCCAAATCAAAGGATTGAAATGAAAAATCTGCGATCTGTGTGGCACGATGATATTCCGTCATGGCCAACCCTGCATGATCGGCCGCCGACATTGCCTGCACATCATTGAGACCATCTCCAATGAACAATGTCGGTCCATATTTTTGATGATCTTTGACCAGCTGCGCTTTTTGCTCGGGCAACATCTGCGCATGGCAGTGGCGGGAGTCTAGTCCCAGCTCTTGGCCGAGACCATGAACCCGTTGCGGGTGATCTCCACTGGCAATCACCAATCGAATGTTCTGCTTGGAAAGCTTCTGAAATACTTCTTTGGTACGATCCAACACCTGCTGACCAATGTGTAGAGAAACCAACACCACTCCATCCTTGGAAAAAACCGTAGCGGATTCTGTCGACGGGGTTTCTCCTTTGCCTACATAATATAGATGGCCTAGATGATTGGATCTCAATCCCCGTCCCGCAATTTCTTCCACCTGCAGCGTGTGATATTTCAGCGGCTTTCCCATCAAATACTCAAACAAACAGATCGATACAGGGTGGTGACTTTGGGAAACCATGGAAAAAAGAATGGATGCTTCAGCGTTATCTACAGCATTCAACATTTGTGGATTTTCGAGGGTGGATTGAGACAAGGTCAATGTTCCTGTTTTGTCAAAGATGATGGTTTTGGTACGATGGAGGGTGCTCAGGAGAGATGATTTGCGAATGAACACATTTTGAGCAAACATCCTTCGGATGGCACTCACGCGAGCCAAAGGCAGGGCAATTCCAATGCCGCAAGGACATGTAACCACACAGATCGAAACCACCACCCACAAAGCCTTTCCCCAATCCTGTCCGCCCCACACCAACATTCCCAGAAGACAAGAGAGAAGAACAAAAGAAATATAGGTAAGAGAGAAATGTTTCCATGGGGCATCCATGTGAAGATCCAAAAAATCTTCTTCCATTGAAAGTTTGCTGATTTGACTTTGATCAAAATCTTCCAAGGCTTCGAGGGTGATCGAGGGACCCACGATGAGGCGGGATCCTGCGAGAAGCTGATCGCCTTGATTCACCTTCTCGTGTGTCGTTTCCCCTGTGACCCATTTTTTGTCGATGATCCATGACGAAGAATGTTGGGTGGCAACCTCCGCATGCACAGGAATCATATGACCACGTGGAATGAGGAGTCGATCCCCCGTGCGAATCTCAGGATAGGAAATCGAAGTAAGTCGATCAAAATCAAATCGATAAATGGTTTTGCGCAAAAGATCTGCCATGCCGGAAAGACTTGATCGATTTTTTCCAATCCATCGAGACTGCAAGTATCGCCCCAAAAGCATCAAAAACACAAAAATCGTCAAAGTATCAAAATACGTTTTGGATGGATCCACCCATATATGATGATACATCGAACCTAGATACGCTGTGACCATGCCAAAGGCGATGGGCACATCAAAATGAAATACCCCGAGTCGAATGCACTGCCAGGTCTTTTTGACAAAAAGTCGACCACAATAGAACACGCTGATGGTCGCCAAAAGAGCGTTGACGTGCGTAAGAAGCTCAAAAAGCAAGCCCTCTTGTTGATCAAGCCCCACATACATGCTCAATGAGATCATCATGGAATTGATGGCCAAAAAGCCAGCAATTCCAAGTTCAATCATTCCTAATGTCTCGGGATCACTTTGACCAGATTGCAGAGGAAAAGGTTGATATGAAAAATCTTGAAGGCGTGACAAAAATGTTTTGATTTGTTTTTTGCGTTTTTCAATGTTTGAAAAGCGCAAAGTACTTCGAAAGGTGTTGATTTCAATATCTTCCAGACCGTGAGATGTGGCCATTTTTTGAATCAACCACACGCAAGCCACGCATTGAATGCCTTCGACAGAAACTGTTAGAGAATCTGAACAAGATTCAAGCTGCTCATCGAGCCAGGTCAACTCTTGTTTTTTGGCAAACAAGTTGACCAGAGGTGAAATGCGTTGGGGTTTGAGTTGATAAAATTTGTCAGCTCCCAACTCGCCAATCAAACGAAACACGTACTGACAGCCCGCGCAGCAGAACTCAGAATCTTTCCAAGATGTTGGAATGGTGGATCCACAGTGTTTGCACGGTAGGTGAGGATTTTCTTTTGCAGAGGCCATGACTTTCTCTTGATTTTTTTTTCCTTCTATCCGAAGACATGACAATGCACCATGATTCACATCATCTTTTTGCTCTAGGGGCATTTTTTCTCTTTGGCATGGCCACTAGTTTTCATTGCATTGGAATGTGCGGGCCTATTTCCTTGGTTCTGTTCAACCAAAATCATGGAGTAACTTCTTATTTGACCTACCATTTGTTTCGATGGTTGGGATATTTGTTTTTTTCCAGCCTTCTTTTTTCCATGGGCATCGAATTGCGACACTGGATTTCTCCAACAATTTTGGTCGCTACTTTTGTCGTTTTGATGTTCGTTGTAAGTTTGCCTTCGATTTCTATGCACCTAACCTCACACTTGCCTCGCATTCAAAACAATATTGCCAAAAAGCTTCGAAGAGCAACCGGAAAATATTCTCTTCCTATCGTGTTGGGATTTTTCTCCGGAATTCTCCCCTGTGGTCTTCTGTATGTTGCTTATGGATCTACCTTGGCTTTTCAACACTATACGAGGGTATGGATAGCCATGAGTTTGTTTTTTGTGGGGACTTTTCCACTTCTCTTTGCCGGACAGCTATTTGGCCAACACGCTCTTTCTTGGATGCCAAAAAAATGGAGGACGCTGTGGACAATGGTTTTGTTTGTCATTGCCATCATGATGCTTGCCCATCACGTACATCCATGAACGCACTTCAATGATCGAAATGTTCGATTTCTCGGAGAAGTCTTCCCTCATCTTCGATGATGATCTTTTTTTTCTCCATGCTTGTGTATCCGTGCTGCTCAAAATCAGATAAAACTCTCATGACTGTCTCTGGCGTGGTTCCGATCATGGAAGCCATCTCAGCTCGAGTAAGCGGGAGTTCGATAACAACTTTTTTTCCAACATGTTTTCCATAATTCGCAGACAGACTAAAGATAAGATGGCCCACACGTTGTCTTACATTTTGATTGATCAGGTCAGAAAGCATCTCTTCGGTCTGGCTCAAAGATGTGGCCAAATGTACACTTACTTTGAGTGAGAGCTCGGGATCCCTACGCATAAGGTTCAAAAAAAATGACTGAGGAATCCTGCAAACTTTTGTACTTTCCAGGGCCTGCGCGTTGGCTTTGTAATTCTGATTTGCAATGGATGCCCTCATGCCCAACACACCCCCCGCATTTACAATCCGAAGAAGGCTTTGTTTGCCAAGCTGACCTTCTTTGAAAAGCTTCACAGATCCCACAGAAATACAAAACATACCATGACATGCATCGTTTTCCTGAAACAAATAATCACCTTTGGAATACGTTTTGACTTCCTTGGCAACATCCAACTCATTTATCAGAGATGCATCAAGATCTGAAAACAAGCTATGCAAACGAGTTCCACAACTCATACACGACAAACAGTGCATAGGATGATCTTTGTTGAGTAGCTTCATTTCACGATTGTATCTATCCCAATGTCTCGGTCAGGTTCTTCCTGATAGCGTCCAACGCTTGGGCAATGTTTTCTTTTTTGGTACCACCTGCCTGTGCAAAATCGGGACGCCCCCCTCCTGAACCCTCAAGAATAGATGCTCCCAATTTGACAAGATTGCCTGCATGCAAGGTGGTGGATAGATCTTTGGAAACCTTCACAACCAAAAACGCCTTTTCCTGATCTTTTGCGCCGATGATGGCCACACCCTTTTGGATCTTTTCCAAAGCTCGATCTGCAATCGATCGCAAGGTTTTTGGATCATCGATGTCGATGGTTTGCATCAGAACCGATATTCCACCAATGGTTTCTACGTTTGATAAATCAACTGACGTTTGGGATTGATTGGATGCAATTTTTTTCTTGAGCTCTTTTTGTTGCTGAAGCATTTTTTCGACTCGTTCCACAAGACCTTCTTGTGCAATCCCCAAACTTTCTGAAAGACTCAGTTGTGTTTTGTACAAATCATCAAAATACTGAAATGCTCGAAGGGAGGTAAAAGCTTCGATCCTTCGAACTCCTTGAGATACGCTGCTCTCCTTGATGATTTTGAACAGCCCAATTTCTCCAGTTCGATTCAAATGAGTTCCACCACACAGCTCTTTGGAAAAATCTCCCATGGTGACCACACGAACTTCTTCTCCATATTTTTCTCCGAACATTCCAATTGCACCAGATTCCATGGCTTTGGACAGAGGTAAGACTTGCTTCTCGACGGTGTTGTTTTCCCAAATTTGTTGGTTGACAAGTTGTTCAATTTCAAAAATTTGTCGAGGGTCCACCCCTTGGCCGTGAGAAAAATCAAATCGCAACCGCTCGGGTCCTACCATCGAACCTTTTTGTTGAACGTGGTCTCCCAATACTTTTTTCAATGCAGAATGAAGCAAGTGAGTTGCCGTATGATTTTTTGCGGTGGCGGATCGGCTTTGTTCGTTGACTTTAAAAAGGGCTTTGGCACCTTTTTTTACTTCACCTTGTACCACTCTTCCAATATGAACAATCGTATCACCCATGATTTTTTGGGTATCGAGGATGTCTATCTCAAAACCTTCCCCCATGATCGTGCCCATGTCTCCTACTTGACCACCTGATTCTCCATAAAAAGGTGTTTGCTTGGCCACGATTGCGAGATCCTGATGTTCCTTGGCTTGATCTGTCTCTTGGTCCTGTACCACGAGATATTCGATCGTGGAGGTGTGCTCTGTTTTTTCATACCCTACAAATTCATTGGTAAATCCTTGACCGACCCATTTGGTGACCAAACTTTCCAACTCTTTCCCTTTGGCACCTTTCCAGGACCCTCGGGCTTTTTCTTTGTGATTTTGGAAAGCTTGGTCAAATCCTTTTTGATCCACAAAAAGATTTTTTTCTCGCAGCACATCGGCGGTTAGATCCAACGGAAATCCATAGGTGTCATACAATTGAAATGCAATTTCCCCAGGTAGCGTTTGTTGTTTTTCTTTTTCGAGTTGATCAATTTTTTCAAACAACAGGGACAAGCCTCGATCTACGGTGGCTTCGAATCGATCTTCTTCTTGGGCAATTTCATTCGCGATGAGATCTTTTTGAGATTCGAGTTCGGTGTAGTGATGACCATATGCCGACACAACCGAAGCACTCAATGTGGCAAGGCCATGCGATGCAAGCTCGATGTTTCTTCCATGTCTCATGGCTCGTCTCATGATCCGCCGAAGAACATAGCCTCGACCATCTTTGGAAGGTCGGACTCCGTCGGCAATCAAAAAGGTCATAGCACGAATGTGGTCCGCCACCACCCTGGCGGAAACTTTTCGGATTTCATCTTTAGAGCGTGCGTAGTCCATGGTGGAAATCTGGGAGAGTCCTTCAAAAACGGATGTGAAAAGAGGTGAATCATAATTTACGGTCACGCCCGACAAAATGGCCGTGATGCGCTCTAGCCCCATTCCGGTATCGATGGAAGGTTTGGGAAGGCTCTGACGGGTTCCATCAGCAAGCGTGAGAAATTGCATGAACACCATGTTCCAAAACTCGATGAATCGATCACACTCACACCCAACTTTGCAATCGGGTCGTCTGCATCCCACGTTCGGACCTTGGTCGAAAAAAATCTCTGAGCAAGGTCCACAGGGACCGGTAGGTCCCATCGACCAAAAATTGTCTTTGTCACCAAATCGATAAATGCGTTTGGGATCCAGACCCATTTCTTTCTCCCATATCGCAAAAGCTTCGTCGTCGCTGTGATGAACGGTGACATACAGTTTGTCCAGAGGAAGCTGAAGATTTTTGGTCACAAACTCCCAGGCCAGGGTAATGGCTTCTCTTTTGAAATAATCTCCAAAAGAAAAATTTCCCAGCATCTCGAAAAAAGTATGATGCCTGCCTGTCCGGCCCACGTTTTCTAGATCGTTGTGCTTGCCGCCCGCCCGCACACATTTTTGCACCGTCACCACTTTTGGGGACGGAGGTACTTCCCCCCCCGCAAACACCTCTTTGAATTGGTTCATCCCCGCATTGGCAAAAAGCAAGGTTGCATCTCCTTGGGGAATCAGAGAAGAACTGGGGAGTTGAAGATGTTGTTTTGACTCAAAATAGTCTAAAAATTGCTTTCGGATGTCCATATCCCTCGGGTTGTAGCTTGCTCCCCCCGAAAACTCAAAGATTTTCTTCCTCCCCAATAGGGGACGGAGGTCAAATCTTGTCACAACAGGGGAAAACAAGGTCACCCCAAAATATTGCAACTCACAACCGTATGGCTACAAAAAAAGTCTGCTCAAAACACAAAATGAGAATTTACAAATGGCAATCAGAATGAAGAGATCATGCCCATTCAATAGAAAAACTTAAGCGAAGCAAAAACATCCATTTTTAGGCGTAGGTCTACAATAAAAAAGAAAGGTTTTTTTTAAGAGAAAGATACAGATGGAGGATCTGCGACATTGGATATTTTTTTCATCCACATTTCTCGGATATTTTTCTTTCGATCACGAACCCAATGGTACGACCCAACTCCATAGCAAGAGAATTTTTGTTTGCGCAGTCCAAAATCCAACAAATACTGATCAAAACATTTTCTATACTTTGCCCTTCGTTGCCTCCAAGTGGATCCTAAATCAAGATACCATTGGGGGAAGTGGATGATAAGCCCTTTCATCCACGAAGATTTTTTTCCATAGGCATAAAGCATATGTGTAGACCAGACATAGTCCTTGGCATCTTTGCAAATGCCTGCACGGATGGGATTGGCATGAATATAAAAAGTTACCATCATATGATGATGTTGATTTTCAATCGCATTCGTGTGAGGACGATCTAGAGCTACTTTTCCTCTTCTTTTGTGCAATCGATTGAAAAACATTCCATATCTTCCATGATGTTGTCTCATAAAATTGCTAAAACTTTCTAGATCATCAAGTGTGTATACTTCATGGCTGTGGTTAGACATCAAACACAGTGCATGGAGAACATTTTTGGCCGCTTCATTTTTTTCATGTTCTTGCTTGAGAAAGTGAAGGTAGCTTTGTTTTTCCAAAGAAGTTTTGAGATTCCATTCTGAATTGTGGGCTTTCCATGTTTTATGAAAAGAACTTCCAGGTTGTAGCGTCCATGAGCGAGGGTATCTAGGCATCGTAGAACTAAGGATGCAATCCAAATGCCAGCTTTTTTGACTTCAAAAGTCGATGAATTGGTTCGAAAACCGGAGACCATGAAGAGGAAAATCGACCTCCGTCCCCTTTTTTTTGAGGTCAGTAACGATCGATTTTGATTTCGTCTACGTCCAAGCCCTTCAAAGTCTCGCGCGGATCTGCCTTGCCCGAAGACTCCTTGTGAAACTCATTCCAATCCGAATCTGTTCCCGAAGAAATCCCTTGCAATCGCAATGCAAAATCATCCGGATTGCTGCTCTGACGAATGGCTTCTTCAAATGTAATCAAACGCTTTTTGACCAGTCCCATCAGAGCCTGGTCAAAGGTCTGCATTCCGTACGAAATGTTTCCACTCTGGATTGCATCCGTGATTTCTCGTGTTCGATTTTCATCCTCAATCAGTTCACGAATTCGACTATTGGTTACCATGATTTCGCACGCAGCCACTCGTCCCTTTTTGTCCGCGCGTGGAACCAATCGTTGTGAAACCACACCTCGCAACACTGATGCCAATTGAATTCGGACCTGTTTCTGTTGATGAGGGGGAAAAACCGAAATGATTCGATTGATCGTCTCTGCGGCATCCAATGTATGCAACGTCGACATCACCAAATGCCCTGTCTCAGCAGCCGAAAGCGCCGTTTCAATGGTTTCGTAATCTCTCATCTCACCCACCAAAATCACATCTGGATCCTGTCGAAGTGCCGATCGCAGGGCTACTCCAAATGATCCCGTATCAAATCCCACTTCACGTTGGTTGATGATGCTCTTTCGGTCTCGAATCAAAAATTCGATCGGATCTTCAATCGTCAAAATGTGAGACGTTCGATTCAAATTGATGTGTTCAATGAGCGCCGCAAGTGTAGTCGATTTTCCCGATCCCGTGGTTCCCGTAACCAAAATCAATCCCCGTTGCTCCAAAGCAATCTTTTCCAATGCCTTGGGCAAAAAAAGCTCTTCGATCGTAAAAATCTTAAATGGAATGATTCGAAACACCATCCCCACCGATCCGCGCTGCCGAAACACACTTACACGAAATCGTCCAACCCCAGGAATCCCATACGACATGTCGATTTCATTTTGGGTTTGAAATTTCTGGATCTGATCCTTGGTCATGATTTCCTGGGCTATTTTGACCAATTCATCCGGTGTTACCCTCTGCCCATTTTTCAAAGGAACCAAAGCTCCATCCACTCGAAAAATCGGTGGAATCCCAGCTTTCAAATGAATGTCCGACGCCTTCCCTCGGACTGCAATGGTCAAAACTTCATTAAGATTCACTTTTTTCCTTTGATTTCAATACAATAAGACTAGCCCCACACATCCCCACCACATAAGTATAGCGACCTTTTTGCAAGATGCACAAAAATAAAGGGGCCAACTTTATATTTTACTACAAGTGGCCCCTTCGAAAAAAGCGAAATTGTCAAAGATTGCGCTAGGCTTTGGCTTCTGTGCTGGTCTCTTGGGCAACCTTGGTTGCAGGGCAGCCGCGGTTTTGGTCTCCTTGGTCACAACAACTTTGGGTGCTTCCAATCCGGCTGCTTCGTAAACCTCTTTTTCCAGCTTGGCCAAGAGCGTGGGGTTTTCCAGCAAGAAAGCTTTGGAGCGTTCTTTTCCTTGTCCCAAACGTTCTTCTTTGTAGGAGAACCATGTTCCAGATTTTTCCACGATGCCCATTTTTGCCGCCAACTCGATCAAATCAGAGATGCGTGAAATGCCTTCTCCATAAAGAATGTCAAACTCCACTTTTTTGAAAGGAGCTGCCATTTTGTTTTTGACAATTTTAACCTGGGTCTTGTTTCCAACTACATCTTCGCCGTTTTTGATGGCTCCCGTTCGACGAATGTCCAAACGCACAGAAGAGTAGAATTTTAACGCATTTCCACCCGTAGTGGTTTCTGGGTTTCCAAACATCACACCAATTTTCATACGAATTTGGTTGATGAACACCACTGTGGTTTGTGACTTGGAAATGCTTCCTGTAAGTTTTCTCAAGGCCTGAGACATGAGTCGAGCATGAAGCCCCATGTGAGAGTCTCCCATGTCTCCGTCTAGCTCTGCTTGTGGAGTAAGAGCCGCAACCGAGTCGATCACCACAATATCAATGGCTCCCGAACGAACGAGAGTTTCCGCAATTTCCAAGGCTTGTTCACCCGTATCAGGTTGAGAAATCAAAAGATCATCCACATTCACGCCCAACTTTCGTGCGTAGTTAACATCCAAAGCATGTTCCGCATCGATGAACGCTGCGACACCGCCTTGTTTTTGGGCTTCCGCAATAGCATGCAAGGTCAATGTGGTTTTTCCACTCGACTCAGGTCCAAAGATTTCGATCACTCGGCCTTTGGGGATTCCACCAATGCCCAATGCAATGTCCAGACTCGGAGACCCAGTAGGAATGTAAGGTACACCCTTGAACAGAGCCTCTCCCTGACCCAAACGCATGATGGATCCTTTTCCAAATTGTTTTTCAATGGTGGAAACCGCCAAATCAATGGCTTTTTCCCGATTGGTATCTCCAATTGCACTCATGTTGTACTCCTCAATGTTTGTTCAGCTTCATCGCCGAATGTTTTTTACTTCGCTGATCTACAGACCAGAGATTCTTTGATCAGGCGAGCAATCCCAATCACAGCATGATTGGTTGCAAGCATACGATTGCGATTGCGATCCAAGGTAAAACGAAATTCTTTTACCATGGTTTGATCTTCTGGACCCACCCACGCAATGTAGGTCAAGCCCTTGGGCTTATCCGGCGTTTCTCCGCCAGGTCCTGCAATCCCGGTGATTCCAACACCAATCGTAGCTTTTGCTCTCGCCTTTGCTCCCATGGCCATCTCCAAAGCACATGCCTCGGACACAGCTCCATGATCTTGCAACGTTTGTTCCACAACTCCAAGTTGATCGATTTTGGATCGATTGCTGTACGTGACCCAGGATTGGTCAAACACCTCAGACACGCCCGCAACGTCTACAAACCTTGATGCAAGGCTACCTCCCGTTATAGACTCCGCCATGGAGATCGTCCATTTTTTTTCTCTCAATCGCGAAACTACTTTTTCAACCAAATCCAGATCATTGAGTCCTATCCAATAATCAGACAATTTTTGGGAAATCCGTTCATCCAATGCACCGAAAATCGAATCCACTGAAGAAGATATCTGCGGCCACAACGTATACGTGACATGAACCTCAGGAAAAGAGGCGGTGTACGCAATTTCAACTCGATTCAAGGGCAAGGTTGAAAGGTCGACCTGGACAATGCTCTCTTCCACCAAGGCTTCGGCCAAGCCCGAAAAACGATAAGTCCGTTGAACACTTTGTGGTTGATCTCCCAACCAAGAAACCATTTTTGGAACTACATGCGTCTCAAACATGTGCTTCATCTCGGAGGGCACGCCGGGCATGCAAAACAATTGTTTTCCCTTCTCTGTGACCCAAGCCCCTGGAGCAGTTCCCAAAGGGTTGGAAAGAATCATGGCTCCCGCCGGTAAGTAGGCTTGTCGTTTGTTGGATGCTGGACAGGGGATTCCCCGGGCCGCATATTTTTTTTCAATCTGAGAAAAAATGTCAGGATGAAACACGAGATCCTGATCCAAGGTTTTGGCTAGGGCTTCAAACGTGAGATCATCCATCGTAGGACCCAGTCCCCCTGTACAAAGCACAATGTCGGAACGTTTGAGTGCCAAGGTCATGGCTGCGCAAATGTCATCAACGTCGTCGCTCACGCTCTGGGAATATCTGGGACAAAGCCCGAGCAAACTGCATTGCCGACCGATCCACGCAGTGTTGGTGTCAACTCGTCTTCCGTCCAGAAGCTCATTTCCGAGTGTGAGGATTTCCAAAATCATAAAAACACCTGCAACGAATAAATCAAATGCAAACTGCAAAGAGCATAGATCCCGGCCACAATATCATCGGCCATCACGCCCCAACCCCCTCGCAGTTTTTCATCAATCCAATGCGCGGGGTAGGGTTTTACAATGTCATAGAATCGGAACAACAAAAATCCCAAGATCATCCACGTCCATTCGAAATCAAATCCCCATACAGAGATCCACATACCCACGACTTCGTCGATGACAAAACGTCCATCGTCCTCAATTCCCTCCATGCGTTGTACTTTCTCAATGGCATAGGCGCCCAACACCGTGACCACAGCCAACAGCAAAAATTGAATCCCCATGCTCTGCGGAGCAATCCATCGATAGAGAACCAAAGCCAGTGCGGAGGCCACGGTTCCGGGGCCCACTGAGAAAAACCACTTCCAAAAAAAAAGTGGCACCAATGACAGAACATTTGTCGAGGGGTAGAGTCCCTCCATGCGGAAAAACCTCTGGGCCGAAGCGATCGAATGACCATGGGCCGATCATTAGCATGGATGCCCTACGCTGACCATGTTTGCCCCAAAGTTTCATCAAAAGAGAGCCTGTGACACCCAGGTCCCGGTCGGGGCTTTTCGGGGTCGGCAAAATGGGGACGGAGGTCAAATCAGGGAAAGAGAGGATGTATAACTATTTAATATAAAAAGATTATTTTAGACTAGAGTCCTTGTCAAACCTGGCACGGTCTTTGTATTACTTAGGCCTGTGGCGAGAAAAGAAAGAGAAGACATATTGCACAAATACCTTGTGATTCTTCTTGTTTTTGATAACGCTAGGTGTTAATACTGTACGAAAGTGTAACCATGAAAGATCAGAAAAAATACATTGTAGCTCTTTCACTGATCCTTGCGATCGTATCGACCGCTTGTACGCGTTACAATCGGCAAAATCGAAATCGTTTTTCCCAAATTCGCCCACACATCACCGAAAATGAGGCCGCCGCATTTTTGGTTCATGGTCAGATGACCAACAACATCAACATCTCACCCGGAGGAGGGGTCGGTACCGGAGCCAATGGAATCGGGGACCGAACAGAAAATCCTACTCTCCGAAGAGGCGCACCTGTGGGAGACCGAAGCGGTGGTTCCTCACCTTGCTATGTAGGTCTGGCTTCCGTCAATACTTCCGAACAAGCTTACTCTTATGGAGGATATCAAACCAACGGGTTTGATACAGGCTATCGTTTTCCTGTCTATTGTGACCCTCAATCTCAAATCAGCGTATCTCGAACCAACATGTACGTGACCAGCAGCGATCGGAAAATGTTTGCGGTTCCTTATGATTATTTTTCTTACAACGCCGCTGCAGGAGTGGCTCTTCAATTTGATGTGGGCGTACCCACAGAAAAAATTGCAACCAGCATCACGGGCTATGCAGCCATGATCTCCACCGATGGTCACACCCTGATCATCACGCGTGAGCGAGGTGGAAGAATTCCCACGGTGCTGCGAAAACTCTACAACCCCAACATTGTTTTCACAGATGTTTCCTGGGACGACATCAAAGACGACGATGAACCACAGTTGTATCTTGCGGGAAGACGTTCCAACGGTACGGGCAGCAAATTGTTCATCATTCCAATCAGCGCGTTGAATGAACCCAACCAAATAAGGATTCTTAGCAACTTTGGAACCAGCAACTATGGCGCATACAATCCCCGGTCCAATAATCTTCTCATGCCTTTGAACCCCTTCTCCCGAAACACACCCAACGGGATTTTGGAACTTGGCTTGCCTTCTACTCCAATTGCATTGGCAAGCAACCAAGGTCTGACCACCGCCTTGTTGCAAGGTCTTGGACCCATGGCCTTTGATTTCCAAAACTCTTTGAGTGAAAACAGTGCAGGATCCCCTGTGTTGGCCGTGAGCAAATACTACGAAATGACCAATCGAACCGAACCCGGTCAAAATGCCCTCAACAAAAACTACATTGATGTGGCTGTGGGCGTGGCCGGCGATCATGGACAAATTTTCTTGCTCGGCAGCAACAGCATCACCTCGTACATTTATTATGATTCTACGACGTCCGAGGGAATGTTGGAAAATGCATGGACCACGACGGCTCCCGACGAAACCGTGTTCAGCGGGGTTGAGTTCACAAGCATTCAAGTCGGTGCCACACGGTTCCTGACACTCACCACGCGAAATCAGGGATTGTTCACGATTCCTACCGACGATTGGGGCAACTTGATCACCAACATCAATTTTGATCAGCCCGATGTTCCCATCGCCAACATCATCTCTGCAAGCCCGATTCCAAGTGAAGCTCAAATGCCTGCTTCCATCTATGGAGACAATGGCAACAAACAGATGAGCTCTGCACAAGATCCTTACGCAAACATGCAGCCTGAAGAAACTGCAGCAGCGACCGAATAAAAAAACTTCTCCTTGTCTTTTCATCGGCTCAAAGATCCTCTAGTGTTGCAATCATGAAACGCATCTTGGGAATTGACTATGTGGAACCAAACGCATGGGCATTGCCATTTCTGACCCTCTGGGATTGACCGCACAGCCCCAACCTTTTGTCCAATCAGGACCAACCCTGTGGACCAATCTATTGCAATTGATCGATCAACATCACATCGGAAAAATCGTGGTGGGGATTCCCCTGAACATGAACGGAACCCACAGCTCCATGACCGATCAGGTGAATCGTTTTGCCTAGATCTAGAAAAAAAAACCCAATTGGAAGTGATTCGTGTGGATGAACGTTTGAGCTCCAAAGCCCGGAAAGACTTTTGATTGAAGCCGATGTCTCTGCGCAAAACAACCATCGTCGACTCCATGGCGGCCTCGATGATTCTCCAAACCTATCTCGACTCTCAATCCTGATCTTCTCCCCGCAAAAGGGGACGGAGGTCGAAAAAAAATTCCTGGTTTGAGCATTGACTCTCCGTCCCCTTTTGGGAAAACTTTCCAAAAAAAAAACAGGGTCGACTATCATGGAAACTTCATGAAAAGCTCTTTTTGTTTTTGTGTCTTCGTGCTCATGGTCTGTTTCTTGGCATGGTCTACTTTTTCCACACTCCCTCACTCCCAAAGCACAAAGGTCATCACCATCGGCCCCTCCAGCATCAAACAAATTCAATCCCAACTCTACCAAGAAGGTGTTTTGACCAGTCGCCACGGATTTGAAATCCTGACCCGTCTCACCGGAAAAAGTTCACAGGTCCAATCCGGCGAATACAAATTCAATCTTCCCAGTTCTCCCTGGAACGTACTTAATCAACTTACTCAAGGAAAGGTGGTGCTTCACAAAATCACGATCCCCGAAGGATGGACCATGACCGACATCAAAAACCTTCTTGCGTCCGAAGACCTTGCGAATGCGCAGACGTTGCAAGATCTTTTTTACGATGCCTCATTCATCCAAAGCCTGGGGATTTCTGCCAGCAGCCTCGAAGGCTACCTCTTCCCCGAGACCTACCATTTTTCCAAGTCCGAATCCGGAAAAACAAATTCTCCAAGCCATGGTCACGCGCTGCCAAAAAACTGTCCACCATCGACCAAAGCCTCTCCAAATCTATGGTTGGAATCTCCACCAATGGATCACCTTTGCTTCCATCGTAGAAAAAGAGTCCAGCCTCACCCAAGAACAACCTCTGATCTCTTCTGTGTTTCACAATCGTCTGAAAAAAAACATGCGCCTGCAAAGTGATCCCACCGTCATCTACGGAATTGAAAACTACGACGGAAACATCCGAAAAAAAGATCTCCTTACTCCAACTCCCTACAATACCTACACCCAAAAAGGATTGCCTCCAGGTCCCATCGCCAGTCCAGGACTTTCTGCGCTCAAAGCTTCTCTCTACCCTGAAAACACAGACTATCTTTATTTTGTGGCGAACAAAGCGGGTAGCCATGTCTTTTCCAAAAGTTATGCCGAACATCATCAGGCCGTGCAAACCTACCAGCTTTCTCGATAAGACTCTGATCTTTTCAAAATCGAACAACATTGGTTCAAAACAGAACAACCGGCTCTGCAAGATTGATCTCCCCTGCCGTTTCAATGGCATGCAAGCATCATTTTCCACGGCACAGCCCTTGCAAATGATGCTTGCATGAAAGGAAACCCTATGAAAAAAAATACAGTACCTATGTTATTCACACTCTTGCTGGCCATGGCATCCATGCCCCTGCATGCAAATGAGGATCGACTTGATGCTCCTGTTTGCATTCATCTGTCTGACGATGCGCTGAACGAGTTGATCGAGTTGCAGATTCGACTCCAAGAATTGGATCAGCAGTATCTTGACGACAACGGAGACCCGGAGAAAGACAAAGAAAAGGCCAAAGAAGAGTTGAGAAAAGAACTAAGTCAGGCGCAATTTCAGACCGTGCTCGACTTACTCAACAAACCCGAAGCCCTGATGTGCGTTCAATCCGGAGACTACCACCAGACCTCATCGGGATGGACCATCACAGGACCAGAAATTTCCATCAAGGCCAGTGCGTTCTTGAACATCACGATCAAAAGCATCAGCTACAACCAATCTTCAAACGAAACCAACATCATGTATTTTTGTACCAACACAAAAACAGGTGACATGAAAACCGGAACACTCGAAGAAATCGTAGAATGGTACGAAGATTTTCTCAACCAATAGAAAACCAATCCTCGCCAAGGGGTTAGATTGAACCTAGCCCCTTAGGCAAACAAATCGTATTCGCTAGCATTGGTGATGGAGACTTCGGTGATTTGTCCCACACGATAGTCTGTTCCCGTCAAAAACAGGTTTCCGTCGATGTCCAATGCCTGACCTTGTGTTCTTCCGACAAACGCATAAGCAGAGTTCATCGAAGAGAGTTCACGATCGACAATGATTTTTTGTGTGGAGCCGATGATCGCGTGGTGTTTCTTTTTTGAAATTCTTTGTTGCACAGCCATGATCTGATCTTTTCGTTGCTTCTTGACCTGGGATGAAATCTGATGATCCATCAACGCAGCCGGAGTTCCTTCTTCGGGCGAATACGTGAATACTCCCAATCGATCAAACTCTACATCTTGGACAAACTTCAACAATTTTTCAAATTGCGCTTGGGTTTCTCCCGGAAACCCAACAATCAACGTGGTTCTCAAGGTCACACCAGGAATGGCCGTTTTGAGTTTTTCCAAAAGTCTCATGGTTTGCTGCTCATCGGTTTGTCGATTCATCGAGGCCAAGAGCTGGCTGTCAATGTGTTGAAGCGGCATGTCCACGTAATTGCAAATCTTATCGCTCGATGCAATCAGCTCCACCAACTCATCATCAAAATATTGTGGATAGTTGTACATCAAACGTATCCATTCGAGCCCTGAGATGCGAATCAACGCTTTGAGAAGACCCAACAGATCTGCACCATCTTCGCGATCGTGACCATAGTCGGTGAGATCTTGAGCGATCAAATGAATTTCTTTGGTTCCCGAAGCCACCAACTGCTCGACTTCTCGAACCACAGATTCAATGCTTCGACTTCTTCCTGTACCACGCAGTTTTGGAATGATGCAAAAACTGCAATCTCGAGAACAGCCCTCCGCGATTTTTACATACGCCACGTGTGGAGGAAGTGTAGAAATTCGTGGGGTGGCATAGTCATACACAAATTCTGGTTTTCGAACCTGTGATCGAAAAGAAGGCAGAGATTTGGAGGTCTCTGGCAAAAAATCATTGATGTGTTGAAACTCACCTGTGCCAATGAAATAATCCACTTCGGGCAACTCTCTCTCAAGCTTGGCTTTGTATCTCTGAGCCAAACATCCCGTGACAATCAATTTTTTCAATTGACCGGTCTCTTTGAGCTGCGCCATCTCCAAAATCGTATCCACAGATTCTTGTTTGGATTCTTCAATGAATGCGCAGGTGTTGACGATCATCACATCGGCATCCGAAGCCTGATTGGTAAGCTCAAAACCACCTTGTTTCATCAGCCCCAACATCACTTCGGAATCCACCAAATTTTTAGGGCACCCCAAACTGATCATTCCTACTTTGCTCTTTTTTTCCACATTCATGATGGCTACCTGTTATCCAATTTTGGGGGCAAATCCAAGGGGCAAAATGGACCCAACCTTAAAACCCCATGCCTTCAAAGCTGGTCATGGGCACCACGGCAAAGTCTTTTGGAATCTCGTGTACAAACGTTTTGTCATCGAAGGTGGGGTGCAAGTCTTTGTATTCATATTCAATGGTATAGCTACCCCCAAATGGATCTAGGACTTGAGATTTTTTGATTAAGGTTTTGGGTCCTTTTTCTACCCAAAGGGAAATCGATTGGGCTTGATCCTGACCGGTCGCCTTGGGAGTCAAGACCAAATGAAACCATTTGCCCTCGGGCCCCTCGTCTTCTTTGCCCAAAGTTACATCATATTCTTTTTCCACATCTACTTTTCCAAGCAAAACTTGAATCAGGATCGGAAAAGCTTGGGTTTGGCTTTGCTCGGCGGTGATGCTCTGTTTGTCTCCATAATCCGTCAAAGTGAGCTGCTTTCCATCGGCCAAAAAAATTCGTTTGGTGGGGTTTTGATACTCCCAAATCATTCGGTTGGGTTTTTGAACTTTGAGTGTTCCAGAGGCCTGATCTTGAGGTCCCGCTTGTTGGCCCTGCGCTGTGACCAACTGATAGCGCTGAGAAAACTCAGCTTGAAAGGCATCAAGTTGGGTATAGGTTTGGATCAAGTCATTGAGAATCTGATCTGCAACATTGGGTTTTTTGGCATGAATCCATCCGAGACAAGCCACACACACCAACAACCATGCAAACATTCTTTTCTTTTGATTCATCAGCATTTCTCCTAGCCTTGAAATCGACTGTGCAAAACTTCTCTGGGTTTTCCCATTTCCCCCGGGGCCAAAAACCCTTCATCATCCATTCGTTCCACCAGCCTTGCAGCTCGATTGTACCCAATGCGAAGTCTTCGTTGAATCATCGAGATGGAAGCTTGTCCATGATCCCGAACCAGTTCCAAAGCTTTGTAATACAACTGATCTTCTTCCGAAGCGCCTTCCACCGAAAGCGATGATTCATCATCGAGGGGTTTTAAAATATCTTCGTTGTATTCGGGATTGGCTTGTTTTTTCCAAAACGAAGTGATGCGCTCTACTTCTTCGTCTGTGACGAATGCACCATGAATGCGTTCAATTTTGGATGTGCCGGGAGGAAGAAAAAGCATGTCCCCCGCACCCAACAAAAGCTCTGCACCGTTGGCATCCAAAATGGTTCTGGAGTCAATTTTGGAAGACACTTGAAATGAAATTCGAGAAGGCATGTTGGCCTTGATCACACCCGTGATCACATCCACCGAAGGTCGTTGTGTAGCAAGCAGCAAATGAATCCCTGCCGCACGAGCCATCTGCGCTAAACGAATGATCGACTCTTCCACTTCTCTTCCTGCCACCATCATCAAATCCGCCAACTCGTCAATCACAATCATGATCAGTGGCAGCTTTCCGGTGTGTTCATCGGGTGAAACACGGTCCTCTTGAGCCAAGCCGTCAAAGGTGGGTTGATCTTCCAACACATTTTTGTCCTGAAGATATTTGAGAACTTTTACATTGTACCCTTCGATGTTTCGCACACCCAGATGCGCCATCATTCGATATCGTCTTTCCATTTCAGAAACCGCCCATCGAAGAGCGGCGGACGCTTTTCGTGGATCAGTCACCACAGGAAGCAAGAGATGCGGAATGTGATCATAAAGAGAAAGTTCCAACATTTTTGGATCCACCAAGATCATGCGCACATCTTCCGGCGTGGATTTGTACAACACCGAACAAATCATGCTATTGATCGAAACGGACTTTCCTGCACCTGTGGCTCCTGCAACCAAAAGGTGCGGCATTTTTCTCAAATCTCCAACAAAAGGCATCCCGGAAATATCTTTTCCCATGGCAAAGGTTAGCTTTGATGCACTCTTGGTAAAAATGGAATCTCCGATGATATCTTTAAAATACACCACTTGGCGTTTGCGATTGGCGACCTCAATGCCAATCACGGATTTTCCTGGAAGAAGTGCAATGCGAACCGACATCGCCTTGAGCGCAAGCGTGAGATCGTCGTTGAGCCGGGTGATTTGGTTGACCTTAACTCCTGGGGCAGGTTCAAACTCATACATCGTGACCACAGGACCCGGTTGAACTTCGACAACTTTTCCATGAACACCAAAGTCCTTGAGCTTGTTTTCAAGAATCTGAGCATTTTCCAAAAGTTCATCTTTGTCGATCGAAACATCTTGGGCTTGCGGCTCATCCAACAAATCCACGTTGGGAAGTGCAAACGATGAAGTTGTTTTTTCTTTTTCATCAGAAGTTTCTTTGCTTCGAGACGGAAGTCCATCCTGCTCCTGTTTTTCTTCGCGCGTCGGAAACACAATCGACAAATCTCTTATCTCGGCGGGAATTTTTTCCTGCGGGGCTTTGGTTTCCACAGCAGTGGCTTTGGGAGCTACAACCTGAGTTTCTTTGCTGTTTTGGATGCGAAGCTTTTGCTTGATGGGAATCACATTGTGTTGATCCTGAAAAATTTCACGCATTCCCTCGTCCACGTGTTTTTGCTCTCGTGTGAGCAGCTCGGAAATGTGCTGCGACAGCTGATGAACGTAGGATCCAACAAATGTCATTCCTTGTTTGGATTGCTTCAAAAGCCACGAGCAAGATTGCTTCATGCCAAGAACCAAAGTAGAGATTTTCAACCCAAAACTCAAAGAAAAGGAAATGAAAACCAAGGAAATTGCAGCCACCGAACCACCCCAGAATCCCAGCTTCGACAAAGCGAATTGTCGATAATAGATTCCAACCGCTCCCCCCCAATGAGGAAGGATTTGAGGATCCGGTTCAAAAAGTCCGGCACAACATGCCGTACCCATGCTGAGCAAAAAAAGCCCAAACGCGCGACGTGAACTCGAAAGCCAATCTGGAAAAAAAACAACCGCCCACACTGCCACCAGCACAAAAGCTGGAAGAAAGTAGGAAACATATCCAAAAAGCTGCATGAGGACATCGGCCAGATAACTTCCCCACAGTCCGCCAATGTTATGGATCACTTCTTGACCCGAAATGTTCGTACTTAAAGATGGGTCATTGGGATGGTAACTCCAAAGGGAAAAAACCAAAAACAAGGCCACGGCAAACAATGCAAACCCCACCAAATCTCTCACAGGATGATGAATGTTTTTCTGGCTTGGCTTGGAAGATACTGCTTTTTTTGATTTCTTGGCCATGGATATTCAATCGTCTTTCTTGCGCTCTTGTAACACTCTATTTCCACCCGATGATGATGACGTAAAATTATCGTCAAATGGGGTGAAAAGCAACGAGACTTTTGATCGCAAGATGCTTCTCTCACGTCAAATTTGGATAAACAATTGATTTTATACAAATTTCGTTTTTTCAACTCGCAATTTGGACCGAAGCAATGACCAAGGGATGTCGATTGATCTCCTGCTTGAAGAAACGTTGGATCTGAATGCGTACATCTTCTTGAACCTTTTCCAGATTTTTGGAGCTGCCTTTGCGAAACTTTCTCTCGATCATGGCAAGCAGATCCTCAAACAAATCTTCTTCGTCTTTGGTGGCCATGCCACGGGTCTCGAGCAGAGGCTCCCGATCCAAGATCATGGTTTTTCGATCATAGGACAGATACACCGCCACCACGCCATCTTCGGCCATTTTTCTGCGTTCTTTCAAATAGGGTTCATCAAAAGCAGCAAAATAAGGACGATCCACCAGAAGAGGCTTGAGATCCAAGCGCGGACCTTTTTGAACTTGATCTCCTTGAAAAAACATTTTTTGGCCATCTTCGATCAAAAACACATGATCCGGATGCATCCCCGTTTCAATGGCCAAATCCTGATGGGAAGAGAGCATACGATACTCTCCATGACATGGAATGAAAAAGGTCGGACGTGCCGACTCCAAAATGGTGCGAAGATCTTCCCGATACCCATGTCCCGAGGTATGCACTCGACACTCTCGGTCCGTGATCACTTCCACACCCTTGCGAACCAAATCGTCAATCATATAATAGATGGATCGTTCCCGGCCAGGGATGGATCGAGAAGAAAAAATCACCGTATCACCTTCTCTGAGTTTTGCGTTCCGGTATTGGTCTTTGGAAAGTCTCTGGAGAGCCGATCGAAACTCGCCCTGCGTTCCCGTACAAACCACCAATACCTTATGCCGAGGAAGAGTTTTCACGGTTTCCTCATCCACAAGCAATGACTCTGTTGACGTTAGATATCCGAGTCGTGTGGCAATCTCGATGTTTTGAAGCATCGATCTTCCAAGAGGAAAAACTTTTTTGCCCGCTCGTCGAGCAATCTCAAAAAGCTCCACCACACGTGGAACATGGGAGGAAAAGGTAGCCACCACAGTCCACCCCTTGGCTTGTGCTATGCACTCTTCCAGTCCTTTTTTGACCTCTTTTTCAGAGGTTGTACTGCCCGGTACCGGGGCATTGGTGGAATCTGAAAGCAATAGATAAATTCCTTGGTTTCCCAATTCTCGAATGCGATCCACATCGGTTTTTTTCCCGTCAGGATGGTGATCATCAATTTTAAAATCCCCAGTATGAAGAACTCGCCCCTGCGGAGTATCAATGCAAACGGCATACGCGTCAGGAATGGAGTGAGCTACCTCAATCCATTCCACTTGAAAGGTTCCCGTATCGACTTTTTGACCACATTCCACGGTGTGGAGAAAGTCTTCTTCCGGAAGTCGGTATTCTCTGAGTTTGTTTTTGACCAATTCCATGGTGAATGCGGATCCATAGATCGGCACAGGTCTCTCCGAAAACAAAAAAGGGACCGCCCCAATATGATCCTCATGACCGTGTGTGAGAATCATCGCTTGAAAATTCAGTTTGGGATCCAAAAGATAAGAAAAATCTGGCAATATGATATCGATGCCAGCATGGCGACCATCGGAAAACATCATCCCACAATCCACAATGATGGCGTCCTGACCATATTGGAGAACCATCAAATTCATTCCAAATTCTCCGAGCCCTCCCAAGGGAATCAGTGTAAGCGAAGCTTTTTTCATAGAAATGCATTGCTATCACATCCAGCACAGGCGATCCAGTGCCGACAGAGAAATATCCTCAGATCAGTGGCGGTGAAAGAACCGAAGATGGGATCTGATCAATGGTTGAGATGTCTTTGATGTAGATTCGAACATTTCCCTGCTTGTGCTGGAGCGACAGCCATTGTGGATAGTGGAGCCCTTCTTGCTCAAAGCTCTGCGGACCAAACTCTATCACTCTGCATTCTTGAACATGGCACATGCGAAGTCCATGCAGCCAAGAATTGGCGTCAACCTGTGCCCACTCTCCATGAGAGTTGCTCCATCGAATGAATTGTTTTCTCAATTTGTGTTTCTCCCATGGATGCTCCGGTCCCGGAACCACGCCTCGGAGAACATCAAACAATTCCCTTCCCGTAAGATCCACACCAAAACTTTCTTGCAAGGACTCAGAAGGATCCAAAACCCACTGCTCTCGGTCTCGATAATTCACAACAACCATGCTCTTGGAAGAAAAGGAAATGGCCGAAACAATGGATCCCATACTGCGAAAATAGGCCACCAGCCTTTGAGGATCCATCCACATGGTTCCAGAAAAATTGTACTTGGCGATGCCCTTGTGCGTGTATTCCAATCTCATCTCTACTTTGTTTGTCGCAAGCACTCTTCTCTGGCGTTGCAAAGAGCTACACCACTGATCCATGGAAAGCGGATTCGCAAGGATGGTAGGATGGGGATGACTGCAAGAAACAGACAAGAAAAGACAAATGCAAAGACTAATGATCGGAAATGGTTTCCAAAGTCTGTTGATATTTTGACCGATCATGGTTGTCTTCTACCATATCGATCAACTTTTGATAGTAGTCTCTCGCTTTTTGAAAATCTTTGATTTTGGTCAAGGCCTGCGCATAGTGCTCCAAAATCACGGGCTCATCCGGTGCATTGTCTACCGCCACTTTGAGCTGGTCGACGGCCTTTTGATATTGTTCTTGTTTGAAATAGACCCATCCCAAACTATCCTGAATGTAGGCATCTTGTGGAGCAAGTTCCAAGGCTCTGAGAATCAATCGTTCTGCCTCACCCAGCTTGATTCCTCGCTCCGCGTAGGTGTAGCCCAAATAGTTGAGTGCGTAGGCATGGTTGGCATTGATGGCCAATACCTTTCTCAGACTTTGTTCCTGTGCAGTAAAATCTCCATATTTTTCATACACTTCCGCAAGCGCAAACCAAAGCGATTCATTGGACTGATTGACAGAAATTGATCTCTCCAAAACCTTGCGGGCTTTGGAAAATTGATTTGTCCGAAGATAAAGACTCGACAAACTCAAAATGAATTCAGTGGTGTTGGGACGATCTTTGAGACCTTCTTTCAACACATGCTCAGCATCATTGAATTTTTCAATCTCTCCCAACATCATAGACAAAGCAATCACTGCATTTTTATAATTTTCTGCCTCTCGTGAGACTTTTTTCAAATGAGTTCGAGCCTCTTTCTTCATGCCCAATTGATTTTCAACAATGGCCAAATAATAAAATTGATCTGTCTGGTCTGGAAATTTTTTGACCAGTTGTTCAAAAATTTCTTTGCTTTGTTCAAAATTTTTGAGTTGATAATAAAAAAGTCCCAAACGGGTTTGAAACACGGACAAGTCTGGATAGTACTGAACCATGGTTTGAGCAACCTTTGCAGCTTGTTCGATTTTTCCGGTTTGCAAATACAAATCCATCAAATAACGGTGTACTTCCAAATCGCTGGGTTGATAGTGTGCGGCCTGTTCAAAAGCATGCAACGACTGATCATGATTTCCCAGATATTCATGAATGAACCCTAACGCTTTCCATGCTGCGATAAACTCAGGATTGATTTGAACGGTCTTCTCATAAGCTTGAACCGATTTGGAAAACAAAAGCTGCTCGGCATAGACTCTTCCCAAATAATAGTACGCAAACAAATGTTCATCATCTTCTCGAACAATGTTTTCAAGCAAGAACTGAGCTTCCTTGAGTTTTCCCATATCAATGTACACGCTGGAAAGAGAAAAGCGAATGTCCATGATCGACGGTTCATCCAAATCTCCTCTTTCAAGGAGTTGATCGAACAGTGCTACACTTTGATCAAATTCTTGTTTGAGTGCATAGAGCTTGGCCAAGAAGAATGTGGCTTCCCAATATGAGGGATCATTTTCCAAAGCTTTTTTTGCAGTGAGCATCGACTGATCAAGATCCCCGATTCTGGCAAATTCCAAGGCTAAGCGCAGATGAAGATACGGGGACGTGGGATCTTCTTTGACCGCTTTTTTCAGCTGATCCAAAGCCGCAACAAAATCTCCCTGAAAAAAAGCATATTCGGCGTGCAATACATGCTGAAGGGCTTTGGATGATGGGTTGGTTTTTTCGAGGCTGATTTCTTCGGCGTTGGCTTGCACGGGGAAAGCGTTGGCAAAAAAGAAAAACATGCCCAATCCAAAAGGGATTGTTTGGGCGAGGATTTGATTCATGGTGGACCTTATGACTTTCATTGTACCGTGTTTTTGACTCAAAGCTCAAGGAGCATTTTGATAAAATGCAGCACGCAACGCTGCAAGTGCAGTAATGCTGGCGGTTTCAGCTCGAAGTACACTGTTTGTCAAGCGAAGACCCTCCATTTGTTTGTCCTTGAGAAGTTTTTTTTCTTCCAACGAAAGTGAAGCCTCGGGTCCCACAACGTAACCAAAGGTTACATGTGGGTCCATCGAAAAAAGGCAAGAAAAGTTACGGGTCCCCATCTCATCCAAAAAAAATATTTTCTGTTGATCTGCGCTTTCCATGGCGTGAGCCAGACTAGAATAGCAATGAATTTTTGGCAAATGAGCTTGACCACATTGTCGAATGGCCTCTATGGCAATGCGCTGAAGTTTTTCCAATTTGTTATCGCGCAGCAAAACTTTCGATCGATCAGCGCGAAAAAACCCAATGGTAGAAACTCCCAGCTCGGTAAGTTTTTCCACCATCCACGACATTGCTTCAAAAGAAATCATGGCGGGATATACATCTACTCTGGGCATGGGAGCCTTTTCTTCTTGGATGCGTGTGATGGTCAGGGTGGCTTTCTTGGAGGAAATCATGGCAATCGACGACTGTGCACGAAGTCCACGACCGTTGAGAATTTCAATGGCATCTCCTGTTTTTTTACGAAGAACACGAAAGAGCAAATGAACCCGCTCATCAAAAAGATCCAGCTGCTGTTGGTGGTTTTCTAGTTCGTGTGCGTAGATTCTCCAGATCTGAGCTACGCCCGATGCTTCTTGATCGCTACTCAACATTGCGCACAGAGCATATGCGATTGCGGCCTTTTTCCTTGGCCTGATACAAATAACGATCGGCAACACGAAGCAAATCTTCAGGAGAGGAAAACTGCCCTGAAGGCAAAGAAGCAATCCCCAAACTCACCGTAATTTTGGCGATTTTTCCATCCACATCCACGGCCAGTTTTTCGATGATGGAACGAATTCGCTCGGCCAAGATCAAAGCGTTGTCCAGTGCCGTCGCACGAAGCATGATGGCAAACTCTTCTCCCCCATACCGTGCAAAAGCATCGTAGATCCGTAGCTCCTTGGCAATTCGCTGAGCCACCGCCTGCAGGACAGTATCTCCAGCTTGATGTCCGAGAGTATCGTTGATTTTTTTGAAGTGATCAATGTCAAACAAAATGCAGGTCAGAGGCAAATTCGACCGCTGCGCATAGCTGATTTCTCGCGTGAGCATGTCCATGAAATAACGACGATTGTAAATCTTGGTCAGAGGATCTCGCATGGCCAAGTTGCGAAGATTTTCCTGATGGCCCACATCGATCAAATCCTCAAAAGAGAAACGAAGCAGCACATCCCCAATTTGAATTTTATCCCCATCCGCGAGTGAGCTATGATCAATGGGCGCTCCGTTGACAAACGTTCCGTTGGTGCTTTCCAAATCCGAGATCGTATAGGATTCTTCGTGGCAATCGATTCGAGCATGTCGTCGTGAAATGCCCTCTTCCAAAATCACGATGTCACAACTTTGCTCTCGGCCAATCACCACTGAATCTTCTTCAATTTTGAACACCTCGCCCAAATGGCTGCCCTCCAGAACCACCAGGCAAGGAATTTTCTTTTTTTCCTCGTCGGAGATCTGGGCAATGTTCTTTTTGACAACTGTGGTTTCGCTCATGACTCTATGTTTTGCACTTACCGTTTGGAAATTCCTAGTGTACTATGATTTGGGGAAAAGATCTATGGCATCTCAAACCCTTATACATAGAGAAGATTATAGCGTAACAATACAACCTTCATGAATCAAAACCTCAATTCGTATTGCATCATCGGCATCATGTCCGGAACCTCCCTGGATGGGATGGACGCGGTATTGGCTCATATGCATCCCAAAGAAGAAGGGGGATATCGTGTTGCCCAATTGCATCATCTTCACCGAGAATTCTCTTCCAAAGAGCAGTTCTGGATCAAGGACCTGATTCAATCCAAGGACCTTCATCATGCCGCCCAACTTTCTCAGCTCTGGTCCATCTGGGCCACCGAGCTGGTGGAAGGTCTTTTGAAACACACCCGCACCCGCGCCAACGATGTTTTTTGTTTGGGCGTGCATGGCCAAACCCTGGCCCATTATCCAAAACCACAGATGGTATTGGATCATGCCTGTCGGTTCACCATTCAGGTGGCGAACCTTTCTCATTTGGCCCAAAAAACGGGCATCACAACGGTTGGAAATTTTCGCCAGAGGGATGTTGTCGAAGGAGGTCAAGGGGCACCCTTTGTCCCCCATGCTCATCGTGTTCTGTTTGGTGAACCAGATCAAACCATCGCGATTCAAAATCTGGGAGGGGTAAGCAATCTGACCTTGATCGACAAAGGTTACATCCCCATGGCCTTTGATACGGGACCTGCCAACATGTGGATGGACATCGTTTTGCGCTGGCATACAAAATCAGAGCAACGATTTGACAAGGACGGGGAGCTTGCACGAAAAGGCAAGCCTGACATGAACTTGGTCAACAATCTGCTCATGCATGAGTATTTCAATGAGGCCCCTCCCAAATCCACCGGGTGGGAAGACTTTGGAGAGGACTATCTTTCTCAATTTCGAAATGAAATTTTGTCACTCTCCCTCGAAGATGCGGCTTCCACGATGGCGCATACCACCGCGCATACGCTGGCCCGCGCGTACCAAAAATTTATTTTTCCATGCTATCCCAAACTTTCCAAAATTGTTTTGTGTGGTGGCGGAGCCAAAAACACCTACTTTCGAGAAATTTTGGAGACTTTGTTTCCTGATCAAGAGATTGCGGTCAGTTCCGACTATGGGATCCCTGTGGATCAGGTGGAGGCTCTTAGTTTTGGAATCTTGGGCATGGATCTTTTGCAGGGTCGATGCAACAACGTAAGCCAAGCCACCGGCGCTGCCTGCGATTGCTTGTGCGGAGAAATTGCCTTGGGTAGGTATCGGGCCTTTCATTTCGAATAGATACATTCACCCACCCTGTTGAAACACTTGGAAAAAGGAAAAAGCTTTTGTTTCGAGGGGAATTTCCGTAGGATGCCCTTCGAACATGCGCTTGAGGGAAGAAGAAGTCATCCGCGTTGTGGAACGACTGGTGAGAGTCTGGCAAGAGCAAAAGCTCGTGCAAACCTCGCATTCGAGCCAGGCTTTGAAGACCAAACTTCAAAGTATTTTCATCCAAGACCTTCAGGTGGAAGACCTTTTGAATCAAGAGGTTGAAAAAATGCTTGAAAAATTTGCACCGCAAATAGATCGCGGGGAAATTGACAAACATAAAATGTTCCAGATGATCAAAAATCAACTCATCAAAGAAAGAAAATTGGTGATTTGATCATGAGATTGTCTGAAGAAAAAATTTCTCACATTGCCCATTTGCTCTGTGAACAACCGGTGCATGACTCAACCATGACGGTGAGTGATCCAGGGAGAATTCTCAAAATCACCAAAGAGATTCTCACAGCATATTGCACGTTGGACCTAGAAGTGGACCTTGTGGTAAGAAAAAAAATTGCATCTTATTCTCGGCAAATACTTGAGGGAACTCGAGAATGGGATGTCATGTATCGCAAGCATTTCGAGGAAGAGATGCTAAAACGCTGGTTGTAACTCAACAAACGAATCATCCTTTTTTATATAGGGGGCACATTGCATGCTAGGTGTATACGTTCATTTTCCGTTTTGTCATCGTCTATGTCCATTTTGTGATTTTTATGTTTCAACCAACACCGACACCCAACTGATCTACGAATACACTCAGGCTCTGGTGAGTGAAATTTATCTGTTCGAACAATATCAATGGAAACGGCAGAAACTCTCCTCTGTATACATTGGGGGAGGCACGCCAAGTTTGATCCCTGCTTTTCTCATCGACAAAGTGCTCATGAAACTGAGTCAGGTATTTATTTTTTCATCCGAAACCGAAATCACGTTGGAATGCAACCCAGAAGATGTTCACTTGGACAAGGCTTTGGATTGGAAGCGCTTGGGAATCAATCGCATCAGCCTGGGCGTCCAAAGCATGGATGATCGGCAGCTGCAGCGCCTGGGAAGATCACACTGCGAAAAAGACGTGGCCGAAAGCATTCGAATTCTTCGAAAAGCGGGTTTTGGGAACATCAGCGTGGATTTGATGTATGGGCTAGAGCACCAGACTCTGGACTCCTGGAAAGATACGCTGGAAAAAGTGTTGATGTTCCAGCCCGAGCATGTTTCGTGTTATCAACTGACCATCGAAGAAAAGACTTCTTTTCACCAGCAGCTCCGTCAAAAGAAACTTCATTTGCCGGAAGATCAAGACATCGCGAATATGATGCTCACGGGAAGAGATTTTTTGGCGGATCGAGCCTACCAAAACTATGAGGTTTCGAATTCAGCGCGAGATGGATTCGCTTCCGTTCACAACATGGGATACTGGACCGCGCAAGAATATTGGGGCCTGGGAGTTTCTTCCCACTCTTTTCAAAACGCCAAATCTCTCCGCCGTTTTGCCAATCCTCGCAGTTTGAAACAATACATGCTGAGTATGCAAAAAGGGTCAACCTGTTTTGAGGAAGAGCCTTTGGAACATCAAACACTATGGAAGGATCTTTTATTGACGGGATTGAGACTCGAAAAAGGCATCAGCCTCGACAAACTTCAGTCTTCTTTTGGATCCATTCCCGAGGTCTTCAAAAACAACATTGAATCTCTGGTCCAATCACATCTGGAATATCGAAACGGAAATTTGGCTATTCGATCTCAATATCTGCCCATCCTCAATGAAGTTCTGACACGAATCTTTGATTGAACCCCGAAGATCGCGCTCCAAGAGTCTACACTTGGCTTGCCTGATCTTGCTCTTCATAGTATTTTGAGGTCAATCAACACCTTGCATTCATTTCGGGAGAAACGAAACGTTGGTTTTTTTGGAGTAGAAACATGAGCGATGAACAAGAAAAGTTAGAAAAATTGATGGAAGAAGCCGTCTCGGCTGTATCCGAAGTCAATGGTGAACAGGATTCGGAATCCAACGAAGAGCCCTCAGAGGCTTCTCCCAGCAAAGAGAAAGAGTATTACGATCGGTTGTTGCGGGTGTCTGCCGATTTTGACAATTTTCGAAAACGGGCCCAAAAGGACAAAATCGAATTGGTACGTTTTGGACACGAGAGTTTTGCCCGTGAACTTCTGGAAGTTGTCGACAACTTTGAACGAGCCATGGCTCACTCCAAATCGACGTCAGAAGAAAACAATACAGTTCTTCAAGGTATTCGGATGATCTTTCAGCAATTGCAGCAAAGTTTGGAAAAATTCCACATCCGCGGTCAGTCGGCTTTGGGAAAGAGCTTTGACCCCAACCTGCACGAAGCCATGAATTATGTCGAAACCTCTGAACACGCTCCCAATGAAGTCATCGAAGAACACAAAAAGGCCTACTTCATCCATGATCGACTTCTGCGTCCTGCTCTGGTGACCGTGGCCAAAGCGGTGGAAGATCATGCAGATCCTTCAATGCACGAAACCAATGAAAATCTCGAAGAAAGTCAAGAGTTGATCGATCAGCAAACCATTGGAATTTCAAGTGATTCTGATGATCTGTGAGTCTTTTGGGCGATGGGGCTTTCTTCTGCATCGAAATCTCGATAAACTATAAGGTTAGGACTCATGGGCAAAATTGTTGGCATAGATTTGGGCACGATCAATTCCTGCGTTGCGGTATTGGAGCAAGGTGATCCTGTGGTCATCCCCAATGCCGAGGGATCTCGGACCACACCCTCCATTGTCGCGTTCAACAACAAAGGAGAACGCCTGGTAGGACAAGTGGCCAAGCGCCAGATGATCACCAACCCCGAAAACAGTTTTTACGCCATCAAACGTTTGATCGGGAGAAAATACAATTCCCCAGAGGTCGAACGCTCCAAAGAATTGTATTCCTTTGAACTGGTGGAAGCCGACAATCACGATGTATGGCTTCAGTATCAAGACAAAAAAATCAGTCCTCCTGAAATCTCAGGGATCGTCCTGCAAATGATGAAGGAAATTGCAGAGGAATATTTGGGAGAAGAAGTGACCCGAGCGGTGGTCACCGTGCCTGCCTATTTTGACGACAGCCAACGGCAAGCCACCAAAGATGCCGGAAAAATTGCAGGACTTACCATCGAACGAATCATCAACGAGCCCACGGCAGCCGCCTTGGCCTATGGCCTTCAGAACAAAGGCTCTGGAAAAATTGCGGTCTTCGATTTGGGCGGGGGAACCTATGATGTTTCCATCTTAGAAATCAGTGGAGATGTGTTCAGCGTCATGTCCACCTGCGGTGATACCTTTTTGGGTGGGGAAGATTTTGATCTGAAAATCACCGAGTGGCTCGTCAACAGTTTCAAACAAGATACAGGCATCGATCTTTCGCAAGATCGGATGGCGTTACAAAGACTGCGAGAGGGCGCAGAAAAAGCCAAACATGAGCTCTCTACTTTGCTGGAGACCGACATCAATTTGCCCTTCATCACATCTGGAAAAGAAGGTCCCCTGCATTTGGACAAAAAACTCACGCGAGCTCAACTTGAAATTCTTGTGGAACCTCTGATTGAACGTTTGATGGATCCTGCGTACACCGCACTCAAAGATGCAGGTATTTCTGCCACCGACATCAATGAGCTCGTGCTTGTGGGTGGAATGACTCGCATGCCGTGCGTGGTAGAAAAGGCCAAAGAAATCTTTGGGCGTGATCCTGCCGAAGGCATCAACCCTGATGAAGTTGTGGCCGTGGGAGCTGCCATTCAAGGGGGTGTTCTCAAAGGCGAAGTCGAAGATGTACTGCTTTTGGACGTAACCCCTCTATCTCTTGGAATCGAGACCCAAGGGGGAGCTTTTACAAAATTGATCGAAAAAAACACCACCATTCCCACACGAACCAGTGAGGTTTTTTCCACAACCCTAGACAACCAGGAAATGGTTCGTGTTCACGTTTTGCAAGGAGAAAGAGAATTTTCCAAAGACAATCGCTCGTTGGCCATTTTCGAACTCACGGGCATTCCACCTGCTCCCAGAGGCGTGCCCCAAATTGAAGTAACCTTCGAAATCGATTCTGACGGAACGGTTTCTGTTTCTGCAAAAGATTTGGGAACAGGGTCCAGCCATCAGGTTCAAATCAACTCCTCCAGCGGACTCACCGAACAAGAAATCGAACGCATCATCACCGAAGCTCAAACCTACCAACAAGACGACGCAACCCGCAAACACCTCGTGGAAGCCAAAAACGAGTTGGAAGGTCTCATCTATGCTTCAGAGCGTTCACTCAAAGCCATCGAAAACAAATTGAAAGAAGAAGATCGAGAAGAATTCACAGAGATTTTAAAAAGGGCCAAAGAAGTGTTAGAGTCTGAGCAGGTTGCTGATATACGTAGAACACTTGGAGAACTCAATACCGTGACTCATAAACTCGCCGAGGTCCTGTACCAAAATGGATAGACGATCATTTGCGGTCGGATTGCTTTCGCTTTCGATTCTTTTTTCGTGCGTGAAGCCCAGTCCGAAATCCATTCCCATCACGCCCCAACAGCAACAAGATGCTCTACTCCTCTACAAAGCAGGCGTGCAAAAACTTCAGACCAAACAATTCAATCCTGCGTTGGAAGATTTTATTCGTGTTGTGAGTCAGTATCCCAGCTCCAGCTCTGCGGACAATGCCTATCTGCGCATCGGACAAATCTATGCGCTCCAAAATCGAAAACGCAGCGCTGCTGAAAGCTATCAAAAACTCATCCGTGATTATCCAGACAGCGATGTGTACGATCCAGCATTGAGAGATCTCGGTCACTTGTACTTTGAGGCACATCGTCTCGATGACGGTCTTCGATACTATAGTCAAATTCAATTGGATAAACTTCGCATGGAAGACCAACGAAAAATTGTAGAACGCAGCACCCAGGCCCTGCAGCAAACCAAAGATGACTCTCTTGCCATCAAATGGTTGATTGCCTTGGATCAATCTCGATACCCTTCCAAACCTTCCTGACCTGCGACAAAACCATCAGAAAAAATTTCCCAGTCCTACTTCCGCTTCGGCGATGGAGGAGATCATCAAGCAACAAAAAGCAGAATTTCCTGCGGGGTATGCAGCAGCACAGCGGTTCCGAATTGCCAATCGAGATGGAAATCGAAACCAAACGCAAAACTGGGGAGAATTTTATTTGAAGAATTTTCCTCATCACGAACATGCAAAAGAAATCAGTGATTTGCTTAGCGCGCTCAATGAAGATGCCGATGTTGACCCTCTGGCGATTGGACTTCTTCTTCCTCTTTCCGGAAAAATCAAACAAATTGCATCTCAAGCCATGGCCGGTGCCACCGTGGCCATGAATGTTTTTTCTTCTTCAGAACAAACAGCACCTCACCCCATCAAACTTTTTGTCAAAGACATCGGAGATGGTGATCCAGAGTCGACTCGCAACGCACTCAAAAGTTTGATTTCCGAACATCATGTCATTGCAGTCGTTGGACCCTTGACCTCCAAAGCCACGCAGTCGATCAGCCAAATGGCGCAGGATTATCATGTTCCTGTCATCTCTTTGAGTCCCTCCGAGGACTTGACGGATTCAGGAAACACCATTTTTCGCAATGGACTCACCAAAAAAGAACAAGCCATTGCACTGGCGCAGTTGAGCGCACAGCTTCTAAACATCAAGCGTGCAGCAATTTTGTACCCAGAAAACAAATATGGAAGTGAGTTCAAACAATTGTTTTGGGAAGAGTTTGAAAAATATGGAGGAGAAATTCGCGGTTCGGAAAGTTACAATCGAGACGACACGAGTTTTGCATCTCCCATCCGAAAACTTGTTGGATTGGAACCCAAAGAATTGCGATCAGGAGAAATTTGTTCTCCTTCGCAAGAAAAACTCTATCAGCAGAACAAAGCCAACCCCGATCTATCGGCCTCGCCTTCATGTTATCCGTATGATGAACTCCCCCCCATCATTGATTTTGAAGCGATTTTTATTCCTGATAGCTTTGACAAAGCCCGCCAAATTCTTCCAGCCCTCAAATACTATGACGTGCGTGGTGTTCAGGTTCTTGGAACCAATCTTTGGAACACCGATGGATTTTTGGAAGGAACCACCGGACAAGATTTGGAAGGTGTGATTTTCATGGATAGCTTTTTCCCCATGAAAAAAACCGCCGAAGTCGAACGTTTTGTGGAACATTTCAAAGCCGACTACGACTACGCTCCAAGCATCCATGCAGCCCAAACCTTTGATGCGATTCGTGCGCTGATGTGGATCATGGAAAAAAATTCTCCTCGCAGCCGATCCGCCATGATCAGTCGTTTGTATCAGTTCAAAGGATATGAAGGCGTTACGGGCTTGGTTGGTTTTGGTGCGAATCGAGAGGCCATTCGAAACATCACCCCTCTGATGGTACAAGACAAAAAAGTCGTTGAGCTCTATTGATCAAATCCGTTGATCTTAAAAACAAACTCTTTCTACGATCTGTGTAACACTCTTTTCAAAATCTCCATTTGAGATACGAGCCCTATCTTCCAACACAAGATCCGATAAAATCTGCAGATTTTGATCTGCACCCATTGCAAGGACAAAGGGTTCAAATTCCTGAGTGGTACGCATGTGGACCATTTTTTCGATGATGACCTCGTGGGAAGATTGATACGTCTCACTCAAAGGATCTGCCAGCGTCATGAGCGTGTTGTGGTCCACATTTCCATCTTGGCTTTCGTCATAAAATTTGGGCAAAACAGCGCGTGTTTTGGAGGAACCTCCGATGTATGCTCCACCGTCGGTGACACTCAACATCACCCGACTCACGGGCCAGGTTGAGCGAACCTCCTCACCTGCTGCATTGGTTCCAATCCCATCTTGCTGTGCAGATTGAATCCATATTTTTTCAATCTCATCCAATCCCAGATGAAGATACGTGTTGGTGTCCAAATTTTGGAGTTTTACCCCACTTGCGGAGGAAGCTGGAGCTCGATACATCAAACGCCTCGAATCCGTAGCAAACTGAACGATGGAAAACACCACACGACTCGGCAACACTTTGGAAAAAATACGAATCATTTTTTGAACCTTGGGTGTGAGTTCACGCACGCTGCCAGAAGTATCCACGAGCAGGGTCAAGTGAATGTTTTCGGGACAGGTCTGAACCACCGGCTCCAAAGTACTCTCATCCTCATAGCTCCCAAAATAGATATCTCCCGTTTGTGTGGGTGCTTCTTGCGCAAAAAGACCCACCGAATGAGACAAAAAAACAGACACCACTCCTATGATGAGCATTCCCCTAGAATTCATGATGATGGTGTACTCAATTCCCGCCGTCGCTGTCAAGAGATAGATTAATTATTTTGATGATTTTTATTTATTTATACAAAAATATTTATCATTGAATTTTGCCCTTCGTTGCTTTTTCTCCGAAAGTGCCATAGTAACAAGAGCCTATGGCACCATCCTCATCAACCTGGCTGCAAGAACGCAGCAAAGCTTTGGGGGGCCTGCATTCGGTGGGCAACAAGATTGATCTTCTCGTGGATGGGGTGCAGTTCATTCCGGCCATGTTGGCCATGATTGAACAGGCCAAGCATCAGGTGGGATATCAATTTTTTGGCATCGAAGCCGACGAGGGTGGAACTCCCTTTGCCCAAGCCTTGGCCAGCGCCAAGCAGAAAAATCTACAGGTAAAAATCATTCTCGACTGGGTCGAGATGAAACTTCAGACCAATGGCAAATGGTTTGCTTCTGCTTTTTTGGACCCGGCCATTCGTGCTGAACGAAAAGAAACATGGAAACTTGTTCACAATTTACGTCAGGAAGGAGTAGATGTTCTCAAATATTCTTGGAAACATGGGTTCCACCGCAACACTGCAAATCTCTGATTACAGCTGGATCCAGAAGCTCACTGCTGCATTGGAGGTTCAATCCAACCGCTCACAACAAGCAGTGGCACGAAGTCTGCGCCTATGTCCAAGGACCTTTGGCCAAGGATGCAGCCACCCATTTCAATCTTCTTTTCAATCAGGAGGGACGGACAGGACTCTCCGAACTGAGTCTTTCCTCCCCTGAACTTTTTGAGCCGCTGGATCTTCCTCCCTGTGAAGCGAGTTTGTTCTATACACAACCCGGAAGAAAAAATTTTGGACTTACGCGTATGGTGTTTGAATTGATCGAACGGGCCCAACAAAGTATCTGGATTGAAAATGGATACATTGCCTACCGACCCATTCTTGAAAAACTTTGTGAAGCCAAAAAAAGAGGTGTGAAAGACATTCGCATCATTGCTCCACACCAAAGCAACCATTCCTCCGTAGATCGAAGATTTCGAACATGGATTCCTACCCTGCAGCATCATGGAATCGAAATCTATTTGTACCCTGAAATGACCCACGCCAAAGTGATGATGGTCGATGACCAGTACTTGTCGGTTGGATCACTCAACTTTGAAGAGTTGTCGTTTCTTCTCAACAATGAACTCAACATCGTTGCTTTTGATCCCTCTGGTGGATTGGCCACGCAAGCCAAAGAAAAAATCTTTCTTCCTGACGTTCAAAAATCTACAAGAGTTGTATAATGCAAAAAAAAATTGTTTCGTTTAGAGAGAAACGTCCACGCCCATATCTTCTTCCTTGAGTTTTTTGCGCATCAAACTCAAGAGTTCATTGATGCCTGATTTTGCAATCACACGGTTGAATTGGGTTTGATAGTTTTTGATCAAATCTACATTTTCCAAAATGATGTTGTAGATCATCCAATCACGGGAGGTCTTGTGAAGTTGATAGATGATTTCGATGTTGGCATCATCTCGCGCTATATTGATCGCCACTTCTGCCTCATTGCCTTTGATTTTTTCTTTTTGATATTCCAAATCATAATCCGCGACCAAGGTTTTGGATCTTTGGAGGTAGGAATTTTCAACCAAGTGAATGAAGAGATCCGAAAAATCTTTTTGTTTGTCAGCACCAATTTCGTCCCAATGCGTGCCCAAACTCAATCTTGCCAAAGAGTCAAAATCAAAAAACTGCCGAACTTTGTTGGCAATGCTTTTGTCTCGCTCGTTGGCTTTTTTAACTTTTGAAGTTTCATGAATGGCTCGAAGTTCATCGGTATATTTTTGAATGACTCGTGTGGGGGAGTTTTTTGACAACACGGCAGGGGCTTGAGTCTTTTCTAATTCAGCTTTGGCTTCGAGTTCTTTTTGCGCTTGTTCTTGTGCGGCTTGCGCTTTTTCTTTTGTATTTGCATTGCTAGAAAACGCAGAGATGACAACATCATCTGACGCTTTGGCTGCAGTAGATGAACTTGATCTTGCTCCTTTGGATGCGCATGCAGACAATGCCATGAAACAGGCTACGATGATCCAATTTGCTTTTCTCATTTTTTTTCCTTCCTCACATCAATCCAGTGATCGCAACGAAAACATGATTCTTTCCCACGCAGACCACGCACTGGTTACCGCCAGTATGATCAAGGCCCCGATCAACAAGTGTGCAGGGGGCTGATGATCTCTACCATAAAAAGGCCACAGTGCAATCTGAAACATCGCTCCCAACAGACATCCAAAGCCCAACAAAAAAAATCTCTCGGGTCGTTGTAGGGTCCCAACTTTGGATAGATCGATGTCATACAATGCTGCCTTGGCCCGAACATATGACACCATCACACTCCCCACCAACGCCAGCAAAACACTCCCAAGAATCCACGGATGGAATCGATAGTAAAAGGCCAATCCAGCAAAAAGCATGAGGTCTTGAACACGATCCATGACCGAATCCAAAAACTCCCCTTTTTTGCTGCTTTGGTTCGTGGCTCTGGCCACACGCCCATCTAAGATATCCAAACTTCCCGTCAACAAAATGATCCATCCCGCGAAAAGAAGCCTTCCATTGGCCAAGAGAAATGCCCCCAACACAGATGTGCCCAAGGCAAGCAGTGTGATCTGATTGGGATGAATGTTTTTGCGAATCAAAAAATCTTCGATGGGTTTGATCACATTGAGAACCCACCAATTTCTTAGCTCTGATCGAAGAACCGTCGAATCGCGATCAATTTTTTTCTGGCTTTCGCTTTCTGTCATGATGAATGGTTCCGTTATACCTGAAATGAAAACGTTCGTCGCGTTTCCACGGTCTTGTGCCAAGCAACAATGTTCTGCAAGCAAAAGGTTTTAGTATTCAAGTTGAGTGACTTCTTGCCCAACGGCCTTCGACATCGAAGCCAAGGCCATGTAAAACGAGAACACCGTTTCAAAGTAGGTTGCTTTTACGGTGGAGTAGGCCACAAAGGCTTCCAACAAATCTTTGGGAGGAGCGATTCCCGTTCCAAAATTGAGGGTCGAAGCCAACACCCAGCTGCGTCCATGTTTGAGAGCTCGTCTGGAACTTTCTACCGCTTGATATTTGGAAAGGGCTTGCATGTGCGCATTGCGAACTTCGATCTCGATCCCTTGAAAAGCTCGCTTCTGATCGGCCAATGCCTTTTCATATTCAGCCTTGGCCTGATCCATGCGTGATTTGGTCATGTGAAAACTCAAATTTTGCGAAAGAACCAACGAGCCTCCACCCGAGCTGTTGTTAAAATCATCCACCAAAAATGGACTGCGCACATCCTGACGATTGGGTGCAATGCCAAAGTTGTAAAACCCCCCCAGTGCAATGTCAGGAAAAAATTCGGCACGCTTTTGCCGAAACAAATGGTCTCGAAGCTCAATGCCTGAACTGATTTGAGCGATTTCTGGTCGATGGTCTTTGGCATCCTCCAAATATTCTTCCACAGACTTCAAACGCTGCACTGAGGTCTGAGAGACAATGTTTTTGTCTTTGATCTCAAACTCCTCATCTCGGGGCATGGCCATCAAGATCTTGAGCACCATTTGAGAAAAGGCCAAATTGTTGTTGAGTTCAACCATTCTTCGTTCGGTCTCGGCCAAGAACAGATCGATCCTCATCAGATCGATGTCCGTGACTTCGGTTCCATGCTGCTTGATCATGTTTTCAACCAAGTCTCGTGCTTTTTGACCGCGGCCTTGCAACTCCTCGATGAAGGCTTTCATGCTATGGAGGAAAGAAAGTCCATAGTAGGCGCGTTTGGTTTCAAAGATCAGTTGATTTCGCGCCAGCTCCACACCATGCTCTTTGATCTCCACACCCCGTCGCGCAGCTTCTTTGAGGTGTTTGATCTTTCCAAAGGTATACAAAGGTTGAAACCCCTCAATGCGGGTTTGAAAAAAGGGCCCAAGATCCCAAAAACCTGTATCGACCGGGGGAAAATTGCTTTCAGGTCCAGATCCCTCCGGGACATCGGGCACCACCCCACCCAACGCTCGAAGCTTCACGCTGGGCAAAATGGCGGCGTTGCGGGCTTGATTGAATTGGGCTTCAGAAATCAGCAAATCTTTTTGTGTGGACTCCATGGATGGATTGACCGACAACACACGGTTCAGGATCTGCGGAAGGTCCAACACACTGGACGCCGAAGATGGGACGTCCGGCGCCGTTTCTTCATCCACCGAAAGAGGGGCAAGAGGAGCCTGCGTATCAGGAACCTGCGCAGAATTTTGCGCAAAGCATGGGAGGCTGTGCATCAGAGCACTGCCAAGAAGAACCGCCATCCAGCGGCCTCGATTTTTTGCTTCAATGATTCGTTTCATGATCTATCTGAAAAACTCAATCCGAAAGACAATTGCTTTTTATATCGGGCTCCGGCATGTCGAGCAACTTTTGATTTTTTTTTCACAAGGAAAAAAGAATGCCTTTGTCAGCCGCATCCAAACCCGATTCAAGACTCTTTGATCTGAATTTTTAGTACAGCGAAGAGGACAAAGATTTGTCGAGTCCAGGGAATTGATCCAACCACTCTTTGCGTTCCATTCGAAGGCCTTCCAGTCTCTCTCGAAGCACCTGGGTTCCCCACACTTTTTCAAAATCAAAATCTTCAATCGAGATACCTTTGACCGACTCAGGAATTTCCAATTTCAGGATGTCATCTTTTTTCCATTCGATGGCGTCCCGAGCAATGGATCGAATGATGGCCACGGTTTCCAAAATCGTGATCTTGCGTGCCTTTTCACCATCTCCAACTTTTCCGGTGTTGAGCAAATAACACTCGATGTCAGGGTTGTTTTTCAAAATTTGATAAAAACGATTGCCCTCTTCGTCATGCGATCCAACAATAAACGGATTGGTTCCTACCTCGCGAACGGGTTCACCTTTGGCGTTGGGATCTGCCGCAGAGGTTTTGATCGACTCTCCCAACATAAACGCCAATACGGCTTGCTGAGTAGTCAATCGCGCAATCGGCGGAGTCAAAGGATTGCGTGTGATGAAGAAAATTTTGTTGGCTTGAGGCATGTCAATGTCCCCATCGGTGTTGACCACCTGTCGAACGGGCACCACGGCTCGGCCATTTTTTGATGTTTCAGTGTTGAAAAAATCGACCTTTCCATTGTTTTCAACGCACACATTTTCCATCACAGCCAGTTGTCCAGTAGCGGCGGCATAGAGCGCAGCTTGGTCGGTGGGATCAAGTCCTTCGGTCTTGATGTAAAAACCTTCGATCTCGGTTCCTTTGGCACTTCCATCAGATTGGAGCAGCACCACATCATCTTGTCGAACGCGTGTTTTTTCGCCTTTGAGTTCGTCCAGGGCAAAATCGTGACAGGTCAAACTGGTTTTTCCCGTCCCAGACAAACCAAAGAAAAGCATCCCCGACCGAACCAGTTCATCGGTTTTGAAACTGCGGGCCCATACTTCTTTGGAACCTGCATGAAGACCCAGTCCACCCTGAAGTTTGCCACGGTACATGACCATTCTCAAAAATGCTTTTTTGATTTCGCCATAATAATCGGTGCCTAGCACATAGGTGATTCCTGCAACAGGATCGACCAAAATTCTTCGTTCACCCGGAAACTCTGGCAAATCTACCACCAACAAATCAGGTGTTTTCATGTCCCCTTCGATGGGACCCAGCGATGCATAAAACATATGTCCCAAACGGGCGTATTCTTTGCTCACCCACAAACGACATCCAAAGGAAGTGGTTCCAACTTCTCCTTGGCACATTTGACGATCGATCTCGATGATCGAAGCGGTCTTGAGATAGTCTGCAACTTTTTTCAAGACTTCGCGATCTTCCGCAGTGATTTGTCCGTCGACCGTGGTTCGGGTGAACTGTGCGCTTCTGGATTTGTATTTTGTAGTATACGAGGCACTTCCGTACTCGGTCATGATTTCATCTTTTTTGGCCAGCTCTCGAAGTTGTCCTCGATTGAGTCCTCGTATCACCGTAGTGGGTGTGCCGACAGCCGTAAATTCAGAGATGTTTTCAATGGCATTTTTTGTAAGATTCATGACGTTTTCCTCAAGGGTTATAAGTCCTCAGGTTCTAGCATGGGAAGGATAAGCTTTCAACCGTGGGATGGTCCTCTTGACCATATTTTTAAGATGCGACGAATCGAAAAAATATGCCTGGCAGACCTGCAAGCTTGTGATAATCTTGTTCTTTTATGAGCTTTCGAACCCCATCAGCTGTTTGGACAAAACGCGCAGGCATGACCACCTCGGGTGTTTTGGCGATTTTGGTGATTCAGGCCATCATTGCAGCCATTGCGGTTCCCAAAGCGATTGACTATTTTCGGGCTCAAAAAACCAAAGAGGCCTATCACAACCTCCAGCAAATTTTTGACCTGGAAGTGCTGCATTTTACCAAGATGAAAGCCCATCCCCCTTTGGACGGACAGGTTTCTTTTTTGGCGCTTCCTCATCACCCCGATGTGCCCAAAGCCCAGCCCCAATCGATTCAGTTCAACAAAGGAGCTTGGACTGAACTGGGTTTTGTCCCCGATGGGCCGGTGCTCTACAGCTACTCGGTCGAAACCCAGGGTAGCAACCTCTTGGCGGAGTTCACGGTGCGCGCGCAGGGCGATCTCGATGGCGATGGAAAATTTTCGTTGTTTGAAATCACAGGACGAGTCAACTCGGAAGGCCGCGTAGAGGGCCGAGATACAGTCTTTGCTTTGGACCCACTCGAATGACGTTGTGATCTACGGAACCGAAAAAATCTGACTTCGATACAATTTGCGGCCCTGACTTTTTTGGCTGGAGTACACAGCTGCGAGCAAGTTTCCCATGGAATCCATTAGTTTGGCCTGCGACAAATTGTCCTTGGTCAGGAGAATCTCAATTTCATTCAAAAAAGATTTTTGCTGCCACAATTCCAACTGCGACCAGCGACCACGATCGATGTAAAAATTCAATCCACGATGCTGTTCTCGCTCGATGCGGGTAGGCTCAAACGAAAACTTGTATTGCTCTTTGGGTACCAATTTTTCCAAAAAAACATAGGCTTGATATCCACCGTACATGATGACCGACAGGGCCGCGACAAGCACCAAGAGGGAAGAAGGTTTTTGATTATTTTTTTTGATCGCTTCCGGAGAGTGCACAACCCCATTGATTCGACGTGCTCCGGTGGGCGAATACACCGCAGGACTGTAACGAGTTTTGTTGGCCATCACCTCCGGTGGAACCATGTCATAAGATACTGCTCGTTTGACATGCTTTTTGATCACTTCAAGATCTCGCGCAAAAGAAGAATGCACAGGCATGCTTTGGATCACTCGGTCCAATTCACGCAGCATTTTGGATTTTCCGTTGAACAAACGATTGGAAGAATTGTTCAAATAATTCCTGACCCGCTCGTCCGCATTTTCTACAGCTTTGCGAGCCAAGGAGTCTGCATATTCTTCGGTTTGGTCCATGTGAAACAACAACTTGGCCAACGCGGGAATGATCTCAGGGCCATAAATGGAAGGGTATTCATTCAAGTGAGGCAAAAACAATTCGATCACCTTGCATTTGACCCTCGCCGCCACCAATTCTTGAATGCACTTGGCAAAATCGGTTTTGGAGACGAACGATCCTCGCTCATATTCCGAGAGTTCTCCAACACTTTTTTCCAGGTAGGGGTTCACATCTTGTTTTTCAAAAATGAGTTTGATGCGTTCCAACCCCGAATCCAAAATTCCTTTCACCTCTTCTACCGTAAGGGGAGGTAGATTTTTTTCTTCGTCACTGTGCAGAGTTTTGAGAATGTTTTCGAGTTTGAGTTCCGTATCAAAATCGATGTTTTTGAACTTGGCTCCAATCAAAAAAGGTTTAGGATCCTGATCGGAAATCCGCGTGGAGCGCACAACCGTGCCTTCGAGTTTCATTTCTCCCTGTTTGGGGTGCACCCATTCCAGTTTCATTCGACTGCCCAAACTGAGTTTGTCCACAGCTTTGAACAGCGCGCCCCCTCGGCTCAAGTTCACAAAATCTCCCTCTCCTTGATACTGGCTGGTTTCGTAGGAAATGAGCCCTTCGATGTCAAAGCGCTGGGAACCTCGCATAGAAAAAATCTGGCGTTGATCCTCAGAACTGCCCTCAAAGCCATCGGGGAGATTGCCTTTGAGAAAATTCTTGATGAACACCACAACACGGGTGGAAGCATCAGATTCCGAGACGTACAGGTCGATTCCCGCGTCTCGGGCATCGTCTTCGAGCCCCAGTGACACAATGTCAGAGATGCAGATCAATTTGGTGGGCAAAGGCGGTTCCACGTCCCGAATGCTTTTGGCCGCTTCGGTGGCCGTCATTTTCTCCATGCTCACGGTCATGATGGCCAAATCAGGATGATCCCGGGTCACCTTGTTGAACAGATCTTCCCCATCGTTGGCCTCCAAAATGAAGAGATGGTGCTTTTCCAGATGGTGCTCCAACCAGGAGTATCGAGACAAAAGTTCACGCAGAACCACAATTTTTCTTTGTCGGGTCATGAATTCGCAAAAAATCCTTGAAAAAGATTGCCGAAGGCAGGAGCCTTGATCCTCACCTGGCCGTAAATTTATCCTATCTTTCTCTAAGTTTACAGAAAATCTTCTCCCAGGCCAAGGCCTCAAAAAAGATCCTCAGAAGGCCCTCGCTTGGAGGTTGACATTTGACTTTGGATCATCTAAATGGTGCTTCCTTACGAGGAAAAAATTATGTATGCAGTCGTACGAGTAGGAAACCATCAATATGTCGCTCAAAAAGGAGCCAAAATCGCCATCGAGAAACTCGAAGGTGGAGAAGGCAGTGAAGTCACATTTCGTGACATCATCTGTGTAGGCGAGGGCGAAAACCTAAAAGTTGGCAAAGACGTGAATGCTTCGGTCATTGGAACCATTGTAGAACAAGCGCAAGCCAAGAAAATTGACGTTTTCAAAAAGAAAATCCGAAAAGGCTATCGCAAAACCATCGGCCATCGTCAGTCGTATACGGTTGTAGAAATCACCGATATTCAAAGCGCGTAGACGGCAAAGCATCAATAGGGAGAAGATCAAATGGCTCATAAGAAAGCAGGCGGAAGTTCAAAAAACGGTCGAGACAGCAATGGCCAGCGTCGTGGCGTGAAACGTTACGGCGGTGAGCAGGTCAAAGCTGGAAACATTTTGGTTCGACAATTGGGCACAAAAATTCACCCTGGCGAAAACGTAGGACAGGGAAAAGACTTCACGCTTTTTGCGACCGTAGACGGCATTGTCAATTACAGCCGACTCGGAAAAGACAAAAAACGCGTGAGTGTCACCAAAAACGCGTAAGCGTTTTTGGCCGTAGCTCGGCCCAATACCATCCGCCCACCCTTTTGAAGCATATTTTTCATCATTATGGGCAAAACTTCATTCATTGACGAGGTCAAAGTTTTCATCAAAGCCGGAGACGGTGGAGATGGACGCGTGGCTTTTCGTCGAGAAAAATACATCCCCAAAGGTGGCCCCAATGGCGGGGATGGCGGCCGAGGAGGAGATATCATCGTAGAGGGATCGAGCCACGTATCCTCTCTTCAAGATTATCGTTTCAAAAAACATTACCGTGCCAAACATGGAGAGCATGGAGGGTCTTGGCAAAAAACAGGTGCAGCAGGAGACTCTGTGACGTTGAAGGTTCCTCCCGGCACACTCATCAAATCCGAGGACGGAAGCACCATTTTGGGTGAAATCATGAACGATGGCCAAAGCCTTGTCCTCGAAAAGGGCGGAAAAGGTGGACTGGGCAATATGCATTTTGCCACCTCAACAAATCAAACTCCACGCAGAGCCACCGAAGGACAAAAGAAACAGGGACTGTGGGTCATTCTCGAATTGAAAATTCTTTCAGACATTGGCCTGGTTGGATTTCCCAATGCTGGCAAATCCAGTTTCCTTTCTGCGGTCACCAACGCCAAGCCCAAAATTGCAAGTTATCCTTTCACCACGTTGTCTCCCAAAATCGGTGTGTATCGAAGCCATGAAAAAGAATTGGTCATTGCAGACATTCCCGGACTGGTAGAAGACGCACACAAAGGGATAGGCTTGGGCCTGCAATTTCTTCGACACATCCAACGCACACACTATCTGCTTTATGTCCTCAATGGAGATCCAGGATACGAAAAAGATCCCATGGAGCAGTACCTGGCCTTGTACAATGAGTTGGAACATTTTGATTCGCTGCTCGTCAAACGAGATAGCTGCATTGCGATCAACAAAGTAGACTTGCTCAGCCCCGCGCAGCAAGACCAAATCCGGCAAACATTTGCGCAGAAAAACCTCGATATCTTTTTCATATCTTGTAAAAGTGGCTCTGATGTTCAAACGCTCATGGAATCCATTGCACCCACTGTTTTTGCTAAGCAGTAGTTTGGCCTTGCTTGTTGGATTTTCTGGATGTTCTTCCAGCAATTCTCCACGAAAACAAAAACAGATGAGCGAAATGAAAGATCTATCGCCCTTTGAATTGATGTATGAACTCACCAAACACGAAGAACCATTTCAGTTTTATCGAGATGCGTACGGCAGCTTTTCTTTTGAATCGTATTCAACCTTTGTCTCACTGCAAGAGCAATCCCCTGAAACTCAGTCAGAACTGACCCTGGAAGAAGACTCCACAACAAATCCATTTTCTGCAGAACCCTCAACCACCCCAACGGAGGAAGGGTTGGAAGGTTTTGTCGAAGACGACATCAGCAGCAATGCGGACCAAGCCATTTCCATTTTTTCCATGGATGAAAAAGGTGACTTTCGTTTGTTTCGCAAACTTTTTGGGGAACTTCGAGAAGTGGAAGTGATTCAAAAAGATCAGTATCGATGGATCCGTTACGGAATCAAAGCCAAATACAAAAAAACACAGCTCCATCGTGAATTCGAAACCTGGAAACGAGTCATGCTGCGTGAAATTTTTTCCAAATACGAAACCTATGCCTTTGAGAAAAACAACGAAAGCTACTTGGAAAATGGACAATCTTGTTTCAAAAAATCACAAGGTTTTGTTTGTTTTGATCCCCAGACTCATTTTCCCCTTCGCGGAGAACTCGAAGAGTCGAAAGGCGCGGATCAAACCTTGACCATTCAGTTTTCGGTAACACTGTCGAGCCAAGAACAACCGATCACGATCAACTATCCCACATCATACGAGTGATTTTTTTTCGCGTGTGCGGAAGACCAAACCCTCTTTTCAATTTGCTAGCTTTTTGCTAGGTCCTATGATTATTTGACCGCATGTTGAAAAAATCTTTCTCTTTGATCGTTGCGGCTCTAGCCCTTACCCTCGGACTGAGTTCATGCTCGTCTTGCAAACAAACCCAAAACACGGCCACCGCACCCGCAAAAAACGCGGCTTCTACGGCAGCTCCCTCGCCCACCACATCCATCAAGTTGGAGGAGCTCACCCAGACCAACACGGACCCCAACAGCTTTTACAAAAATGCGTACAAAGGATATTCCGTAGAATGTTATCAGACCATCCTTGAGTTGGTTCCGTTTGAAAAAGAAGACGGTACCGAATACTCTGAAGAAGAATTGAAATCCATGGAGGGTGGAGAATACGTCGATACCGAAAGCCGAGTGGTTATGTATGCGGAGGACGCTGACGAAAATTTTCACATTTATCGAAAAGGATTTGAGGAAGAGCATGGCCTAGAGGTCATACAAATTGGAAACAAAAGCTGGCAAAACAAAAACCAAGACGAACCCGAATACAAAGATGCCCCCGTCCCTGCCCAAATAGGAGACTGGAAATCCTACGAATTGCGACAAGCACTTTTGACATTTGTTGACCAAAAAATTGATGCCAACGCCAAAGCTTTCTCAGATCAGGGAGAAAACTGCTATCGAAATGACAAAGGATATTTGTGTTTTGACCCCAAAACGGGGCTGCCTGTTCGTGGAGAAGTCTCTGTGAAGAAAAGCGAAGATCAAAAAATGGAAGTGATTCTGCAGGTTTCCCCATCGACCCAGGACGACCCCATCACCATCGACGATCCCCGCGAACTGTAAAACCCGCACCATGCCAGGTTTGCGTTGGCATAAAAAATTTCTGACCCCCAATTTCCCCCAAGAAAATGGCCTTGTTTTGCGTGGAAAAAATATGTTATCACGCGGCTTTTTTGGTATAATGGAGGTACAGTTTGAGAAAAGGAAACCAAATACCTGCAGATTCCCAGTCTGTAGCTCAAACGGCGATCAATCGCAAAGCCCTTGATGTCAAGGTCTTAGACCTTCGAGGTGCTTGTTCCTATGCGGACTACTTTGTTATTGCCAGTGCCACATCCATCACTCACGCCAAAGCCATTGCAGATGCCGTCTACGGCACTCACTTCAATGAGCATTCTGCCATGGAAGGGTATGATCATGGAAATTGGATTGTCATTGACCATGGTGACGTGATCACGCATATCTTCCTCCAGGAGACCCGAGTCTTTTACAACTTGGAAAAGCTCTGGTCCCATGTGCCGGAAGTGGAACTTGAACATCTTGAAACTGCGTCCGACAAGAAAAAATTGGCCGGATCGCAACACAGTCAAGCGCTGTGAAGATTGTCATCGCTGCAGTCTACAAGCGGCTCAACCCGCATGAGCAAGCTTGGATCGACGAGTATCTGACTCGATTGCGTAGTTTCGTCTCCGTGGAATGGTTCCACATCAAAGAAAGTGGATCGGATCAATCGTCCAGCAAAGAAAAGATCTGGACGCAGCTTCAAAAAAGAATCACTCCCGAAACGCACATTTGCCTGCTCGACGAAAAAGGCACACACATGAGCAGCATGGACCTGCACAACTACATTGAAAAACGTGAGCTGCATGCATGCAAGCAGCTGCTTTTTGTTCTGGGAGGAGCCTACGGTCATCCCGAACAAATTCAATCCCTCGCCCATCAAAAATTATCGTTGTCCAAGGCCACCTTGGCCCATCGAATTGCCATGCTTGTCCTAAGCGAACAGCTTTATCGAGCTTACAGCATCAAACACAACCTCCCCTACCACCACGACTAGCCCGAGTGCCTGGCACCCACTGCATGTAGGTCATTGACATACGGCGTCTGCATTTGTATAGAGGGACCTCACCACAAGACCCATTGGGAGGATGATATGAAAAACATGCTTTGTAGCTTTCTTATTCTTTTGAGCATTTCACCTGCTTTTGCGCAGGTACCAGAGGACTCTTCTTTTGGATATTTGGAACAACAAACTGGGAAACGAGCCCGGCATACCGTCAAAGATCTCAACAAGAGTTCCAAAGGTATTTTCGAAAGCAGCGTGTACCAAAAAATATATGCAGATCTTGATGTGCTTTATCGGGACAGTTCATTTACGATTGATCCTTCTGCGATCATGGGAGGCAAGATCTTTGTTCTCAATCAAAATGAGGATCATCCTCGCGGTGCTTTGCAGTGGCAGTCTCTCAATGACTACAAAAACAATTCTTCGCAGTGGAACACATTGGTGGACGCCGTTGAAGCATCTCGCCGAGAAGGCATGAACGTGGGTATTTCCAGCTTTGAATGTTTGGCTCCAACCTTTTTGCGTTGTTTGGTTTTCTTCTCCGAAGAAGGAGAGGATGCTGAAATATTGCGTGAATATGCATACTCATCCCAAACCAAAACCTACGTACCTATAACCGATGATCCCTTTGTTCTTGAAAAAGGATTTCACATCATCGATTGGGCCGATGAAAACACCTTGGTCATTGGAACGGATTTGTTGGGAAAAACAGATGCAGGGTATCCGAGCTCTGTCAGAATCTGGCGCCGAGGAGAAGATATTGAAAACGCCGCAGTGATTCACTCGATTCCAACCAATACCCTTGCCGTGTTCGCCAACAAAGTTCAAAATGTGGAAGATCCTTCCCAAGATTTTTTCGTTTTTGCTCACTACACCACAGACAGAGATCATCACGAACACTATCTTGCCAGAAATATCCTGAGCGAAGATCCCCAGATCATTGCTTTGGATTTGACCGACGATGCCGACTATCTCTCGGGAAACAAAAACCATTTGTTTTTTCTTCTCAAAAAAGATTGGTCCTACCAGAACGTTGATTATGCTCAAGGAAGCATTGTCTCGTTGTCTTCGAACCTGTCTTCCGATTCCACCATGGATGTCCGACTGGTTTTCTCTCCTGGCCGTGGACAAATAGCGGAGTCCGTTCGCATCACCAAAGACTACTATTACCTTGATGTGGTCGACAATGCTCAATCACAGCTGTGGCAATTGCTCCCTCCAGTTGGAGAAGAAAGCACTTGGAGACGCAGCAAAGTTGCTCTTCCTGCCAACGGAACCTTGACCTTGTGGGGATCCTCGCAGCCAGATCACAATCAATTTTTTGTTTCGTACGATACATGCTCACAACCCAAAACCTATTATTTGGTCAACGGTCCGAGCTCCATTGAAAAGATCAAAGTCGCAAAGACCTACTTTGATCAATATCCAAACTATGAAACCAAACAATTGTTTGCGACGAGCAAAGATGGAACTCAGGTGCCTTACTTTTTTGTGTATGACAAAACCAAGATAAGTGATCCGAATCAGGTGCAAAAGGAAAATCAAAAACTTCCCACGATTGTGGAAGCCTATGGAGGATTTGGAATCACTTCCTATTGCAACTTCTCGAATACCCGCGGCATGGCCTGGCTGGGTCGTGGGGGAGCCTATGTGATTGCAAACATTCGAGGTGGAGGAATCTATGGCCCCCAATGGTATCTGGACGGCGTAGGACCCAACAAACAAAACTCCTACGACGATTTGTATGCAGTGGCAGAAGATTTGATCCAAAGAGGTCTTACAGATTCCTCTCATCTGGGAGTCTACGGAAGAAGCAATGGTGGATTGATGACGGGAGTGGCTTTCACGCAGCGCCCTGATCTTTTCAACGCTTTTTACATTGGGTACCCTCTCCTCGATCTGCAGCGTTACACCGTGATGAAAAGTGACGATGGTGTCGCCGAAGGGAAAACCTGGATTGAGCAATATGGAGATCCCGAAACCAATGATTGGGAGAACTATATGAAAGCGTACTCTCCTTATCAGAATCTCTCAGCGGAAAAAAAATACCCCAAGCCTTTCATTGTGACCAGCACCAGAGATGATCGGGTGCATCCTGCCCATGCACGAAAATTCGCTGCAAAAATGCAGCAACAAGGGCACGATTTTTATTTTTATGAATCTCCTACAGGAGGTCATGGGGGCGCGGACTCTTTGGAAACTTTGGTGGAAAATTGGACTCTTGTATACAGCTACTTCAGTCTTCGATTGATGAATCCCTAAAGACCTGCCCGAAAAACGATTGAATCGTTTTTGAAAATTCATTTTATTCCCAAAGCCCTCTTGCAAAAAAACCAAGCAAGAGGGCTTTTTTTTTGCTTTTTTTGGACAAGCACATACAATTTGTTTTCAGCCTAGGAGCCTCTTTTGGTTGTTTCTCCATACCCAGGCAAACCGCAAAGAAAATAGTTAACTCAAACGACTCGTCAAGGAGATCAGCTGCATGAAAAAATCAATGGTTTGGGCCGCCGTTTTCGGCCTGGTGATTCAATCCAATGCATGGGGTTCGGGAATTTCGAAACCTGTCAACATCGGAGCCAAGGCGGTAGGGATGGCCGGAGCCTTCACAGCCATTGCCGATGATCCCACTGCAATTTTTCACAACCCTGCGGGGATCGCTCAGCTCGGCGGTCATCAATTTTATTTGGGCGTTGATAGTTTGATCACCAAACTCGAATACACCCCAACCGGTGGAACCGTAGAAAATGCCAAACGAGAATTTTTGCCCGTTCCAAATTTTTTGATACACAACCGATATTCTTGGTCCCGCGGTCGTGGGATTGGCGGTCTTTTATTTCCATGGAAACGGCAGCAAATTCTCCAGTGCATCAGCGATTGCCACCAATCCACTGGAAGGTCGAATCTATTCGATGAGATTGTTCCACGGTAGCCATGGAAATGTTCCTGGTGTGAGCGTTGGAGCATCGCTTCGAGTGACACGCATTCAAACCAAACTCAAGGGTCAGCTTTTGCTGTTGCCCGCGGCTCTGGGCGGCGGAACCGATACCCTCAATGACTTTGATGTCAAAGGTTGGGGTGTAGGTGCCAGCGCAGGGGTCCTGCTCAAACCCACAGATTGGCTGTCTTTTGGAGTCAACTATCGATCCAAAGTCAAAGCCACTCTCGATGGAGATGGAGAATTGGCCACCAATGGAAATTTTTCCGCAGAGTTTGAACAAATTTTGCCAACACTACTCACCGCAGGTGTTGCTGTAAAACCCAAGGATTTCATCACCGTGGCACTCGGATATGGGTTTGAGCACAACTCTGAAATCGAGCAATTTGTTCTCAAATCGCCCAACTTTCCTGCGGATGTAACCTTGAACCAGAACTGGGTGGACTCTCATACACTGCATGTAGGTGTGGATGTGGTTCCCTACAAAAACATTTCGGTAAGGGCTGGATATGCAAAAGATTTCAACAAATCCATTCCTGATGCGGTCAACAACCGGATCACGGGAGACATTGATGCTCACGAAACCTCGGTGGGGATTGGATACATGAAAGATCGATATTCCATTCAAGGAGCATGGAACGCTCGATTTGGGAAACGTGATGTTCCCAACAACAGCACCAACATTGGTCCTGGTCATTACGATGCGATCGTTCATTCGATCAGCGTAGGTGTTGGATACAGCATCTAATTTTTGCTCCAACAAGGTTTTTCTTTGCAAAGGCCTCGCAGATTGCGAGGCCTTTTTTTTATGAAAAATATTGAAGTTGATGGGCCGTTGAATTCAACTCTTGGTAAAACGTTTCAACGTTACTCTTGATCCACAAGTTGTGGGTAGATTGAGTTCAAATGGTCATAGATTGTTTGGGCAATCACGTTCTGCGCGTGTTTCGTAGGATGAGGAATGCCTGCAGTGTCATGAAAGTCGCTTTTGGTCAGACCCAGAAACAAATCGGGCAAAAAGAAAAACTTCTCTTTGCTTTGGAGCGTTTGAGCAGCGATTTCAAATTGCTAGCCCTGTCGATAATCACTGCTTTGCATGCCCACAAGCAAAACATGAATGTTTTTTGAAAGTGCAATGGTGATGGATTCATCGATGGCTTTGGCTGCCATTTCTGCTTTGCCGCCTTTGAGAAGATCATTGGCACCCAGTTCAAAAATCAAAAGGTCAATGGAATGGTTTTGCAGCATCTTGCGCACACGTTTGGGACCAGAGGTAGCTTGCGATCCTGCTTGGGGATCAACCACCACCAACTCAAAACGAGGATCATCCTCGAATTTTTCTTGCAGATACTCCGGAAAAAAAACCATTTGCATCATCCGAGCCCACATTCCAAAGGTTTCGTGTGTTCCAACACCGGAGATGGAATCTCCGATGATTCCAATTTTGATGATTGGCGTGTCGATTTTTTTGGTGCAGGAAACTATGCAAATGCTCAAAAGAAACAACGTAAAAAGCTTTTGATATGAATAAGAGATTTTCATGAGCACCATAAAAAAACAACGAAGAGAAAAGAAAATTATAGTCTTTTCATGTGCAAAATACTAGACAGATTTTATATCTTCCTTAATTGCAAGGCTCTCCAAACAAGGTCCCGGTTCCAGAACTGCCTCCCTGATTGCAAAGCACCGTAAATCCAGCCGCACTGGAAACTCCTGCATTGTAAAATATATCTGCAGAATTGCTGACCTGAGTGATCACCCAACCGTTGGCATTTAAGACCTCTAGATGTTTTGCATCGAAAAACATTGCCAACATATCTGTAACATTCGAGGTATCAAAACTACTCAGATTCAATGTTTGCAACTTCACATCTTGAAACATCCCCGCCATATCTGTAACATTCGAGGTGTCAAAACTACTCAGATCAATGTTCAAAACATGGGAATCCAAAAACATGGAACGCATGGTTGTGACTTTGGACGTATCAAAGCTATGTAGGTCTAGTGTTGTTAATTCATAGGTAAAACTGAACATCTCTTCCATTGTTGTAACCTTTGAGGTGTCAAAGCTACTCAAGTCTACCGCCTCTAAAGAGGTAGTGCCGGAAAACATAAAACTCATATCCGTTACATCGCGGGTGATCCCCCCAACAAATTTTTTGATCGCGCTTCCATAAAAGGCTTTGTGAAGATTTTTCCATCCCATGTCACCAAAGGAAATTACCTCAATTAATTTTTTGCTACTACTGGGAACCGCACCAAAGCTCCAAGCCTCCATCAATCCATCCATCTTGACCTCGTATTCTCCACCATCAGCATATACGTGCATCGCATCTGGATCTGAATGACTTGTCACCTTTGCAATCGGAGAACCATCCCCCCAATCGATGGTAAAGTCATATTTGTACCCACTGGGTAATGGCAATGCAATCGACTCATTGGCACTTGAAGTTTGCCATTTGGTAATGAATTGTGAATTTTCTTCTTTTGACCCGGAACTCTTTTCCTGCACGTTGGCGCCGCCACAAGCGATCGCCAAAATCAGCAAGAACGAAGTCCCGCTGTATCGAATAACATTGAACATCTGCCATTTTGCTTTTTTTGTCATAATTCGGCTCCACGATCTGGTTTCATTCTAGGTATAAGCAAATTTTGTTCCAACAACAATTCAATAAAATCAGAGAGTTAAAAAATAGATGTTGAGCAAAAAATAGCCCACATCGTATGTGATGGACATATTACAGATAGTCTCATGATAAAACCTGCGCAGAAGTCATGTTTCTCCCCTCACTTTATCCGGGGACACACGACGTGTGTCCCCAAAAATATTCGTCCTCATCGAGCCTATTTTATTCAGATTCAGGCAGTGTAAAAGAAAAGTAGGCAGTAAGTTGCGGTGCCCAGGGGCCCTTGCACGCGTGCAGCGTGCCAAAAAAAAACGAACCTTGGTTCGATTTCGTCCTCATCAATGCCTTTTTTTATTCAGATGCAACCAGTGTAAAAGAAAAGTAGGTAATAAGTTGTGGTGCCCAGGGACGGAATCGAACCGCCGACACAGGGATTTTCAATCCCTTGCTCTACCGACTGAGCTACCTGGGCGCATGCGAAGCGATGCAGAGGGTGTTTCTAGTCGATTGACGCGGATTTGGCAACGGAAAAAGACATTTGCGGCTTGAGAGCAGGGGCCATTGGATCTACAATGGATGAATGCGGGGCAAATCTTTTTTTGAAATCATAACCTTGATCCTCCTTGGGTGTCTGTTTGGGATGGCTTATGCCAAGAGCCCTCTGTTTCAAAATTGGCATTTTGCGTTATTTTTTGGATTTTTTATGGCCCTGCTTCTGGGCCATCGATGGATTCGACACCCCGAAAAGATGGCCTCAGAGTCTTTGCGTAGAAGATCTCTCGAAAAACTTATGCCATTCGATGGATTCAAATCTGTGCTTCGCAGCGAGTTCGATCGGATTCAACGTTATCAACGGCCTCTGTCCATATTGGTGATCGATATTGATGATTACAAAAAACTTTCTGAACACCATGGAAAAGAACATTCAGATCGATTGATTCGAGAAGTTGCATGGATTGTTTTTGAAAGCACTCGTGGAACCGACATCATCGCCCTGTCCAAAACCAAGTTCATCATTCTTTTACCTGAGACCATTCATGACAAAGCCATGCTTCTTGCCTGGCGAATTCGGAAATTGGTTGAGACGTTTCCTTTTGATTTGGAACATTTGTACAAGATGGAAATCACCATCAGCATTGGTGTAGCAAGCCCCAACGAGAACACCCATCAAGCGTATCAACTCTATGCCCTGGCCAACCGAGCCCTTCAACACGCCAAACGTCAAAAAAATACCGTGTTTTCCTTCAACCAAAAAGAGCCTGAGACCTATGACCCCATTGAACTTTCAGATGCACGACCACGTCTAAAAATTGTACCTGGAGATAAAAGCGACAAAAGAAATCGCTGATCAAGTTGGATCAGGGAGTGGATTCCAAATCCAAGAAGCGCTGCTTTTGTTTTTGCTGATAATCTTGTCTGGCCTTGATTTTTTCGATGGCTCGATCCTGTTCTCGCCGAACCGACTGGTCTACTTCGGTGCCCTTGGCCTCATACAAATAGCGCAGAGCTTGGTCATCTCCCACATTGCCCAATGCAATCGATGCTTCTTTTCGCACCACCATCTGATCGTCGTGCAAAGCTCGAATCAACACAGGCACAGCTCGTACGTCTTGGAGTGATCCCAAAAAAGAAGCTGCATTTTTCCTGGCCAAAGCCAATGGGTTGGTTTGCAAAGTTGTAATCCAATGTTGAACATGAACATCGTGATGCAACAGCTGTTCTTCGTTGGCGGAGGCAGCCCACGAGCTTGAAAAAAAACTCAACATAAGAATAAAAAAGATGCTTTGATGTTTCATGATTTTGTACTTTGCAAATAATCTCGGTTCACCCAATACAATTGAAAATATTTTTTGCGAACTTCAGAACAACGATTTTGATCCAAAAGTTTGCGCGCCTCTCTCAGGTCCACATTTTTTGACAATAGGGTGGATCGATTCACACCAATGCGCAAATGTTCAATGATTTTTTTCGTGGGCAAAATTTCTCCACGTGATTTGCCTTTTTGGGTTCCGAAAACAATATCAAAGAGGTGCAGTTCGATCGTTTGCAACTGTGGAAATTTTTGAAACGCTTCTTTCGCGCCATGGCCATAGGAGGTTCGACCAAAAAGCAGCCAGTCGTAGGCCTGACAAATTTCCTGATTGGCATCTCTTTTTTCAAAACTGCGCCAGTAAAACATTTTGGCTTCGATGCCGTTGCCCACACGCTTGGCCACCACACGATCCCCAGGGGTTCGTTGGTCTTGATTCAAAATGTAAATGCCCATGTAGTTTCCCAAATCTGCACTGATTTGATCCTCCAGTGCATCTCCATGAGCCGGAGAAACTCCACAAAAAATCAAACACAACATCATCCATGATCCGAGGATGAAGTCACAAAAACCAGATTTTTGTGGAAAGTCTGTCATAAAAAAACAAAGTATAGCGTGAAGACCTGCATTTGGATACCAAAAAGGCTTCCCCCCGCAAGGCTTTGGTGCGGCAAAAAAGTATGCCGCTCGAATTGGTTGCAAGGGTCCTGCATTGGATTACAATAGAAGTTCTATGTTTGGACTCGGAACCATGGAAGTTGTGGGCATTGCGATCATCATTTTGATCATCTATGGCCCCGATCGTCTTCCCGTCATGATCAAAAAAGCGGCCAAACTTTTGTCGGATCTACGAGATGCGACGACAGATGTACGAAACACGGTACAGCGAGAGATCCAACGCATCGAGCAAGAAGTAAACATCGAAATGGATCCTCAAACGCATGCTGCAGACGATCCGGAAAAAACCGACATTCACATCGAAGACGAAGAATCTCACATCGAATACGATGACGACGCCACAGTATCTGAATACGAACGTACGCAGGCAGAGACGTCCATCGACACAAGCGACGAACTTTTTTCAACCAAGGAGAAAAAATGAGCCCATCTCCTACATCCAAATCCACGCAAGATCCGCAGCAAGAGCACATGGCTTTTTGGGAGCATGTGCGGGAACTGCGTTCTTGCCTCATCAAAAGTGTGTTTGGCATCGTTGGTGGATTTGCCGTGGCCTACGGTTTTTCCAAGGACTTGTTTCGAGTCCTTCGCATTCCCTACGATCAAGCTTTTGAAAAAGTGTTTGAACAAAAACCTTTTTTGATCAACACGAGTCTTTTGGAAGGGTTCATCGTGTATTTGAAAGTTGGGCTTTTGGGAGGTTTGTTCCTGGCATGTCCGATTCTCTTTTACCAACTGTGGAAATTCATTTCTCCTGCGCTCAAGCCCAGTGAAAAAAAACATGTTGTTCCTTTTGTTCTCTTGGCCACAGTTTTTTTTGTGGTGGGGGCGCTGTTTGGATATTTCATGGTGTTTCCTCCCAGTTTTGAATTTTTTCTCACGGTAACCGCCCAGGAAAACATTCAACCCACCATTCGCATGGACGACTACTATCGGCTGGCGTCGTGGATGCTTCTGGGATTTGGCAGTGCCTTCGAGGCTCCTCTGATCACCTTGTATTTGGTGTATTTTGGAATCATTTCGCCACAAGCCTTGATCAAAGCCTGGCGAGGTGTGATCGTGGGGATCATGATCGTATCGGCCGTGATCACTCCCACCCCCGACATTGGAACCATGATGATGATGGCCCTGCCTTTGATCGGCCTATACGGAATCACCATCGTGCTTTCCTTTTTGTTTTTTCGCAAAAAACCGACCGAAGCCCCTTGAATCATGGCCAAATCCGGTGGATACGGATCTCATGAGCACCAGAACCATCATCCATAAAAATTATTTATTTGGTTTTTATGGTTTATAATTCTATATAATCCATAAAACATTCTAGGGGGACCAGCACATGAAAACAACTTTTTGGCTCATCGCAGCCGCATTGATTTTGTCATCCAACGCAGCCTTGGCTCAAAAAAACATGGACCTTGAATCTGGGTTTGAAATTCCAACCCACAAAACAGAAGCCAACGCCGTAGAAACCATCACCATCGCCACCGTAGTTTCCTGCGATTCCTACATTTTGCCTGATTCCAACAAAAATGTTTCAGACATTTCAAAGCTCATTGCGCAAAACAACGTGATCATCGATCAACACCTATGGAATGAATTGGCTGCAAGAGAGCACGATCTCTTGGATCAAGGAAAAATTGAAGACCTTACGCAAGGAGCCGCGACCATTTTGGTTCGCCATCCCGAATCTTCACAACATCCCCATGATTTTTATGCTTATCAAATTGATCAAAACCGGGCCAATACCGTGTACATTTACAAACAAGAATGCGAATACGATTACAAAACCATCGCAGTGGCACCAACCGAGCCCGCAAATTCACGGGACCATATCGAGTACTCTGGCAAACAAGATCACTAAACAGCGATCGGCCGTTTGATTTTCATCACATTTTCTCAGGTCTTGGAATTCCGAGAATGTTCATTCCGGATTCCAAGACTTTGGACGTTGCATAGACCAACAAGATCCGAGCTTTGAGCTGCTCTGATTCCGTGTCCAAAATCCGCACTGCCTGATAAAACCGATTGAAGGTTTTGGTTAGATCAATCAAGTATTGTCCCAGGACAAATGGCTCTCGCTCTCGCTCTGCTTTTTTCAGCGCGTGTTCAAAATGAGATAGTTTTCGGATCAATTGCTGTTCTTCCACCGTGGAAATGGCATGAAAATCTTCGATCAGTTCCACATCCTTGTCATAGCGAGAAAGCAAACTGCACGTTCTTACATAAGCATATTGCAAGTAGGGTCCGGTCTCGCCATCAAACGACAAAATATCTTCCCAGGAAAATTTTACGCTCTTGGTTCGTCGCGCACTCAAATCTGCAAACAACACTGCTCCCAAGCCCACTTGCTGCGCGACTTCGTCGATGTTTTCCAGCTGAGGATTTTTTTCGAGCACAATGGACTTGGCCATGGCTGTGGCTCTCTCAAGCACATCTGACAAAAACACCACGTTGCCTTTTCGTGTGGACATGCGTTCATCTCCAAACGAAATTTGTCCAAAATTCACATGTTCACATTGCTTTGCCCAGCCATGACCCATTTTTTGCAAAATGGAAAACAACTGCTGAAAATGAAGCTGCTGTTCACTGCCCACGACATAGATCATTTGATCGAAATGAAATTGCTGATGTCGATAGATTGCAGCGGCCAAATCACGCGTCAAATACAATGAGCTGTCATCGGCTTTTCGAAGCAACGCCATTCCGCGATTCTCATCTTTGAGATCCACCACCAAGGCGCCTTCTGATTCGGTGGCGATGTGTTTGGTTTCCAACTCCTGGATCAATCCTTGAATTTGATCCATGTAAAAACTTTCACCCCAATAATAATCGAACTCAATGGACAATTTGTCATACAAGGTTTTGAGTTCTTTGAGTGTCATGTCTCGAAACCATTGCCACAGCTCTTGTGCTTCTGAATCTTTTTGTTCGAGCTTGGCAAAGTTTTCCCGAGCCTCTTGCAACAAGGTCGCATCTTTGTCTTCTTCTTCATGAAATTTTACATAGAGTCGAAAAAGCGAACGAATGGGATCTTGACCCAGTTGATCGGCCTTTCCCCAGCGACGATAGGCTGCGATCAGTTTTCCAAATTGTGTGCCCCAATCCCCCAAATGATTGATTTTGACAACCTTCCACCCTCTGGCTTCAAAAATGCGTGACAAACAGGCTCCAAGATTGGTGGAGCGCAAATGGCCAATCGAAAAAGGTTTGGCGATGTTGGGAGAAGAAAACTCCAAAACGACAATGGGTCGTTTGTCTTTCTTTTCAAATCCATAGTGCGCAGGATCATTGTGAATGCTGGTCAAAACCTGTTTGGCCAAAAACTCGGGACGGAAAAAAAGATTCAAGTAACCGCCAGCTGCCTCAACCTTTTCCAGGGCATCGGGCAATCCTTTTTGCTCGAGCAGGGCTTTCCATTGTTTGGCGATCTGATCAGGGGAGCATTTTTTTTCTTTGGCGAAACGAAAACATGGAATGGCACGATCACCCTTGTGAAAGTCTGGGGGAATTTCCATCATGGTGAGCAAAAGCTGGGACGAAAGGCTCTGGTCTTGAGCAATCTGGTCCACAACCCAGGTGAGCGTATGGTTGATCATAAGCCATCAGAATTATTTGGATTGAACAAAAAAATCAAGCCGAAATTCAATTCCTGCGGTTGGTCGTGTTCCATGCCTGGGGCTTTGCAATTTTGCGATTTTGGCTCGACCAGGTAGAATGCTGCTTGTGAAACGCCCTCGCATCTTTCCAACTTTTTTGATGTTTGTGTGTGCTGTGTGGATTTTGTGTCCCCTGGCCATCGGCCAGTCCAAAGACTGGGACGAAATGAACAGCCTGGAAAAGCGCTCCACGTTGATCGAGAGCCTCTATCGTGTGGGGCAACCTTCGTTTTCGCGAAAAATGGGATTTACCCCCAGACGAGACTGCAGTGGGTTGATCGAAGCCATGTTCTTCCAAGCAGGCTTGGATGTGCACCAGTTCATTGCCGTGAATCAAATCAAAGGCAATGGGGTCAAAATGATCTATGAGTTTGTGGAGCGGATTGGAAAAATTTTCACTCAAACTCCAGCCGCTGGAGATTTGATTTTTTTCTCCAATACCTATGACCGCAATCACGATGGCAAATTCAATGATGATCTCACCCATGTGGGGGTCGTCAAATCGATCGATGATCTGGGGACCATCACTTTTTTGGACCAACGCAAAGGCCGCATCCATCAAAACCAGATCAACCTCGCCATGCCCTCCATGCACAATTATCGAGGGAACATCGTCAACTCCTACCTGCGAAACCAAAGTCGATCTGGATCTGCTCAACTTGCGTCAACACTCTTTTTTGGTTTCGGATCAGTCCTGCCCGAATCTTGACGATCGGGTCATGATCCCGTAGAACCCAACCACATTCCAGAAAAGGCACATGAGATGACGCAAACCACACATACGGAACTATTTGAATCCATGAGTGAAAGAGAGTTCGAGCACATCTCTTTCTTCCATGACAAGAAGACGGGCCTTCGCAGCATCATCGCCATTCACAACACCAAACTTGGCCCCGCCCTGGGAGGATGCCGATTTTATCCCTATGCCAACGAGCAAAAAGCCTTGGCCGATGTCATGAATTTGGCCCAGGCCATGACCAGCAAGGCTGCGATGGCAGGATTGGAGCTTGGTGGAGGAAAATCTGTCATTCTTGGAGATCCCAAAAAACACAAAACCCCCGAGATTCTACGCGCTTTTGCAGCCTGCGTAGAGCGCCTGGGCGGCCGGTACATCACTTCGGTGGATTCGGGGACCTCTTCTGAAGATCTCGACATTTTTTCTGAGGTCACCAATCATGTGGTGGGCCTCACCCCCAACCTGGGGGGAGCTGGTGACCCCTCGCCATTGACAGCCTTGGGTGTTTTGTGCGGAATCGAAGCCGCGGTAGAGCATCGATATGGATCCAGCGATCTCAACGGAAAGAAAATTGCGGTTCAGGGCGTTGGACATGTGGGCTACACTCTGGTCAGCCTCCTTCGCGAGAAAAACGCAGAGGTGGTCATCTCCGACATTGATGAAAAACGAGCCACCCGTGCCGCGCAAGAGTTGCAGGTCGAGCTGGTGTCTGCCCATGAAATTCTGAAGATCGAGTGCGATGTGTTCGCTCCGTGCGCCATGGGCGGTGTGATCAACGCCGATACGCTGGATACGCTCGCATGCAGTGTGGTGGCTGGAGCTGCCAACAACCCTTTGGCATCCATGGACATCGCCAATGCCCTGTTTGAAAAAGGCATTGTCTATGCCCCGGATTTTGTCATCAATGCGGGGGGACTCATCCATGTAGCCCAGGAGCTACGTGGATACGATCGAGAAAAGGTCGAGACCAAAACCCGAAACATTGGCAAAACCATTGCCTCGATTCTCAAACGAGCCGACCAAGAGAAAAAATCTCCGGCGGCCATTGCCCGATCCATGGCCCGCGAGATCATCGAAGCCTAGCCTCTCCAACGCAAAATACCTCATATGTGCCTTGTGCGGCTGATATGATTTTGTTATGAAGCGTCATCATGATGAGGGGAAGTATGCTCGGACGCGTTGGCTTATTCTTGGGAATTTTCTTTTGTTCGGGAATAACGCAGGCCCAGGTACCACCAACTTGCTCTCCAACCCCACAACATCTCCAACAGCTCAGGCAACAGTGGAATCAAGAAGCTGAAAAAGAGCTGCTTTGGCAGCTCAGTGTTCAGGCTTTGATTCGCCGGCAACAATATGTAACCCAAGATCTCACTCGAGTGGTCGCCCCCTTGCTGGATTCGTCAGCTTCCGAGACCCTAGAGGGAGTTACGATTGGGGAACAACCTCCTGTCATCATCTACTATGATGACCACGGAAAATTTCCGGCTCACATCTCCCTGCCTGTTCTCAGGCATGCCTTCAAAGATGCTCGAAAAGGTTTCCCCAATTCGATGTTCGAAGACTATGCCGCGCATGATATTTTCATTGGTCTCGACTATTCTCCAGTCACCAAGGATCATTCTTATCTTCAGCTCTCTTCCATCGACATCGAAAACTTGCGCATGGGCTCAGTGCTTATTTTTCCTGGAAAATTGTTCGATGGGGCGGATGATTTTGTACCCTTGTTCGGGTATTCCATGGAAAAACCCTCCAAGCTCTATTTGATTGGAATACTCCTACTGGAAGTTACGGAAGATGATTCGAGTTTTTTCTATCGATTCATCCCCTATCTACAAGATTGCACGGTTGAACAAAGTGTATTGGAATTGACACTGCTTGATCTGATCCCAGAGAAGCATCGAAAGATCTGGGAAAACCAACAATTGATCTCGAATACCATCGAAAGACCCAAATTGGATGATGAAGATCACGATGTTTCATTTGAAATCCAGTCACGAGGCAGCGGATATTCTACCTTTGGTGGCATAGAGGGTTTTCGAAGACTTTCCCGACGTTTTTTCGACTCCGTAGCAGACATCGATGAGATTGATCCCGAGCAATTGCAAGAAGAAGAAAACATCCGCAAATTAGAACAGTTTTTGGGAGGGGGATCCGAAGAAACGTCCGTGGCGCAGGATTTTTCAACCCAGCTGCACGCGGGTTTGAACGAAAGCGCGCAGCAAGTTGCCCAATTGCCTACCCAACATCCCGAAGCTGTGGCCGAGCTCACCAAACTTGGGGCCCAAGCGCAGGAAGCCAACATCAGTTTCGTGCAAGCAGCCGCAGCCATGCAGGCTGCCAAAGCTGCCGGATACACCAAGGCCACATTGGAAGTTGTCGTCCAATTCACACAACAAGGCATTCAACAAGCTTCTGCCGTGGTTCATGCCATTGCGTTTTCTGAAGCTTTCAAAACCGCCATGCTGGGCATCACGGCCATAAACACAGGGATTCTTGTTTTTGAAATGGCCGATGCTTTGTTTTCGATTTTGGAATCCTCTTTTGATTGGTTTGTGAATTTTGTCCGCGTTGGCTTGGATTGGATTCTAGAATATTTTGCATCCAACGAAACTCCCGCTCGAGTCCAAGAGCCCACCACCACAACCTTGAGTCGAGAAGAAGCGCAGGTGTGGAAAAATTTCTTTTTGTCACTGAGTCACATCAAAAGAATCCTGTTGACTCTCCACAATTCAAACATGGATCTTCTTCGCATTCTGAATCGACTCAGTCTTGAAATTGAATCTCTTGATCCTGAGAATCGAGAACTCATTCACAGAGACGTTATTTTTTTGATCGATGCATTGGTTGATCTTCAAGAAAAAGAAGGAACCAACCTTGATCCTGACACCTATGCTTTTCTTTCCAGACAGATTTTGGAGTGGACTTCCCATTTTCCAGAAAAGAGCGAAGCCTTCAAAGAACTGGTGAGGCTTCCCTTTTTGATCAGCCCCGAAATGCCTTCTCTGTTGGAGATCTTGGGTGATCATCCCATTCACAGTTATGAAACCATTCCTTTTTTTGTTTCAGATGCTTTCCGAAAACTTGTACAAACAGGATACAATCTTGGGGTATACATCTCACAGAAAGCTCTTCGCAGCCTCAAAGAAAATCGAGGAAATCGACCCATCTTGCAACGTTATTTTCAAAGATATTCTGAGAACCAGGCCCCAATGATTGGCCAAAGCACCTATGGCATTCTTTTCAACAATTATGAGGAAGTCCAGGCCACACGTATCCACGAATATTTGCATCACGTTTTTGCATCTGATGAAAATGTGGCCTCTTTTTTTGAAAGTGCTTATTTCATTCACAAAAAGGATATTGTACTCAGAGACGTGATGTATGTGGACGCCTACAGTGAAGATGACATTCCTGAAGAATACAGCGTGCGTATGCTTGAAGCCATTTTGGAAGATTTGTACTTCCGTCCTCAAGAAGCATCCACCACCTTGATAGAATATCAAAAAATGTTTCCCACAGATTTTTTCTTGAAAGACTTTTGTGAAGACTTCTTGGAATGGATCAAAGGACAAAAAATTGTTCAGACCAAAGGCCAACATGCGGCAGCCAAAAAAATTGCCCTTCAGACCGACATAAGGTGGGTGATTGATCAGCTTCAACATCACAGAGTAGGAGAAGCTGCACGCTCTCTCATTCCACTTCTACAAGACTATGCAAAAAATCTGACTTCCTACAATGATGGTACGTTCAAACAAAAAACTGAAAACATTCTGCGCAGTTATCAAAAAACATTCTCAAAAATCATCTTCAAGGACCCTCAGGTTCAGAGACATTTTCATCTATTCTTCACACACCTCTTTCTCTATGAGATTCAGATCAACAATCGAACGGATCTTAACCCACATGAAAAATATTATGGATTGAAATCCTTGTTTGTCAGAGACATAGAATTCAAACTACGTCGCCTGAAGGATATTCCGCGATTTGAAATTCCTACAACGGTGTGGAACAAAATGATCCCGTTGGGAATTCTAAAGGAAGGGATGTATCTCCAATCGGAAAAAAAATTCATGGAATTGTTCCCCCTGATCCATCGAAATCAAGCACGACGAGCGCTTGATGAAGGGAACATTTCCTTTCCAAGCCTGGTCTACAATCCTGATGCCATCCAAAAATTGGCATCAAAGAAAAGATGGACCAAGCAGAATGCACGCACCTATGTGGAGCTTCGTGAAGGGATTCTGTATCTTTTTCGATCCCTTCCTCGGCTGATGGATTTTTTGAAAGATCAATATTTCCTTTCGTCTGGCGAGCTTCGAAAAACAGACCTTCGCCCCTCCGAGTATTGGATTCCATTTTTGCAAACCAATACGGTAGAAATGGAGTATTGGGCCATTCGAATGGCCGATGAGCTCTCGCCAACTTTTTTCTCAGACCGAAATACCTTGCCTAGGGAATTGGAGGTGATTTTGGATTTCGACTTTGGACATGCGGTTTCTTACCCAAGAATCCGACAGATTTTTTTTGATTGGCTTTTGTTCAAAGTTTATCAATAAACTTCCAACACAACGCTACAAAAATAGACGTGAAAAAGAATCTTGCATCACGGCCTGCACGGCCTGCAAGGAGCAGGTGGGCTGGAACTGGTGCATGGAAACCATGCTTACGCCTGCAATGCCACAGGGATCAATCAACGAAAAATGTTCCATGATCGGAGAAACATTCAGAGCAAGTCCGTGAATGCTCACAGATTTTTTGACGTGAATTCCAATGGAACCGATTTTGTTTTCTCCCACCCAGGTTCCAATGAGCCCTTCTCGGCAGCGCGCTTGAATGTCAAAATGGGCCAAGGTTTGAATCATGACTTTTTCCAAGGCGCAGACAAAATCTTTGACCCCCATTCGATACACCCGCAAATCAAACACAGGATAGGCCACCAATTGCCCAGGACCATGGTAGGTGACTTTTCCCCCGCGATTGACCCAGACCATATCAAAGCCCATTTCACGATACATCGACTCGGCTTGCTTCAAATTCTCGCCTTTTTCTCCACGACCCATCGTAAAGGTTGGAGGATGTTCGACAAAAAACAAGGTGCTTTGCGCTTTTCCTTCGAGCATGGCATCTCGGTGAGCTTCCTGCAGATCCCATACTTCCTGGTAGGCCCGATGGCCGAGATGTTGGCACTCAAACGATTTCATCTTCTCTATCTATATCATAGATTTTCTTGTTTGGTGCCTGCGGCGCATTCATTCTTTGATGAAATTCAAATGCAGCGTGAAAAAAAATTACCCTTCTACATTCGGTTCAATCCTAAAGATGTAGATACATAAATTTGTTTTCCATCGATATACACCCCCGTACAATTTGTGCTGGAGAGACCACTGGAGGTCGTATAGTTTGTAAAAGTCGCCCCTCCATCGGTGGAAATCGATAAACCTCCCAGCGTCGCGGCATAGACATTCGAGCCACTGGCAAAAACATCATACACTTGGTTGTTGCCCAAGCCATCGCCTGTGGTTTTGTTAGTAAACGTACTGCCTCCATCGGTGGAAATCGATAGCCCTCCTTTTGTGGCGGCATATACATTCGAGCCACTTACAAAAACATCATACACTTCGTTGTCCCCCAATCCATTGGCCGTGGTCTTGTTCGCAAATGTACTTCCACCATCGGTGGAAATCGATAGCCCTCCTGCAGTTCCAACATAAACATTCGAGCCACTTACAAAAATTTTGGAAATGATGTTGCTGCCCAAACCATTGGCCAAGGTTTTGTTCGTAAATGTACTTCCACCGTCGGTGGAAATCGACAATCCTCCCCCGGTTCCAGCATAAACATTCGAGCCACTCACACCAATTCCTCGGATAAGATTGCTGCCCAAACCATTGACTGTGGTTCTGTTCGTGAAGGTACCTCCTCCATCGGTGGAAATCGACAATCCTCCATTTGTGGCTGCATAAACATTCGAGCCACTCACAAAAATTTTGGAAATGATGTTGCCGCCCAACCCATTGGCCGTGGTCTTGTTCGCAAATGTACTGCCTCCATCGGTGGAGATCGATAAACCTCCATCGGTACAGGCATAGACATTCGAGCCACTCGCATAGACATCATATGCAAAATCATCCCCCAAACCGTTGGCTGTGGTTCTGTTCGTGAAGGTACTGCCGCCATCGGTGGAGATCGATAAACCTCCCAGCGTCGCGGCATAGACATTCGAGCCACTCACAAAAACTCCATAGACAGAATTGTTGCCCAAGCCATCGGCTGTGGTTCTGTTCGTGAAGGTACTGCCGCCATCGGTGGAAATCGACAATCCTCCCCCGGTTCCAACATAAACATTCGAGCCACTCACAAAAACTCCATTGACAGCATTACTGCCCAAGCCATTGGCCGTGGCTTTTGTGGAAAAGGTTGTACCTCCATCGGTAGAAATGGACAGTCCCGAACCTGTAGCCACGTAAATCTTTTGACCATCCACATAAACTCCTGAGAGATTGTTCGTCACCAACCCGTGAAATGTGGTTTTTGTGGAAAAGCTCGTGCCACCATTGGTGGAAATGGAGAGTCCCAAATTTGTGGCCACGTAAATCTTTTGACCATCCACATAAATTCCTCTGACATTGGAACTCCCAATGCTGGTAAATTCGTCCAAGTTTTGCGGAATCAATTTGAATTTGTCATTGACCTGGATTTCTACGGTTTGTGCTGCGCTTTTTTTTCCGCCTTGTGTCTCGCTCACAACAAAGGAAAAAGTTACACGTCCTGACGTTGAGCTCCCGGCCTTGTAAATACAGCTGCGATCCGATCCACCGTCAGATCCTTGCAAATCCATGCATCCAGACAATGTCCCTGACCCCGGAGAATCTTCGAGCTCGTATATATAGCTTTCATTTGTGTCTTCGGTGGCCAAAGGAAGATCAAATTGAGCTTCCACAAATTTGGATATCTCAAAAGAACTCGATTCAAACGTGGGTGAAAATTTCTTGCTTGAGCCGCAAGAAAGCAAAAAAATCACCCCACACAAAAACAATACTTTCTTTTCCATGTTTGGATTCTAAGTTCCACAATAACATTTGTAAATGACAATGTGTGGAATCCATTCATGAATTCCACATTTCAGAGGGTTGATTCATCAAAACCAGCTCTACCCCCCTAAAGAATGTTCTCCACGGACGAGCCTACACTGATTTTTCAACTGTAAAACGCACTGCTGATGAATGGGGAGGGTACAGGTTATGACCCGCAAGCAATGCAATCTTCTGGATTGTCAATCGAACACACCAATTGTTCTTGCGCCGAAAGAGCAGGAACTTCCACGACCGTGTCCTTTTTGACTGTAAACTGAATCGAATCCACCGCAGCTTTGGTTCTCAAATAATACATTCCGGTTTTGAGTCCCAACTTCCAGGCGTAAAAATGCATGGAACTCATTTTTGCAAAATTGGTGTCAACCATGTGCACGTTCATGCTCTGAGATTGATCAATGAAAGGCGCGCGATCAGCTGCCATGTCCAAAATGGTTTTTTGTTTGATCTCCCACACGGTTTTGTACAGCTCGCGAACATCCTCAGGAATCTCTTCCACATGTTGGACCGAACCTTTGTTGGCAATGATTTTGTTTTTGATGCTTGCGTTCCACAAACCTCTGCTGATCAATTCTCGAACCAAATGCTTGTTCACGATCGTAAATTCTCCCGAAAGAACTCGTCGCGTGTAGAGATTGGACGTGATGGGTTCAATGCACTCATTGTTTCCCAAAATTTGCGAGGTAGAGGCCGTGGGCATCGGTGCAATCAACAGAGAGTTGCGCACACCATAGCGAGAAATCTTGTCTTTCAAATCTGTCCAGTTCCACAACTCTGTTGGTGCAACTCCCCACAAATCATACTGAAGCTGCCCTTGAGAAATGGGGCTTCCTTGATAACTATCATAGGGACCCTGCTCTTTGGCCAAATCACAAGACGCGCTCAACGCCGCAAAATAAATGGTTTCAAAAATCTGAATGTTCAGTGCTTTGGCTTTTGCAGATTCAAAAGGATGTCTCATCAAAAAAAATACATCTGCAAGTCCCTGAACCCCAATCCCAATCGGACGATGGCGAAGATTGCTTTTTCGCGCCTCTTCTACCGGATAGAAATTTTCATCAATGATGCGATTGAGATTGACGGCAACCTGATAGGCCACCTCATAAAGCTTTTGAAAGTCAAAGGTTTGATCCGAAACAAATTTGGGCAGGGCGATCGAAGCCAAATTGCACACCGCAATCTCATCGCTGTCGGTGTATTCCATGATTTCGGTGCACAAATTGCTAGATTTGATGGTTCCTAGATTTTTTTGATTGGATTTGGAATTGGCGTGATCCTTGTACAACATATAAGGTGTACCGGTTTCAATCTGAGAGGTGATGATCTGCTGCCACAATGCTCTGGCTTTGATGGTTTGACGAGCTTTTCCCTGCTGTTCATACTGCGTATAGAGTTTTTCAAACTCTTCCCCATAGGTCTCCGGCAATCCGGGACACTCGTGTGGACAAAACAAAGACCAATCTTGATCGGCTTCCACCCGCTTCATGAAAAGATCATTGACCCACAAAGCATAGAATAGATCGCGCGCACGAAGTTCTTCTTTCCCATGATTTTTTTTCAAATCCAAAAAGTCCAAAATGTCTGCATGCCAAGGCTCAAGATAAATCGCGAATGCACCTTTTCGCTTTCCACCGCCTTGGTCCACGTAACGAGCCGTATCGTTGAACACCCGCAGCATCGGAACAATGCCATTCGAAGTACCATTGGTTCCTCGAATGAAACTTCCCTTGGCGCGAACGTTATGAATGCTGAGTCCTATCCCCCCCGCAGACTGAGAAATCAGAGCGCACTGGCTCAAGGTTTTGTAAATGCCATCGATGCTGTCTTCTTTCATGGTCAGAAGAAAACAAGAAGACATCTGAGGTTTCATGGTCCCTGCATTGAACAAGGTTGGGGAAGCGTGTGTGAACCAACCTTCGCTCATCCATCGATAGGTTCGAAGAGCCGCCTCAATGTCATCAAAGTGAATGCCCAAGGCAACCCTCATCAACATCTGTTGAGGACGCTCAATGATCTTGCCATCCATTTTGAGCAGGTAGGATTTTTCCAGAGTTTTGTATCCAAAATAATCGTAGTTGTAGTCTTTTTTGTATTGGATCTCATCATCCAACGTAATCCCATGCTTTTGAACCAATTTGTACAAACGATCTGAAACCATCGGAGAAGGAAGGCCTGTTTTGGGATTTTTGTAGAGGTACATGGCCTCAATGTTTTTGGAAAAAGAGGCTGTCGTATTCTTATGCAAATTCGAAATCGCGATGCGCGCAGCCAAGGTGGAATAATCAGGATGCACACTGGCCAAATAAGCTGCCGTCTCGGCCGAAAGCTTGTCGAGCTCTTCGGTGGTGATGCCATCGTACAATCCTTCGATCGTTTTTTTGGCGATCAAATCTGGCTCTACTTCTGGTGCAAGTTCAAAGGAAAGATTGCGAATACGTTCGGTGATCTTATCAAATTGGACCAGTTCTCGGTGGCCTTCTCGATTGACAACGTACATGACTAAAAATCCACATCCAACGCAAAGCTTTTGTTTTCCACACGAGAGGAAATCACTCCAGCTTTTTGGTACTCACTGACTCTTTTTTCAAAAAAGTTGGTTTTGCCTTGCAAAGAAATCAACTCCATCCAATCAAAGGGGTTTTCGCTGTGATAGATGCTGGGATAGCCCAATTCACGAAGAAGACGATCCGAAACAAATTCAATGTATTGAGTCATGGCCTTGGCATTCATCCCAATCAAGGATACCGGCAGAGCCTCTGTGACAAATTCTTTTTCCAACAAAACGGCCTCTCGAACCAATTCATACACCCGCTCCCTGGAAGGTTTATGCTGGATGTATTGGTTATACAATAGACAGGCAAAATCGGTGTGCAGGCCCTCATCTCGGCTGATCAGCTCATTGGAAAAGGTCAGACCCGGCATAAGTCCTCGTTTTTTCAGCCAAAAAATAGAACAAAAGCTTCCCGAAAAGAAAATGCCTTCCACCGCTGCAAAAGCCAGGAGCCTCTCGGCAAAATTTTCGTTGCTGTCGATCCATTTGAGAGCCCACTGCGCTTTTTTCTGAATGCTGGGAATCGTTTCGATGGCTTTGAGAAGGCGCAGCTTTTCGGAGGCGTCCTTTATATAGGTGTCAATCAACAGGCCATAGGTCTCGGAGTGGATGTTTTCCATGGCCATCTGAAACCCATAAAAACATCGAGCCTCAGGGATTTGAACTTCTGAGTAAAATCGCTGAGCCAAATTCTCATTGACGATGCCATCACTGGCAGAAAAAAACGCAAGTACATGAGAAATATAATATTTTTCCTGTTCGCTGAGTCGATTCCAGTCGGTCAAATCTTGATAGAGGTCAATTTCTTCAGCGGTCCAAAAACAGGCCATGGATTTTTTGTACATGTCCCAAATGCTTTTGTGCTCAATGGGAAAAAGAACAAAACGATCCATGGAAGGTTGCAACAAGGTCTCTGCATTGAATTGAGCCTGGCTCATACATTACCTCGCATCTTGAATGTGTTGGGGTCGTAAGACTTGAATCGAGAACCTGAACTCACCACCTGTATCATCAAATCATACTCCAAACTAGACTGCATCAATGTGAAATCCTCCTCGGGACCTATCTCGTTTGATTTGGGATCTGGCTCTTTGGCTCCTTTCGGTGGCGACCACTCACAGTTGCGGGACAGCGGGAGATTTTCACTCCTCTTCACCAAGATCAAACGCAAATTCGTAAAGACCGATTGTTAGCGCAAAAAAAACTCGGTGTAAAATAAAAATCTTAAATGCTGATCTTTTCTTTTCGAGCCTCTTCCCGACAAAAAATCGTCCAATGAAAAAAAACGAAAAAAAACCTTGATCCACTGCAAACCCAGCAAAAACAGGACATGGAAGAGACTACGGATTGTTGAAAAAATGAACACCCCTTGCACTTTTTGCGTGACCCGTTTTTTTGTCCTCGGCCATGGCTGGAACCATTTCAACCTTGTCAGTGAGACAGCCCGCGAAGACCAAAGGTCAAAAGTTCTTGTGCAAGTTTTTTTCGATCTACACTTTCGTCCGCATCGCGGATCACCAAATGCTGATACAAAACTTCTTTGATGCTTCCAATGAATGCCATGGCAATGACTTCTTCATCCATGGGCCGCAAAATGCCCCATCTCGAGCCATTGCGAAGAGCATTTTTCACATTTCGATACAGGAAATGATACAGCCGATTGAGTTTTTGATCGACTTCTTTGCCTTGAGCGATGGCTTCCCGGAGCAAAATGGCTGTCAAATCTCTGTGTTCGAACAACATGTCCATCACGCGCTCAATGTTTTCCAAGAGTTCTTCCAGAGGTCTTCCATTTTCGATGCGCACAGGTTTGATGGCCCTCATGATGTCTGAGATGAATCGATCCACAAGCTCATGGAAAAGTGCGTCCATGCTTTCAAAGTGAAGATAAAACGTACCTCGTGAAACTCCCGCATGTTTGATGATGTCACTCACACTGGTAGCGTGATATCCCTGCTTCCCGATCAATTGTTGAGAAGATTCCAAAATCAGAGCTTTGGTGTGTTCTCGTTTTTCTTTTGCTCGGGTCGAACGACCATCCACGCGCTCTTGGTTCATGCTGGATCCTCCACAATCTCTTTGATCCACACTTGCACTTTTTTGGCCAGCGCAGTGAGCTGTTCATCGCTCAATCCTGCGGTCGGAAACTGGGGACCTACCTTGACCCGGATTTTGCCCGGCCGAAACACAAACGATCCTTTTTGATTGATGGCAAAATTCCCGTGAACCGCGATGGGAACCACCGGATACCCTGCTTCCCGCGCCATCACAAACATTCCTTTTCGAAATTCATGAACTTTTCCATCATGGGTGCGGTGCCCTTCGGGAAAAGTCAGAATCGAAAAATTCATGTCTTTTCTTTTTTTGGCTTGTTCCACAATCGCCCCCAAACGATTGGCCCCCGATTTTTTCGGCACGGCGATTCCTTTGGAAACTCTCATCATCCATCCATAGATGGGAATCCAAAATTGCCAACTGTGCATGAGCCCACAAAACACATGAGGAATGGCTGCAGAGGCTACAAATGCATCCAAGAGATTCACATGATTTTGGCAAAACACGCTCCTCTGCTGATGATCAAATTGAGGATCATAGTCAATGTGCAAATCCACAAACAAAAGTTTGAGAACAAAGCCAAACCCAGGGGCCGCAATGTGATCGTGAGTCCTTCGATAGGGGAAAATGGGCATGACCACGACGGTGGCAACAAAAAGCAAAAACATCCACGCAAAGCAAACCATCCATACGTAGATCGAAAACATCACAAGGCCTATGGATGATTTTTCATGCGACATCTACATCTTTCCTCAATAAAACAAATAAATAAGATCAGGCAAAATGCTGATTTCTTCTACTTTTGCACGAATCACTTCCCCATCAATCATCAGATCTGCTTCAAGCAGCGGATCAAATTGAAGAAGTGTGGATTGAGATGCTGTAACCTCAGGCATGGAGATATGCTTTCCAGAAAAAATTTTAGGGAAGGCCGCAAGGAGCCTCAGAGGAGACATGGGCCCAACCTCGATCACATCAAATTTTTTGTCGTCGTATTTTGCATCGGGAGCCATTTTCATGCTTCCACCGGTGAATCGTGAATTGTTGATGGACAAAAATGTCATAGGTTTGGAATAGTCCTGTCCATTGAACGAGTAGTGATAGGTTTTCGGGCTAAGTGTGACCAATTTGGAAAGTACTGCCATGATGTAGCCCATGGATCCAAAAGGCCAAAAATATTTGTTTCTGAGTTTGGCCACTTCCGCAACAAATCCAATGCTGATCAAATTGATGGAATACAAAAAACCATAATCCAAACGGATCTTCACCACATCGCAGGGATGCCATCGATCTTCACAAATGGCATTCCACAAATTGGCCTCATCGGTCTGAGGAAGATCTCGAACAAAAGAATTTCCTGTCCCTCGTGGAACAATCCCCAACTTCACTCTTCCTGCAGGATCTTTTCGCATGGCTTCCATGATCCCATTGACTGCCTCATGAATGGTGCCATCCCCGCCGATCACGACAAATTCACGAATCCCATCATAGTACATATGTCTGCCAATTTGATCGGCATGCGTGGAATATTCGGTGGTTTTGACCTGATGATCAATGTGCTTCATTTTTGCTTTTCGCACGCGTTGAATGAATTGATCATAATCATTCACACTGCGAATGGGCCTCATGGTACCGCCTCCTGCGCGCGGATTGTAAATGATCCCGAGTCTTCTTATATCGTTTTGATCCACTGCTTTGCTTCCTGACGCTGTTTGATTTGATCCGCCAATTCTTTGCGTTTGATTTTCATCGAAGCCGTTCGCGGAAAATCCATATCCCAGGACATCCACTGCCCCACTCTCTTGTAATCGGAGAGGCCCCTGTTTTTTTCTTTGATCGCTTGTTCAAAAAGTTCTGGAGACACACCTTTTTTGGGTCTGGCCACAAACAACAATTTTTCTTTTCCCATCGCGGTGGAATCCCAAATGTACCCCGAAGAAAAAATGCAGAACTCTTCGCAGTTTTCCAACTGCTCAAACCAACTCTCAATGTCTTCTGGATAGACATTTTTTCCACCTTCGGTGACGATCATGTTTTTTCTTCGACCTTTGAGAATCAGATGTTTTCCATCAAACTTTCCCACATCTCCTGTTTTTAGCCACTCGCCTTCCATATTTTCTTGCGTAAGCTGAAGATCGTTCCAATATCCTTTCATCACCGTGGGTCCACTGATCCAGATTTCTCCCAACCCCTCCGCATCCGGCTGATGGATTCGAACGCGCGTGTTCTGAATGGGAGTTCCCACCGTGTCACTGCGAAAATGATCCAGTTGATTAACACTGATCACCGTACCAGCCTCTGTCAGTCCGTAGCCAATCATTACAGGAATCCCCAACCGATAAAAATAATCTACACACTGTGCATCCACAAAAGCCCCGCCTGCAAACACCATCTTGAGCTTTCCGCCAAAGGCATTGTGAATGGGTGCAAGGAGTTTCCGAGACAAAGTATAGTTGGGTCGATGCTTGGTCAGTCTGGCATTGAGCTCCATCAGTGAGGTCATCATTTTTTGTTTCCACACCGAAGCCTTGGAAAGCTTTTCTTGAATCCGATCTTGCAAGGTTTTCAGAAGCATTGGCACCAACGCCATGTGACTCACACCAAAGGTTTTGATGGTATAGAGAAAATATTCCGGACGCAGGGTGCGCTGATGAATGATTTGAGATCCTGACAACAAAGGAAGCAAAAACCCGCACATAAAATCAATGGCATGATTGGTAGGAATGAAAGAAAAATACAGATCCTCAGGACCCACTGGAAAAAGGTTTCCCAGAACCTGAGCCTGACTGAGATAATTTCCGTGGGTCAACATGCATCCTTTTGGATTTCCTCCCGTTCCAGAAGAATACACAATGGTGGCCACATCTTCTCGTTGAGGATGATGAATGTGATGCTCCCATTCTACCTCGGTTTCCCACCGACAAGGAACATCTTTGTCTTTGGGAGCGCCTGAAACCACCACCACATGTTCCATCGAGCAGTCCCACTCTTTTTCCAGACGAGTCCACAAGGGATATTCAATGATCAATGCTTGGATTTGCGCATGCTGGAGAAGCTGTTTTTGCTCTTTGGGAGTAAGTTTGTAATCCAATGGAACCAACGTAGCTCCACAAAACATAGATCCTAGCGCAGAAAAAATCCATGCGGATTGATTGGACATGATGATGGCGACTCGGTCTTGGGGAGAGATGCCCTGAGACTGAAGTTTTTTGCACACATGAATTGCTTGGGCGTAGGTTTGCGCATAATTGTATTCCAAGGGAGATTGATCTCGATTGACCTCAATCAAAGCCCGATGATCTTTGTATTTCATCAAGGACTCATACAGAGCCTGGCCCAAACAGGTGTATCTTGCCAAATCCATCATTGAATTTTTTCCTCAATCAATGCGGCGAGATCCTGAAATGTTTTCACATCCTGGAGTTCAAAATCCAAAATTTCCACCGAAAATTGTTGTTCCAATTCACTGAGCAAACTCAAGGCTTGAATGCTGTTGATCGACAAGCTTTCAAAAATATCATTTGATGGAGAGAGCATGTTCTTTGATACAGAAAATTTTTTTGAAGCTAAATCCAAAACTTGCTCGATGGTTGTCATTGCTCGATTCCTTACGGTAGATAGGGTTGAAGAGTCTGATTGGTGACAAAGGCTTCCAAGGCCTGTCCAATTTTTGGTTTTGCAAACAAGTGCATGGCCACTTCCAATTCCTGTTCCAATTCCAACTGAAGATCTCTTTTGACAAATTTTTTGCCTGCGCAAACGTATGTGCATCAAATTTGGTCATTTGCTTGGCAATCGATTGCGCCATGGCCAATCCTTTTCCTTCTTTGGTGACGTGCCCAACCCAGCCCATTTCCTTGGCTTTTTCTGCGTTGATGCTGCGTCCGGTAAAAAGAATGTCCCGAATGATGGCGTTGCCCACCTCTCGTTTCAAACGAGGAATTCCTCCAAAACATGGAATGAGTCCCAAACGAAGTTCAGGAAAAGCAAATCGAGCCGAGGTCTCTGCCACAACAACATCTGCGGTCAAGGCCAACTCAAATCCTCCGCCGAAACAAAGCCCATGCACAGCCGTGACCACAGGTATGGGAAGTTGGTCCAAGCGAGAAAAAATATGATGAACTCCCACTAGAAATGATTTCAATGGATCTAGATACTCCTGAGGATCTTTTCTCGAAATCTCGCTGTGAAGTTTTCGCAAATCAGCTCCTGCGCAATATCCTTCTTTTCTTTGGCTATGAATCACAACAGCCTTGGCCTCGTTTGTCCTTGTCCAATCCAACGCGAGGGTCAGCTCTTCCAAAAACTGAGGTCCAATTTCGTTGCAGGGAGCAAAATCCAGACCCAGCGTGGCTACATCGTCTTTGAGTTGGGTGTGAATCATGTTGGCAGGCTCACGCTTGATTCCGACGGAGTTTGATACAGGGCTTGAATTTCATCTTCGAAATTCTTTTCAATATCTTTTCGTTTGAGTTTTTGATTGATGGTTAGGGAACCATTTTCAACAGTAAATCCTTCTTCAATTTTTCGTAGCTTTCGAATTTTTTTGTAATGTGGGAAACCTTGATTGACTTTTTCCAAAAGGTCTTGAAATTGATCTTCGGAAACCTGCCCCGAAACCAAGGCCGTCAAATAAGGTCTTCCGTGGCCGATCACCACAGCATGATCCACCTGAGGAACCAGGTCTTTGATTATTTTCTCGATCACCTCGGGAACAATGTTGTGTCCTGAACTTGGGATGATGACATTTTTGGTCCGGCCCACAATCTCGACAAATCCTTCTTCTGAAAGAGTTGCAAGATCCCCTGTGCGAAACCAATCTCCCTCAAAACAATCTTGGGTTTCTTTGTCTCGATTCCAATACCCTTGAAAAACATTGGGCCCTTTGCAAAGCAGTTCGCCTTCCTGTGTGAGTTTGACTTCACAACCCTCAATCACTTTTCCAACTTTTCCAACCTGATGTGAATTGAATTCATCCATGGTGATGATTCCCGTGGTTTCCGTCAAACCATAAACCTGAAGAACCGATATTCCCAACATCTCAAACCACATTTGTGTGTCAGGGTGCAAGGCCGCAGATCCACAGATCAAAAACTCCAATTGAGGTCCTATCTTCTGTTTGATTTTTTCCAAAAGAATTTTTTTGGCCATACGAAAATAGATCTTTTGCGCAAGACTTGCAGATTGCTGCCGATGGATTTGGCAGGTCTTTTGATAGACCTGATAAATCCAATCTTTTTGAGATTTCAATCGATCTTCCACACCTTTCTTGATGCGTTCCAAGATGGCGGGGACGTTGAGATAAAATTGAGGATTGGCCGTCGCCATTTCCTGCGCCAAATTGGCCAGATCCGTCGACAGCATGGTCGGATTGTTGCGATACATCTGCGTCCAAAACATCAATCTCGATCCCGCAAAACAGAGGGGTAAAAAATGAAACACGCGGTCTTGATTTCCACTTTTCATTTTGGAGGAGTTGAGCTGCGCACAGGTTCGATCGAGCATATAGTCGATGTTGCCCGCACTGAGCATGACTCCTTTTGGATGACCACTGGTTCCTGAGGTATAAATGATGGTGACAATATCTTCTGGGTTCAACGAAACCCATTCTTCCTGATCATTGGATTCTACGTGTGCCCCCAGCAGAGCGTCTACAAAAACCAAGTCACATGGATCTGTCCAATGAGAAAATACTTTCTGTTGCAATTTTTCATCGGAAGCAATGAAGAGCTTTGGCTGACAATCTTGGGCCATAAATGCCAATTCTTTTTCATCTTGTCGAGGGTACAGAGGAACCGTGATGGCGCCCAAGGATATGATGGCCAAGTCACATGCCACCCATTGAGGACTGTTGTCGGACAAAAGCACAACGCGATCACCTTTTGCAATGCCCTTGTCCTGCAATTGTTTTCTGGCACTGCTGATCCACTGAACCATCTGCTGGTTGCTGGTCGGAACCAATTGATCTCTTTGCACTTGAACCAGCAGTGCTTTGCCGGGATCTCGTTGCAAATGAGAAAAAATCGTTTGCACAAAACTCATGCGATGGACTCTCCCAATTCTTGAAGAGACTTCGAGAGGGTCGGTAGATACGATTGCCAAGTATCTCCTTTATGTGCGGCAGTAAAGTCTGGATACACGCGCGCGACTTCCTCTAGAAAATCCTTTCCCATCCACGCCATTTTTTCGATCTCACCAAAAACCGTTTTGGCAATTTCGTTGCCATACTGCTCTGGATTGGCTTGCATGTTCTCCAAGGCCTGGAAAACTTTTTCTCCCAAATCGAGCTCATCCACTTCCAACGACAAAGCGTCGTGCCCGCGTTGTTTCATGAGATTGCGGATGCGTTCGTCCATGGTGACTCCCACGGAAAGAACCTTGGCTGGCATCGAACATACAATGGCGTGAAATCGAGAACTGATCATGAAGGACCCCTGACGAATGACACTGACCAAATCATACATGTTGTAATCGTCACTCACCAATACAGGCACACGATTGGGCATGGCTACAGAGAAATCCTCACATGCCGAACGATCCAGTTTTTCCATTCCCACGGACACCACAAAGGCATTGTGTTTTTTGGCAAAACGATCCGCGGCCAAGGCCAACTCCGAAATATAGGTTTGATATGCTTTCTGATCTCGTTGATCGTAGTCGTGAAAGTACACCGATTTGTAATGTTGTTGACGATGCATTCCCAAAAACACATGCTGAACTTGCTTGACCACATCAGCTTTGACCGGCCACCAAAATGGATTGATGGGGCACACCACAAGAAGTGGCTGTTTTCCGTCCCATCCATGTTTTTTCAAAATAGTTTGTCCTGTACTCGCAGGCGAAGGAGAAAAGGTCCATGCCGTGTCCGCGCCTGGTTTGGTGCGAATGTCCATGCGCTCCAATATTTCTTGAGATTGTTCGTTTCGACAGATGACCAACGAATCCGCGCAATGTTTTTTTACAAAGTGTTTGAGACTGGGGTTCATGGCCCCAGCTTCGGCTCCATACCCTACACTGAGCTTTCCTTCTGCGTTGGCCATGCCCAGGGCCCCTGCCATCATCGTGGAGAGAGCATCTGCAAATTTTGATTTGAACATCGAACCTTCGCAGGCAATCACACCATGATGCTTTGGACATTCCGTAAACAAAAAGGGTGGAAAAATTTGTGGCATGTGCACAGGTTTTACGCTGGAAAAATATCCAGCTGTAGCTTTGGGATCGATGGTGATGATGGACAACATGATGTTTTCATCTCCCAGAAGATGTCGAACTTGTCGGATCATTTCTTCAACCCGAACATCGGCGCCTGTATTTCGAGATCCTGCATATCCTGCAAAAAGAAGTTTCAGTGGTTTTCCTTTTTGCCAGGTTTCCGTGTGCGATGAAATCGCAGATCGCAACGAGGTGGTATAGATGAAAGAATCCATGGCTTTTTGCAAACCATAGTCCGGGGTGATTTTTGAAATGAGTTGTTTGGCAGTTTCAAGCATGACTATTCTCCTGGATAGGGCTCATAAGGATATCGAAAATGATTTGCATCCACGAATGTATAAAATGGATATGCGTATTCCGAAAAAGGTTTGGGTTTGCGATGAATTTCTTGAATTACCCGAGTGTTATCAAACACGGTGTTGAACGTAAGATAAGGCAAAAACACTTTCATGAGAGATGCAACCTTGGAAACCTTCCACCCGCGAGGCAACATGGTCAAGGCGTGGATGGTGTTTCGAAAAATGGGTTCAAACAAGGGAAGAAAGGTGTGGTGAATGCTCAATCCCTTTTTTTCCAAATCTCTGACAATGTCTCGGTAGGTAAGCGAAGAATCTCCTGAACTCAAATGATATACCTTGTGTTTTGGATTGTCTTTTTGATGAATGGCCACTACGGCATGCCCAACATAGTTGGCAGGAACAATGTCCAGTTTCCAATTCTTTTTGAAGGGCAAAAAGGGAAGTTTTGCCAACCACACAAATGCTCGTGCCATATCGAATTGAGTCGTCTCTGGAAATCGTTCGTCTCCCAAAATGATGCTGGGACGAAAAATGGTGTAAGGAATATCTTCCAACCACTGCTCCAACATGTATTCACAAAATTTCTTGGTTCTTGCGTAAGGATCGTAATCACTTCTGGACCAATCAATAGCGTCGTCTTCATATACGCGTTCGTCTTGCCTTTGACCTGCGATCGCCACAGTAGACACATTGCTGAAACGACGAAGCCCATGGTCTTTGTGAGCTTGCTTGGCCAACTGGATGACTTGGAGAGTTCCTCTTAAATTTACGTTTAGACAGGTTTTTTCGGATTTTCGATTCAGAGAAGCAGCACAGTGAATGATGGAATTGGTTTTTTTCACCAAGGCATTCCAATGAGCCTGATCTAAGCCAAATTGTTTTTGTGTAAGATCCCCCAATACAATTTCAATTTTTTTTAGTCGTTCAGAAAATTCATGAAAACTCATATGGAGCTGCAGTGCTTGCCACAATCGTTTTTTTGCTTCTTTGTTGTCCTTGGCTCGTACCAACAAATGGAGTGTGTTGTTGTGATCCTCCAACAATTCCGAAACAACATATGATCCAAGATATCCGGTAGACCCGGTGATAAAAATTCCCATGCTTGATTACCTCGCTGCGCTCTGCTGAGCCACACTGTTTTGATCGA
>JAWKOC010000001.1:0-736629 GCA_041391365.1 Bdellovibrionota bacterium | reverse complement strand
GTCGTCGAAGGAGGAAAAGAAGTGACGGGTGCTTCCGTAGAGGAAGGGGATTGCATTTATGCATTTGGTTCCAGTGGAGCTCACTCCAATGGATTTTCTCTGATTCGTGCCATCATGAAACGAAAAAAGCTTTCGTATTCTGATTCTTGTGAGTTTCTCCCTTCAAAAACATGGGGCCATGTTTGGCTCAAACCTACAGAAATTTATGTCCCTTTGATCTTAAAACTTCAGCAGCACCTCTCTATTAAAGCGATGGCTCACATTACCGGAGGAGGGATTCTGGGCAATCTTGGTAGGGTGATTCCAGATGGTCTTTGCGCACATGTGCAACGCCAATCGTGGAAAATGCCAGCAATGTTTCAATGGCTTCAAACAGCAGGGAAAGTTCCTTGGGAAGATATGGAGAGAACATTCAACCTAGGATTGGGCTACATGATCGTCATCAAAGAGTCCGACGAATCCAAGCTCACCAAACTAGGTAAGAAAGTCTATAAAGTGGGGAAAATCAAAAAAGGGCTTGTAAGAGCCTGTTGGGACTAAGCGTTGTCGTCTCCATCTTGTATGGAGGCTCCACTAAGAGAGGGGTCTTTGCCTCGGTAGGTGATCAAGCCATGAGAAGGGTCATAGGGTGACACTCCTACCGTTACATAATCTCCAAGAACCACTCGAATGTGTTTCCGGCGCAATTTACCTGCAAGTTTTGCGTTGAGTTTCATGCCTTTGGGCCCTTCCACCAGGAAGTGTCCTCCTGCCAAAACTTCGACCACACGACCTTCAATCAAAACTAAATCATCTCTTGCCAAAAAAAATCCCTTTCTTTGATGTTGCGGCTGTGTATACCAAAAATGTTGCGAAATGCCAGTTTATACGTTGTGCCCTTGCGAGACTTGATGGTGGCCAAAGGATTAACCTTAAAGGACGGTTGGGACTTGCAAAATTGGGCATAGTTTGTAAAGTAAGGGGAGAGCTTCGGTCAAGACGATAGATCTTGTGGAAGGAAACCCTCAAAGAAAGTAAGATTGTCTTTGCAAGTGAAGGTTATGGAGAAAAAATATTTATATTATATTGGTGTTCCGGCATTGAGTGTTGCCATGTGTGGGGTATCTTTTTATTTGGGCCAAGAAAGAGGCAAACAGTTGGCCAATATTGAAAAGCTCAAAGATGCTTTTGATGTTTTTGATTCCCAAATGGCTCCCGCGGAGGATACCGAACTTACTTTTTATGAAACCCTTCACAGTGATCAAAAGCCGGATCAAATTGCCAAACTCATTGGACAATCCACATCTGAAAAAAATTCCCAGTCCAACAAAAATCAAGAGGCAAATGAATCAACTCTTCCAGTGGCCTCCAAAGGTTCACGAGAATCTGTGCCTGTTTCGAAACCTGCAACGACTGTTTCAAGAGCAGAGTCGACTCAACGTGAAGATTCAAAAAGCTCAAATTCTGATCAGTGGATCATTCAAATGGGTGCTTTCAAAGACATTGGAAAAGCGCATGAGCTCACGGACCGTCTCAAAAACATGGGATTCGATACTGTTACGGATACTTCAAGTTCTGCTTCGGGACAATTGTTCAAGGTTGTGGTGCGAGCCAAAAACAAAGACGACGCACAGACTCTTCTGACAAAGTTGCAAAAAGATGGATTTGGTCAGGCCTTTGTAAAAAAAATTCAATAGTCTCATGAAGTCTTCTCAACTCATCGTTGCTTTTGATCAACAAACCAACCTTCATGAATGTCTCTCTCTGGTGGATCGGATTGGTCCTTTGTTATCTTTTGTGAAAATAGGTTCGATTGCTTTTTCGGCTATGGGCCCAAGCATTCTCAAAGAAATGCATGCACGGGGTCTAAATATTTTTTTGGATTTAAAATATCACGATATTCCCAACACAGTTTCCCAAGCGATTGACAAAGTGACGGACCATGCTCCACTTTCATTTATTTCTTTGCATGGTGTAGGTGGAAAAGAAATGATTGAATCCAGTCGCAGTCTCCTCGAGAAAAAATTTGCATCCAATCGACCATTCCTTTTGGCCATCACCATTTTGACAAGTCTCCATGAAAAGCAGTTGCATGACTTTGGGTTTGATTCGAATCTCTCTATGGTAGAAATGGTGAAAGCCATTGGAAAAAAATCTGTGGATGCCGGAGTTGATGGGTTGGTTTGCTCAGGGTTTGAACTTGAGATGCTTCGAACATCTTTGGGAAGTTCCATTGCATTGGTTGTTCCAGGGATACGGCTGACGCAGGAAACTCATGACCAAAAAAGAGTGATGAGTCCAGCCGCGGCCATGAAACAAGGTGCAAGTCATCTTGTTCTAGGAAGAGCCGTAACAGAATCAAAGGATCCTCGATCTACCTTTGAGTCTTTGTGCAATATGTAAAGTGAGGGACTGTTTTGCCGACATCTGTACAAGTTGAGATTCATGGATGGAATGAAATGGAAGAAGCCATGAATTCTCCCAGGGTTTCTGTACATAAACTTCTTACAACCACCAAAGAAATGTCCAGGGCGCAGGAGTTTGCCAAGCGTCACGGACTCAGACCTCACCAGGTGATGGTAGATGATGATTCAAGAAAACATCATTCGAAAAAAAATCATAGAAAAGACAAAGAAGGAATGAGGCAAAGAAGCACGCGTCTTTTGGTCGAACTTGGGGTTCATCGATCGTTGGAAGAGTTTTGGACGGGCAAAGAAAAAAAAACAGGGTTTGCATTGGCGTTGGATCAGATCAAAGATCCTCAAAATTTTGGGGCTTTGATGAGATCTGCACATTTCTTTGGGGCTGAATTCCTGCTATATCCAAAAGATCATTCAAGTCCTATCACTTCAACCGTGGTTCGGGCATCAGCGGGGGCCGTTTTTTCATTGCCTCTGATTGAAGTGTCCAATCTTTCACGCTCTATGGACGAATTTCGCGAATATGGAGGCTATCTTTTGGGGTTGGATGGCGAGTCCAACGATATTTTTGCGGCCGATCGTTATGCGGCGGACCTTGTTCTTCTCGTATTGGGCAGTGAGGGGCAGGGGATGAGGCATTTGACACAAAAAAAATGTGATTTTTTGTTCAAACTTACTTCCTTTGCAGGCAGAGATAGTTTAAATGTATCTGTGGCTGGGGCCCTGGCGATGTATCAAATCGCAATGTCCAAAAAACAGGGCTAAAAAGCAATTTTTCAGAGATTTCCAACGTTTGTTTTCCATTCGGAGCATTTTCCTTGACACAGTTTTTAAAATGCCATAGTAAATCGCGACTTCCGTGTGTTGTTTTGACCAAAAGTCAAGGATAACACATTGATATTTGGTAATTCTTTTGGAGCTACGCTGGCGTAGCTCAATTGGTAGAGCAGCTGATTTGTAATCAGCCGGTTGCGGTTCGAGTCCTTATCGCCAGCTCCATCTTCTTGGAAAATGCTTCAAGAAAGAGAAGATCCTGAGAGAGGTGCCTGGAGTGGCCAAAGTGGAGCAGACTGTAAATCTGCCGGCTTATGCCTTCGAAGGTTCGAATCCTTCCCTCTCCACCATGTTGCAGCGGCAACATGGTGTGATGTTGTACGGAGGTAGGCGGGGATAGCTCAATTGGTAGAGCATCAGCCTTCCAAGCTGAATGTTGCGGGTTCGAGACCCGTTCCCCGCTCCACTATGTTGGGGCTGTAGGTATGGGATGAGACTGAAAGACGTGGTCGATTTTTTCGCCCACGTAGCTCAGTTGGTAGAGCACTTCCTTGGTAAGGAAGAGGTCATCGGTTCAAATCCGATCGTGGGCTCCATGAGTTGTTGTACCAGAGAGCAAAAGATTATCGAGAACTGACAATACATATTGGAAAAATAGGGAGAAAAAACAATGTCCAAAGAAAAGTTTGAACGTAAAAAGCCGCACGTCAACGTTGGAACCATTGGTCACGTTGACCACGGAAAAACTACGTTGACCGCAGCGATTACATGCGTTGCAGCAACTAAAGGGTATTCAGTATTTAAAGCATACGATGACGTAGCAAAAGCTGATGCAAAATCTTTTCGTCGTGACGCTACCAAAATTTTGACGGTAGCTCTGTCTCACGTTGAATATGAGTCTGACAATCGTCACTATGCACACATCGACTGTCCTGGTCACGCTGACTATGTAAAAAACATGATCACCGGTGCCGCACAAATGGACGGAGCGATTTTGGTTGTGAGTGCGCCTGATGGTCCTATGCCTCAGACCCGCGAGCACATTTTGCTTGCTCGTCAAGTAAACGTGCCTTCCATCACAGTGTTTTTGAACAAATGCGACTTGGTAGATGATGCTGAGTTGTTGGATTTGGTAGAGTTGGAAGTTCGTGAACTTCTCAGCAAATACGACTTCCCAGGTGACGATGTTCCTGTGATTCGTGGTAGCGCTACCAAAGCCATCGAAGATCCAAGTGGCGACGGTGGAAAACCCATTTGGGAACTTTTGGCAGCTTTGGATGCCAACATCCCTGAGCCAAAACGTGATGTTGATAAACCATTCCTTATGCCGATTGAAGACATTTTCTCGATCGAAGGTCGTGGAACTGTAGTAACCGGTAAAATTGAAGCGGGTATGGTCAAGGTTGGAGAAGAGATCGAGATCGTTGGAATCCGTAATACACAAAAGTCAACTGTTACTGGTGTAGAGATGTTCAAAAAACTTCTCGACAGCGGTCAAGCGGGAGACAACGTAGGGATTCTTTTGCGAGGGATCAAACGTGACGACGTTGAACGTGGTCAAGTGTTGAGCAAACCTGGAGCAACCAAGCCTCACAAAAAATTCAAAGGTTCGGCCTATATTCTTACCAAAGACGAAGGTGGAAGACACACACCTTTCTTCAAAGGATATCGACCACAATTTTATTTTAGAACAACAGATGTAACCGGTGTTGTAACGTTGCCAGCCAACGTTGAGATGGTTATGCCTGGAGACAACATTGAGATGGAAGTTGAGTTGATCAACCCCATTGCAATGGACAAGGAAGTACGTTTCGCGATCCGAGAAGGTGGAAAGACCGTCGGAGCGGGCGTAGTTTCCTCAATTATTGAGTAGATCAGGATTAAAATCCTTATCTCTCTGTTTTATATGTAATGTTAGAAAGCTGAGGTAAAGCGCTCAAAAGGCGCTTTACCTTCTGTTTTCGGGGAGCAAAATTGGCTAACGATAGAAAATGGGTCACCTTGTGTTATATCGTGCTATCGGTGATGGTAGCATGGGTATTGCACCAGAGCGTTGCACTGATACTTTCTACAGTTCGTGTTCCTAACCCAATGGTGATGGAAGTTCTTCCAGCATCAGCGATAGGAGCCATTGCGTTTACATCGATGACAGGTTTTTGGTTTTTTCGAAAGGAAAGTGTCCAAACCTTTTCGATGGAAGTTCTTCAGGAGCTTAGAAAAGTGACCTGGCCAATGAAAAAAATGACCTATACATCGACCATCGTTGTATTGGTTGCTTGTGTATTGTTTGCAGGCGTTTTGGGCGTATTGGATTGGGCCTCAAATTGGGTCATTAACTTTGTGTTGAGTTTATAGGAGTACTGCTTTGTTTGAAGATGAAAAAATAGAATCTCAGGGTAACGAGCAATCCAGTCTTGCCGAGAAGAACTCCAGCGCCTCTATCCAGAAAGAAACGGCAACTTATGCGTTGAAAAGTTTGTCGACCACAAAACAAGAGTCTTCTGAGTCTGATGAAGAAGAAAAAGAACCAAAGCGAGGAATTACAAAAGACGATTTTTACAATGAAGAAAGCCCGCTTTGGAGTGAAATGAAATGGTATGTGGTACATACCTATTCCGGTTATGAGAACAAAGCTAAGATTGGTTTGATTGAGCGAATCATGGCCTCAGGAAAAAAGATCTGTTTGAGGGAGATTTTGATTCCAGTTGAGAATGTTGTCGAAAATGTACAAGGAAAAAAACGTACTCGACCGAAGAAGTTTTTTCCTGGATACATGTTTGTAAAGATGGTTCTCAATGATGAAACATGGCATGTGGTCAAAGAAACACAGAGAATCACGGGGTTTGTGGGAAAAGGCAAAAACCCTCCCGCTGTGCCTGAGTCTGAGGTGAAAAAACTCACCAAGCAAATTGACGAAGGAAAACTTTCTCCAGTCATCAAGGCAATTTTTGAAAAAGGTGAGAGTGTTCGAGTGATTGATGGTCCTTTTCAGAATTTCAATGGATTTGTCGAGGACGTAAATCCAGAAAAAGGAAAATTAAGAGTTTTGGTAAGCATCTTCGGCCGATCTACTCCTGTGGGAGTTGGATTATGGCCAAGTGGAAAAAAATTAGAGGTAAATTATGGCAAAGAAAATTACAGCCTTTGTAAAACTGCAAATTCCAGCTGGAAAAGCAAATCCAGCACCTCCTGTTGGTCCAGCGTTGGGGCAGCACGGTAAACATTATGGAATTTTGTAAAGCATTTAACGCTGATACTCAGAGCATGGGAGACACCATTGTTCCCGTGATCATTTCTATTTATGAAGACCGTAGTTTTACGTTCATCAAAAGACAGCACCCGCTTCTGTAATGCTTAGAAAAGCTGCAGGAATTCCCAAAGGATCTGGTGTTCCCAACAAAAATAAAGTGGGAAAAGTCACCAAAGGGCAGGTGGAAGAAATTGCAAAAACCAAAATGCCTGATTTGAATGCAGCCTCCTTAGAAGCCGCAATGAGAATCATTGAAGGAACCGCCCGAAGCATGGGTATTGAGGTAGAAGGGTAATTGTCATGGCAAAGTTAACCAAAAGATACAAAAAGTCAGTGGAGAGCTACGAAGCTCAAAAAGGTTACAGCATCGCGCAAGCAGTTGACGTAATCAAAACATTTCCAAAAGCAAAGTTTGATGAAACCATCGATGTGGCTATCCGTCTTGGTGTTGACCCCAAACATGCGGATCAGATGGTTCGTGGAACAACACTTCTGCCTCATGGAACTGGGAAAACCGTTCGCGTGGTGGTCATCGCCAAGGGTGAGAAAGAAAACCGAAGCCAAAAACGCAGGTGCCGATCATGTTGGCAGTGATGATTTGATTGAAAAAATCAAAGATGGCTGGTTCGATTTTGATACCTTGATTGCCACCCCTGATATGATGTCCAAAGTGGGTAAGTTGGGTACGATTTTGGGACCCAAGGGTTTGATGCCCAATCCTAAAGCAGGAACCGTGACCGTAGATGTGGCAAAAGCGTAAAAGAAATCAAATCAGGCCGTGTTGAATACCGTGTTGACAAGGCAGGTATTGTTCATTTGATTGCTGGAAAAGCTTCTTGACGCTGAAAAAATTCGTGAAAACATCCAATCAGTGATGGAAAGTATTCAAAAAGCAAAACCATCTGCTGCAAAAGGAACCTACATTCGAAGTGTGACCATTTCTACGACGATGGGTCCTGGTATTGTTGTTGATCCGCAAACCCTTTAATTCGAGGATAAGAAAATGGCTGGCGCAAATAGAAAAGTAAAACAAGATCAAGTTGATGTACTCAACAAAAGATTCGAAACTGTACAAGCAGCGGTAATTGGCACTATGCCGGAGTTACTGTTGAGAAAATTACTGCATTTCGAAGCAAACTTCGCGAAAGTGGTATTGAACTAAAAGTTATCAAAAACACTTTGGCTACACGTGCAATTGAAGGCACGGAGCTAAGCGAATTGAAAGATTTCTTCAAAGGACCAACTGCTTTGGCTTACACGGATTCCGATCCTGTGGCTTTGGCGAAAGCCGTAAAGCAGTTTTCAACTGAGGAAGAAAAGTTCATCGTTCAAGCTGGAGTTCTCAATGGAAAACTATTGCAAAAAGCTGATGTTATCAGCTTGGCAAACGTTCCATCGAGAGAAATTCTTCTTGGAAGAATGGTCGGAGCCTGCAGAGCCCCTATGCTGGCATGGTATACGGCCTATCAGGAATCCTTCGGAGTTGGTTTTTGCCTCTTGATGCTGTCCGAAGAGAAAAAGAAAAACAGGGCTAATAAAATATATTGTTGGAGGAATAAACACCATGGGAACAAAAATGACCAAAGAAGAACTCGTAAGTTTTATCGAGTCTATGACGGTTTTGGAGCTTAAAGAGTTTTGTAGAAACCTTGGAAGAGCACTTCCGGGTATCCGCTGCTCCTGTAGCAGTAGCCGGTGTAGCTGCTCCTGCTGCCGGTGGCGCTGCTGCTGCAGAAGAAAAAACAGATTTCACGGTAACGTTGAAAGCTGCTGGAGACAAAAAAATCCAGGTGATTAAGGTTGTTCGTGCGTTGACAGGTCTTGGTTTGAAAGAAGCAAAAGACTTGGTTGATGGAGCACCTAAAGCAGTCAAAGAAAACGTAGCGAAAGACGAAGCTGAGAAAATGAAAGCTGAGCTCGAAAAAGAAGGCGCTACGGTAGAGCTTTCCTAAACCAAGTATTTGGAACGCACCAATCACTGCAAAGATACATAAACCCTTGACACAAGGAGTGTAAGATGGCGACATCTTTTTTTAGTCATCTGAAGCGACCACGGAAGAGTTTTGCTCAGATTAAACCTGTTATAGATGTACCTCATTTGATGGATGTTCAACGAAGATCCTATGAGAAATTTCTACAGGCAAATGTCGAAGCGGACGATAGAAAAAGCGAAGGTCTTCATTCTGTTTTTTCTTCGGTTTTTCCGATCAAAGACTTCAATGAAACTGCCTCCTTGGAATATGTGGGATACAAATTGGATGATCCCAAGTATGATGTCGACGAGTGTGTCAAAAAGGGGATGACCTATGGTTGTCCTCTTCGAGTGATTGTTCGATTGGTCGTTTGGGATCAAACAGATCCCAATCAGCCACAGTCGATTCGGGACGTAAAGGAACAAGAAGTATATTTCGGAGAAATTCCGTTGATGACAGAGAACGGTACGTTCATCGTCAACGGAACCGAGCGGGTGGTTGTCAGTCAGCTGCATCGTTCTCCAGGTGTGTTCTTTTTTTCAGAAAAAGGCGCAGCTGTTTCTCGAAGCAACGTTTTGTATTCTGCCCGAATTTTGCCTTATCGTGGATCATGGCTTGATTTCGAGTACGATCACAAAGACATCATCAATGTCCGCATCGATCGTCGTCGAAAAATGCCAGTAACGATTTTGTTTAAGGCTCTTGGGTACTCAGAAGAACAGCTTCTCAATTTCTTTTATGAATCTGAGGAGATCTTTTTGGTTGGAAAAAACCAACTTGAGAAATCTGTCAATTCTTCACTGTTGATTGGTCAAAAAGTTGTCGAAGACATCAAAGACCCAAAGTCAGGTGAAGTTTTGGTCAAAAAGGATCGAAAAATCACCAAGATTTCGTTGAAGAAAATCGAAGCTGCAAAAATCACCCGCATTCCAACTCAGATGGAAGAGCTTGTGGGTCGAGTGTCTGGGCAAGATGTGGTTGATCCAAAAACAGGTGAAGTCATTCTTGGTGTGAATCAGGAACTGACTCAAGAGATTTTTGAGACCTTAAAAGCTGCAGGCGTGACCTCTTTTTCACTTCTTTATATCGATGGAGTCAACGTAAACGCAGCATTACGAAATTCACTGATCGCAGACAAAGTGTCTACGCAAGATGAGGCGATGTTGGAAATTTGCGCTCGGTTGCGTCCAGGAGATCCTCCAACCTTGGAGATGGCAACCGGCTTTTTTGAAAATTTGTTTTTCAATGAAGAACGTTATGATTTGTCCGAAGTGGGACGATTGAAAATCAATCATAAATTTTCTTTCAAGAAACAACTTGAACAAAGAACTTTGGATAAAGAAGACATTCTTCATACTGTAAAATATCTTGCGGACTTGAAAGATGGTCGAGGCATTGTTGATGACATCGATCATTTGGGAAATCGTAGAGTACGATCTGTAGGTGAGTTGGTGGAAATCCAATATCGAATTGGATTGGTACGTATGGAAAGAGCTATTCGTGAAAGGATGAGTTTGCAAGATGTAGAAACTCTTATGCCTCACGAGTTGATCAACTCCAAACCTGTGACCGCTGTAATCAAAGAGTTTTTCGGTTCGAGTCAGTTGTCTCAGTTCATGGATCAAACCAACCCATTGTCTGCTGTAACGCATAAGCGACGTTTGTCAGCTTTGGGACCTGGTGGTCTCACGAGAGATCGTGCGGGCTTTGAGGTTCGAGACGTTCATACCACACATTATGGTAGAATTTGTCCGATTGAAACGCCTGAGGGTCCAAACATTGGATTGATTTCTTCGTTGTCTACTTTTGCCCGAGTCAATGAGCACGGTTTCATCGAGACTCCTTACCGAAAAGTAGAAAATGGAAAAGTAACAGACGAGGTTGTGTTCTTTTCGGCACTTGAAGAGGATGGACATACGATCGCCCAGGCAAACGCTGTACTTGACAGCAAGGGGAAATTTACTGCACCGTTGGTTTCTGCCAGACGGTCAGGAGATTTTATCACAGTAGATCCTTTAGAAATTACATTGATGGACGTTTCGCCGAACCAATTGGTGTCGGTTGCTGCATCTTTGATTCCATTTTTGGAAAACGACGATGCGAACCGTGCATTGATGGGATCGAACATGCAACGTCAGGCAGTACCTCTTCTAAAAACTCAGGCACCTATTGTTGGAACTGGAATGGAGAAAATCGTTGCCAGAGATTCCGGAGCCGCATTGGTTGCGGTCAACGACGGTGTCATTGAATCAGTGGATGCAGGCCGGATTGTGGTACGCACCAAAAAAGGAACCAAGGCGGGAGCCGAAGTTGATATTTACAATTTGATCAAATATCAGCGTTCCAACCAAGGTACATGCATCAATCAGCGTGTTCTTGTGAAAAAAGGCGACGTAGTGAAACGTGGTGAAGTGATTGCGGATGGACCTGCAACTTCAAAAGGTGAATTGGCTCTTGGACGTAACGTCATCGTAGCTTTTATGCCATGGAATGGTTACAACTTTGAGGACTCCATTTTGTTGTCTGAAAAATTGGTTCATCAGGATGTATTTACTTCGGTCCACATTGAGTCTTTCGAGGTATTGTCTCGAGACACCAAATTGGGAAAAGAAGAAATTACACGAGATATTCCGAACATGAGCGAAGAGGCTTTGGCCAATTTGGATGATTCAGGAATCATTCGTATCGGCGCTGAAGTAAAACAAGGCGACGTTTTGGTGGGTAAAATCACCCCCAAAGGTGAAACTCAATTGTCTCCAGAGGAGAAACTTTTGAGAGCTATCTTTGGTGATAAAGCTGGAGATGTAAAAGACACGTCTTTGAGAGTTCCTCCTGGAGTCAATGGTACAGTCATCAATGCTCAGGTGTTTACTCGTGATGGAGTCGATAAAGATTCGCGTACCCGTGAAATTGAAGAACAAGAAATTCGTGGACTTTTGCAAGATCAGGAAGATCAAATCAAGATCATTCGTGATTCAGCGTACGACAAAGTTCAAGATCTACTCAAAGGCAAAACCAGCGCTGTATCTGTCAAAGATGATGACGATAACGTTGTTATGAAAAAGGGCGACAAGATTACAGCTGAACTTTTGTCTCAAGTTCCAAGAATTCGATGGAGAGAAATTTCCATTAAGGATGATGACAAGGTTGAAAAAGAAATCGTGGATATCTTCTCGATTCTTAAAGACCAAGTGGAGTTGATCAAAACAGCATTCGCGGAAAAAATCGAACGCATCAAAGGTGGAGATGAGCTTCCTCCAGGTGTGATCAAGATGGTTCGCGTTTTTGTTGCCATCAAACGAAAAATTGCGGTGGGTGACAAAATGGCAGGCCGCCATGGAAACAAAGGTGTTGTTTCCAAATTGGTACCTCTTGAAGATATGCCATATCTTGAAGATGGAACTCCTGTCGATGTCGTATTGAATCCTCTTGGGGTTCCATCGCGGATGAACGTAGGTCAGATTTTGGAAACTCATTTGGGTTGGGCAGGTCGCAAGCTTGGCGACAGCATCCAAAAACAAATTGATGAGAAATATGCTCCAGAAAAAATCCGAAAATTCTTGAAGAATGTTTACGGAAAAGAAATGAGCGATTTCATCGACGAAATCAAAGATAAAGAGCTTTATCCTTTGATGCAGCGATTGGGTGCAGAAGGTGTTTCTATGGAAACCCCTGTGTTTGACGGTGCAAATGACGACAAAATCAAAGAGCTACTTAATATTGCAGGTGTATCTACTTCAGGCCAGTCTGTTTTGTTTGACGGAAAAACTGGACAGAAATTCCAAAATCCAGTGACCGTTGGAGTGATGTACATGTTGAAATTGCATCACTTGGTGGATGATAAAATTCACGCACGATCCATTGGCCCATACTCCTTGGTCACTCAGCAGCCTCTCGGTGGTAAAGCACAGTTTGGTGGTCAGCGTCTTGGGGAGATGGAGGTTTGGGCTCTTGAAGCGTATGGTGCAGCCTATGCATTGCAAGAGTTTCTTACTGTCAAATCAGATGATATCAGCGGTAGAACTCGGATGTACGAAGCCATTGTCAAAGGTGAAAACCGACTTGAATGTGGCTTGCCAGAATCATTCAATGTATTGACCAAAGAATTGAAAGCACTTGGCTTGGATGTTGATCTTTTGGAAAAAGGTCAGGTTCAAGATCCAGCGCAACAAATTGAATCCTAAAAAAGGGAGAAGAACGACTATGGAAAATATTTTCACATTTTTCGAAAAACCTAAAGATCCTCTTTCTTTTGAAGCGATCAAAGTTGGGCTTTCATCTCCAGAAAAGGTTCTGGAATGGTCTCATGGTGAAATCAAAAAACCAGAGACCATTAACTATAGAACCTTTAAACCTGAGAGAGATGGTTTGTTTTGTGCAAAGACCTTTGGTCCTGTGAAGGATTATGAGTGTATTTGTGGAAAATACAAAAGGATGAAACATCGTGGGATTGTGTGTGAAAAGTGTGGCGTGGAAGTCATTGAGTCTAAGGTACGACGTGATCGTATGGGACACATTGCTTTGGCGGCACCTGTAACCCACATTTGGTTTTTGAAATCACTCCCTAGCCGTATTGGTAACTTGCTCGACATCACGTTGAAAGATATGGAGCGAGTGATCTATTTCGAAGCTTATGTTGTGACTGAACCCGGAGGCACGGATTTGGCTTTGGGTGAAGTGATGAGTGATGAGCGCTATTATGAAGCTGTTGAAGAGTATGGTGAAGGTTCCTTTGAAGCTGACATGGGTGCGCAAGCTGTTCGAACTCTATTGGCTCAGTTGGACTTGGATGATTTGGCAAAGGAATTGAGAACTGAATTGGTTCAAACAGGTTCCGAAATCAAAAAGAAAAAATTGGCCAAACGTTTGAAAGTGGTTGAAGCTTTTCGTGAGTCTGGCAATAAACCTGAGTGGATGGTGCTTGAAGTGTTGCCTGTCCTTCCTCCTGATTTGCGTCCATTGGTTCCATTGGATGGTGGACGGTTTGCTACTTCAGACTTGAACGATCTTTATCGACGAGTCATCAACCGAAACAATCGTTTGAAAAGACTTATCGAACTCAATGCTCCCGAGATCATTGTTCGAAACGAAAAACGAATGCTTCAGGAAGCTGTAGATGCTTTGTTTGACAACGGCCGTCGAGGTCGTCCGATTACAGGTGCCAACAAGAGACCTTTGAAATCTCTTTCTGATTTGATCAAAGGAAAACAAGGACGTTTCCGACAAAACTTGTTGGGAAAACGGGTGGACTATTCCGGTCGTTCTGTGATTGTTGTGGGGCCTGAACTAAGACTTCATCAATGTGGTATTCCAAAGCAAATGGCTTTGGAGCTATTTAAACCCTTTATTTACAACCGTTTGGAAGAACGTGGGTTGGTGACGACGGTCAAAGCCGCCAAGAAGATGGTGGAAAGTGAAATTGACGAAGTATGGGATATTTTGGACGAGGTGGTTCGTGAACATCCGGTTATGCTCAACCGAGCACCTACGCTCCACAGATTGGGGATTCAGGCTTTTGAACCTTTGTTGATTGAAGGAAAAGCTATTCAGCTGCATCCATTGGTTTGTATGGCGTTCAACGCCGACTTTGATGGTGACCAGATGGCGGTTCACGTTCCATTGTCGGTAGAAGCACAAGTTGAAGCTCGTGTTTTGATGATGTCGACCAACAATATTTTGTCTCCTGCAAACGGAAAACCAGTCATCATTCCTAGCCAGGACATCGTTTTGGGTCTCTACTATCTCACACGGGAGGGAGTAGGCGTAAAAGGTGAAGGAAAGATTTTTTCAAGTCCTGACGAAGTTCGAATGGCGTTTGATGCGGAAGAAGTAGATGCTCACGCGAAAATCACGGTTCGTATTTCGGGAAAAAGATTTGAAACGACCGTTGGTCGGGTGATCTTCTATGATGTTGTTCCCAATGAAATTCCCTTTGACATGGTGAACCGAGCGATGGGGAAAAAAGCTCTTGCGGAGCTGATTGACAAAGCCTATCGGTTGGGTGATCAGAAAAAGACCATTTTGTTGGCAGATCGGTTGAAAAATCTTGGATTTGCTTATTCAACGCGAGCTGGTTTGTCGATTTGTATGGATGACATGAAGATTCCTGCAAAGAAAGCTTCTTTGCTTGAGTCCGCCACCGATACCGTGCAAAAAATTCAACAGCAGTATACCGACGGTTTGATTACGTTTGGTGAGAGATACAATAAAGTGATCGATACTTGGGCCCAGGTTTCTGAGCAAATTGCAACGGAGATGATGAAAGAGATTGGTATTGATCGCATCACTGTCGGCAATGAGCAGGTAGAAATGCCCAGCTTTAACCCCATTTACATGATGGCGGATTCAGGAGCTCGGGGTAGTGCTCAGCAGCTACGTCAGCTTGCGGGTATGCGAGGTTTGATGGCCAAACCTTCTGGAGAGATCATTGAAACTCCAATTACCGCAAACTTCAAAGAAGGCTTGACGGTTCTTCAATACTTTACATCGACCCACGGAGCTCGAAAAGGTTTGGCGGACACCGCCCTCAAAACAGCAAACTCCGGATATTTGACTCGTCGATTGGTGGATGTGGCTCAAGATGCAATCATCACTGAATATGATTGCAAAACTCTTGACGGTATCTATGTAGGTTCATTGATCGAAGGTGGTGATGTTGTAGAACCATTGAGTGAACGAGTTCTGGGACGTGTGGCTTTGGAAGATGTTTTGGATCCATATTCTGGAGAAGTGATTGTTCCGGCCAACACGGAGATCGATGAAGAATATGTGAAAAAAATTGACGAAGCGGTGATTGAAAAAATCCGTATTCGGTCTGTGTTGACTTGTCAGACTCGCAGAGGGATCTGTACTCTTTGTTACGGACGAGACCTTGCACGTGGTCGGTTGGTAAACTTGGGTGAGGCTGTCGGTGTGATTGCAGCACAATCCATCGGGGAGCCAGGTACTCAGTTGACGATGAGAACATTCCACGTTGGGGGTACTGCGACTCGAAGAGCCGAGCAGTCTCGCTTGGAAACCAAAAACAAAGGTAAGATCAAGTTGGTCAACGTCAATACGGTGAAAAATAAAGATGGCCGTATGACCGTGATGAACCGTAACGCAGAAATCGCAATTGTGGATGCCTCCGGAAGAGAGAAGGAAAAGCATCCCATCATTTACGGTGCGCAGTTGTACAAAGAGGATGGCGAAGCTGTCAAAGCAGGAGACCTGATTGCGGATTGGGATCCATACACCATTCCGATTTTGACAGAGACGGAAGGTTTTGTACGATACAACGATCTTTCTGAAGGGATGGGTCTTCAGGAAAAAGTTGACCCAATCACAGGTGTTTCCAGTAAGGTGATCATTGAGTCTAGAGACCCGAATGCTCGACCTCGAATTTCTTTGCACGACAAAAATGGAGATGCATTGAAATTTCGAACGGGATCGGACATCAACTATATGCTTCCTGTAGGAGCTATTTTGTTGGTAGGTGATGGTGAGAAAGTTCCTTCTGGAGGAACCATCGCGAAGATCCCACGAGAAACAACCAAAACAAAAGACATCACGGGTGGTCTACCTCGAGTTGCTGAGCTTTTTGAAGCCCGCAAACCCAGAGAGATCGCTGTGATTTCGGAGATCGATGGGCGATGCCTTTGGAAAAGATACCAAAGGAAAACGAAAAGTGATCGTCACGCCTGATGTGGGTGAGCCACGAGAATATCTGATTGCAAAAGGAAAGCATGTGTCTGTGCTTGAAGGCGATCGAGTTCGTGCTGGTGAGGCTTTGATGGATGGTTCGGCCAACCCTCACGATATTTTGACAGTTCTGGGTGAAAAGGAACTGGCGAAATATATGGTGGATGAAGTTCAGGAGGTTTACTGACTTCAAGGGGTAAAATCAACGACAAGCACATTGAAACCATTGTTCGTCAGATGCTACGAAAAGTCACCATTACCGATGCAGGAGATACATCTTTCTTGGTAGGTGAGCAGGTGAACAAGGCCATTTTCTTGGAAGAAAACGAGAAGGTGAAGAAGAAGAAAGGCAAACCCGCTGCTGCAGCTCCGCTGCTTTTGGGGATTACCAAAGCCTCTCTTCTACAGAGTCCTTTATTTCTGCGGCTTCTTTCCAAGAAACCACCAAAGTGTCACGGAAGCAGCCATCAACGGAAGAGTGGACTATTTGCGAGGTCTCAAAGAGAACTTGGTCATGGGGCGCTTGATTCCGCTGGAACAGGGTTGTCCAATTATCGAAGCCTAGGATTGAAAGTGAATGTAACTGATGGAGAGGAACGCGTAGATCATGCAGATTTGGATGATCTAGACACCGTATCCATCACTCAAATTGAGGAGGTTGAGGGACAAACGACAAATGCAGAGTAGGATTTTCGTAAAATCCCTTGACATTTTTGCTCTGAATTTTTAAAGTCCCCCAGCTCTAATGGGAGAGTAATGAGGATAGTATGCCAACGATTAATCAATTAGTAAGAAAAGCCGCGTAAAGCAGAAAAAGAAAACCAAGCACCTGCTTTGGAAGAATGCCCTCAAAAAAGAGGTGTATGTACAAGGGTTTACACGGTAACTCCAAAAAAACCGAACTCAGCGTTAAGAAAAGTTGCGCGTGTTCGGCTGACGAATGGCTTCGATACGACCGCTTATATCGGTGGTGAAGGTCACAATCTCCAAGAGCACTCCGTGGTTTTGGTCCGTGGAGGTCGAGTAAAAGATCTTCCAGGGGTCCGATATCACATTGTTCGAGGTACGTTGGATACCGCGGGTGTTCAAGACCGAAAACGTGGCCGTTCAAAATATGGAACCAAAAAAGCGAAATCCTAAGGCTTGAGAGAAGAAAATGCCAAGAAGAAAAGTTATTGAAAAGAAACCCATTGCACCCGATCCTAAGTTTGATGATCGAGTGGCAGGCCGGTTTATCAACAGTTTGATGAAGCATGGAAAAAAATCTGTGGCTCAGAAAATTTTTTACAAAACGATGGACGAAGTCGCTGAAAAAGTAAAAGACGATCCATTGAAAATCACAAAAACTGCATTGGAAAATGTTCGACCTATGGTTGAGACCAAAAGCCGTCGAGTGGGTGGAGCAAACTATCAAGTTCCTGTTGAAGTTCGTCCAGCACGAAGTGAGGCGTTGGGAATTCGATGGTTGATCACCGCTGCGGTCGCTCGTCCTGGTCGTTCCATGATTGAAAGACTTTCGAGTGAATTGATTGATGCCTATAACAAACGTGGCGCGGCGATCAAAAAGAAAGAAGATGTTCACAAAATGGCTGAAGCCAACAAGGCTTTTGCTCATTTCCGCTGGTAAATGGAGTTTTAGATGGCTGCGATTACACTAGATAAAGTACGAAACATTGGGATCATTGCCCACATTGATGCTGGCAAAACCACAACCACAGAGCGTGTTCTGTATTACACCGGGAAATCTCACAAAATTGGTGAGGTTCACGAAGGTGCAGCAACCATGGATTGGATGGAGCAAGAGCAAGAGCGTGGGATTACGATCACTTCTGCGGCCACGACCTGTTTTTGGAAAGATCACCGAATCAACATCATTGATACTCCTGGACACGTAGATTTTACGGTTGAAGTGGAACGCTCTTTGCGTGTTCTTGACGGCGCTGTGGGTGTATTTGATGGTGTGGCTGGTGTTGAACCTCAGTCCGAAACCGTATGGAGACAGGCTGACAAATATCATGTTCCTCGTATTGCTTTTGTAAACAAAATGGATCGTACGGGTGCCAACTTTTTCAAATGCGTTGATGACATGGTGAAACGATTGGATGCCAACCCTGTACCTTTGCAGATTCCTTTGGGAACCGAAGATCAGCATATGGGTGTAGTGGACTTGTTGAAAATGAAAGCCATTCGTTTTGACAATGACTCTTTGGGTGCAAAATTTGAGATTGTAGATATTCCAGCAGACTTTCAAGCGGATGCAGATACATGGAGAGAGAAACTTCTTGAATCTATTTGTGAGACAGATGACGCCTTGATGGAAAAATATCTCGGTGGAGAAACGGTAACGGAAGAAGAATTGGCCAAAGCCATTCGAAAGGCAACGTTGGCAGAAAAAATCACCCCCGTGCTTTGCGGATCTGCTTTCAAAAACAAAGGCGTACAGCAATTGTTGGATGCGGTCATTGCTTATCTTCCTTCTCCCAAAGATGTTGATTCTATTGTGGGAACAGATGTTGATGATGTTGAGAAAAAAATCGCACGCAAAACCGATGTGAATGAGCCATTCTCTGCATTGGCGTTTAAAATCATGACTGATCCGTATGTAGGTCACTTGACCTTTTTGCGTATTTACTCAGGTAAAATCGAAAGTGGAGCAACGGTTCAGAACTCAACCCAAGGAAAAAAAGATCGTTTGGGACGTTTGTTGCTCATGCATGCCAACAAGAGAGAAGAATTGACCCAGGCATCGGCAGGAGAAATTGTAGCTGCGGTGGGTTTGAAAAATATTTCTACCGGTGACACTCTTTGTGATCCAAATCATCCTGTTATTTTGGAAACGATCGTGTTTCCTGAACCTGTGATTCAAATTGCGATTGAACCCAAAACCAAGAGCGACCAAGAAAAAATGGGAGACGCTCTTTACAAATTGGGGCAAGAAGATCCATCTCTTCGAATCAAAACCGATGAAGAAACCGGCCAGACTTTGTTGTCTGGAATGGGAGAGCTTCACTTGGATATTATTGTTGATCGAATGATGAGAGAGTTCAAAGTAGAAGCCAACGTAGGTAAACCTCAGGTTGCCTATCGAGAAACCATTACATCTCCAGTACGACAAGATACAAAATTTGTTCGTCAGTCTGGTGGTCGTGGTCAGTATGGACATGTTGTTTTTGAAGTCCAACCCAATGAAAAAGGTGGGGGCTTTGTATTTGAAAGTGTGATCAAAGGTGGATCTGTTCCTAAGGAATACTTCAAACCCATTGAAAGTGGTGTGGTCGGAGCAATGGAAAATGGAGTGTTGGCCGGCTATCCTATGGTGGACATCAAAGTTCAATTGGTGGATGGTTCCTATCATGAGGTCGACTCTTCTGAGATGGCGTTCAAAATTGCAGGTTCGATGTGTTTGAAAGAAGCTTGTAAGAAAGCTAAACCCATCATTCTTGAGCCAATCATGAAAACAGAAGTGGTTGTGCCAGAAGAGTATATGTCAAACGTTATTGGTGACTTGAATTCTCGACGTGCCAGAATCATGGGAATGACTGCACGGGGTGGAGTTCAGGTGATCAACGCTCAAACACCTTTGGCGGAGATGTTTGGGTATTCAACCGATTTGCGCTCAGCGACTCAAGGTCGAGCAAGTTACACCATGGAGTTTGCTCATTATGAACCTGTACCAGCACAAGTTGGAGAAGAAATCATTTCGAAAGCGAAGGTAAATTAAGTGGCAACCAAAGAAGAAAAAATTAGAATTCAATTGAAGGCATACGACTATCAGCTGTTGGATCAGTCCACTTCTGAGATTGTAGAGACAGCCCGTAGAACCGGTGCTCGTATCGCGGGTCCAATTCCTTTGCCAACCAAAATCAACAGATACTGTGTGCTTCGCTCTCCTCACGTTGATAAAAAATCTCGTGAGCATTTTTGAAGTTCGTACACATAAGCGATTGATCGGCATTTTGGAACCACCCCAGCAGACCATCGGTGTTTAGTCGGATGAAATTGGACTTGTCTGCCGGTGTTGACGTCGAAATCAAAAGTTATCGGGAGTAGGTCATGAAAGCGAAAGTTCGACAAATAAATGGAAAAATTCAGGGGGAAACAGAAATCTCTGATGTGGTTTTTGGTTTTTCTCCCAACGAAGCAGTTTTGTTTGATGCGGTTGTTGCAAATCGATCTTCCAATCGTCAGGGTACTGCGAAGACCAAAGAACGTGGAGAAGTATCGGGGGGTGGTAGAAAACCATTCAAACAGAAAGGCACAGGTAGTGCCCGTCAAGGTTCAACTCGTGCTCCTAACCATGTAGGTGGGGGAATTGTTTTTGGACCTTCACCAAGAAATTGGAACTATAAACTTTCGAAAAAAGTTCGAAAAAAAGCTTTGATCAGTGCGTTGAGCCAGCATGGTAAACAAGGTACGTTGGAAGTGTTTTCTGGTTTCGAAATCGATGCACCCAAAACTAAAATTGGAAAAGAATTTGTGGGTGATTTGAATAAACAGGCTGTTCTGGTTGTCGATGTGAACAACGACAAATTGAACCGTAGTGTACGAAACATCAAAAATGTTTGGTATTCTGATGTTTCGACCTTGAGTGTTGTAGAGCTATTGAAAGCAAAGCATTTGCTCATTTCTGAAGCAGCCGTAAAACGTGTAGAAGAGAGGTTGGCGTCATGAAAATCGAACCTTTTCGTATATTGAAAAAGCCTATGGTGACGGAAAAGTCCACCATGCTTCGCGAAGGATTCAACCAGGTAGTATTTGAAGTTGCTTCAGATGCAAAAAAACCTGTCATCAAAGCAGCTGTTGAACAAGCTTTCGGCGTGACCGTTATGGATGTGAGAACAGCCATTGTTCGTGGCAAAGTGAAAACCATGGGTCGTTTTGTTGGAAAAAGATCCAATTATAAAAAAGCATATGTTCGCTTGAAAGCTGGCGACAAGATTGATGTTTTTGAGGGTGTGTAAATGGCAATCAAAAGATATAAACCGATCACTCCGGGTAGACGATTTCTTACAACGTCTACGTTTGAAGAGTTAACTACAGATAAACCTTATCGTCCGCTGACCAAGAGCAAAAAAGATCTGGCGGTCGTAACAGTTACGGTCGTATCACTTCTCGTTGGATTGGTGGCGGACACAAAAAGCGATATCGTCAAATTGATTTGTACGTAGAGACAAAGAAAATATCCCTGCAACTGTGGCCTCGATCGAATACGATCCAAATCGTTCTGCACGTATTGCTCTTTTGAACTACGCTGATGGTGAAAAACGTTACATTTTGGCTCCCTTGGGATTGACAGTTGGAACAGTTCTTCAGGCCGGTGAAGGCTCTGAAATTCGTCCAGGGAATGCGTTGGCATTGCGTAACATTCCACCAGGTACCTTGGTTCACAACATTGAGTTGAAAATCGGTGCTGGGGGGCAGATGGTACGAAGTGCAGGGGCTTCTGCTCAATTGATCAGCCGGGATTCTAGCTTTGCATTGTTGCGTATGCCATCGGGTGAGATTCGGAAAGTTCGAGAAGAGTGCTATGCCACCATTGGTCAGCTCTCTAACCCTACTCATGAAAACATCACGATTGGTAAGGCGGGTCGTTCACGATGGCTGGGTAAAAATCCTCGTGTACGAGGTACTGCAATGAACCCTGTAGACCATCCGCATGGAGGTGGTGAAGGAAAAACCAAAGGTGGGCGTCATCCAGTTACTCCTTGGGGTATTCCAACCAAAGGATACAAAACTCGCAAAAATAAACGTACCAGCAAGTTTATTGTCGAAAGGAAGAAAAAATAATGTCTAGAAGTACGAAAAAAGGACCTTTCGTAGATGGTTATCTGTTGAAAAAAGTAACAGATATCGATACCACAGGCAAAAAACAAGTGATCAAGACCTGGTCACGTAGATCTACCATTGTCCCTGAGTTTGTTGGGCATACGTTCGCGATTCACAACGGTCGAAAATTCCTCCCCATTTTCATCACGGAAAACATGGTGGGCCATAAATTGGGTGAATTTGCATTGACGCGCACGTTTCATGTTCATTCTGGGGACAGAAAGACAGGTAAATAGTCATGGCTTCCAAAGCAATCCTAAGATACTCAAGAGTGCCTGCGAGAAAAGCTCGTTTGGTGATAGATATGATTCGTGGACGAAATGTATCTGATGCGATCAGTATGTTGAAAGTAACACCCAAAAAAGGTGCAAAACTGATTTTGTCTACTTTAAACAGCGCCATTGCCAATGCTTCCAGCACTGGAACGGTTGATGTTGACAATCTTTTTGTAAAAACCATCACGGTCGATGAAGGGCCAACCTTGAAACGGTTTACCCCACGAGCTCAGGGCCGTGCGACCAAAATCAACAAAAGAACCAGCCATATTACCGTGGTTGTGGACGAGCGATAGGAGTTAGACGTGGGTCAAAAGGTAAATCCAATAGGTTTTCGAGTAGGTGTCATCCGACCTTGGGCGTCTCGGTGGTATGCGGAAAAGAACTATACTGAACTTCTTCATGAAGACATCAAGATCAAAAAGCTTGTAAAAAAGAAGCTTTATCATGCTGGGGTATCCAAAATTGAGATTGCCCGAGCAGCTTCTCGATGCACCATCGACATTTTTACAGCACGACCTGGTATTGTCATTGGAAAACGTGGTTCGGGCATTGATCAACTCAAAGCTCAGATTGCGCGTATGACAGGCAAAGAAGTTTCTTTGAATATCAAAGAAGTACGAAAAGCTGAGTTGGATGCTCAGTTGGTGGCTGAAAACATAGCGCTTCAATTGGAGCGTCGTGTGGCTTTCCGACGAGTCATCAAAAGAGCCGTACAGTCTTCTATGAAATTGGGTGCAAAAGGCATCAAAGTAAAGATTTCTGGCCGATTGGGTGGAGCAGATATTGCTCGAGCAGAATGGTACCATGAAGGTAGCGTTCCTCTTCACACCTTGAGAGCGGACATCGATTATGGTACAACAGGCGCCAGTACGACATATGGCATCATTGGAGTGAAGGTTTGGATCAACCGAGGGTTGGTACAAACACGCACCGATCGTCGCAAAGCATTGGCTTCCAATCAAGTAGCGGTGGGGTAGGTAAAGGTTATGTTACAACCAGCAAAAGTTAAATATCGTAAACAGCAAAAAGGCCGTATGCGGGGGACTTCGTATCGAGGAGCAACCTTAGCATTTGGTGACTATGGGTTGAAGGTTATGGAGTGTGGACGGATTACATCTCGTCAGATCGAGGCCGCCCGTATTTCAATGACTCGTTATATCAAGCGGGGTGGAAAAGTATGGACACGTATTTTTCCCGATAAACCTGTGACCAAAAAACCTGCAGAAACCCGGATGGGTAAAGGAAAAGGTGGATTGGATCATTGGGTAGCAGTCGTCAAGCCAGGACGCATTCTTTATGAAATGGAAGGTGTAACACCTGAAGTTGCTCGGGAAGCATTTCGTCTTGCGGCTCACAAGTTGCCCCTAGGAACAAAATTCGTTCAACGGGAAGAAAGTTAAGAAGGTATGTGCAATGAAAGAGTTTAAACATAAAAAAGAAATGCTCACGAGCTTCCGATCCATGGGGGCCGATGAACTTGCCAATACCATAGAAGACTACACGAAAGAATTGCAACAGTTGCAGTTCAAAAACAAAAGTGGTCAGTTGGAGGATTCTGCGTTGATTCGGAAAACCAAGCGAAACATTGCTCGTCTTCATACTATTTTGAAAGATAAGCAAACTGCTTTGTAGGAGTTATACATGTCTACAGCTACAAAAATTAGAATTCGTAAAGAACTTGTTGGCACCGTAAAAAGTGCAAAAATGAATAAAACCATCGTTGTTGAAGCGAGCCGCCGGGTTTTGCATCCACTTCTTGAAAAAGTTGTTATTCGAAAAAACAAATTTACAGCTCATGACGAAAAAAATGTAACCAAAGAAGGTGATTTGGTTCGGATTCGTCAGTCTCGACCGTTGAGCAAAACCAAACGATGGGTTTTGATCGAAACCTTGAGAGAAAACAAATTGCATCCTGATCGTTTGGGTGTGGAAGCGCAAGCCGATTCGTCGGAAACCAAAAAGAAAAGTGCTTCTGCCAAAACGAAGGCCAAAACCAAAAAGAAAAGTGCAGGGAAAAAGAAATGATTCAGGTAGAAAGCATGTTAGATGTGGCGGATAATTCCGGCGCAAGACGAGTGCAGTGTATTAAAGTTCTTGGTGGAACCCGAAGAAAATACGCTAGCATTGGTGACATTATTGTTGTCTCTGTGAAGGAAGCAATTCCAAACGCAAAGGCCAAAAAAGGCGATGTGAAAAAAGCTGTTGTGGTTCGCACGAAAAAAGAAATTCGTAGAGCTGATGGTTCTTACATCCGTTTTGATGATAACTCTGCGGTGTTGATTACACCAAACAAGGAACCCATTGGAACTCGTATTTTTGGACCCGTTGCGCGCGAGCTTCGTTCACACAATTTTATGAAAATTATTTCTTTGGCACCAGAGGTATTGTGATGGTTAAGCAAAGTCGAGCAAATAAAAAAATTAAAGTAGGAGACACTGTTCAAGTGATTTCTGGAAAAGAGTCTGCTGCGAAAAAAACCGGTAAAGTTCTTCGCATCATTCCCAAATTCGACAGTGTCATTGTTGAAAAAGTAAACTTGGTGAAAAAACATCAAAAACCAACTCAGGACAATCCTCAAGGTGGAATCAAAGAAATTGAAGCCCCCATTCATTTGTCCAATGTGAAATTGATTAGTGCTTCACCCGCTGGTTCAAAAGAAAAAGTCGCCAAAAAAACGGAAACCAAAACCAAAAAGGCGACCAAGAAAACAGCGGCCAAAGAAGGGAAGAAATAGGGAGACGTTATGGCTATGCCTCGTTTGAAAGAAAAATATAAAAATGAAATCGTTTCTTCTTTGTCAACAAAGTTGGGAATCAAAAATGTAAATGCGATTCCAAAGTTGTCTAAGATTGTTGTGAACATGGGTCTGGGGCAAGCAGTAGCTGATGCAAAGCTCATCCAAAATGCTACCCAAGATATGGCGGCCATTACAGGACAAAAACCTGTTGTGACGAAAGCCAAAAAGGCCATTGCGAACTTCAAACTTCGTCAGGGGATGCCCATTGGATGCAAAGTAACGTTGAGAAATGAAAGAATGTATGAGTTCTTGGATCGATTGGTAAACGTTGCGTTGCCTCGTGTACGAGATTTCAAAGGTGTTTCCATCAAAGCTTTTGACAAAGACGGAAACTATACGTTGGGTGTAAAAGAACACATCATTTTCCCTGAGATTGATTTTGACAAAGTCGATAAGATTTTGGGAATGAACATCACTTTTGTTACGACAGCAAAAGACAAAACACATGCGAAGGAACTCTTGGGACAGTTGGGTGTTCCTTTTAGAGATCGTTAATTTTTTAAGGAGTAGATGAAATGGCTCAAACCGATCCAATTGCAGATTTTCTGACCAGAATTCGTAACGCTCAGCGAGCGAAACATCAGACGGTCTCAACCAATTTTACAAAAATCAATTACGAGTTGGCTAGAATTCTAAAAGAAGAAGGTTATATTTCTTCTTTTGAAACCAAAAACGACGGAACTTTTCCAACCTTGGAAGTTGCGCTTAAATACAACGAAACGATGGATCCTATGATTCGGGAAATCAAACGTTTAAGCAAACCAGGTTGTCGTAGATATGCAAATGTTGAAAAACTGCATACTTTAAAAAATCCGTTTGCAACTTTGATTTTGTCAACTTCGAAAGGCGTGATGACAGATGGTCAAGCCTTTGAACACGCAGTCGGTGGCGAGCTGCTCTGTCGAGTAAGCTAAGGGAGTTAGTTATGTCTAGAGTTGGAAAAAAACCCATTACCATTCCTTCGGGAGTCAATGTAAGTGTGGATGGATCTGTTGTGAAAGTACAAGGTCCAAAAGGAAATTTGAGTTACACTTTGGAACCTGAAATTACATTGAACATCAGCGGCAGTGAAGTGCTGTGTTCGATGATTCATGAAGAAGGTGAAGAAGAACCACGATCTAACTTTGGACTGGTTCGAAGTATCATTGCAAACATGATTGAAGGTTGTGCTAACGGGTTCAAAAAAGATTTGGAAATCAACGGTGTTGGTTATCGTGCCCAAGTGAAAGGTAGAGAACTTGAATTGGCTTTGGGTTTTTCACACCCTGTTGTGTACTCGATTCCTGATGGGATTCAAATCGAAGTGGATAAACAAAGCAAGCTTACCATTGAAGGACCAGACAAACAGTTGGTGGGTCAGGTTGCTGCTGAAATTAGAGATTTTCGAAGACCAGAACCTTACAAAGGTAAGGGTGTAAAATATGCGAGTGAAGTCATTCGTAGAAAAGCTGGTAAGTCAGCTTCAGCATAAGCTGGTGAGGTAAAAAAATGAGTGAACAAAGACAAAAGCAAAAATTGATTCGTCAAAGCAGAGTTCGAAAAAAAGTTGTTTCCAATGCAAGTCGACCGCGACTGTGTGTGTTTCGAAGTAACAAGCATGTGTATGCGCAGATTATTGATGACCAACAACATAAAACTTTGGTCAGCGCATCGACCCTGTTGACGGAAGTTAAAACCAAAGTGAAAAACACAGTTTCCATGGAAGCTGCGTCGGCTGTGGGTGCATTGGTTGCGGAAAGAGCCAAAGCTCAAAACATCCTTGAGGTATGTTTTGATCGAGGAGCTTATCTGTATCATGGGCGAGTAAAAGCTTTGGCCGATGCTGCCAGAGAAAACGGTTTGCAATTTTAAAGAAAAAGGATCGAATCAGATGTCGAATATTGAAAACAACAACGAAACCAACTTGGTTGAAAACGTTATCAAAGTAAATCGAGTTGCAAAAGTTGTAAAAGGTGGACGCCGTTTCAGCTTCTCTGCGATTGTCGTTTCTGGCGATAAAAATGGCAGTGTAGGTGTTGGTCTTGGAAAAGCAAATGAAGTTCCTGAGGCCATTCGAAAAGGTAGTGCCGCAGCGAGAAGAGAGTTGATTCGTGTTCCTTTGAAAAATGGCACGATTCTACAGGAAGTCATTGGATGCTATGGTTCTGGAAAAGTTTTGCTCAAACCAGCCTCTCATGGAACTGGAGTGATTGCGGGTGGTGCTGTTCGAGCTGTTGTAGAGGCTGCCGGTGTTCAGGATCTTTTGAGCAAATCCATTGGAACTTCAAACCCTCATAATGTTGTCAAAGCAACCATGGACGCTTTGAGAAAATTGGGTGAATCTCAGAAAATTTTCTTGGATCGTGGTGGAAAAATTGAAGTAAGTGGAACAGAAGAAGGCGCAAACAGTGCGCAAAAAGGTGAGTAATCATGGGTGCAGCAAAAAAGATTCATGTTCGATTGAAAAAAAGTTCAATCCGATCAACAAAAATCCAAAAAGCCAATCTTTTGGGATTGGGGTTAACCAAAACCCATAAAAAAGTGGTGTTGGAGGATACAGCTTCTACGCGTGGGATGATCAAAAAAGTCATTCATTTGCTTGAAGTAAAACCTCACGATGGCCAAGAAAAAAAGATTGAGAAAAAGAATCAAGTGGAAATCAAAGAGGGCAAGGCTCCCGTAAAAAAAGAAAAGGCTACTGCAAAAGCAAAAGTCTCAAAAAAAACTACGGCCAAAGCTCCTCAGAAAAAAGCCACCAAAAAAACGACCAAAAAGGTCACAAAAAAGACAGCCAAAAAAGCTGCCAAAAAAAAATAACGGAGTAAGTCATGGATTTGTCGAATTTGAAAGCCCCTGAGGGCGCGCGAAAAGGTCGTAAACGACTCGGAAGAGGAGAAGGCTCAGGGTTGGGAAAGACCTCAGGGAAAGGTCACAAAGGACAGTCTGCTCGTTCAGGTGGAGGAGTAGGCATTGGTTTTGAAGGTGGTCAAATGCCTTTGATGAGACGTTTGCCAAAGTTTGGGTTTACCAGTCTCAAAAAAGAAAAAGTTCAAGTCATAGGTCTTCGAGTTCTTGAATGTTTTGAGCAAGGTACTCTTGTCAATGTCCAGCAGCTCAAAGAGAAAAAGTTCCTCCGTCCTGGGTTCAGAGGAAAAGTAAAAGTGTTGGCCAATGGAAATTTGACCAAGAAAATATCCGTGGAAGGGTTGTGGGTCAGTTCAAAGGCAAAAGAAGTGATCGAGTCTTTGGGCGGATCTGTTGTAGAAACCAAAAAGACTGAAACCTCTGCAACCGCTTCATAGAAAGGGATCATGGCTGCCCAAATCGCAAATATGGCCAAAGTGCCAGAGCTTCGAAAACGAATTGTTTTTACGCTTGCACTCCTTGCTGTGTACCGATTGGGAGTTCATGTTCCTACCCCAGGGGTAGATCCTGTAGCGTTGAACGATTATTTTGCTACGCTGGCGGGGACATTTTTGGAGGTATTCAATCTTTTCAGTGGTGGAGCTTTGGAAAGATTTTCAATCTTTGCACTGGGGATCATGCCCTACATCAGTGCTTCTATTATCTTTCAACTTCTGACGGTGGTTTTTCCTTATTTGGAAAAGCTTCAAAAAGAAGGAGAAATGGGAAGACGGAAAATCAATCAGTACTCTCGATATGCCACCATTGCTCTGAGCATTGTTCAGGGTATTGGTCTTGCCACTTTTTTGGAAAGTCAGAGAACGCCTGATGGTGTTGCCGTCGTTGCCAATCCTGGAATCATGTTTAAATTTATGACGGTGGTCACGTTGACGGCTGGAACAACCTTTTTGATGTGGTTGGGTGAGCAAATCACGGAAAGAGGAATTGGAAACGGAATCTCGTTGATCATCTTTGCAGGGATTGTGGCAGGGTTTCCTAGAGCCATTTACAATACCGTGGATATGGTTCAAAATGGCCAATTGAGCCCCGTAGGATTGTTGCTTCTGATTGCTTTGATGTTGCTTGTTGTGTACGCCATTGTATATTTTGAGCAGGCTCAGCGTCGAATACCAGTCCAATACGCAAAACGTGTTGTGGGTCGAAAAATGTACCAAGGTCAAAGTACGTATCTTCCTTTGAAAATCAATATGGCGGGTGTGATTCCCCCCATTTTTGCAAGTTCACTTCTTACCTTTCCAGCAACCATGGCTGCCTTTTCGGGCATTGCTTGGCTTGAGCCGATCATCCAGCATCTTCATTTTGGGGGATGGATCTACAATACGTTACAGGTAGTATTGATTGTGTTCTTCTGTTTTTTCTACACGGCTGTTCAATTCAATCCCGTAGATGTCGCTGAGAATATGAAAAAATTTGGTGGATATGTACCAGGAATTCGTCCTGGAAAAAACACCTCCGATTATATTGAAAGAGTTTTGGAACGTTTAACCTTGGTTGGAGCTGCATACATTGCAGCAGTTTGTGTTTTGCCTGTTCTATTGCAAACCAAAGCAGGGGTTTCCTTCTACTTCGGGGGAACCAGTCTGTTGATTGTGATTGGTGTAGCGTTGGACACAATGGCACAAATTGAAGGGCATTTGTTAAGTCATCATTACGAAGGCTTTTTGGGCCCCAAAGCAGCTCGCCTCAAATCTTCGCGGCGAGGCTAAGTATCATGAATGTCGTTTTGTTAGGACCTCCAGGTGCTGGAAAAGGCACTCAGGCCACCAAAATTTCGCAGACTTTTGATTTGGAACACATCTCGACTGGGGATCTTTTTCGGCGAGAAATTTCCAATCAATCCACATTGGGAACCAAAGCCAAATCATTTATGGATCGGGGAGAACTCGTTCCAGACGAAATTACAGTTGCAATGATTCGATCTGAAATTGCTGAATTGTCCAAGGGGTTTTTGTTGGATGGATTTCCTCGCAATGTGGAGCAAGCAAAGGCGTTGTCCCACATGCTTCGGGATGAACAGATTGATATTGATTATGTTGTCTCGTTGGAAGTGGATCAACAGCATATCATCGATCGCATGATGGCCCGAGGCAGAAGTGATGACACTCCAGAGACCATTCGTACGCGTCTTGAAGTGTTTTCACAGCAAACCGCCCCTGTGATTGAATATTATGATCAACAATTGGCTGTTCATCATATTGACGGTAATCGATCCATCGACGAGGTTTTTGCTTCCATTCAAGGTGTTTTGACTCGGGAAGGGCAAGTTTGATGATTTCCATCAAAACCAAAGAAGAGATCGATATCATGCGTGTATGCAATCAAATCATTGCGAAAACTCGCAAAGAGATCGGTCCCATGGTGGTTCCAGGAGTGAGTACATGGGAACTCGATCAGGAAGCAGAAAAAATCATCAGGTCTTTTGGGGCCACTCCAGCTTTCAAGGGGTATAGTGGATTTCCTGCCACGCTTTGTACGTCGATCAATGAAGAAGTTGTCCATGGGATTCCTTCCAAAGATCGGGTTTTGAAAGAAGGTGATGTGATTGGAGTCGATATGGGAACCATTTATAAAGGTTTTTATGGAGACTCTGCCGTGACGTATGCTGTTGGTCGAATTGACCAAGCAGCTCAAAAACTGCTGGAGGTAACCCGGGAATCTCTCTATCGGGGTATTGAAGCCGCGGTCATTGGGGCCAATCTTTTCGACATTGGTGCCTCTGTGCAAGAGCACGCGGAAAAAAATGGATTTTCGGTGGTACGTGACTTTGTGGGTCATGGCATCGGCAAAGCCCTTCATGAGGACCCTCAGGTGCCGAATTATGGCACAAGAGGCTACGGTATGAAGTTGCGAGAAGGCATGGTTTTGGCGATTGAGCCCATGATCAACGAGGGACGCCCGGAAGTAAAAATTTTAGAAGATGGATGGACGGCGGTGACAAAAGATGGTAAACGTTCTGCTCATTTTGAGCATTCGATTGCGATCACGTCGAGTGGTCCGGAAATCTTAAGTGTGGATATACATTAGGTGATGAAATGAAAGTAAGAGTATCGGTAAAAAAAATTTGTGACAAGTGTAAACTCATTCGACGTAAAAATATTGTTCGCGTGATTTGTGAAAACCCTCGTCATAAGCAGAAACAAGGGTAAAAGGAGTAAGAAATTATGGCTCGTATTTCAGGTATAGATTTGCCAAAAGGCAAGCGACTCGAGTTTGCACTCACATACATTTATGGCATTGGTCGTTCGACTGCAATCAAGTTATGTGAATTATCAAACATTGATAAGTTTACAAAAATTGATGAGCTCACCGAAGATGAAGTTGTTCGGTTGAGAAAAGTGATTGAAGAAACATGCAAAGTAGAAGGTGATCTTCGTCGTGAAGTCAACGGTAACATCAAACGGTTGATGGACTTGGGATGTTACAGAGGAATTCGTCACAGAAAATCATTGCCTGTGCGAGGACAACGAACCAATACCAATGCGAGAACTCGAAAAGGTAAACGTCGTGGTCCAATTAAATCTGCTTCAAAGCCAGGTAAATAAGGAGTGTAAAGAATTATGGCTACTCAAGGTAAAAAAGTAAAAACCAAGAAAAAAGAAAAGAAAAACGTTCCTCACGGAATTGCATTCATCAATGCAACTTTCAACAACACCTTGGTTACATTTACAGAACCTAACGGAAACGTACTATCTTGGTCATCTTCAGGTGCACAAGGATTCAAAGGTTCAAAAAAATCTACACCTTTTGCTTCGCAGATTGCTGCCGCAGAAGCTGGAAAAAAAGCGAAAGATCATGGAATTCGTTCTGTGGATGTGCGTGTGAAAGGGCCAGGTGCTGGTCGTGAAGCTGCAATCCGCGCGATTCAAAGCATTGGGATTCGGGTCAATGCAATCAAAGATGTCACTCCCATTCCACACAATGGTTGTCGACCACCAAAACGCCGAAGAGTGTAATTTTTTAAGGAGAGAATAAAAGTGTCTAGATTTAGAGATTCAGTATGTAAATTGTGCCGAAGAGAAGGAAGCAAATTGTTTCTTAAAGGCTCTCGTTGTTACACCGACAAATGTGCTATTGATCGTCGTGCATATGCACCTGGTCAACATGGGCAATCACGTGGAAAAATCTCCAACTATGGATTGCACTTGAGAGAAAAGCAAAAGATTCGTCGTTTATACGGTGTTCAAGAAAAACAATTTCAAAAATATTTTACAGAAGCCGATCGTTTGAAAGGTGTCACAGGTTCAAATCTGTTGATTCTTTTGGAGAAACGTTTGGACAATATCGTATATCGAATGGGCTTTTCAAGTTCGAGAAGTGAAGCTCGTCAACTCGTTCGTCACGGACATGTGACCGTAAACGGTGTGAGAGTAGACATTCCATCTTATTCTGTAAAAGCTGGTGACGTTGTTGCGGTACGAGAAAAGAGCCGTGAAATATCAAGAGTAAAAGAAGCAGTGAGCAACGCTGAAGCAAGAGGAATTCCTGCTTGGTTGGAATTGAATCAAACTGATTTTTCTGGAGTGGTGAAGTCCATTCCTGTTCGTGAAGACCTTCCAATGCCAATTCAAGAGCAGTTGGTGGTTGAATATTACTCACGATAAGAAAATAAATTGGGGCAAGAAAAGATAAGAGGAGAAGAGCATGTATAAAAATTGGACAGATGTTATTTATCCTAAAGGTATCGAAGTTGATCATGATGTATTGACGGATACCTACGGAAAGTTTGAAGTAGCTCCTCTCGAGCGAGGATTTGGTACAACCATTGGAAACGGCTTGAGAAGAATTTTGCTATCATCTCTTCAAGGCGCAGCGATCACAAATGTGAAAATTGATGGAGTAGATCACGAGTTTACAACCATCAAAGGCGTATCGGAAGATGTTACGGATATCATTTTGAACCTCAAAGAAGTTCAGTTTCGATGTCATTCACAAGGTCCTGAGAAAATTGAAATTTCTGCGGCACAAGCTGGAGAAATCAAAGCAGGGGACATCAAATGCAGTGACAACGTGGAAATTTTGAATCCTGATCAGCACATTGCAACCATCAATGAAAACGGAAAAATCAAAATGGAGATGACCGTTGAAATGGGCAAAGGTTATGTTTCTGCTGAGCAAAACAAAAAAGAAAATCATGCGATCGGAACCATTGCGGTTGATGCAGTGTTTAGCCCGATTCAAAAAGTAAATTATGTTGTGAGCCAAGCTCGTGTGGGTCAGAGAACCGACTATGACAAATTGACCATGGAAGTATGGACCAATGGTTATGTAAAACCACAAGATGCTGTGGCCTATTCTGCAAAAATTTTGAAGGAGCAGTTGCAAATCTTTATCAATTTTGATGAAGAGCAAGTCAAGCCAGTCGCTGAAGTGAAAAGTGACGAGCCGAAGCTTAATCAATTCAATCAAAATCTTTTGAGAAAAGTTGATGAACTAGAACTTTCTGTTCGTTCCGCCAATTGTTTGGAGAATGCGGACATCAAATTCATCGGAGAATTGGTGCAAAAATCAGAAGGTGAAATGCTTCGAACCAAAAATTTTGGTAGAAAATCGTTGAACGAAATCAAAGAAATTTTGACCGAAATGGGATTTGGTTTGGGAATGAAATTGGATCCAGATGTCGTTCGAGAAATTCAAGATCTTCGACAAAATTCTGGTGCAGTCGTAGCTCCAGTGGAAACCAAAGGTGAGTTATGAGACATCGTGTATCTGGCAGAACATTAGGTAGAAGACCAGACCAAAGATTGGCCCTTTTTCGTGGGTTGGCCACAAGTTTGATTGATTCAGGTCGTATTGTTACGACTTTGGAAAAGGCCAAAGAGCTTCGCAGATTTGTTGAGCCTTTGGTGACCAAAGCCAAAAAAGGTGATTTGAATTCTCGTCGCTTGGTAGCTGGAAAACTCTATCGCAAAGAATCTGTTGCAAAGCTGTTTTCTGAGATTGCTCCTGCGTTGAAAGATCGTGCGGGTGGGTATACTCGTATTTTGAAATACAAAAAACGCCAAGGTGATGCAGCCCAGACTGCAATCATTGAGTTTGTAGGTGTGGCCAAAGATGCTTCGGCAAAATCTACGAAAAAGACTGTAGCCAAGAAAAAAGCGCCTGCAAAGAAAGCTGCTTCTGCTTCTACAGAAAAAAAGACTGCAAAAGCCGCAGCGAGTGCTGAGAAAAAAGCCGCAGCCTCTGCAGTAAAGAAAAAGGCGCCTGCAAAGAAAAAAGCTGTCACAAAAAAAGCTAGCAAAAAATCATAACGTTTTTTTCGAAACAAATTATGGACCAGGGTTCACGCTCATCACGAGGACCCTGGTTTTTTTTATCCAGTAGGGAATTTGTTTTTGACCATAGAATGGGATATTGATGGCCCATGAGAAAAAATGTGATCCTATGGGTGGGAATATTTGCGTTGCTTATTCTTGGTTCAGAGGCTTCTTTTGCTCAAGACTGCAAAGGTAAGATTGGTTTTGAAGAAGGTAACTGTGCACCCGAGGTTACCATCACGACGTTGTCTGGAAGAAAAGTTCAGCTGTCTGATCTGCGAGGCAAGGTTGTTTTTCTCAATTTTTGGGCCACCTGGTGTCAGCCTTGTGTGGCTGAGATGCCAACGATGGAAAGAGCATATCAACAGCTCAAGGGAAAAAAATTTGAAATGCTAGCGGTGAGTTTGGATGATACTGAGGAAAAGATCAGAAGTTTTTTTTCCAAAGATCAACAATTGGACATTCACTTTGATTTGGCTACGAATCCCAACATGACGATTTCACAGGCATTTGGTTCGGAAAAAGTTCCTGAGACGTTTGTCATCGATAAGACGGGACGAATTCGAGACAAAATTCTTGGCTTTCGGTTTGAGTGGTATGAAAGTTTGATCGTACATTATTTTCAACTTCTCATGAAGGAGTAGCTAAACATGCAGTTTGTGTTTTTGTTTCCAGGTCAAGGGAGTCAGTCTGTTGGTATGGCGAAGATGCTGTACGAAGAATATGAACTTGTGCAAGATACTTTTGATCAAGCCAGCCAGGCTTTGGGATACTCGATGGAAGAACTTGTTTTTGAAGGGCCGGAGGAAAGGCTTACGCAAACTCAATTCACTCAACCAGCCATTTTAACGGTTGAAGTAGCCATCAGTCGTGTTTTGGTGTCGAAAGGGATTGTGCCTGTCATGAGTGCAGGGCATTCGCTGGGAGAATATGCTAGTCTCGTGTTGGGGCAAGCCATATCTTTTGTGTCGGCTCTTAAGCTTGTGGAAATGCGTGGTCGTTATATGCAGGAAGCTGTACCTCTAGGAGAGGGGACGATGGCTGCGGCTCTTGGATGTGACGATGATCTGTTGATCGAGCAGGTATGCCATGAGGTTTCTCGTGATGGGTATGTGGTTGAGGCCGCCAATTTCAATTGCCCAGGACAGGTCGTGATCAGTGGTCATGTGGGGGCTGTCCATGAGGCCTGTGAACGATTGAAGCAAAAGGGTGTGCGTAGATGTATTCCATTGAATGTGAGTGCTCCTTTTCATAGCTCTCTTTTGAAATCAGCGGGTGATCAATTGGATCGGGAACTTTCTTTGATTGATGTGAAGAAACCTAAAATTCCATACTTTGCGAATGTGGATGTTGAGGAAATAAAGCAAGCTGATCAAATCCGGAATCGCTTGGCCATGCAGGTGTGGAAACCGGTTCGATGGTCTCAAACTCTGCAAAAACTTGTGTCTTTGTATCCCCAGGGTACGTTTGTGGAAGTGGGTCCAGGTGCGGTGGTGTCAGGACATATGAAAAAAGTTTCTAAAGATGTTGTATGTTTATCGACCCACAATACAATGGCTTTGGGTGAAGTCCTTGCTCTGATCGAATCGGCGTGAAGTTCCTCGGTTCATGGGGCTCGTTGATCAATCAAGTAAATGTGCTGGGTCGTTTGAAGAGGCTCCAATAGGTAGCCTGCCATTTGGGTTTTGTAGTGCTTTGCGGGTCCTGGATGTTTTCTTATTTTAGACGAAGATGCAAAAGCTTTGGGCAAGGAAACAGTCTGACTGGCCCAAAGATGTTTCTCTTCTGTTCCTAAGGTTTCATCAATCCTTGTTCCTTCATCGATGGCCAGAAGAAGTGATTGAGATGATGTGCCAATTTTTCTTTGGTTCCATAGAGATTCTACAATGTTACGGATGGCTTTGTGGTGAACATGTGTGTCCTGGTCTTTGCTCATCGTAACGATCCAAGTGGGGTCAATGGTTTGAGCCGCCGTTGTGATCGCACGCTCAATTTTTGATAAGTCCCAGATTTTTTTCTCAAAGAAGAGGTGAACATCACGAGACGGACGCTCCAAGGTATCCCGAAGAGGTGTGTCGGGTGCTCCGATGACTTCATATTTTCGAATATGAAAGCCTTTGGCGGCTTTTTTTAGTTCTTTGAGTCGTTTTGAACTCATACGAGAGGGCGAAAGCTTGCCAAAGGTGGGTTGATTCTGACCATCGAGTCCTTTGAAAACTCTGCCACCTTCTCCAGCTGTCGCGTAGATCGCATGGACTTCGTGGCCCTCTTGATGCCATTTTGTCAAAAACTCGCTGATCATGGTTTCGTCGTCGGGATGAGCAAGAACCAATAAAATGGATGCTGGAGCAAGATTCGAGTGGGTTCGAACGATAGAATGGGAACAGGCGGAAAGCCAACATAATCCCAAAAGACTGGCAAATAGATATTTTGATGTTTTCATGGAAACATTTCCCCGCAAGTTCGCGTTTTTAACAGGTTTTCTTGAGAAATCAATCCCGTCTTTTCAGTTGACGATTGGCGGAGATCTATGGTCTATAGGGGGCCATGTCGGGTAAAATTCATATTTCCACCTATGGATGTCAGATGAATGACTATGAATCCGATCGTACCTATCGAATGTTCCATGATCGCTATGGGTTTGCATGGGTGGACGATGTTACGCAAGCAGACCTGGTTTTGTACAATACCTGTAGCATACGAGAAAAAGCAGATCACAAAGCACTATCTTCGATTGGAGATTTGAAAAGAATCAAAGATCAGCGACCTGAGATGATCATCGCTGTGGGCGGATGTATGGCGCAGGTGCAAGGTGAAGAAATTCAAAAAAGGTTCCCCTATGTAGATTTGGTGTTTGGAACCCACCAATGGAAAAATTTGCCAGATCTTGTGTTCCAAGCCAAAGAATCCAAAACCAAACAAGTTCAAAATGAATTGTATGGATGGAGAAATTACGATTTTCTGCCTTACGAAGGTGGTCAAGATCATCATCCTGTTCGGGAAAACATCACCATTCAAAATGGATGCAATCATTTTTGCAGCTTTTGTGTGGTTCCTTTTACAAGGGGAAGAGAAGTGAGTCGACCTGTGGATGAAATTCTTACCGAAGTCAAAGCTTTGGCGGATCGAGGAGTGAAGGAGCTGAATCTATTGGGCCAAAATGTGAACGCGTATGGCACCGATCGAAGGGCTTCGATCGGTTTTGCTGAGTTATTGTTTCGTGTGTCCAATGTGGTTGGCATTGAGCGAGTTCGATTTGTTACTTCTCATCCCAAAGAAATGAACCAAGAAATTGTAGACGCCATGGCTCAGATTCCACAGGTCTGCAAACAACTTCATTTGCCTTTGCAAAGTGGAAGCGATGTAGTTTTGGAAAATATGAAACGTGAATACACGTTGGATCGATACCGAGAAGTGTATGCCATGTTGAAAAACAAAATGCCAGACTTGGTGTTGACCACAGACATGATTGTTGCTTTCCCAGGGGAAACGGAAAAAGACTTTGAGCAAAGCCTTCAAGCAATGATCGAATTTGATTTTGATGATAGTTTTTCTTTTTTGTATTCCCCTCGACCACATACCAAAGCTGCTGCCTGGGACCAGCAATTCATTCCCAAAGAAGAAGGTCAAAAAAGATTGTTGGCTCTACAAGCTCTTCAAATGGAGTTGAAAAACAAACATAGTCAAATGTATTTGCATAAACAAATGAATGTTTTGGTCGAGGCCAGTGCAAAAAAGCAGGGTGGCATGCTTACGGGAAAAACAGAGAGTTTTCGTACTGTGAATTTGAAAGGTCCACAAGCCTGGATCGGTCAGATGATGGAAGTAAAAATTGATGAAGTATTTCCTCATTCGATGAGGGGAAGTGTTGTAAGCAATAGCTTGTAAAGGAGTTTGTGATGGGAACAAAAAATATTGTACATGTTGTGGGAACCGGAACCATTGGTGAACCATTGATTGGTTTGTTGTGTAGTTTCAAAGATCAACTTGGAATTGATGAAGTTACGTTTTCCAAAAAATCAGCAAGCATTTATGATCGATCCAAAGTCAAAGCTCTTTCTCGAAGAGGGGCAAAGTTTGCAGCCGATGAGCAAACCATTGAAGACTTTAAAAAAATTGAGATTCAACCCGAATACACATTTGAACAGGCGTTAGACCAGGCCACGGTTGTGATCGACTGTACTCCTGTGGGGAATCAAAACAAAGCTCAAGTGTATGAAAACTACCTTCACACTACAAAAGGTTTTATTGCGCAAGGGTCAGAGTTTGGCTTTGGAAAAATGTATGCCCGTGGGATCAATGACGAAGCCCTGGATCCAGTCAAAGATAAATTTTTGCAAGTTGTAAGTTGCAACACACACAATCTTTCGATCTTGCTCAAAACCATTGCACGAGCAGGACAAGAGGGGAGTGAGTTGGATCATGCTCGATTTGTGTGCATTCGTCGAGCCAATGATATCAGTCAAGATAAGTCTTTTATTCCTGCCCCGGTGGTCAATGAGCATGATGATGCGCAGTTTGGAACTCACCACGCGAGAGATGCTCATGAACTTTTCAAAACGTTGGGCGCAGATGTTGAAGTTTTTTCTTCTGCACTCAAAACCAACAGTCAGTTCATGCATACGGTATGGTTTCACATCAAACTTAACCGCAAAACCAGTGTAGAAGAGGTGTATCAACGCCTTACCAGCAATGAGCTAGTGGCCATCACCAACAAAAAATCAGCCAACACCGTCTTTTCGTTTGGTCGAGATCATGGTCATTTCGGTCGAATTCTCAGCCAAACTGTGATCGTCAAAGACACGCTCACGGTTGTTGGTAACAACGTGTATGGTTGGTGTTTCACGCCTCAAGACGGAAATTCACTGCTTTCCTCTATTGCGGCCACAGTGTATTTTATGGATCCTGAACACTACAATGAGAAAATAAGTTGTCTAAAACCTTACCTTTTTCAGGAAATTTAGGTATATTTTCGGTCCACAAAACTGGTTGACGCACCCGCTTTGTTTTGATATAAACAAAGGCGATTTGGGTGAGGAGAATCGCCTGCACGACGGTGCATGTGCGATGATCGTGGCCACACGGGGGCCAAAATTTTTTGGAGGAAGACGCACATGAGTCAGACGGAAACACGTGAATATTCAATGGAACAGCGTTATCAAATTGGTGAAATCATCGAACATCCTTTTTTTGGAAAAGGAAAAGTGATTGCCAATCTCAAAAAAGGAAAAATCGAAGTCAATTTTGAGAAGCTAGGGGTTCGTACCTTGGTTTCGAATTACAAAGCCTAGTCTACGACATTTGTAATGTTCTATAATCCGATGTGACCATTTCGCCTGCATTTTATAAGCTCAAATTTTTTCTTGGCGAGATGATCTCGTCAACAAGCGTATCGATTTTGTTACATTTGATCGATTCGTAACGGACGAAATCGAAAACTAAGATTTCGTTCACTTTCAGATGGCGAAGGCAGAGCTTTTGTCGAGTATCGGTACTGTGGTCTATGGGAAAATTCCACGTTCTTGATAAGCGCTTGCGATCCTGTTGAGTGCAACAATGTAGGCTGAGGTTCGTAGATCAATGTCCATCTCTTTGGAGATTTTTCGTGTTTGGTAAAATGCTTCTTTGAGAAAACGATTGAGCATTCCATCCACTTCATCGAGTGTCCACTGTGAACTGGTTTTGTTTTGAGTCCACTCAAAGTAACTCACCACCACACCTCCTGAGTTGGTCAAAATATCTGGAAGAATGGTCACGCCTTTGTCTTTCAAAATTCGTTCGGCTTCTTCAGTGGTGGGACCATTGGCCCCTTCGGCTATGATCTTGGCTTTGATTTTGTGTGCATTGCCTTCATGAATTTGACCTTCCAAGGCAGCTGCGATCAGCAAATCTACATCCATTCCAAAAAAATCATCCCCTGCAATTTCCTGTGCTTCTGTGAAACCTCGAATCCCTCGATGTTCAATGGAATACTGTCGGAGCTTGAGAGCAGGAATGCCGTTTTCATTGTATATGGAACCCGAATGATCTTGCACGGCAACCATTTTTGCTCCCAAGTTTTCCAACAAAATGGCGGCATGAGAACCAACGTTTCCATATCCCTGAATGGCAAATTTGAAATTGCGTATGTCAATTTTTTGTTTTTCTGCCCAATTGCTCAGGATGTACACCAACCCTTGTCCTGTCGCCTTGTCTCTTCCAAGAGAACCGCCCACCGTCAATGGTTTGCCCGTCACGACATGTCTTTGAGAGTTTCGGTTGTACGCGGCCTGTGCATTCATGAAGGTATCCATCATGATGGCCATGGTTCGATCATTGGTGCCTGCATCGGGAGCAGGGATGTCATATTCGGGTCCAATGTTGGATCCCAACGCATGCGTGAATCTTCGAGTCATGCGCATCAACTCTCCACCCGAGAGGCTTGTTGGGTCTACCGTAATTCCACCTTTTGCACCTCCAAAAGGCAAGCCGACCAATGCACATTTGAACGTCATCCAAAGTGCCAAGGCTTTGACTTCATCCAGATCGACCATGGGATGATATCGGATCCCACCCTTGTAGGGGCCTAAGATATTGTTGTGTTGAATTCGATACCCTTTGAACAGACGCAGGCTGTTGTCATCCATACGGACAGGAAAATTGATTGAGATTTCGTTTTTGGGTTGTTCAAGGATGGTGCGTACATCGCTTTCAAGCTGGTACAAATCCGCAGCTTTTTGCCATTGGTTGGAGGCTTGTTTGTACAGTGAAAAATTCTTTTTGGTCATGAAAAAATACCTTTTTTAGAGTTTCCCTCTTTTGTGCCGTAGTGTATCACAGTTGCGATGGAAAGCTCGAAAATTGAAATGAAAAATGCTCGTGAAATCGCCTCTATTTTGTTGGAGCACAAGGCGGTGGAGCTCAATCCTGATAAGCCTTTTACGTTTTCCTCAGGGCTATCTTCCCCCATTTATTGTGACAATCGAATTTTGATCTCGGATCCCGGGGCAAGAATCAGAGTGTGTCAGGCTTTTTTGCAGATGCTGGAACCTCTTTCGTTTGATGTTGTGTGTGGCGTGGCGACCGCAGGAATTGCATGGGCTTCGTGGATTGCGCAGGCATTGGGGAAACCCATGGCGTATGTTCGCTCTTCTTCCAAGGAGCATGGCAAACAAAATCAAATCGAAGGAAGAATTCAAAAAGGACAGTCCGTGGTGCTTATTGAAGATTTGATCAGTACCGGTGGCTCAAGTCTCAAAGCAGCTCAAAGTATTTTGGATCAAGAAATTGACGTGCAGGCCATCGCTTCCATTTTTACCTATGGCTTTGCGTCTTCTGTAAAGCTTTTTGAAAAGCAGGGAATCCTGTTCATTCGATTTCCAACATAGAAATCTGTTGGAAGTAGCACAGGAAAAGAATCTTCTTACAACGGACCAAATTCGTGTCGTACGCTCCTGGCGTGATCAACACGAAGAATGATCAATTCATTTCTTTCCACTGCTCGGAGGTGATCCAGCCGATTTCCTTAGCCGTGTACGGTCCAATCGCAGCTTGTTGCAGAGATTCAATGGGTCTCCATTCTGTTTCGCTGGTGGCAATGACCCTGCTCATGACTTCTCCGAGCTCTTGAGGATAAAGAGGTTTTTTACGTGGCTGCGCGAGTCCCTTGGGAACCAAAGGAGCACCTTTTTTGTCGAACTGATCTTTCGCTCCCAATGCATGGAGCATTTCATGAACAATGAATACTTGTTGTTTTTGAATTTGAAAGTCATCGATGGGGAGAAAAACAATTCCGCTATGCGTGGGTCGTTTGTTGGTCCAGTCAATGGGATATCGAAAACTTTCTGTGGCTTTTTTGGGATAGAAGTGGAGAAAAATTTTGGCCTGATGTCGAAGATCGCTATCTAAACCTGCACGATGAATTCCATTGAGAGTTGCAAAAGGTTCTTGAAGAGAAAAGAGCGAAAGCAAACTCTCTTCTTCTGGGAGACTACTTTGTTTAACTGAAATGTTTTTGACCACAAATGTATAGGGTGAAGTTTCCTGTTTGGTATATTTTACATATTCTTGCGAGAAGAAATGTTGAATGGGTTTGATCCAGGTTTCTTCAATAAAAAAATTACTGCTATATTCCTTTTGAGAGGAAATATCAGGTTCATAATCTTCGATGCTCACATACATTTGGAACTCTTGAATGGGAATGTTGGTAGATTGAAACGAACCTAAGAATTGATAGATGTAAGGTAGACAAAAACCAATCAACACAAAAAATAGAAAAAATCCTGCTTTTTTGAGCATGGAGGGTGTGATTCGAATTTGTAGTGTGATCTCTTCTCCACTTGATTCTACAGAAACTTTTTTTTGTTCTTTTTCGCTCAAAGGGACAGCTGCCAATGATGTGGGTCTTTCGATTTTATGTGAAATGTCCGGTTGGATTTTTTTATCGGTACGGGAAAAAATGGGAGATTTCATGGGCTGTGTGAGATTCTTTCGAATGTCTTCCTTGAGGTCATCCATGGAGTCATCCATCATCGTCACTTCCACTTGGCCTTCTGGATAATCCATTCCAAGATCTTGAAGTTCATTGAGAGAACTTTCTGTGTTGTCGTCGGTGTGTTCAAGACTTGCTTCTATGCTTTCTTCCAGCAGATCGGAAACCGACGGTTGGGAGTAAGAGACCATTTCAGATGTCTTTTGCACATGAAGATGGTTGTTTGTGGAAACTTCTTCGGAGATGACTGGGTTTTCCACTTTTTGAAGTACAGATTTTTGCTTCAGAGACACTCTTCCAATGGCATCCACGCTTTTCTGAGCAATTCGGGTGACATCGTTGGGAGGATTGATGGAAATCATTTCTGTTTTTTCCTTGGGACTTTCCTCGTCTCCCCATTCCTCTTCAACTCCCAAGAGAGAAGTCATTTCGTGTTCATTCTTTTCTGCCAATGCGGATACAGCCAGGCTGCGTGTAATGGCTTCGTTTTTTTTCTCTTGGGCAAAGAGGGCGCTCATGAGTTGTTTGAGTTGCTCTTTGTCTGCAACTTCCTCATGTTTGGTGAATTCCAAAAAAGATTCCAAGGAAGAAGGGCGTTGATGGACATCCTTGGAAAGTGTACTGGCAATGTATCGAGCCAATTTCGGGTTGTTTTGAATGTTGGGGTGGGAGAGATCCGGTTCTTGCTTCATGATGGCTTGTTGAAGCTCGTGGACATTTTTGGATCGAAAGGGTTTCCGATAGGTAAGACCTTCAAACATCAGTACACCAAAACTATAAATGTCTGCGCGTCGATCAAACCCTTTTCTGGCAAGCTGTTCTGGAGCCATGTAGGACAGTTTTCCCAAAACAACTTCGGCCAGGGCTTGTTGTTGACTTTTTTCTGCCGTGGCGATTCCAAAATCAGAAAGAAGCACATCCCCCTCATAGCTGATCAAAATGTTTTGGGCGGAAATGTCACAATGAACAATGTCGATGGGGCGGCCAGAGCTATCTTTGGCTTCATGAGCAAAGTGTAAACCTTTGGCCACTTCTCTGAGAATATAGAGGAGAAAGGGTCTGGACAAAAACTTACGTTTGTCTTTGAGTGCTCGAAACACTTTTTCCAAACTCTTTCCGTTGACCCATTCCATGGTCAGGTAGAAGTCGGTTCCAACACTGCCCAAATCCAACACCTCGACAATGTTGGGATGTTGCAAAGGCTGGCAATTTTGGCCTCGTCCACCAGGCACTTTACAAATCCTTCCTGGGAGGAGTATTTTTTTTGCAGGTGTTTTACGGCGACAAACTTGGGGGCTGCGGGATCAAAGTTTTGAAACTCACAGGCCAAGTAGACCTTGGCCATTCCTCCCTCTCCAAGCATTTGAAAGAGATAGAAGGGGCCAAAAGAATGAGGTTTGAAAGGCTCGCTCACCCACAATCCTCAAGAACATATGCATAGAATGCCAACGTCACAGGGCATTCATTGTAGAACGCCCTGCGCAGTTTGGCAAAGATGTTGGAATATTGTTGGGGTGGCTATTCTTTGGAAGACTTCCAAGATTTTACAGCAATGGTTTTTACGCAATTCGTACTATTGTTGCGGGGTCTATCTGTGAGGTATTGGGCATAGGTTTGATCAAACATACACTGATTGTAATAGGCCACGCTTACGGTAGCCTCGGTATTGACAAGTTCTTTGATCAAGTCATAGCTGGCGGTATCTGCTGGGTTGATTACAAAATCTTTTTCGACACCACTGCATCGAAAGCCTTTGTAGACTCCTGTATTGATTTGACTGATTTTACAGCCATGAATATGCTCAATACCACCTATAACGTCACTCTGAGCCTTGAGAGTAGAGACAAAAAAAGCTGAGCACATCAGGCTCAACGCGATGATCATGGTTTTCATGGGTTTTTCCTCCTAAAAAATTTCCCTATCTATACATTGAACAGACTTATTGCGTCAATATAAATGTGAAAAATACTGGGAAACAGAGAAAATGCCCTTGGCCTTTGAGACCCTACAGGGTCATGGAAAGGGTATTTCTTGACAGGATCTTGTCCTAGTTGTACCTAAGCATCGCAAATTTTTGAACAAAATGCTTGAATCTTACCTACCAGTATTGCTTCTTTTGTGATCGCACTGATCGTCCCCTTTCTTATGGTTTGTACAAGTCGTCTGCTCGGACCCAAAGTCTATCAAAGCACCAAGATGGAGGCTTATGAATGTGGGGTTCCTGCGGTTGGGAAGCTCGTGAAAGCTTTCCTGTCAAATTTCATAAGATTGCCATTTTCTTTTTGCTGCTGGATGTAGAGGCCGCTCTTCTTTTTCCTTGGGCGGTGATTTTTCGAGAGAAATTGTCGAGCTGGGGTCCTGGATATCTCATGTTGGAATTCTTGGTTTTTTTGCTGATTTTGGTCATTGGATATTTGTACGCGTGGAAACGTGGAGCTTTGGAGTGGGAGTAAGTCGATGAAGGTGGAACCAGAAATTCAACGTGAGATCCTTTCGGCCATTCAAGGAAAATATGAAAAGGCAGGGGAGTCCTGCGGTGATTTTTGGATTCAAGTGCATGCTTCTGCGTTTTTGGATGTTCTTGAGGTGTTGCAAAACCATCCCAACGCCAAGTTTGATCGGTTCATAGATTTGTGTGGAGTAGACTATCATCCCGCTGCGCCTCGTTTTGAAAGCGTGGTTCATTTGTACTCCAGCACTCAAAAACACCGTGTGCGCATTCGTGTAATTGTTCCCGAGGCAACTCTCAAAGTCCCTTCGATCACGCATATCTGGAAAGGTGCGAATTGGCAGGAGCGCGAGTCCTTTGACATGTATGGAATTTCTTATGAGGGACATCCCAACCTCACGCGCATTCTCAGCCCACCCATCATTAGTGTGCACCCCCAGAGAAAAGATTATCCGCTAAAAGGAGATAGAGACTTGGGAGGAGATCTTCAATGATTACGTTTTCCGAACAATCTGAAAAACAATTTCAAGATATTGTATCTCGTTACCCTCGCAAGGACGCAGCGCTGTTGCCAGTTCTGTGGTTGGCGCAGCATGAGTTTTCCGTGTTAACACCTGAAGTGAGAGCCTATGTTGCGCAAAAACTGGATGTAAGCTTGGCTCGTGTAGAAAGTGTGATTTCCTTTTATACCATGTACAACACAGGCCAATACGGAACCTGTCATGTCCAAGTTTGTCGAAACATTTCTTGCCAGCTCAGGGGAGGACAAGAAGTTCTTTCTGCGATTGAGCAAGAGTTGGGAATCAAAGCAGGTCAAACCACCGAAGATGGTCGATACACTCTTTCTGCAGTAGAGTGCATGGGAGCATGTGGTGGGGCTCCTGCCATGCAGATCAATCTGGATCCTTATATTGAGAATTTGACACCTGAGAAAGCCCAAGAAGAAATCAGAAAGGTGAAGCGTGAGCACAATCATTAGTCATCATTTTGGAAATCCACAAGCGATAGACATCGGGTGGTATCAATCTCAAGGCGGCTACAAAGCTCTGGAAGGAGCATTGAAGAAAGATCCATCGCATCTGATCGAAACCGTCAAAGCTTCAGGACTTCGAGGGCGAGGAGGAGCTGGGTTTCCAACAGGGTTAAAGTGGAGTTTCGTCCCACAAAATACAGGCAAACCGATTTACATGTGTGTCAATGCTGACGAAGGAGAGCCTGGTACATTCAAAGACCGAGAAATTTTAACATGGGATCCACATCTTTTGATCGAAGGGATGATCATTTCTTGTTTCGCATTGAGATCAAATGTTTCGTACATCTACATTCGTGGAGAATATCGATATGAAGCCAGCCGCTTTGAGCAAGCCTTGAAACAAGCCAAAGAAAAAGGCTTTGTGGGAAAAAACATTCTTGGCAGTGGGTTTGATTTGGACATTCATGTTCATATGGGTGCAGGAGCCTATATCTGTGGGGAAGAGACTTCTCTGCTCAATTCTTTGGAAGGAAAACGAGGATATCCCCGTCTCAAGCCTCCTTTTCCTGCGGTGGAAGGATTGTTTCAGTGTCCAACCATCGTGAACAATGTGGAAACTTTGGCCAATATTCCCTTTATTGTCAGTCAGGGTCCGGAAGCTTTTCGAAAATTTGGAACGGAAAAAGCTCCTGGAACAAGGTTGTTCGCCATCAGTGGGCACGTAAGCAAACCTGGAGTGTACGAACGCAACATTGATATCAATTTGCTTTCACTCATTGAAGAAGCCGGAGGCATGCTCGGAGGAAAAAAACTCAAAGCTGTGATTCCTGGTGGAGCTTCTTCAGCGGTTCTCAAAGCCGACGAATGTAACATCGCCATGGATTTTGATTCTTTGGCGGCCGCGGGCTCCATGGGGGGATCTGGTGCCGTGATTGTCATGGACGAGACCACATGCATGGTTCGTGCTCTTCGAATTCTCACTGATTTTTTTGCACATGAGTCCTGCGGTCAGTGTACGCCTTGTCGAGAAGGAAGCGCGTGGATTGCCAAAGTGATTCGCAGAGTGGAAGCTGGGCAAGGAACTTCTGCAGAGTTGGATATGCTTTTTGATATTACCGACAACATGAAGGGCAAGACCGTGTGTGTGTTCTCCGATGCAACGGCTGCTCCTGTGGAAAGTTTCATCACAAAGTTTCGATCGGAATTTGAAGCCAAAGTAAAAACATCGAGCGTTGCCGTGGAAGGGGGAAGGGTGCTGGGCTCGCAAAAAATTCTACCCACGGTTGTATGATTTTTTTCCAATCAGATTGGCTTGGAGCCGCCCTTCGCATCGCTGTGACCACGGGGACCATCTTTGGGGTGTTGGTGTATTTTTTGGTGTATGCCGAACGAAAGGTCAGCGCCTTCATTCAAGATCGAGTAGGGCCCAATCGAGTAGGCCCCCTTGGGCTCTTGCAAGGGCTTGCCGATGGTGTGAAGTTTATTTTCAAAGAAGACTTGCAGCCTGCAAACGTGAGCAAATTTCTCTATGCGTTTGCACCTTATGCAGCCGTGTTTCCTGCAATCTTGGCTTTTGCTGCTGTTCCTTATGGTTTGCGGGAGATAGATGGGAAAATGGTTCCTGTGGCGATTGCTAACATCAATGCCGGCGTATTGTTCACGATATCGGTTTCCAGTTTGGGTGTGTTCAGCATTATATTGGCCGGATGGGCCTCCAACAGTAAATATCCCATCTTGGGAGGGTTAAGAGCCGCAGCCCAAGTGATCAGTTACGAAATTCCTTTGGGCTTGTCGATCATGTCTGTGCTTTTGTTGGCGGGAACGACGGATTTTTATGGAATCGTTCAAGCTCAAAATGAATCCGTGTGGTTTGTATTTCTTTGTCCCTTGGGATTTTTGCTGTTTTTGATTTCGGTTTTTGCCGAAACCAATCGATTGCCATTCGATATGCCTGAAGGAGAAACAGAGATCATTGGATTTCATTCGGAATATTCCAGTCTAAAGTTTGCGATGTTTTTCATGGCAGAATATGCAAACATGGTGACCGTATCTTGCGTGGGTGTGCTTTTGTTTTTGGGGGGATGGGAATTTCTTCCTGGGTATTCTTGGCAGGATCTTTCACTTGCCATTGGATTGGATCTACTGAACCATCCAGTTCTATGGTTTGTAACGGTGGTTTGGTTTTTGACCAAACTTTCCTTTTTGCTTTTCTTGTTCATTTGGGTTCGGTGGACTTTGCCCAGATTCCGCTATGACCAGCTGATGCGTTTGGGATGGAAGCGACTGATCCCGTTGAGCCTTTTCAATCTTATTCTAACCATGGTGGTGACCGTATGGATGGTGTGGCGATGACGTCGTGGTTGTTTTATGGTTTTTCTGCTTTTGCGGTAGCGTTTGCCTATTTGGTGATCTTGCTTCGCAATCCTATTCACAGTGGATTGGCATTGATTGGTAGTTTTTTTTGTGTTTCAGGACTTTTTGTTTTGATGCATGCCCCTTTTCTGGGTGTGATTCAAATCTTGATTTATACCGGAGCCATTCTGGTTTTGTTTTTGTATGTGATGATGTTGTTGAATCTCAAGGAGCAACAAAAGGAAGATAGGCTTTGGCAAACAGTTGCGAGATATGTGGCTTTGCTTCTGATTCCATTGGGATGGATGTTTTCATTGAAGGTCCTCAATTTTCAGCGGTTGGTATCTAGAAGTTTGCCTGAAGATTTTGGGTCTGTGCATTCTGTTGGGCAGCAGCTTTTGGGAAGCTATGTTTTGATTTTTGAAGTGTCATCCGTGGTTTTGCTAGTAGCCATGATCGGAGTTGTGGTGTTGACGCAAAAAAAATCGATGGAGAATCCAAGATGATCGTTTCTTTGACACATATGATGACATTGAGTTTTGTGTTGTTTCTCATAGGATTGGCAGGAATTTTTATTCGCCGGGATGTGCTTACCGTTTTTTTGTGCGTGGAAATCATTTTGAATGCAGCCAATCTAGCCTTTGTGGCCGTTGCGAATGCATTTGGTGATGAGTTTGGTCACGTAGCGGTGGTTACGATCATTGCAATTGCGGCGGCGGAAGCTGCGATTGGTTTGTCGATGGTGATCAAGCTTCATAGTGACAAAAAATCCATGAATCTATCTTCTTTGAATGAGTTGAGAGGCTGATATGGAGAAAATGATATTGCTTGCGGTTTTTTTGCCCTTTCTTAGCAGCGCGCTCATTGGCTTGTGGCAACTTGTGTGCAAAGAAAAAGCGCAAAATGTGGCCGGGTACATTGCTTGTGCCAGCATTTTGGTGAGCTTTGTTTGTTTTGCGATGCTGTCCAATGAAGTGTGGTCTTCCATGTCCACGTTGCGTTTTGAATTGGGCTCTTGGATCAGCCTTGGAGATTTTTCCGTTCCAGCTGCGCTTTCTTTTGACAAACTCTCAGCCACCTTGGCGTTGGTGGTCAGCGGGATTGGTTTTTTGATTCATGTGTACTCGCTTGGTTATATGTCTCACGATGAAAATCGAGCAAAATATTTTTCCTATCTGAATCTTTTTTGTGGGTTCATGCTTGTTTTGATTCAGGCTTCATCTTTGCCGTTGTTGTTCGTAGGGTGGGAAGGCGTTGGGGTCTGCAGCTTTTTGTTGATTGGATTTTGGTATACCGACAAAGAAAAAGCATTTGCAGGTCGAAAAGCTTTCATTGTCAATCGAATTGGTGATGCTGCGCTGATTGTGGGAATGGCTTTGCTCTATTGGGTTGCAAAGACTTTAGATTTTTCGGTGTTGCAACAGGCGGACACCATCACATCGCTGACCCAGTTGTCGTCTCCACTTCTTTTGGAGTGTATTGGAATTCTGATCTTTGTGGGATGCATGGGAAAGTCTGCTCAGTTTCCTTTGTATGTATGGTTGCCTGATGCGATGGCGGGACCTACTCCTGTATCTGCACTGATTCATGCTGCAACGATGGTTACAGCTGGAGTGTATGTGTTGGCCAGAATGTCCGGATTTTACGTAGAGTTTGCTCCACATGCGTTGTCTCTTGTGGCATTTGTAGGAGCGACCACAGCATTTTTTGCGGCGACGATAGCGGTCTTTCAAAAGGACATCAAAAAAGTATTGGCGTTTTCTACCGTCAGTCAGCTCGGGTATATGATGCTGGCCATGGGAGTTGGAGCTTTTTCTGTGGGAGTATTTCATTTGGTGACCCATGCCTATTTTAAGGCGTTGTTGTTCTTGGGTTCGGGGAGTGTCATTCATGCTCTTTCTGGAGAACAAAACATTCACAACATGGGAGGTCTAAAAACCTATATTGTTGGAACGACCGTTTTGTTTTTCATTGGATTTGGCGCCATCATTGGATTTCCGTTGATGAGTGGATGGTTCAGTAAAGATCTGATCTTGCACTCGCTTTTGGAAACCGGTCATCCCATGTATTTCATCGTCGCATTGATCAGCGCATTTTTGACCACAATCTATATGACGAGACTTTGTACGGTTGTGTTTTTAGGCACTCCCCGAAGATCTCCGGATCAACTTCGCACCATTCATGAATCTCCAAAAGTCATGCTTGTTCCCATGGGAGTGTTGGCTCTATTGTCCATCGTTGGTGGTATGCCATTTTTGTCTGTGGAACACTCTTTGGCCAACTTCTTTCCAACACTGGAAGTTGAACATGGAATCCATGTCAATGAACATTTGTTGGGATGGTCGGTGACATTTGTGGTGTTGATTTTGGTCGGACTGTCGATCAAAGTTTTTTCCAAAAAACGAATCATGGCACAGTCCGGGTTGGCCTCTTTTTTTGCACAGGAGTATTACATCAATCGTGTTTCGGTGGGCTTGGGAAGTGTATTGATGAGAGTGGGCTCATCGGTGAGTCAGTGGTTTGATGTTGATATTGTGGACCGTATTGTGAATTTTGTGGGACGTGAATTGACGCTATTGAGTAAAATGCAATCCAAAAATAGAAGTGGAAAGCCTCAAACCTACGCAGCCATGATTGTTTTTGGATTGTTGATTCTTTTGTTTTGTGTTGCAGGAGTATAGGACTGTGAATGAACTTTTGCTTGTGAGTATCTTTTTTCCTCTGCTGGGAAGTTTGGCATTGTACATCCTTCCTAACCAAGGTGTTTTGATTCGAAGGGTGGGCATTGGTATTGCCTTGGTGGTTGCGGTGTTGTCTACACTATTGTTCATCGCCTACGATGCTGCAGTTTCTGGGTTTCAATTTGTTACCGATGTAGCATGGATTCAAGATTGGGGAATTCGATTCTCGATGGGGTTGGACGGATTGTCTCTCGTGCTTTTCGCGTTGACAGCTTGGCTCAGTGTTTCTGCCATGCTCATCAAACCCGACAATGCTCAAGATCGGATCAAAGAGTATGTGGCTTCGATTTTGGTTTTAGAAACGACCATGTTGGGGACGTTTGCAGCTATGGACGCTTTTCTTTTCTATTTGTTTTGGGAAGCCATGCTTTTGCCCATGTTTGTCATGATTGGTGTGTTTGGTGGAACACGTAGAATTTATGCAACATTGAAATTTTTTCTCTATACTTTTTTTGGCTCTATTTTGATGTTGGTTGGATTGATCTCGATTTATCTGCTCTATCATCAACAGTTTGATGTGTACTCCACGTCCATTGAGCAGTTGTATCAAATTGTCACTCCGCTCAAGTTGCAGATTTGGCTTTGTTTAAGTTTTTTGCTGGCCTTTGCCATCAAAGTTCCGATTTTCCCTTTTCACACGTGGTTGCCTGATGCTCACGTGGAGGCTCCAACGGCTGGAAGTGTGATTTTGGCAGGGGTCTTGTTGAAAATGGGGACCTACGGAATGCTCCGATTTGTTCTTCCTTTGTTTCCTTTGGCTGCAACGGTACTTGCACCATGGATGTGCGGGTTGGGAATCATTGGGATTTTGTATGGGGCTTTTTTGGCTTGGGGACAAACCGACATGAAAAAAATGATTGCGTACTCTAGCGTTAGTCATATGGGTTTTATTGTATTGGGGATTTTTTCATTGGACCATACAGCCATGGGCGGTGCGGTGTTTCAAATGATTGCACATGGTTTGACTACAGGAGCTTTGTTTTTGCTGATTGGGTACATTTATCAACAGCGTCACACTCGGTTGCTCGAAGAGTATGGTGGAATTGCTGCGAAGGTCCCCTATTTTACGGTGATGTTTTTTATTGTGCTTTTGGGCTCGATTGGATTGCCAGGTCTTTGTGGATTTGTTGGAGAGTTTTTGATTTTTATGGGGAGTGCAAAGTCAGAGTCTCTAGCTCATGGATGGAAATATGTGGCTTTGGCTGTGCCGGGAGTTGTGCTTGGAGCAGGGTACATGCTTAAACTTTTTGAAAAGGTTTTTTTGGGTGAGTTGGATGCCAGCAAAAACGGTAATCTCGTGGATCTTGATCGAAGTGCATGGGCAAGTCTTTTGATTCCTATACTTTTCATTTTTGTGTTGGGAATTTCACCCAATATGGTGTTGAGCAAAGTAGATCACTCCATTGCAAAATTGGGAGAAAAAGTTCGACACTATAAAATCATTCGAACGGCAAGCCATACGGAGTTGGGAGACTAAGATGATGGAATGGCAATTGGGTCCAAATGATATCATTGCATTGATGCCCTATGTATCGCTGGTGGTTGGTGCATTTGTTGTGCTCCTTTATTCTTTTCTTGGTTCTACTGAAAAAAGAATCGGATATGCGGTGATCAGTAGCATTGCAGCGATTGTCAGTTTTTATTTTTTGTACTTGAATCGAGAACTGCAATTTTTGGCGTGGTCAGAGATTTTGGTTCATGATTTTTCTTCTTATGCATTTTCTGCAGTGATTTTGCTTTTGTTAATCCCAGCTACATGGGTTCATGCCTGCTCATCGTCCATAGGTGATCGACCCAGCGGCATTTGTAGCTTATTGTTGTTGAGTGCCTGTGGGGGAGTTTTGATGGCACATTCCAATCATTTGTTGATGTTTTTTGTTGCATTGGAGTTGATGAGTCTTCCACTTTATGTGATCACGGCCATTGGAAATGATCCCAAAGCCAGTGAAGCGGGCTTCAAATATTTTCTCTTGGGGTCTATTTCCAGTGCTATTTTTATATATGGTGTGGCACTGACCTGGTCAGGGTTCAATACCCTGTGGATTTCAGATATTGCACAGATTCTTGTGGCTGACTTTGGTCATGATTTGTCAGGTTCTCAATGGGCTGGTTTTGCTCTCATGTTTGTTGGATTGTTTTTCAAACTGGGTGTGTTTCCTTTTCACCTTTGGATCGTGGATGTTTACCAAGCCGCACCTTCTCATTTGGTTGCGTGGATGTCCGGCGCGGTCAAAGCCGCGACTTTTGCCCTAGCCATTCGTTTGATGAGTCTGTTGCCTTCGGAGTATCATGCACGATGGATTGCCGTGTTGACAATGTTTGCGGTGATTTCTATGTTTGTTGGATCGATTGGAGGGTTGTTTCAGCAAAATCTTAAGAGACTTCTCGGATATTCAACCGTAGCTCACGGTGGATACGCTTGCATTGCATTGATTGCCGTTCTTTTTTCTAGTGCATTTGAAGCCAGCAAGATTTTGAGTTTCTACCTATTGGTATATGGTTTTTCCAGTATGGCGGCGTTCACGGTTTGCGCCATTTTGGAAGAAAACCACATCGGTTTGGACAGTGGTAATCTCAAAGGGTTGTCCCGAAAAAGTCCTGCGGTGGCGATAGTTTTTTCCATAGCATTGCTATCTTTGGCGGGTGTGCCTCCGTTCGGTGGTTTTTTTGCCAAGTTTCAGCTTTTTATGTTTTCTCTAAGCAAGGGACTGTTGTTTGTTACATTGATGGCTGTGCTTAGCAGTGTGATTGCTCTTGGGTATTATCTTTCCTTGTTGGTCAATATGTTTTTCCAAGATGGAGGGGCGAGCCGGTTGAGCACTGCGGGTGTGAATCGATTTGTTCTTGGTCTTGCATGGGTGTTGATTGTTCTGTTGGGTGTGATTCCTGGATCTATTTCATACCTGGTTTGGGGATGAAATGATGACGCAAGCTGAGTGTTCAAAGCTTGCAGTATTGATTTCCGGCAATGGAAGCAATTTGGGGGCGATCCTTGATCACATTGAGCAAGGAAAGTTGCCTGCCGAGGTCTCGTTGGTGATTTCCAATAAAGCCGATGCTTATGGTTTGGTTCGTGCTGAGCAAGCGGGAATCAAGACGCTGGTTCTAGAAAACAAAACTTATGCTACTCGGCAAGAATATGACCATTCATTGATTCGGACACTGGAAGAGTGCAATCCTGACTTGATTGTGTTGGCAGGATTCATGAGGATTTTGGGACCTGGTTTGGTGACACGATTCCAAGGAAGAATTGTAAATATCCATCCTTCGTACCTACCTGCACTTCCAGGGTTACATTCTATAGAGCGAGCGGTGAAAGAAAAACATACTTTTACAGGAGTTACCGTGCACTATGTCGATCATGGTATGGATACCGGCCCCATCATCATGCAAGAGAAGGTTGACATTGATCCACAAGATACGCCAGAATCTCTAACAGAAAAAGTTCACAAAGTTGAACATCGATTGTATTCAAAAGCCATCGCGAAAGTGCTGAAAGAGATCAAATCATGAAAATGGGTCTGTTTGATATATGTGTATTGGGACCAGGTCTGGGGGGGCTGATCAACGCTCTTTTGTTGCAAAAACGAGGAGCCAAAATTTTGTTGTTGGATCACGAAAAGCATTTGGATGAAGATTTTGATTTGGTGGAAGATGTTCAAGGATTTTCTCTCAAGCCCACGTTGATTCAGGCAGGATTTCACCCTCAAGAATCAAGCTTTTTGCATCAGAGCATGTTGCCACTTCAGTTGATCATGCCACACGGTAGAGTGAGCTGTTACAGCGAGGATCACTTGATGCAAAAAGAATGTGAAATTGAAGCGCGTGTGGAACCCAAAAATGATTTTCGATTTTTGCAACGTGATATTGGAGGGGTCGAGGTTTTTAAATATTTGCTTCATGAAGACGAAGATTTTATAGAACAGAATGCCTTTCAGCGTTTTCGAACGCAGAGAAAAATTCAAAAACATATTCCCGAAGAACCTTTGAGGAGTTTTCCACGAAGGACACTTCTCAAGAAACTGGACATCGAAGAAGCAGATTTGCTTGTGCGATGTGCTGCACTTTCCTACTATCGATATGATACTTCGTGGACCACACAATCTCGGGTCTCTCATTTGTTGGAATGCTTGAGAGAAAACAGTTTTGATGTCAATTTAGGAATTTATGGACTGAAAAAAGCTTTGCGAGAAATTTTTCTCAAAAGGGGTGGAAAAATCGATACCTTCTCTTCCATCGAAGGATGTTCCTATCAAAAAGATGAGTTGAGTTCTTTAACATTGCAAGGTGCAATGTGGACAGAAGTGCAGGCAAAATATTTTGTGATTGCTGGAGATCAAAGTGGACTTTTTTCAACGGACAAGGACATTGCAAGATATCTAGCTCCATCCAAAAACAGAGTTCAAAAACGTATCGGAAGACTTGTCACTTTTTTGTTTGAAGGGAAACGTGCTTTTCTACCTGAGAATCTTTCCACTCAAGGCATCATCATTCCGAAAGAGCCTGATGACTATCCCTTGCATGATCGTCGTAGATTTTTGCGCATCATCAAATTTCGATTGATTCAGCCGGAAATCGGAACAGAGTGGATTGGAAATTCTGGAGCATCAGTCAAAACCAAGAATGATGAGCCAGATGTTTATGTTGGATGCACCGTTTATGTTGGACTCGATTGGAATGAAGACGTTACAAAGCTGGAAAATGAAATTTTTGAAAATTTTAGGCAAGTGGCACCGTATTTTCAGAGGGATCATTTTTCCTTGGTTCATGTTTTGTTCAAACATTTGGGAGAGGCCAAGGGGGATTTTCGAGATGGATTTGTGTATTCTTCTGAAAAACCCACTGAGTATGGCGTAAAAGGAAACTCGATGCATACGGGATTGAAAAATTTGTTTGTCATCAATCGTGAGATTCTTCCTGGATTGGGCTTGGATGGAGAGATTCTTGCGGCGAGAGAGCTTACCAAAAAATTACAAGTTCATTTTTCTTGATGAAAACAAGTCATGTTGGTCGGCAAAGCTAAAATATTGAGATGACGTTGCAATGATGTGGTCAATGAAATGAATTCCGACCACGTGTGAACCCTGCAGTAACTTCATGGTGATGTGTTCGTCCTCTACGCTTGGCATGGGATTCCCACTCGGGTGATTGTGGATGCAGAAAAATCCAGTTGCTTCGGATCGAAGCAAAATTGAAAAGACTTCTCGAATCATGAAATGAACTTGGGTTTTGCTTCCAGTGCCCATGGTTTCCAAAAACAGTGGGTGGTGAGAGTGATCTACGCCCAGTACCCAAAAAACCTCGTGGGTGAGGTTGGACAGATGAGGTCGGATATACTCGTAGACACGTTTGCTGTGATGAAGGGATCGCAAAACGGGGCAGGGCGGCTCATGAAGGCGTTTTCCCAGTTCTACCGCTGCGATGATTCGAGCTGCTTTGGAGGTGCCAAGACCAGAGAGCTTGGTCAAATAAGAAATCTTTTGCGCTTTGAGATCATCTTTCCAAAATGGATTACTCAGAAGTGTATCTACAACTTGATAAACGGTTTGATGTTTGGTTCCTGTTCCAACAAGCAGACATAGAAGTTCTCGAATCGATAGATGTTTGGCTCCACATTTCTCCAAACGCTCTCGAGGTGGATCCGGATGCTTTTCGATCGACACTGGTCGAGATGGAAGATTCTCGGTCTGTTTTTGATTTGATTTTCCTACTGCGGGAGGTGTTTTCTTCATGATTTCTTGTTCATCACAAGAAGTGTGCCAATTGGGATTGTTTCTTTATTTTTTGGCGCGTTCTACGCAGATGACACCTTTGAGACTTTCAATGGCTTTTTTCATGTTTTGCAATTGAGAAACATTCTGGATCGACACATCAAATAAAATGATGGCGGTTTCGTCTTTTGTGGTTTCAATCTTCGCTTGTGAAATGTTTCCACCGGTCTGCGTGATGACTTTGGAAACTTCAGCAAGCATCCCAGGTTTGTCTTTGGAAATGATGCGTATTCGAACGACGCGGGAGGCATTTCCTGCTTTGGTCCATTCGACATCAATTTTTCTTTCATTGTCCATTTCCAAAATCATGAAACAGTCATTTCGGTGCACCGTGATTCCACGTCCCCGTGTGATGAATCCCAAAATTGGATCTCCTGGGAGCGGGTCACAGCATTTTCCAAATCGGACCATGACATCATTGATTCCACCGACTTGGATTGGGGAAGATGATGGGCGAAGTTTTTGAAAAAAGCCCTCAATTTGTCCGGTGAGTGTTTCTGGTTCTTCTTTTGGAAAAAGTACACGAACAACTTCCTTTGGATCGATTTTTCCATAGCCAATGCGCAAAAAAAGCTCTTGAACTTCACCGAGATGAAATTGTGGCAAAATTTCTTTGATTTTTCCCGAAGATAAAAGCTTGTCTGTATTCTGTCCGATCTTTTTTATTTCTTTGTCCAAGAGTTCTTTTCCAATGACTCTTCCTGTTTCTCGTTCTTCCAATTTGAGTAGGGATCGAATTTTGGATTTGGCCTTGGATGTGATGGCATACTTAAGCCAATCTTTTGATGGTTTCGAGTTTGGATCGGTGATGATGCTTACAACATCTCCGTTGCGAAGTTTGTATTTGAGCGGAACAATTTTACCCCCGATTTTTGCACCTTTGCAACGGTTTCCAACTTCCGTGTGAATGCGATAGGCAAAATCGAGAGGCGTGCTACCTCTGGGCAACTCAATCACTTCACCTTGGGGGGTGAAAACATAAACCTCGTCTGAGTAGAGATCAATTTTTACGGTTTCGATAAACTCATGAGAGTCCGATAGATCCTCTTGGAGATCCAACATTTGTTTGATCCATGAGTATTGCGTTAGATCTTTTTGGGATGCTTTTTCATTGGTTTTATAAATCCAATGAGCTGCAACCCCTTCCTCTGCAAATTGGTGCATCGAGTGAGTGCGGATCTGAATCTCAATTCGCGTGCTTTCAGGCCCAAATACAGTGGTATGAAGAGACTGATACATGTTTGCTTTGGGCAAAGCGATATAGTCTTTGAAACGTCCGGGTACAGGTTTCCACAAACTGTGAATGTGTCCAAGAGCTTCGTAGCATTGGGGGATCGTGTCGACGACAATTCGAAAAGCAATCAAATCGGTGATCTGTTCAAAGGACATGTTCCGTTTTTCCATTTTTCGAAAAATGGAGTACAAATGTTTGTGTCTACCGGATACTTCCAAGTGGCCGAGTTTGTATTGGCCAAGTTCTTTTTGAATGAGCTTGATCACTTTGGAAATGTAAATGTCTCTTTCTTTTTTGAATTCGGAGAGTTGATCATCAAGTTTTTTGTAGGTTTCTTGATGCAAGGATCGAAAACATAGATCTTCCAACTCTTGTTTCATCCATGAAATCCCCAGACGATGTGCGATGGGAGCATAGATATCCAGCGTTTCTTTGGCAATGGCTTGTTGCTTGTTTTCTTTCATGTGGTCTAAGGTCCGCATGTTGTGAAGTCGATCTGTCAATTTGATGATGATGACTCGGATGTCTTTGGCCATCGCCAAAAGCATTTTTCGAAAGCTCTCGCTTTGACGGACATCTTTGGAACGGAAGGAAATGGAAGAAATTTTTGTGACTCCATCCACCAGGTGCATGACTTCGTTTCCAAATTTTTTTTCGATTTCTTCCAAAGAAATTTGCGTATCTTCTACGACGTCGTGCAAAAGGCCAGTTGCAATGGTCTCAACATCCATTCGATGGGAAGCAAGGATATAGGCCACTTCCAATGGGTGAGAAAAGTAGGGATCTCCTGATTTTCTGGTTTGGCCGGAGTGAGCATTTTTGGCCATGTGATAGGCTTCAAGTATCATGTCCGTGCTTTCTTTGGGACGGAACTCTTTGATTTTTTCTATGATCGAATCAATGGATCTCATAATTTTAACGTATCAACCTCATCATCACTATAGCAGGTAGTTTGAAATGGAGCTAGCCTGCGACATAAATTATGACCTTTTCCTTCTTGGATTTGCGGCGGATGGTCTTTTTGTGTGGGTGCAAAGCCTGCAAACGCAAAACCGTTTCAGGTTTTACAAAATCCTGGGATGAATATATGAGAGCTTCCATAGATCGGTAGAGTATCTTTTGAGCAGAGAATTAGACGCCAACCATAAAAAAATTCAAACCAGAGATGACCTTATGGATACGTTTTTCGGAGGGGGACGACCTCCCGAACGTTTTCAGGTAGGGGTGGAGTTTGAACGTTTCGCATTGAGTCCCAAGACTGGATTCCCTCTGCCTTATGACGGAGAGGTTTCGGTTCGATCGATTCTCAAGCATTTTTCTCCCCAGTGGACTCCCATTTTGGATGATCATCGATGGATTGGTTTGAAAAGGGGGCAGGATGCCATTACGTTGGAGCCGGGAGGTCAGGTCGAGCTCAGTTCCCGGGCCTATTCTACGGTTGAGGAAATGGATCAGGGTCTTCGAGATGTTCATGGAGAAATGAAAACCATTTCCAACACCCTTGGGTTCCAATGGGCTGATGTTGGGTTTTTGCCAAGCATCTCGGTGGAAGAAGCCTCCTGGATGCCCAAGTCTCGCTACAAAATCATGCGTCAGAAATATGAAACCAGGGATCGTGCTTTTTTGGAAATGATGACCATGACAGCCTCGATTCAGGTCAATTTTGACTATCAAGACGAGCAAGATGCAAAACGAAAAATGTTTGTTTCTTCGATGCTGGGGCCTGTCGTAGCTGCGCTGTATTCCAACTCCTCGGTAGAAAAGTTTCGAGCTTCCAAAGTTTTGGGAAGACGCCAATCCATTTGGATGCACAGCGATCCAGATCGCACGGGAACCCCAGCATTTTTTGTGGATGGAAGTTTTTCTTTTGAGAGATACATGGAGTATGCCTTGGACGTTCCCATGTATTTTATCGTGCGCGATGGCAGCTACCACGATAGGACTCATCAGACTTTTCGAGAGTATCTTTCTTCCTCCGATGATGTTCAGCTGGGAGACTGGGACTTGCATTTGACGACCTTGTTTCCAGATGTTCGATTAAAAAACCATTTGGAGGTTCGAACGGCGGATCAAAATTCCATAGATTTGGCCGTGGCCTTGGGGGTTTTTTGGTTTCAGATCAGTCGCTCGGAAGATCTTTTGTCGGCATTGGAAGAGCATTTTTCTGCTTTTGCCTACTCGGATCTTATGCGTGCTTATGATGAACTGATCCACAAAGGACTCCATGCTGAGTTGGGAGGAGTCACTTTGGCCAGCCATGCGAAAACAGCGGCTGAGAAAGCCATTCACACGATGGACTCAAAAGAGCAAGAGTGCTTTTTGCCATTTTTTGATCTGGCTCAAGCCGGAACATCCCCCGGGGAAATGAGAAAAAAGAGATTGAGCGCATCGGCTGAGCCATGGACTTTGGCAGATATTCTCAAGGAGTCCGATCCACGGGGAAAGACCTTGTGAGCGTTTTTCGTGTTCGATACTCGTTGCCTTTGATCTTGTGGATGTTGATTTTGTGGGTGGCCTCTGGAGCAGGTTTTTCTGCGTCACATACATCATCATGGGTTGAGATGGTCTGGGGATGGTTTGGAGGGTCTTTGGAATCTGATGGATTACAAAACCTCAATCTTGTTTTGAGAAAATGCGGTCATGTGACCGCCTATGCCATTTTGTCTGGGATGTTTTTGGTTAGCGCAGGAAAATCATGGAATGTGAAAAAAAATTGGCGTCTCCCTCTGGGGATTTTGGCTATTGTGTTTTCATTTGTCTATGCCAGTATAGATGAGTGGCATCAGAGCTGGGTGATGGAGAGAACTTCCTCCATTGCAGATGTCGCGCTGGATACTTTCGGCGCGGTGCTTTTCCAGCTTTGGGTGGCTTTGCGGCGCAAGTACGATGAAAAAAGACAAACACATATCCTTTGACCGCTATTACTGTTGCGGTCGTTCTCTGGCCTTGATTCATGCTCGCGATTTGTCCCAAGAAGGTGTTGAAGAGCTGGCCAAAAAAATGTGTGATCCCTTCGTAGGAGTGGGTGCACAGTTTTTGGCCCTCGTTTCCAGCCACGAAAAATCTGTATGCCGCATTCAGGTGTTTGATTCCTTGGGAAAAAAAATCAAACACGACGAAACTGCGTTGTTGTCGGCTGCACACTGGCTGCACAACAGGGATGGGGTGGATCATGTATTGTTTTTGGACGATCGATTTGAGAAAAAAGTCACTCGATTTGAGAACGATGAGTTTCATGTCGATCTTGAGCCTCCAGCATTCGATGCCAGGAGCATTCCCATTTCTACGCATGAGGTTCCTTGGGGCAAACCCATTTCGATCAAAGATATACGACTCAAAATGTATTGTTTGTCGATCGGCGAGCCTTTTGCGGTCTGTTTTTTGGATTGGCAAAAAAACTTGGATTGGATTTCCAAGATCGGCCCTGAGCTTGAAGGACATTTTTTGTTTCCCAAAAAGGCCAGTATTGTTCTTGCATTTGTCCTCAATCCTCAGAATTTGATTGTGAGGGTGTGGGAAAGAGGTCGAGGATTGCAACAAGGCTCCCTCGGGGGGGCTGCCGCCGCGGCCGTGGTAGCCATCCGCAATGAAAAGGCGCAAAGTCCCGTCTGGGTGCACACCAACGCAGGAAAAAGCCAGGTATACGTGATGGCTCAAGGGGTGTGTCTGCGGACTCAGCCTGTACATCTGTTTTCGGGTCAATTTCCTCTTGGCTAGCTGCATTGCTTGACAAGCTCCTGGACCATAGGATACGCCTATGCTCGCATGAAATTCTTTATCGATACCGCGAACATAGACGAAATCAAAGATGCTCTTTCTTGGGGGGTACTGGACGGTGTAACGACCAATCCCAGCCTTGTGGCCAAAGAAACCACACCTTATGAGGATCTGGTGAGTGAAATTTGTGACTTGGTTCCAGGTCCGGTGAGTTTGGAAGTCGCTGGGGTCTCTACGGCTGATCAAATGGTCAAAGAGGGGGAACGATTGGCCAAAATCGCCGACAATGTGGTGGTCAAACTGCCCTTGACGAGCGAGGGACTCAAAGCCACGAAAAGACTTTCGGAAGAAAGCATTCCTGTGAATGTGACCCTATGTTTTTCTCCCTTGCAAGGACTTCTTGCGGCCAAAGCCGGAGCCCGATACATAAGTCCTTTTGTAGGTCGATTGGATGATATTTCTCATTATGGAATGGAATTGATCGGACAATTGGTGCAGATTTATGAAAACTACGGCTTTGAAACCGAAGTACTTGTGGCAAGTGTTCGCAGCCCCATTCATGTGGTGGATGCGGCCATGATGGGAGCAGATGTGGCCACCATTCCCTACAAGGTCATGAAACAGTTTATTTCTCATCCTCTGACAGACAAAGGATTTGAAGTGTTCGAACAAGATTGGAAGAAGGTCAAATTGTGATGAAACGAATTCTTTTTCTTTTGGCATGCGTGTTGACGATGAGCCCCTTGGCTCACGCCCAGACCATTGTTCCGGTAGAAGACTCTGGGTTGGTGGATGAAACGGCTTCAACCTCAACTTCTGTGGGAGATGCCTCGAATCTCAAACCTGCGGATCAGACTTTGCCCATTGGTCGAACGCAACACCCTTCCTTCAATGTTCGGGCGGGTGCGGGAACTTCCTTTGATCCACAAATGTTTTGGATGGTGGGAAGTGTGGAAGCTGCGTTGGACAAATTTGTGGCGATCGGACCTCTTTTTCAGGTCGGATTGGATTCTCGACGTACCTATTTCATTGGAACTTTTGGTCCTCGATTGGTGTTGCCCATTTCTTTTTTTGAGGTGGGACTCAATGGTGGACTGGGATTTGCGTACCGAGATGAGTTTGGATTCACCTTTTACAACTTCGCCTATCAAGCAGGGGTGAACATCGACATGTACATTCTCAAAGAGTTGTCCGTGGGCGTATTGGCCAATTTCAATTTGATCAGCAGTCTTGGAGTCGCGGATGTAGGTTCCATCACGGGAACTTTGTCTTATCATTTTTAAAGCATTGAAAAAGGGAGTACGCATCAGATGAACATTGCAGTTTGTATCAAACAGGTGCCCGATACATCGGCCACCATATCAATAAAGCCCGACAAAAAGGGTATTGATGAAAGTGCAATCAAATGGATCATCAATCCATATGATGAATTCGCAATTGAACAAGCTTTGCAGCTCAAAGAAAAGATTGGAGATGCTGCAAAAGTCACGGTGATCTCAGTGGGCCCTGCAAAAGTCCAAGAAGCATTGAGAACCGCGATGGCCATGGGCTGTGATGAAGCGGTGCATATCCAAACCGAAGATCGATGGTCTTTGGATCATCTCTCTGTTTCGAAAGTCCTTGCGCATGCTGTTCAAGAAGCGCAAGCCAAACTTGTTTTTCTAGGTCGACATGCAATCGATGATGATAGCGGCCACACCGGACCTATGCTGGCTACGATGTTGAATTGGAGCCAAGCTTGCTTTGTTCAGACTTTTGAATGGTCAGATGATCACATTCAAGTAGGAAAAGATCTTGAGGGTGGTAGAACTCAAACCTGGAAAATCGATCTACCTGCTGTGGTGACCACAACCAAAGGATTGAATCAACCCCGATATGCTTCACTCAAAGGTATCATGGCCGCCAAGAAAAAACCTTTGCACACAAAGACTTTGGCGGATGTGGGTGTAGATGCTTCTGCAGCTTCGGTAACATGGTCTGAATTTTTTGTGCCGGTGCAGGAGAGAAAAAGAAAAATTTTCAAAGATGGTTTGCCTGGTGATGTTGAGCAGGTGGTTACGCTTCTTCGAGAAGAAGCGAAAGTTTTGTGAGGTGATGTGATGAGTTCTATTTTTGTCTATGTAGAATCCAAACAACAAAAACTCAGTTCCAGCTCAAAAGAACTTTTGGCCAAGGCCAGTGTTCTTGCGAAACAAGCAGAACTTGAACTTCATGCCATAAGCATTGGGCACAATCATTCCTCGATTGCAGAAGAGTTGAAATCTTTTGGTGTAAAGACCTACTATCTTTCAGATCATGAACAAAATCTTCCCATCGAAGGTCAGGCTTATGCCGAATTGATTGCATCGATTTGTTCGAAAGCAAATCCCCTGGCCGTGCTCGCTACGGCAAGTGCATTTGCAAAAACCATTTTTCCTCGTGTGGCTCAATTGCTTTCAGCGGGGATCGTGACAGACTGTGTGGAACTTTCTTGGGATGCGAATCACAAATTGCAGGCGCAGAAACCATTGTATTCTGGAAAATGTGTTGCAACGGCGACAATCCATACCAACTGTGCGATCGCGGTTTGCCGACCCAACAGTTTCTTGGAAAAAGGTGGAGAAGGGCTGTCATTGTGTGACACAAAAGTAGAAACTGTGGAAGCCGTTTCTCGTCATGTGGGCGCACGTTTGATCGAAGAGAAAGAAGTGACAGCTTCCAAGGTCCAATTGGCAGAAGCCGAAATCGTTGTATCTGGGGGGCGGTCCCTCAAAAGTGGTGAAAATTTTTCGATCTTGGAAGATTTAGCTCAGGTTTTGGGCGCTGCGGTTGGAGCCTCTCGAGCTGCGGTCGATGCAGGTTATGTTCCTCACTCCATGCAGGTGGGACAAACGGGAAAAACTGTCAATCCCTCATTGTACATTGCATGCGGAATTTCAGGTGCCATTCAGCACCTGGCAGGCATGAGAACCTCCAAAACGATTGTGGCCATCAACACAGATCCTGAAGCCCCCATTTTTCAGCACTGTGATTATGGGATTGTGGGAGATCTCTTTGATGTCGTTCCTGTAATGACGCAATCGCTTAAAAAAATTCTTCATCAGTAAAAGTAAGAAAAACAGTCCATTGGAGTTGACAAGGCGAGGTAGGTGCTTATCTTGGCCTTGAAGCTGGGTTCTATCATGAGCCAGAACAAGTTTTGAATAAAATCAGGCAGATCCAACTGCCTTGATCAAACAACGTGGAGAATATCATGGGAAAAATCATTGGAATCGATTTGGGAACCACAAACTCAGTGGTATCCATCATTGAAGGCGGAGAGGCGAAAGTCATTCCGAACGAAGAGGGTGGCAGAACTACGCCGTCTGTGGTTGCATTTTTGAAAGATGGAGCTCGGGCAGTTGGACAAGTAGCAAAACGTCAGTCTGTCACCAACCCAGAAAAAACCATTTTTTCTGTAAAAAGATACATGGGAAGTCGATTTGACGAAGTCAGCGAAACCGATCGTCATGTTCCCTACAAAGTGGTCAAAGATGCGAATGGCTTTGCTGCGATTGAGATCGATGGCAAAAATTATAGCCCTCAAGAAATTTCAGCCATGATTCTTTCCAAGCTGAAAAAGGCCGCAGAAGATTATACTGGTGAAACGATTACGGAAGCTGTGATCACTGTTCCAGCATATTTTAACGATTCTCAAAGACAAGCCACCAAAGATGCGGGGAAAATTGCGGGTCTGGAAGTCAAACGAATCATCAATGAACCTACAGCTGCAGCGCTCGCCTATGGAATGGATAAAAAGAAAGATCAGGTGGTTGCTGTCTATGACTTTGGGGGAGGAACATTTGATATTTCCATTCTTGAAGTCGGAGACAAAGTGGTGGAAGTCAAAGCAACCAATGGTGATACTCACTTGGGCGGAGATGATGTTGACCAAGTTATCATCAATTGGTTGACCGAAGAGTTCAAAAAAGATCAAGGCATCGACGTTTCCAAAGATAAAATGGTCATGCAAAGACTCAAAGAGGCTGCTGAAAAAGCAAAGATTGAATTGTCTTCGGTTTCAGAGACAGAAATCAATTTGCCTTTCTTGACTGCGGATGCCTCTGGACCCAAACATTTGAACATCAAACTGACTCGATCTCAGTTTGAAAAGCTTGCGGGTCCAATCATTGCTCGAACCAAAGAACCTTGCTTAAAATGCCTGAAAGACGCAGGTCTTTCTGCATCACAAATTGATGAAGTGATTTTGGTGGGTGGTTCGACTCGAATTCCTATTGTCCAAACGGTGGTCAAAGAGGTGTTTGGAAAAGAGGGTGCAAAGAGTGTAAACCCTGATGAAGTTGTCGCAGATGGAGCTGCTGTTCAGGGGGGAGTGCTTGCTGGAGATGTGAAAGAAGTTCTTCTTCTCGATGTGACTCCTCTTTCATTGGGTATTGAAACCCTTGGCGGGGTCATGACACGGTTGATTGAACGTAACACAACCATTCCAACGACAAAATCTGAAGTATTTTCAACAGCAGCGGACAATCAAACCTCCGTGGACATCCATGTTCTTCAGGGAGAGCGAGAAATGGCCGGAGACAACCGAACTCTCGGACGATTTCAGTTGGTGGGTATTCCATCTGCACCCAGAGGAACACCTCAAATTGAAGTAACGTTCGATATCGATGCAAACGGGATCGTGAATGTTTCCGCAAAAGACAAAGCGACCGGAAAAGAGCAGCGAATCACCATTTCCAACACAAGCGGTTTGTCCGAAGATGAAATTCAAAAAGCTGTGAAAGATTCTGAGGCCCATGCGGAAGAAGACAAAAAACGAAGAGAGCAGATTGATACCAAAAATCAATTGGACTCTATCATTTACAGTACCGAAAAAACTCTGAGTGAAAACAAAGATAAACTTTCGGAAGAAGATACCAAACCTCTGACACAGGCATTGGAAACCGCAAAGAAAACGCTTGAGTCTCAAGATGTTGAGTTGATGAAAAAAGAAATTGAAACCATCAATCAACTCGCCCACAAAATGGCAGAAAAAATGTACAAAGCCACCTCTGCGGATCAAGCACAAGGTACTGAAACCGATTCTGCTCATACACATCCCGGGAATGGAACCAACCCACCCAAAGATGATGTGATTGATGTAGAGCACCAAGACGTAAATTAAAACATTTGATTACAAATCAAAACTCAAAACGGGAAACATGAATATGTTTCCCGTTTTTTTATACATCAGATTCAGGTGAAGTGTTTTTGATTTGATATGTTACGGGTTGCAATAAAAAATGTTGGATATGGTCCAGCAAAGGTAAGAAAGATTTTCGTTCCATGGCGGAAATGGCATATCCGCCATATTGATGAGCTATGTTCTCGGCGGACTGTGCATCGATTTTATCACATTTGTTGAAGACTTTGATTTGTGGAATCTCACTCAAATGGAGCTGAGTGAGAAGTTCATCGACAACTTCAATGTGCGATTCATAGTTTGGGTTTGATCCATCAATAACATGTAAAATCAAATCTGCCATTTCAATTTCTTCCAATGTGGCTTTGAAAGCCTCAATCAACTCCTTTGGAAGATCTCGGATGAATCCCACAGTATCTGTAAAAATGATTTCTTGATCTTGAGGAAAACGAAGTTTTTTGGACAGAGGGTCTAAGGTCGCAAATAATTTGTCCTCTGATAGAGCATCCGCTTGAGTCATGGCATTGAGAAGTGTCGATTTGCCTGCATTGGTATACCCAACAATAGAAACCTGTGGAACATGGTTTCTTTGGCGCATCTTTCGCTGAGATTGTCGTGTTTCTCGGATTTGCTCAATGGAGCGTGTGAGACGAGTGATTTTTTCATTGGCCCGACGCCGATGAATTTCCAATTTGGTTTCCCCAGGACCTCGTCCACCAATACCTCCTACCAGCCTCGACATCTGTGTGTTTTTTTCTCTTAGTCGAGGATAGGTATACTTGAGCTGCGCCAATTCCACTTGCAGTTTTCCTTCATGTGTTTTGGCGTGTTGAGCAAAAATATCCAAAATCAATTGTGTGCGATCAATCAATGGGAGCTCGATAAGATCTCCAAGAATACGAAACTGAGAAGCCGTGAGATTGTTGTGAAACAAAATCAAATCCGCACCTTTATAAATGGCACGGTCATACAGCTCTTGTACTTTTCCGCTTCCAAACAAAGTTCTGGGGGACATGGGTCCCTTTTTTTGAGAAAAAATATCCACAATTTTCAATCCAGCGGTACGAGAGAGTTCAATGGTTTCGTGAATGTCTTCTGGAGTTACGGATTTGCCTAAAGCATGGTAGCAGAGAATGGCTTTGACTTGATCTTCGATCAAGAACTGAGGCATGTAAATATTTTGAAAGTCAGATTCTAGCTGAGAAATGAATTCTTCAAAATCGATGTCCATGTCCAAGACACTGCCAAACTTTTGGGTGGCAATTGTATCTCGACCGGAGGGGTCGGGCACCAGATGGGCTAGCTCTACCTCAGAAGGAATTCCTCGCTCATCCATGGAGATTTTGCACAAAAGATCGTGTCGCTTGGTTTCGAGATCGTTGAGTATGCGTTGGTCAAATGTAGTTGCAAAGCTGCAATAGACAAATCGATATCCTGAGAGTCGTGAAGCTACGTTGCGAAGTCTGGTCTTTGATGTTGGCAGAATTTCTTTGTACCCACCAATGGTGATGTTTTCAACGACTCCATTTCGAGCAATGCTGATTCCAATGCTTTGCTGTACCTGACTGCAGAGTTTGACCAAATATTTTGCCAATTCCCATGTGATGATCTTCGTGTTGGGAATTTTTTTTCGTAGCAGTTTTTCGATGTTTTTGAGATCGGCCTTTTTGATCGAAGACAATTGGCCTTCAATTTTGTTGCTCATAGAAATGATTATAAAATGGCTGAAAGTTCTTTTTTGGTGAGTTCTCTAAATTCACCAGGTTTAAGTGTTTGCAATCGAATTCCTGCGAACTCTGTACGAACAAGTTTGATGACGGGGTTTCCAACATGCAAGAAAATATTTTTTACGATGTGGTTTCTTCCTTCGGTCAATGTGATTTTGATCCATGTATTTTCTTTGAGAACCTTATCAATGGAAACATGTGTGGGTTTGACCCATCCATCTTCCAAACGTAACCCACCTGCAATTTTATCAATCAATCCAGGTGTGACTTTGCCTTTGATTTTTACCAGGTAAGTTTTTTTGATGCTAAACTTAGGGTGTGCAAGTTTGTGAGACAAATCTCCGTCATTGGTTACAATGAGCAGTCCTTCAGCATCAAAATCCAACCGACCGATGGGAAAGAGTCGCGCAGAAAATTTTTGCAAATAGTCTCCAACACATGGACGCTGCTCTGGGTCACTCATGGTTGTGATCACGTTTTTGGGTTTATAAAAGGCATAATACCATCTCTTCCCCATGACAATGTCTATAGGAACGCCATCTACACAAATTTCTAGACCTTTCTTCGGTTCAATTTTGTGTCCAAGCTCTGTGATGAGCTGTCCGTTGACTTCGACACGACCTTCTTGAATCAGTTGATCTGCTTTTCGTCGAGAGCATACTCCTTGTAGCGCAAGAAATCGATTTAAGCGAATGGTGGAATCTGAGTTGCTCAAGTGGTTCCTTCCGAAGAAATCGCTGGTTGCGAAGCTTCTCCTTCTTCAAGAGGGAGAATATTTTCTTCTTGAAGATTTTGTTCAATATCCGTGGATTCGGGGAAAAGTTGAGCCAATTTTTTCAAACTGTCCTCTCCCAATTCTGTGTATTCTTGCAATGGCGGAAGATCAGATAGATTCTTTAAATTGAAAAAAGATAAAAAATCGTTGGAGGTTCCGTAGAGCAGAGGATGTCCGGGTTCATCCCGTTTGCCCAAGATTCTTACCAATCCTCTTTCGACCAGCACACGAATGACTCCTCCGGAATCAACGCCTCGAATGTCATCGATTTCGGGTTTGGTCACAGGTTGACGATAGGCAATGATCGAAAGTGCTTCCAATTGAGCTCGGGAAAGACGAACAGGTTTGGCTTTGGTAAAATTGGCAACCCAACTCGCGTTTTCTGGATGGGTTCGGTATTGATACCCTCCCGCAATCTCATACAATACAATTCCTGCATGAGATGAAATGGGCTCTTCAATCATTTCTGTCAAAGCCTGACGAATTTGAGATTTGGAAAACTCAGGGAGAATATCCTCCAATTGTTTGGTTGTGATGGGTTTGTCTGCGATGAAAAAGAGAGAATCAAGAATCGACTTGAGTTTCTCCATCGGTTGTCCCCAATCCATCGATGTCGAGGACTCCTGTGAATTCGGATTCGTCATAGTGTATGTCTCCTTGATATAGTTGTTCCGTAGCTACCAATTCAATGTCGTCAAATTGATTTAATTGAAAAACCGATATGGCTCCCCGCTTGATCATTGCCAAGATAGCCGAAAAAGAAGCCACAACTTTGGGTCTGGATTTGATGTGGCTAAACATGTCCATGAATCGAACTTTGCTTATTTTTTTCGTTTGAAAAAAACGGCAATTTCTCTGGCACATTCATCAATGCTGTACACTTCTTTTTCAACATTGTGAGTGATGTCGAGGGGGATGTTTTGCAAAATTTTGTGGAATGACAAAATCAATTTGTGAATGCTAATCTCCGCCAACTCCACAGGTTGCTCTTGTGCATAAATTTTTCGGGTTTTTTCTTGAACGAAAACATCTTGTCCCAATAGAAAAAAGGTTTCAGGTGTTCCGCGGCCGTTTTGTATTTTTGATACTCAAGCAGTCGTTTCACCAATTCTTCTCGAGGATCTTTGCCTTCATCTTCTGGATCATCTTGGTTTTCGTCAGGTGGTAAAAGCATTTTGGATTTGATGTGCGCTGAGGGTAGAAGCCACATAAGCAAAAACTCAACAAGGATGGAATTAAATTGAGAGTTTCCATTGCTTCAATGTAGCTTAGATATTCTTCAGTGATTTCTGCCACCGGAATGTTGAAAATATCAACATCGTTTTCTTTGATCAGGTGAAGCAACAGATCCAGGGGACCTTCAAAAGCATCCAGCTGCACATGATAGGGGTGCTTTTCCTTTCGCTCAAGATCAAGATGTTGGAAGTGCTTCCATTTTTCAGGTACCTATTGTGCTGCAATGAAGAAGCGCTTTGACTTCCTCAAGGGTTTGTTTGGCGGATCGCTTAGGGCCTTTTTCTGTCCCTGGTACGCAAGACCTCATCGATCTCGGGTTTGCCAAGCCACTGGCTGCGTTTTTTCTCGAATGGGGCAATCAGGCCTCGAGAGAGGGCAAAAGCATTTTTTTGCAGTCCACGCAGCCGATTCCGGCGGTGGTGCATCCCTGAATGACCTCTTCCTGCGTTTCTTTGGAGGACAAGAGCTCATGAAGGGGAAACAAATTGCACTGTTTGGGGTCTCCCGGGTCCGATCGCCTGATTCGGTTGGGATCGGTGACCATGGCTTTGACTTTCTTTTCCAGCTCTTGCGAGGGTTCTCCCAAGGAGATGGCATTTCCATAGGATTTTGACATTTTGCGTCCATCAGTGCCCGAGATTTTGGGGCTGGGCGTGAGCAAAGCTTCAGGTTCAGGAAAAATCTCTCCCGCGATCCGATTGAATCGTCGCGCTATTTCCCGAGAAAGCTCAATGTGGGGGACTTGGTCAACTCCCACTGGAACTTTCTCCCCCTTGTAGAGGAGAATGTCAGCGGTTTGGAGGACCGGATAGGCAAAAAAACCTAGATTAGATAGGTCACGGTGTTGAATTTGCTCTTTTTGTTCCTTATAGGTGGGGTTGCGTTCCAGCCATCCAATGGGTGTGAACATTCCCAAAATCAAATACAGAACTGACTGTGCATCCACGCCAGACTGCAAAAAAATTGTGCAGAGATTGGGATCCAATCCCGAAGCGAGCCAATCGGCCACCATTTCTCGGGTATGGGCGGGAATGTTTCGCGTGTCTTCGAATTCGCTGGTCAGAGCGTGCCAATCCACTACCGTAAAATAGCATTGGTTGTGGTGCTGGAGGTCGATCCAGTTTTTGAGCGCACCAAAGTAGTGTCCAATGTGTAGGCTCCCCGTTGGGCGCATCCCGCTTACGATGGTTTTCATGATCAGGGGCTTATATCAGAGAGACCAAAAAATTCATGAGATAAAACGCAGGTTGGAGCAAAATACTCAAGAGTCCTGTGTACAAAAGGACCAACAAAATGAAAAAACCATATCTTTCCACCACCGCCAGCTGAGGACTGAGCTGGGGGAACAGTCCTCGCAAAACTCTTCCTCCATCCAGAGGTGGCATGGGCAGGAGGTTAAAAAACGCCAAAATGACATTGAGCTTGAGGCCAAAAATGCACATCAAAAACAAAGCTCCCGTAGCTCCCATTTGTTTCAAGTCTGTACTCAAGTACCCGTTTCCGTTGGGCATGGTCATAGCGTGAATCAATGCAGCGAGTGCGGTAAACACTCCCGCCAACACCAGATTGGACAATGGACCGGCTGCGGCCACAAACATTCCATCTTTGGTTGGATTTCTCAGTCGAGATTCATTGACCGGCACGGGCTTGGCCCATCCAATGAGGGGAAATCCAAAAAAAAAGCCTAGCACAGGAAACAAAATGGTCCCAAAAGGATCGGCATGGGAAAGAGGATTGAGGTTCATGCGCCCCAAAAATTTTGCGGTGGGGTCTCCCAGCGCATTGGCTGACCATGCGTGGGCAAATTCATGAAACGACAACGAGAACACAAACGGTACCATCCATAACAGCAGCATGCTCATTTTTTCAGCCATAGTGACTCCTTGGCTACCCAAGCTCAGCCCAACTGTCAATGTTGGTGTGGATAAATCAGATCTTGTTTTAGGGATGCCGCAGAGGATTTCTTCGTTGGTTGATATACACATCCAAGAGAATGGGTACGTCTCCAAAACCTTCGAGCATGTCTGAGTACACCTCGAATGAGTTTTCTGAGTGAGAGGTGCGAAAGCGATAGGATGGTCTTCCCACAATATCGGGAAGATTTTCAAAATAATGGAGGAACGAAAACACAGGATCGTGTTTGATCTCTTCTATGATTTTATCTTTTAGTCTTTCAAGATAAGGGTCATATCCAATATAGGTTTCAAAGTATTCGTCGATGGTCTCGACATCATAATTTTTCAAAATCCTTCGAATGATGGTCGCAATTCGATGTCGTTCTATTGATAGAGGATGAAATTCCAGGATATATTTTTCAATGTGCTTGCTGTAAGAATACGTGTTGGCATTTCTCATGCTTCCTACAATTTTTTCCAGACGGGAAGCCGATAGAGCAAGTTGCTCGTTGGAGTAAATCGTATTGCCCAGATCATCGACCCAATGACCTGCGATTTGTATGGTGAAAAACAAATTCATTTGATCCAATTCGTGATCAGATACGATGGGATTTTGATTTTGATCAAAACGAGTTTCGCGGCCATTCGGGTGAACAAGTGCCAAGGACCAATACAAGAACGGTGAAAAATACATTCCATTGTCCTCATCGTACAAGGGATAATCTGTATGCCAATCAGGAAGTTCATGCCCTGAAAATAGATCAAAAATGGAATGTTCAAAATCGCTTTGACGAAGAGTAGATAAAATAGGAAAGAGGGTGACCGCATTTTTGATGTCATTTTCAAACAAATCCAGCTCAAATTCCCCAAACTGATTGGAGAAGACCGTGGGATGCTCTTGTTCAAAGTCTAAGAGAGAGAAAAGATTGAAGAAAAGAGACTCTTGCTCTTCTTCACCAGTATTTCTTTGATGGTCCAGTTCTCTCAGAGTCCACAAGGTTTCGATCCGCTCAGAAGAGTAAAGAAGAAGGTAAGATGAAATCTTGAACAGAAACTCAAAATAGCCTTCATCGGGAGGAAAAAAATAAATATATTGAACGATCAACAGAATCATCGCGCATAGCTCATTTTCAAAATAAAGCTTTTCATTGCTGCATATGATAAGGTTTTCCGCCAAAAAATCTTCTTCTTCTTTGGTAAGGCTCTCTTGTTTTTTGACTTTCTCCAAAATTGTATCAATGATCTTACGTCGTTGATCGCGATTGCTTTGGAAACTGGAGCTTTCAGTACGTTCTTTGGTTAGCTCTTTGAAGATTCTTTCAAGTTCATCTGGATCAATGTCAGACACATAGATGTTTGTTTGCTCTCCGACATGCATGTTTTCCAATCCTTTGGAATCCAGATCAATGGGGTAAGGAATGGGCTTGATGGATGACCATCCCGCAGGATCAACCACATTGCTCACAACAGCTGCGGCAGAAGCAGGTTGAGGTTGCAAGGTGGGTGTGACAATAGGATGAGGCTGAGTAAGTGTCGTGGTTGCTGTTCCACCAAAAGGTCCTGTACGGACAGATTGGAGATGCAATTGATCTACCAAAAGAACAGGGTCAATCCATGGACTGTTGGTGGATCCACTTGCCGTACCCAACCCTCTAATCTCAATGTAGTTTTGGATTTTGGTTTCGATTCGTTGCAAGAGGAGGTTTTCGTTGGTCGATAGATGCGAAGAGAGTCGAGACAATGTCGATTGAATTTCGTCTCGAAGAGCATAAAAAAGTCAGTTCATCTTTGATGGAAGTCAAGGGAATGGTGCGTGAGCTAGTGTGCACAACGGCTTTGCAGATGGCAAGTTCCTCCGCATCCAAAGATCGAAAAAACATAAAACGATAGGTTGGATCTGATCCCCCAGGAATGCCAGAATACACATTGATCATTTTTTGAAAAAAAGATGCAGCCTGTGCGGCAGAAGGCGCCATGGATTTCATGATGTTGATCATCAATCGAAAATAGGTGATGAGATTGACTCCCACATAAATGCCCAACACCAGCCCGTACATCCAAGCTCGTTCAACGTACGTTTCGAGCATTTCTCGTTCTCTTGCTGTCCATTCATTTCCCAGACCGATGATTCCAATGCCTTCCAGCCATTTTTTTCTCTCTTCAAAGGTTTGGGATCGATCAACGATTCTCGCAATCTGCACTCCAGCTGTGAGAACCATTCCAACATTGACTGCCATGAATGTCGATAGCAACGCCGCACTCAATGGGTAGGCAATCATCCCGAGTCCAACGGCCATGAGAACGCCAGTTCCAATCCATGTTCCGATGCGAATCATGTTGTCGATGGTTTCTTCTTTTTTTTGGAGATCTGAGATTTGATGAATATGTTTGACGACCAAGCCTGCAAAATAGGGGCGATCGTTGAGAACATGAGCTACAAGATTTGGAGTTTTTATCATGTCTTGCAATGTGGGAAGAAAGTTGTCTTGCGTGAGCTGTGTCGTGGTTTGAAAAATGCCATGATGAATTTTGATTTGTTCTTCTCTGGATTGAGTGGACAAGCTGAGTTGTGTATGATTGCCAAGGTAGATTTGAGTGCCTTTGGAAAGCTGTGTGTTGTAGTCTAGAATACGCTCTTTGGAAAGTTGACATTGATCGATCAAGGTTTGATTGGCATTTTCGATGGATGCCCAATAGATTCCTACATGTTGTACAAATTTTCCATTGTACATTTCCCAATTGTTTCGTAGCTCATGAATGTGAAATCCTGCTTGGGGAAGTTGAGAAAAATTTCCTGCATATCGGGCCAGTTGTTCTCGTTGACTCCAGTCACCTATTTTTTGCTTGAGATCAGGAGAGATTCTCTCATAGGCGAGTGGATGAGGTCGAGCTTTTTTCAGAACATAGACTTGCAACTCCTGTTTGGATTTTATTTTCCCAAACCATTTTTGAAAAACCGGTGTTCCAGTGATGTATTGGGTTTGATAGTCTCCATACAATTGGTGGACAGCAAATTGATAGGTGGCATAGGCTTGATCGATGTTTTCGGAGATTGGTTTTGAAGCTTTTATTTCTTTCTTAAAATTTTGATAGGCCATGTCTACCGATGTAGCGTGCTCTTCGACTCTGGAGAGTTGAAGTTGAAGTTTCTCCTCGAAATTGTGAGTGGAAGAATCTAGTGTAGAGTTGGAGTGCACATACCAATCACCTCGTGCAAAAAGATCTCCAAGAAGTCTTTTGGATTCTCCAGGAAAGACAGAAGGAAGAGATTGTATGCTGCAATCTTGGTTGACGTGGATGGCAGGTTGCTTCGTGGTTCCAGAAAAAAATTGCCAGTAGTCATCGTAGAAGCGTTTTGCGGATTCCCAGGTCATTCCAAGATCTTTGGCAATCATCCATCGATACAATTGGAGACTCGTGAGAGGTTCTTCGATCACGGTGCCATCTTGCTCTGAAATATCTTTGGATTCTTTGTGACGAACGCGAAGAATGTTGATGCCTGCACCTGGGCTATACCTTGTATGAATGATTTAGTTGGATGGTTGGAGTGTTTGCTGGGCTTGTGGATTCAAAGGCGGCTCCAATGTCCAAGAGGTGGAGCGAAGCTCAAACGCCAGGTCTTTGAAAGGTATCATCCTCACCGACTGTGTGAGGAGGTACGACAAAATGGTACGAATCTGCTGACGGTCATGATCGTTTCGAACTTGACTCATCAAGTAGTGTCTGAGCAAAATATAGTTGATGAGTTTTCGTGTTAGGTCAGAAAATGCCAAAATTTCTTGGAGGTTTTGAGTTTTTTCAATTGATCGAGTGTTGGGATCTGATGATCAAATGTTTTGTCGTGCCACCGATACAGGTATTCATACGAACGTTTTGCTACCTGGTAGAGTACATCGAGAATCTGCTCTTCTCCGGTCTTCCACTGTTCCATCATGCCGACGGAAAATCCGAGGTACATGAGCTGCGTTCGAATTTCTGCTAGACGATCTTGGTCATCTAGGGTTCTTTTTTCTGGTATGGGCATTAGAGAGTCGACTGCAGTCGTTTCCAAGGGGCGACCCCAGGCTTGGGAAGTCCAAGGACCCAGAATGATTTGCGCAATGAGAATACTCATCCACACACCATGAAACCCATGCCTCATCGCTACCTGCGTGGCCCAGATCACCTTCGCTAGGATGAATTGTCGATTTTCCCCAGACCTCATGCTGCAAAAAGCTATATAAATTCATATGCCACGTGTCAATTGGAAGTTCTTCCACGTGGGTAGAAAGCCTGTATTTTTCAGGATGTTAGGTTTGGTCGGAGCCGTCTTCCATTTTGGCTCGAGGATGATGGTCTATATATATCGATTTCATCTGCGTATTGGACAGGTGGGTATAAATTTCCACCGTTGCGATGCTGGAATGCCCCAACAGTTGTTGGAGAGATCTCAAATCTGCGCCTGCTTCAAGCATGTGAGTGGCAAATGAATGTCGAAGAGTATGGGGAGAAGGCAACACTGGAAGATGTGCCTGCAGGGCATGTTTTTTGATGAGGTTGAATACACTTTGACGACTCATGGATTTGGATTGTTGACTGACAAAAACATAATTGCAGCTTTTCTTTTTCATCAGCAGGGGTCTTGCCTGCAAAAGGTAGAGGCGGAGCCAATGGAGAGCTTCTTCTCCGATGGGGACAATTCTTGTCTTTTCTCCTTTCCCGATGACACGAATCAGAGCCTGTGTTTCGTCGATGTCGGTTGGTTTGCACTGCGTGAGTTCGCTCACACGCAACCCTGATCCATACAGCAGTTCCATGATGCATCGATCTCGAATGCCCAACGGATGATCCAGATTGGGCGCATCAAACAAGCGCTCGATTTCATCCATGCGCAAAAACAATGGAAGTTTTTTGCTGGGTTTGGTGTGGGGCAAGAGTTCTGTTTTGTCTTGCTCACAATAACGGCGTTTGAAAAGAAATGAAAAAAAAGACTGCATTGAACTTTTGTGGCGAGCCACAGAACGAAGAGAAAGAGCTTTTTGATGGAGAAAAGAAAAGTAGGCCTCCATGATCGTGGGATCTATTTGTGAAAAATATTCAATCTCGTGTTGTGCCAGAAAAGACAACAAAGATTTCAGATCCAGATAATAGTTTTCTATGGTGTGATTGGAAAGCTTTCTTTCCACACGAAGATCATGCAAAAATTCTTGCAAAAGATCTTGGTGTCTTTGTGATGGTTCCATCTTGGCCTAGGAAGCTTCTTTGCGAGCTCCTCCAGGCTGTTCAAAGCAAACAGCATTGCGGCCGGTTTGCTTGGCACGATAGAGCTGTTGATCCGCTTTTCGCAACAGTTCATCATGATGAAAAAAGTTGTTTTCTTGGAATGTAGCCACTCCAATACTCACAGTAACATGAACAGCATGTTTGTCGGCCTGAAAAGAAACTTTTTCGATTCTGGTCCGAATTTTTTCTGCGATGCTCACTGCAGATTCCTGATCAGTATCTCGCAAAAGCAATACAAACTCTTCACCACCATATCGAGCAAACAAATCTTCATGTCGTTTCATAGCAGTGATTTCGGCAGCAAATTTTCTCAAAATTTGGTCTCCTGCCAAATGACCGTAGGTGTCGTTGATTTGTTTGAAATGATCCAAATCAAAGAGCATCACTGAAAGCTTAGAGTCGTGTCGTTTGGAATAACTAAATTCCATTTTGAATCGATCAATGAAGTACTTTTTGTTGTAGACTTGAGTCAGATAATCTTTGTTGGCAGCATTGTAGAGCTGCTCATTGAATGACTCTTCAATTTCATCCACAAAATTGAATTTGAGTACCATCAGATTTCCGATTTGAACTCGGTCTCCGTCTTGGAGCAAATGCGTCGTAATCTTTTCGCCGTTGACCAAGGTTCCATTTGTACTACCTAGATCAGTGATATAAATTCCATCGCTTTTGATGTTGATCAGGGCATGATTTCGAGAAACATCTTCGTCGTCGACAAAAATATCACAATCCGTTTTACGACCCACGGTCAGGGCCTCTTTGGATACTTCGTACTTTCTTCCAATGTCTTGACCGGCAATCACGACAAAATTGGCCTTTTTGCCTTCATTTTCGGAGGCTAGGTCACGCGTTTCTTTTCGGATGGTTTTATCTTCTTTTTTGATCATGTGCAGCTACGCATACAATGCGGAAAGTGTTCTCCCTCATAGGGCAGTGTAGCAGCCTTTCAATCTATGGGTCAATTTGATGGCAAAAAAATATGAATGCAATGACCTTTCAATGGATATTTTATTGCATCATACATAGTATTGCTATATACAAAGACCAACATGGTAGATATCCAAAAATGGAAAACGCAGTTTCGCAAAGGCTATTTGGAGCTGTGTATTCTCAGCCTTTTGGAAGCTGGCAAGAAAATGTACGGTTTTGAGATGCTTGATGCTTTGGGCCGATTGGATTTGTGGATCAAAGAAGGAACCTTGTATCCATTGCTCAATCGTCTGAGAAGTGACGGTCTTTTGGATTCCAGGTGGGAAACCGAATCGTCTACGCATCCTCGAAAGTTCTATACCTTGACCAACAAGGGATTTACCGTTCTGGAAATGATGAGAAAAGAGTTTGAAGAGATGAGGAATCAACTTCACAAAATTCAACATGAGGAGATAAAAAAATGAATAATGATCAACGTTTAGAAGCATATCTTCAAAAATTGGATAAAGCTTTACGAGGGATCAGTGTGGTTGAAAAGGCAGAAATCATCACTGAAATCGCAGTCACATCGACGATGGATCGAGGAAAACCTAAAATCGATTTTGTCTTCGCTGGGAGATGCTGATCAAGTCGCCAACCGATATTTGCTGGAAAGAGGTATTTCGCGTACAAACACTTCAGTGTTGCCCAGTTTGGCAAAATGGGCCATTGCAGGAGTTTGCGGGACCATTTGTGTATTGGCCATTTGCAGCGTGCTTTTGGTTTGGAAGTTTGGTCTGTGTCAAAGTGGATGACAATATAGAGTTCAGATTTTGGGAGGGTTGATCGATATTCAATCCGACGAAATCAATCTGGAAAAATGGAAGGATTTCGACTTCGATATCGATTGGGACGATGATGATAAGGTTTCTCAACGAGGAGAGGGACTGACTTGGCAAGGGGCAGGACATCAACATCGAATTTTCGAACGGAAAAGTCGATTTTCGTCGCAAAGAACACCAGGGCGTAGTTTCTTTGGTTTGCGAATGCTGGACAAGAAAGCCACCGAAAAATTCAAAGAAGTCCTGGACCGAAAAACCTCGATTTTTCCGATTTTGGAGGCATTCGATGTGAGATCGAGATTCCCAATGATGTTCAGGTTCATGTGAAGCAGCAACGGTCTGATCGAGATCGATCGACCTCTCTATAATATAGGGCCAAACTCTCCAACGGCAAATCAAATTCATCTCTCAGAAGATGACAAAGTTCCTTATGCCTTTGAAACCAAAGTCAATGTTGGGCGAATCGGTGATTTTCCCCAGAGCGTCAACCCCAAATATTGGGTCAAACTCAAATTGAGCAATGGAGTCATTGATCACAAAAAAAGTTAAATCGGTTTGTATAGCATCTAAAATTTGATATTGTTTGAAAAAAGCCATTTTGAAGGCACCTCAAATGGGTGATTTCTCCAAAGTTCGGTAGGGCTGGTCAAGTGCATGGAAAAATTGCTATAATGGTGGCTATAGTTCACAATTTATATCATCATCAATCACCAGCAAGCCTTCTAGGCCAATAACCAGGACAAGCCCTGTAGGAGAATTTCATTGCTAAAAACGCTCGTCATCAATGAACCTTTTGTCAAAGACTTTTGTCGAACGCAGCGATGGGCTGCCAAGACACGAGGTCGAGTGCTGCGGGCACCGGATTGGCTGGCTTACTGCACGGCTGTACTCGAAGCCGCCAATATTGATGCAAAAATTTTTGATTTTCCTGCCCGAGACTGGGGATTGGAAGAGTACAAAGACCTTTTGAAAAATGAAAAACCTGAGTTTGTGGTGCTCGACTCAACCACTCCCTCCATTGAATCCGATATCAATTGTGCTCGAATTGCAAAAAAAATCATTCCCGATGTAAAAGTGATCATGGTTGGCCCTCACGCTTCGTCCAAACCCGAAGAAACATTGATCAATGCAGAAGGGGCCGTGGATGTTATCGCCAGAGGAGAATACGATTACACGGTTCGTGAAGCCATTTTTCATTTTGATTCTTTGCATGATGTTTTGGGCGTACATTATTGGAATGATGGAAACATTTCAAAAACTCAGGACAGACCTCTGGTCAAAGACATCGATGATTTTCCTTATCCTGCATGGCACCAGCTGGACTTGATGAAATACTTTGATGGAACCAAACTTTATCCTTACGTAGATATTTTCTCAGGACGAGGATGTCCTCACAAATGTACATTTTGTTTGTGGCCGCAGGTCATGCATGGTCAGCAACTTCGACTTCGAAAACCTGAACGTGTGGTGGATGAGATGGAGTGGGTGATCAATTCCATTTGTCCTCAAGTCGCCAAGGGTGGAGAGTTTTTCTTTGAAGACGATACCTTTACATTGAACAAAAGTACTGCCATTGGAATTTGTGAGGAAATTTTACGTCGCGGACTCAAAATCAACTTTTCGGTCAATGCCCGTGTAGATACAGCGGACCTTGAAATGATGAAAATGCTCAAAAAAGCAGGTTGCCGAGAGCTGTTGGTGGGCTTTGAATCAGGTGACCAAGCCATTTTGGACAACATCAAAAAAAGAGCTACGGTAGAGCAGGCAGAAGTTTTTATGGCTAGAACCAAAGAAGCTGGGCTAGATGTTCATGGAACCTTTGTGTTGGGACTTCCTGGCGAAACCCGAGAAACCATGGACAAAACCATCAACTTCGCGAACAAATTGGGACTTCATACCTTGCAATTTACTGCGGCAATGCCTTTTCCAGGAACAGAGTATTTCGATTACACGAAAGAAAAGGGATATCTTCAAACTGAAGATTGGACCAAATGGCTTGATCCCAAAGGAGAACAAACGGGTGTGATCAGTTATCCAGGACTTTCCAAACAAGAGGTGGAAGCAGCTGTAGATCGTGGATTGAAAAGTTTTTACTTTCGTCCTACCTACCTGCTTCGATTTGCTCTCAAAAATCTTCATTGGAAAGATTTTTTTCGTAAAGTAAGAGGGTTTGTTCACTTTGCGGGATATCTCTTTGATGAAGCCAAAAAATCTTCGGCTGTGATCAACAACTAAAAAACAAAAGGAATTTGCGCATGGAAAAAACTCAGGCTGCAGTGACAAAATCCAAAAGAGACCTCATGTCCAAACGGGGGGTAACCGCGGACGAATCCTATCAAGCAGAAATGTCATCGGACGAAAGAAATCCGAAAGAAGCTCTTGAAAAAGCTTTGGAAATGGCTGTTGCCACCAGTAAAAACACTGTTCCAGTATTGCCCAGAACCACTCGTCGGACCATCACCAAGCGAGCCGTAATGTGGCTTGGCCAAACCTGCAATTTGCGTTGCTATTTTTGTTATTTTTTGGATCGGATTGAAATCAAAACCCATCCAGAACATCCTTTTATGTCTTTGGAAAAAGCCAAAACCATTTGCAAAACGTTGAGAGAGCATTATGGAAACGATTCTATCGATATCCAGGGTGGAGAACCTACCATTTGGCCAGATATCCTTTCTTTGGTTTCTTACTGTCATGAGATCGGACTGGAACCAACCTTGATCACGAATGCTTTGGTGTTGGAAGACAAAGAGCGATGCAAACAATACATCGATGCTGGGATCAATGATTTTTTGGTCAGTGTTCATGGTATCGGAGAAGTTCATGATCGCGTGGTTCAAATGCCTGGGGCTCATGTTAAACAAATGAATGCTTTGAGAAATCTTCGAGAGCTTGGCATTCCTTTTCGATTCAATTGTGTGATGTCCAAGCCTGTTGTCAATCAGTTGCCTCAAATCGCTGAGCTTGCAGTACGAACAGGTGCTCGCGTGGTGAATTTTTTGGCCTTCAATCCATTTGAAGACCAGGCCAAAGGTGGTCGACGAAGTGGATCGAACGTGCCCATGTATTCTGAGCTTCGTCCCAAACTCAACGAGGCACTGGATATTTTGGATGACAACGGTGTGGAAGCCAATGTTAGATATTTGCCAATATGTATGGCCAATGAACGTCACCGAAAATCCATGTACAATTTTCAGCAGCTGTCTTATGACCACCACGAATGGGACTACTCATCATGGTCGTGGACAGGCATGCAACAGCAGCGGATGAAATCTGGAGATGTGACTCACCCTGCAACGTTGACCAACCAAGGTTTGATTTGGCGATTGAGAAAGCCCATTTCTATGTTGATGAAATTTCCGATGGTGGGACATGTATTGCACAAAGCTCATAACATCTACGCAGGATTTATGGACAAGCGATCGGATCAAGAAGCTTTGTATCGAGACAATGCCAAGGTTCGGTCAGAACTTCACTGTGGGTATCGGTACGGAATCGAATGTCAGAAATGTTCCGTCAAAGACATTTGCGATGGGTTTCATGGCGACTATGCAGATTTGTTTGGCACTGACGAGGCCCAAGCCATTGTATTGCCACAAGTTATCAAAGATCCAAAATACTACATCTCTCAACAAGAGAAAGATGTAGAACCTTTTGAAAAATCTGCCTAAGAATTGCATTTGACAAGATCGTTGGTCGTAAAAATATAGATGATTCAGCAAGAGTAGCTGCTAAAACTGTTTTTGCGTGCCGTACCATTTGGATCCTTGATGATCCAAATGAAGAAGTACGATGTTTTCCCAATGACCGTTGCATGGAATTCTTTTTCAACGTCTTCGGCAAAACCATCCGATCCTTCAAAATGAGGCAAGTCTCTATATTGGACTTTTTCAAAGACTTCCCTTTTGAAGCATTGAAAATATCCGATTGGTTTTCCTTTGGCCTCTCCCAGTTTAAGCTCACCTGCCTCAGGCTCATTGATCAGAGCATCAAAATTTTCAATGGGATCTATGGTGCCTGTCAAAATTTTAGCAGTTGTTTGTGGTGTGAGCATTTTTCTTCCATTGGCTCCCAAAAATAAAGCATCTTTGTATTCAGAGGAAATGGTTTCCAAAAGGTTGGGAGGAAAAATCATATCAGCATCTGTTACAATGATGGTTTCTCCATGAGACTGAGAAATCCCACGGTTGATCATCTTCCATTTGTGAGTCGCCAATGATTCGGGGAATGGGAGAGGAAGAATCGAAAGATCTTTCCAACATAGTCGTGCGGTATCTACAATATCTTCGGTGGTGTCCAATCCAGGAACAAATGCAACCATGATTTCCACCCTGGACAAATCATATTTCTGTCGAGCGATGCTTTGAATCAACTGGCCCAACCTTCTGGAGTACTTTGTACAACACACCACGATTGAAAACTCCTTATTTGTATGGCTGTGATTTGCAAAAGAACTCTTCATCAAGACGGATTGAGTGATCATAGATCGATTGATTCCGAAAGCACCCAAACGAACTTCATCAATTGCCCCAAAGTACAAAGGAGATTGGGTCCATAGATCAGATCTCGATAGAATCTGTTCATCTCTCTTGATTTCATATTTTCCTTGATCATCTATTTCAAGTGTAAGACGATGGCTGGCTCGAGTAGGGGCCACAAAAAGAGGATGTCCATTGACAAAAAATCCATATCCTTTTGCCACCCCAGAAAAAACAGCAGAGATAGAAAAGGGAAGAGATTGGACGGGAAGGGGAGTGGATTGTCGATATACGTTCCTCATGCTTTGCCACTCGATAGACCCATTCATTTTATCGTATGAGCAATGTTCCACACGGTACTCTTTTGAACCGATTTCCATTGGGTCTGCCTGTCCATCTACAGATCTATTTTGATCGAAGCAAAAACGGCTTTTTATTAATCTTTTGAACGCATGGTCCGTTGGTTTCCAATCCTGTTCTACCATTTTCTTTTTTTGCCACGAAAAAACATTTTTGCTGCATTTGTGTTTCATAGAACAGTTCAAGCAAGGATTTTTGGTTAAAAAAAGAAAAAAGAATCCAGAAAGTCCTTTTGTCAAAAAAACAATCTTTTGTAAGGTATATGAAAATATATCTACCAATGTAGAAAAAACAGGCAATTCAAGAATTTTATGGATCAGCGCTAAATATCGATCCAGTCGAAGTTCGTAGGCTTGAGTTATTTTGTTTTTTTATCTATCCATGTTCTCTGAAGCTTGGATCGAATGAGTTTGATTTTTCGAATGTGATCGATCTTTGAAATGCCTTGTATCCAAGACTTTTTCACGGACACTTCCGCAAAGGGAAACATAGATGGTGTGACAATAGAATCCCAAAAAGATTCGTTTGTCTGACAAAACGCAAGGTCTTCGAAAAAAAGATTTTTTGGTATACTCCTCGAGGACAATTGCTGCATGATTTGTTCTTGTATTTCTTGAGAAGCCACATTTGAAAAATGAATAAATATGCTGCTCCATGGAAGCGAAAATATTTCAAGATTTGGGAGTGGATGATCCATCGAAAGGCGCAATGAAATGGTTCTTTGTTGCATACGCGAAAATGACTCCACCGTAAGATATTTTTGTGAATGTTCAATGTTTTCGCATTTGATTTCAATTTCAAAATCTGAAAAGGCATGTTGTACATTTGAAATAAAGTCAAAATTGGAAGGAGAAATTTTCCATACAATCCAGATTCCATGCAAGTTTGCACTAGCTACAATTTGTTTAATGCTCTCTGAGCTTAACGTTTGTGGATTTTTGATCACCAAACGATGGACTCTTTCTTCAAGGGTAACTTTTTCTATAAGATGATGAAAATCGTGAAAACGCAATTGTTGAATATCTAAGGTTATGCTCTTCATCGGACAAAAAGCCTTTCTGTTACTCTCCCCATTTGATAGGCAATGTGATTGGAGATTTCAAAAAATTGAAAAAGTAGGCTTTTCAAAAGGCCCAACTTTCTCGCATTTTTATATGTGGAAGTAATGGATGAGGCCAAAATTTGAATCGTTTTTGAAACAATATTGAAGTGATCAGAAGTCACACCTTTGTGAAGATGTTTAGCATTTTTCTTCGCACATTGGTAAGCACCTCTTCCATAAATAAACCAGGTCTTTGTCATTTCAAGAAAACTTGATCGATGTCGATGATACACTACCGCGTCTTCGACGATTTTAAAAGAAACACCTCTTTCTCTCAATCGAAATCCAAGGTCCATGTCTTCTCCGGAAGGGTAGGGAAAAGTCTCATCAAATCCTCCAATATCCAAAAGAATTTTTTTGGAAAAACATGCATTGACTGTGATGATGTACGCAAGAGTTCCATCCTCACCAATATGATGCACAGACAGATGCTTGACTTCATCGAGGTATTTTTCTGTTAGAGTTGCGATGTGGCTGCTTTTTGTCATGCCTGAAAAGGCCAGAGCTTCATTGGACAAGGATTTTGAAAAAGTTTCAAGCCACCGAGATTCTGGAAGCGCATCATCGTCTGTAAATGCGATCCAAGAGGCTTTTGCTTGCCGAATGCCTACGTTTCTTGCTGCTGCAGGGCCCTTTTTGTCTTGAATCAGGTAGGTCAGTGAAAACTCCCACTTTTTCGATTCAATCAGTTCCTTTTTTCTTTGACCCTCTGGATCAGGGGTTTCATCGTCGACGACAATCACTTCAAATTGATTTTTGGGTAGAGTTTGTTGCTCCATAGAAAGAAGAAGTTCATACAACCACTGACTTCGTTTGTAGGTTGGCACAACAACAGATATGAGAAATGAATCATTCATGTATGGTGATAGATCCTGAAAACATTAAGGTTTCATCTCTTTCAAAGGAAGAAAAAAGATCACTGGATCGAGCCAAGAGGAATTGAAGCACATTTGCATTGAGATCTTTGGAAGTTACAATTGGTGTTGGAAGGTATTCAAAAGGTGAGTCGTGTTCAAAGTCAATTGTAGTATTTGAATGTGAAGAAAACGCAGACATGTGATTTGATTTTTCTTCTCCCAATGTATTCAAATGTTGCCAATCATTTAGAGTCTTTTCCGGTCTTTTGGGAAAAACTCCACTTTTTTCACCAATTTCCCAGGACGAAAATTGTTTCGAAAGCATAATGCTTGTTTGAAACCCATCAATGACAAAATCTTTCTTCTTTTTGAGATAAATTTTAATATTGATTTTGCTTGATAAGATCTCTACTTCCCATCGCATCTCCATAGGAAGTCTTCTTGATTTGGCGTGCGCCACGAGTTTATGCTTTTCTTGGCGCACGATTTTCCAAGAGGCCTGATCAGAATCATGCCACCCTTGGAATGCAAAAAAGGAACAATACAGTCCGTACATTTTGGTAATACTGATTTCATTGATATAAAGGGCTAGATTTCCAGCATTGAAAATCAATCGAACGTTATCCAGATTGATTTCTGAATAAGCATTTTGTTTGGGAAAGGTTTGAAGGTAATAGGGTACCACGGCCTCTGGAATACCTTCGTGAACGACTTTCCCTTTTTCCAATAAATAGACCCGGTCACAAATGCCTTGAACAATGCCAAGATCGTGAGAAACAAAAATAAGTGTTTTTCCATTTTCCTTGAGCTGTTCGATCGCCTCGATAGATTTGGCCTGAAACTCGTGATCTCCAACAGATAAAGCTTCGTCTACAATCAGGATGTCTGGTTCAGAGTGGGCAGCAATTGCAAATCCCAAGCGCACATACATCCCACTTGAGTACTGATAGGTTGGACGATCAATCTCATTTCCAATTCCTGAAAATTCGATGATTGAATCGATTTTTTTTTCAATTTCTTGTTTAGAAAGTCCTAATAGAATTCCATTGAGATAAATGTTTTCTCTTCCTGTAAGAAGTAGGCTAAATCCTGCACCAACCTCTAAAAGCGAAACAACTTTTCCGTGAACGTGGAGCTCTCCATATGTTGATCCCGTTACGCCGCCAATGATTTTTAACAGAGTGCTTTTTCCGCTTCCATTTTTTCCGATAATTCCTACGGACTCGCCTTTGTTTGCATAGAATGAAACATCTTCCAAAGCATATTTCTTTGATGCTTTTTCTGTTGATCCAAGTGAAAGGAGATTCTGAACCAAAGATTCCATGACATCGGCAGACTGATATATTTTATAAAGATGTCGAATTTCAACAGCTTTCATCATTATCTCACATAGTCCGAAAGGTTTTTGTCCATTTTCATCCTTGTCCATGCAAAGAGAAGAAAAAAGAATATCATCCACAATACAGAAGATATCCAAATCACAGGCGTTACATAAGCTTGGAGAAAACATGCCCGATGTATTTGAATAAAGGAAAACATGGGATTCAAAAGCAAATAGGGTGCAAAATTTTGAGGGACCTGATCCAAGGAATAAAAAAGTGGTGTTGCGTAAAAAAGGAGAAAAATTCCCAACTCAACGATGGGTTTTATGTCTTTGTATTTGAGGTATAGATAGGACAACAGACTCGATATGGAAAATACGTACAAAGAAAATAGAAAAGATAGAGGAACAACCAACAAGGTTGAAATCGTAAAGTGCTCGAAACTCCAGTAATACATCATGATCATGATCAACGACAGTAGATAGGTAATAAAATTTGATAAAACAGTTGCCATAGGCAGAAGAAAGCGCGGAAAGCTTGTTTTTCGTATCAAGTTAGCATTTGTGCTGAAATTAGGAACGGATTGCGATACCGAATTGGAAAAGAAAAACCATGGAGATAAACCTGTGATGAGATACATAGGGTAATCATCAATGGGAATGGGGAAGATATGAGTAAAAATCAAATAGAATGTTCCCATGGTTACCAGGGGTACGAGTAGAAGCCAGGCAAATCCAAAATAAGCTTGTTTGTAACGCTCCTTCAACTCTTTGAGGATGAAAAAATACAGCAATTGAATGTGATGACTGAATTTATTCTGGGATTGCATTGGGTCTTCCGTATTGATCTGAAAAATCATGCTGTAGGCTGGACGACGGTGAATCATTTTCATTTTCAGACAAAATCAAATCCACACAATCCATCGCACTCTGAAAACATCCTTCGGTCATCCTGTATTGAAATGCACCCGTTCTTCCTGCCAAAAATAGATTTTTCATCTTTGTGGTATGTCCAATGGATCGATGCAGATCTTCTGTAGATTTTTGTAGTATTGGATACGCAAAGGAGGAGACTTCAACTTTCATACTCAAAACATCATCTTTACCAATGTTGTATTTTTCAGCCAAGAGTGTGGCTACCTCCTCATAAAGTTCTTGTGGGGTTGAACGGGTCAATGGATCGCTGGCCTCGCATGCAAACTCAATTGAAATCAGTGTTCTATCTTGAGGAGCCAGGTTGGCATCTGCATTTTTGTATTCCGCGATACGATAAAATGAAAATTGCGGATCTGGATACCAATCCCAAAGTGCATCGAGAGCCTTGGGTTTGTTGAGTTTGATGAACAGGATCACGATGGCTCGATACCGTAGGTTTTGATAAGGTTGAAATACGTCTTTGTTATTCATGGACTTTTGCAAAGATGATAGAGGAATTGTGCTAATGACAAAGTCTGGCTCGAGAGTTTGCCCTTCAAAACAAATTTTTGTTACTTTGTGTTCATCACAATCAATGGATTTCAAGATGGCTCCTGTCGTCAAGTGAATTCCTGGCTCAGACAAAAGGGCATCAAAGATCTTTTTGTTTCCCCCTTGAGGGTACACAATGTATCGAGATTTTTTGTAGTAATCCTCAGTCTTTCCTCCCCGAAGTTTTTTGATCAAGGAGTACAATATATAGCGAATGCTTGTAGGTAGGAGTCGAAAAGCAAAGTCAATGGAAATATCTTTGCTTTTGATTCCAGCCCACTTTTCGATCAGAGGTGTGAGAACATCTTTGGATAAGGTTTTTCCGTAATAAGTATAAAGAAATTCTTCAAGATTGGTGGGAGGTTTTTTGAACTTTCGAGCCACCATGGAAAGTCCTACGGTCAAACAGTACCAGGGATTTTTGATGAACCCCAATGGAAACTGGTAGGTACGACCTTTGACGTAAATATTTTCGTAGTATTTAATCGGTTTGCAAATCTCTGCGATCCCAATTTTTTCCGCTAGGGTTGAGAAAATAAACCTTGGACCGTTGTCATAGATGAATCCATCTTCGTCATTGAAATACCTGGCCAAACCTCCAACAACTTTTTCTTTTTCAAATACACGAACATCAAATCCATGTTGAGCCAAAGCCCTTGCCGCACTGAGACCCGTGATCCCTGCGCCCAATATGACGACTTGTTTTTGTTTCATTCTCAACGTCACTTTTCTGAAGGAGTCGAGAAATTGGGGTTATTCTTGATGAAGTACGTTAGATCTTTGACTCTTTCCCCAGGGATGGAGTGAAGTTCATTGAATCCTTTCCAATTTGCGTACTTTCTCCAAACTCCATCACAAACACCTTTGAGCGAACAGTTTTTGCATGCATCGCCGTACACTTTATTTTTGATTTGCAAAAAATATTTGAGTCCATGGTGCTTGAATGTGTTCCAACCGGATTTCAATGACTGAGTTTTGAAAGGGTACAGTATTAGCCCTGCGATCATCGCTGCAGTGCTCAAGAAATATCCTTCTCGAATTCTTGTACGAATTACATAGTCCCACTCGTCAGGGTCGTACTGAATCTGAGGCATGTTGGTGACATATTTTTCATACCCTTGCATCAAACAAAGAGGAATATAGCGCACGGTGATTTTTTGAATTTTATCTTTGTATTCGTCGATCGCTTTTTGAATATAGGGGGCAGCATCAGAGTAGGCAACATTGAGTTCTGGGGCGGATTGCCAATCGGCTTCGACGATGGGATTGAACAAAATGAAATTTGCAGTTTGAATTCCAAGAGAGTGATACAATGCTAACGTTTCCACCGCATATTGATGATTGAATCCGGAGATGACACAGTTGGCTCTGATTTTGACTCCACCAATGGATTGAAAGTTTTTGATGGTTTGCAGAGTTTTTTCAAAGCTACCTTTGGTTTCTGTTACATCATCGTGCTCTTGTGCTCGGTGTCCATGGATAGAGACCAAAATATCGTCCAAGCCTGCCTCAACCAGCTGTTTGCAATAGTCGAGGTTCGCGGTTCGAAGGCCGTTGGTGATCATACTGATACTAGAAAAACCCAATGATTTTCCAAATTGGATCAGTTCGACCAAATCGTTTCGAATGGTGGGTTCGCCCCCAGTAAATTCCAGAATTTGGATCCCCTGATTTCGGATGTACTGAATCTGGTTTTTAACTTCTTGCGTTGGAAGGTCTTTGTCTTTGGATTGATCTTTTACAGTCTGAATGTAATAGCAAAATTTGCATGTTTCATTGCAGGAATATCCGACATTGATGTCTACTCTGGATGTAAAATGCATGGTTGGTCAATCACTCAAGGTTTAAAACTTTATAATGATTATTATAAGATAGAAGAGTCCAAATAGAAAGCGCAAGACACTTTTCTGATAAAATTTGTATCGCAAGAAATGGCTATGGTCCTTGCACGAGCAAAAGAGAGATTTCTCCGAAAAATAGGGTAAAATAAGAAGATCTTGAAAATAGCAGGACTTAATTTTACGCAACTAGTCAGACAGTTTTTCAACGTACTTACAGTACAGCCTGGGTATTGGCTCGGAAAAAATTGGTCTTCTCCCGTATCCATCAATTTATTGATCAATCTAGCTTGCAACTCCAAATGTCAGACTTGTGATTCGTGGAAAATGAAAGAGGGTCCGGAAATCCTCACCTTGAGTGATTTTGATGTTTTGGCTGATCAGATTCGTAGGTTGGGAATTCCACTGGTTACCCTTGGTGGTGGAGAGCCCACCATTCGACAAGATTTCTTAGACATCATTCGCACCTTGAAAAAAAGAGGACTTACCGTTCAAATGACGACCAATGCTCTCAATTTGTCGGAAAAAAAGAGAAAAGCAATCTATGACAGTGGTTTGGATCGAATTACATTCTCTTATGACAGTCACCTTCCAGAAGTATACGAAGCCATTCGGGGGGTAAACGGGGTGTCCCAGGTAACGGAAAATCTCATTCGCCTTTTGGAGGAAAAACCTTCTCATTTGGAAGTAGATACCAACAGTGTTTTGTGTTCACAAAATGCTGAGACCTTTTGCAAACCATAGATCATCTTCTGAGCATTGGAGTTCCCAAGGTACAGTTCTCAGCGGTGAGCACAACAGAAAAACATTACCTTACGCAAGACGCAAAAATGTATCTTTTGGATCTAACTCCCATGCAGGTCTCGGACTGTGTCAGGGGTCTACTAGAAAGAAAAGCGCAGCATCCAGAACGAATTGGCCCAAGCGCTAGATTTATTCGTGGCATTGGAACCTACTTTCAAAGACCAAGTCAGGTGGTATTCCCATGTTTTGCTGGGTATCTGGCTTTGGATGTCTATTATGATGGGTCCGTTTTTCTGTGTGGCAATTTGCCAAGGGTGGGAAACATCAAAGATCACACCTTGTCATCGATTTGGACGGGATCGGAGGCCAGCCAACTGAGAAAAAATATGGTTGAGGGCAAATGTCCCAACTGCTATTTTTCCTGCAAAATGGAACCCTCCATTGCGGCCAACTACAAATATTTGCCATCTTTCTCCATCGAAAAGATTTTTTCTTCTTCGTGAATCAGAGTTTGAAGATCTTTTTCCATTTGATTCAAAAGATTGGGTTGATCAAATCGAATGTGACGGGATTTGAATTGGTCTGCGCTCATGCAAGCCAGATCTGCAAGAGAGGTTGGTGTGATCCAGGCTCCATATTGATGCAAGGTCTCTCCCACCGCCTGACCAAATACTGGAATTCCAGCCTGGAAGTAGTGCAAGGTTTTCAAAGAAACTCTTGCTCGGTTGGCGGGGGTGTCTGCCATCCAAATCAAACCTGCATCAAAAAGTCGTAGGGTATGAGCGAGCTGGGATCGATCAACCCAACCTGCCAAATGAATCATATGTGCCAGTCCCAGGGAATCAATGAGATCTTGATGGGTGTGTTTCAAAGGACCGTCTCCAAAAATCACCAGATGATTTCGGCAGGATTCCCTTGCCCACGCTTGTATGATGGAAGGCAACTCTGCGCTCCCACCTGAAGTAAAGGTGCAAACATAGGCGATGACCCCCTTGTTTTGTTCGTGAAGGGTTTTGAGCAAGCTGTGAATGTGGTTTCCCGATGAATGAGGTGAGGGAGATTCTATGGACTGAGAGATCCATCGAAATGTCGTTTTGGTGGGCACTTTTTTCTTGATGGTTGTGCTGTGAGAACTGATGACGTCTGGCACATGAGGACCTATGGTCTCGCAGATGCTCATGACGATGGTGAACATCCAATTGCGTTGGAGTCCAGTGTCCCAATCGTCCCAATCTACAATGGTTCTCTTCCCTCTGAGTTTGGCAACCATCAGTCCTGCTAAGGTAAGAGGGTTGAATTTCTGTGTAAAGAAGACATCAAAAGATTCGCTCCAAGCCCAACAAACGACATCAAGCCATGCTCGAAAAAAACTTGGGCCAGCTTGTTTCCAAATGACTTCTTGATGGGAAGATTTCATATGAGCAACCATCAAAAGGAGCCTTGCACTTGAACCATGATACGGCTGAAGAGAGTTATAGATCAAATAAGTCGGTGTTGAGGTCTTATTCATGGCTCTCTGTTGTCGTCAATTCATGCCCAAGGATTCACTATAGGGTGGATTTGAATTATAGTAAAACATAACCAGTGTCATTGTCTGAATGTAAACATATCTTCGTGGCCTTCTTTCGGTCAAGATTTGTGATCGCGTTGCCTATTATAGCGCTAATTGCTTTTGCTTTGGTCAATCCTTACGCGTTTCCATCCCTACATTTCTCTTGGTCTAAGCTTGTGAAGGTGTGGGTATCCCATTCAGAAAATTCAACCACGACGAAGCTACCTGTGTATGAGCTTCGAGTAAAAACCCCGGGTCTGGCACATTTAGAGTCTGATATTCCTCCCAAAGATACATTTATGTTCCACGCACCTCGTCCTCTTGAGTCTGAAAATAATTATATAGACGGAGTTTTGTGGGGTGATCAAAGCTACAAAGCAAATGTTAAAATAAAATACAGGGGAGATAATTATTATCACTGGGGAAAAAGAAAAAAATCCTGGAGAATCAATGTTCCTAACGAGCATCTCTTCAACGGTCAAAAGAGGATCAATCTTGTTTCTCCGAAGTTTGCTAGCCATATCGACAATGCTTTGACCTATACCTATGCCCACCAAGTTGGGTTGTTGGCACCATTGAGTTACTTTGTTCATGCAAGATTGAATGGAGCTTATCTGGGGGTAATGCTTTTTGTAGAACAGGTAGATAAATATTTTTTGATGAACCATCGACTTCCTGAAGGGAAAATTTACTACTTTGATCGAGGAGGTGATTGGTTTGATTCAAAAAACTGGGAATCTCCAGGTGGAGTTTTCCGAGTTCAAAAAGAAACCGAACCCAAAGAGCTTTTTGCACTGACTCACGCCATGAGAATGATTCAAGAAGATCAATTTGAAGCTTTTTCCAAGAAAATTTTTGAGGTTGTTGATCGAGAAGAACTTATCAAGTGGCATGCATTCAATACGGTTTTAGGTCTTTATCACCAGGATAGTTTTCACAACATCAAGATGATCTTTGATCCATCTCGTGGAAAATTTGTCCCTGTAATTTGGGATCCTCTTTTGGGAAGATCTAATGAAAAATCATATTTTGCAGGAGATATGATTTTATCGAGACTTCTTTTCGATCCTGTCTATCAACTAGAAAAAAACAAAATGGTTTGGAAAATGATTCATGAAGATCTTTCTCTTTCAAGAAAACTTTATATTGCAAAGCAGATGATAGATGGAATTCGTCCAGATATGTATGCCGATACACTCAAAGAATATACGTATACTGGTGATTCTGGATTGCGTGACCTGACCAATGAAAAGTGGGAGGAGCAAGTAATAAAAGTTCTCATGAATATCAAAAGACGTCATGAATATTTACGCAAGGAGTTTTCACAGGATGTTTTGTATGCAAACGCGTCTATAAAAGACCAATCTACCGTCCTAGGATCGTTAGTCTACAAAGGGGTTGCAGGTTTTGATGTTTCATGGATTAAAATTGTGCCCAAAAAAGATGCCCAACCTTTGAAATCTATGGTTCGTGTATCAATGTTTGGAAAAACCCCCATATCCTACTCGCTGGAAGATCACCGATGTAGCAAACCATTCATGCCGAATGAATACTGTCTACCTGTCCAAGGTCATATAGACTCAAAACTATCTTTTGAAAAATTTTCAGAGGAGCCAAATCATATCAATGTACCTTTGTGGAGATTGGATCAAAAGGTTGATTCCGTTTCCATTTCATTTGATTCTTCTGAAGAGTTGTCAAAAGTAGACAACATTTCTCTCATTGGATCCAATGCGATTACACAAGATTCAAGAACAGTGGTGATGGAAAATACTCAGAATGTTTATGAGAGAAAAGGAAAACACGATACTCCAAAGAAACATCCTAAAAAAAAGGTGATCACTTGGGAAAACACGATAGATTTGAAAAGTACTTTTCTGGTGTCTACCTTAGAAACTCTCATCATCAAACCCGGTACTACCATTCGACTTCGAAAGGATGTTTCTTTGATTGTAGAAGGAGAAGTCCAGATTCAAGGGACAAAAGAAAACCCTATCGTGTTTGAGTCCTATGATCTTGCCAATTCATGGGGGGTGGTGGCAATTGTCAATCGATCAGATAATTTTTCTATTTCTCATGCCATTTTTCGAGGCGGGTCCGAAACAACCTGGGGACTTTATGCATTTACAGGAATGCTCTCTGTGTATCGATCTCAAAATGTTCGATTGGATCATGTAAGTTTTGAGAAAAATTTTGGTGAAGATGCGTTGAATGTAAAATACGGAAACGTCATTGGAACACATTTGAGTTTTCAATCGATATATGCAGATGGTTTTGATTGTGATTTTTGTATTTTGGAGCTAAAAAATTCTTCATTTCAAGAAATTCAAAATGATGGAGTAGATATTTCCTATGCTAGAGCAAAAATACTTTCCAATACTTTTTCAAGAACTCACGACAAAGGCATTTCAGTTGGAGAAAGAAGTTATGCATTTGTTCAGAACAATCATATAGAGCAAGCCTCCATTGGAATTGCTGTGAAAGATGAGAGTAGGGTGGTGTCACAACACAATTCTTTGAAGAACAATGAAAGAGATTTTAGTCTCTATCGGAAAAAAAATGAATTTGTAGCTGGTGGATGTCTTCTTCTGAATCAGCTACGGGCAAAAAAAATTGAGGTCACAGAGCCAGCCATCAATCGGGTCATTGAGACATTCACCATTCAAGACGTTCCACACAAAATTGACAGGTTGTTTTATGCAGAGCAGTGTCAATGGCCCAATCAATACAAAACTCTAACGGAGATTGCACCTTGGATAGGTTTGAATACAAATATAGAATAGAATCCCTTCAGGCTCAAAAGTTGGAAGAATTGTTGGAATCGATTTGCATTACCGATTCACATGGAAATGATGGACAATATGATGTTTTGAGCTGCTATTTGGACTCGTCCAGATTAGATGCGTTTTATGAAAACATTGAAGGTCAAGCCTATCGAAAAAAGATGAGAGTGAGATCCTATGGAGGTCAGTTTGAGAATGTCTACTACGAAATCAAACAAAGATTCAATCAAAGAGTAATCAAAAAAAGACTTCCTTGCGCAGTAGAAAACATAGAGGCCTTTTTAGAGGTTGCCGACTGTCCATTTTCAAAGGTTCAGGAAAAACTTTGGTATTGTGAAATGCAGCTTATGAGTCAGAGACTTAAACATCAACCCATTGTCTATACTCGATATCGTCGTAAGGCGTTTTTATACGAAGGGGTACAACCTCTTCGCTTTACCATTGACTACCAAGTTCAAGGCGCGAAAGCTGAAAAAATGAATTTTTCTGACGATGTACAGATGGATATGATAGATTTATTGCCTCCAGATCAGGCTATTTTTGAAGTCAAAGGAACAAAGACCCTCCCCAAATGGTTTGTTGCCTTGGTGAAGGGCCTTGAGCTGCGGAAGGGTCGATATTCAAAGTTCAGTGAAGCAGTGAAAAAATGTGTGCTGACGTGAAAGGGAAATTGAAATGATAGATTTTTTGGGAAGGTCTGTAGCGGGAATTGATCCCGAGATGTTGTTTTTGAATGCGGCAGTATCTGCCTTTCTGGCCTCTATTTTGGGTGTTGTGGTTGCATACTTCTATAAATTTACGAGTAGAAATTCCAATTACTCGAGTACGATGTTTCAGGTTTTGGTGATTATGTGTGTATTGATTGCCATCATCATGAATATCATTGGAAGTAATATTGCCAGAGCCTTTAGCTTGGTTGGGGCACTGTCAATCATTCGGTTTCGAACCGCTATGAAAGACCCAAAAGATACCATGTATATTTTTTACGCGATGGCTGTTGGCATGGCCTGTGGAGTTGGCCTTAGAGGTGTAGCTGTATTAATTTCCTTTTCGGTAGGTCTTTTGATCTATCTTTTGGAAAAATTAGAAGTTGGTGGAATAGATTCTTCTGAATTTTTTGTAAAAGTCTATTTGCCCATTGATTCGAAAAAATTGATCACATCAAAGAATACCTTTCCTCTGTATCGGTTACACTGAAATCAATTTCGACCAGCACGATACGGCAGGGTACAGCATTGGAACTTTTTTTTCGCGTTGTATTCAAACCAGATGTGAAAAGCGAAGTTGTTATTGAAAAGATTATGGAGCTAAATGAAAATGATCGAGTCATTATGTTTGGCTCTGAAAGCAAGGATGTATTTGTTTGATATGATTTTGTATTGATGGAATGAATCAAGCGTGAAAAAAATCACCTTTCTTTTTCTTCAATGTTTGATTGTTTTAGGGCTGATTGTTTCAGCTTGTTGGCTCCGAGTTTACAATCATGATGATTTTTTGCCATCCAAAAATGCATACTCGCGAGATGATTCATTTTACCTTCGTATGGCAAGAGTAGAATCCATCATGGATGATGAGGCGGATACTCTCAAAAAAAATAGATTGATTGCCCCCCATTGGCCATGGGGTTTTGATTGGATCATATCAAAAATAGTCTCATTTCAACCCTCAAAAGCATCAAGGGCGCAAATGTCGGCGTATGTTTCGGTTTTTTTATCAACGACGACGGTTTTCTTATGTTTTCTGCTTTTGTTATTTCTAACTCACAATGTTTGGATTGCTTTGGTGGGCACACTTTTCTTTCTTTTATATCCAGATATTCGATTTCAAGGGAGAATGGGAACCTTGGGGGAGGAAAATTTAACCATACTGGTTGCGCTTTTTATGATCTTTTTCTTATTTTGGGATGAAATAGGAAAAAAAGGTCAGATGATAGTGTCTTTTTTTTGGATATTTATTCCAGCTTTGATTTCATCTTGGTACTGGTTTTGGGTACCAAGTCTTTTTTTCTTAGGTTGGAGTTCGTCGAATAAAAATTTGATCGATCGTAGATTTTGGGTGGCCTGTCTGATCACCGGGGTTGGAGCATTGGTCCTGCTAACATGTATCTATTTCAGAATCATAGTAGACGTTGAATATATTGTTATTGTATTGACCTATGCATTTGGAATTTTTCTTTTTTTGCTAGGGAAAATGCTTCCCTATGATCGATCCAATGTTTGGATGAGATTTTTTGTGAGTGGAGGTCTATATACATTTTTTCTTGCATGTATTTCCCAATACCTTCCTGAATTCAAGGTGGTTTGGATGGCGAGTATGATTGTTTTTGGTTTTGCTTGTTGTGTGCAATTGATTCGTTTCATTTGGCATGGTAGAGGTTTTCAGTATGGAACGATCTTTCTTCTTACTCTTCCATTTCTGATTTATTTTTTACGAATGGAGGATCCTCGAAGGTACTACCGAAATGATTTTTTTGATTCTGTGGTAGCTTCTGTACATGATCTCAAAACAGAGAATGCAAAGAGGGAGTCTATTGTCATCTATGCTCATCAAGAATTTCGACCATGGATTGCTTATTTTGGACATCCACTGTGGATTGGTTCTGAAAAAGCTCGGTCTAATACAGATGATCAAGTGATTTTGCTTTCCCAAAATGACAATCGACTTTCAAAATTATCAGTAAATGGATTTACTTATTTTTTTGTAGAAAATCCAACTCGACATCGTTTAGCTTGGGTTCAGGGAAATGACGAGTTAAGAAAAAATATTTTCGTGAGGGAATGTATTACGGTGAGACAACCTATGAAATCAAAATGTGATTCGCAAGACACTTGCATATAAAATGTTTGACTGCGGATTTCAACCATCTACGGAATCAGGTGATGTTTGGAAATGCATTTGTAGCTATCCATTTGAGTACTACTCTGCCTCTCCAATTGCAATCACGGTCTGGAAGAAAGCGACGTCTGATCGTGTAGGAGTTTTGGGTGAATAAACAAGATGATAGCCACATTTTGCATGAAGTTTGTATCATTGTGCCCATTAGGAATGAAGGCAAGTATGTTGAAGCAGCTGTACAATCATTGATTCGTGCCTCCAGGGACATGGCCAAGATCATCATCATAGATGATGGGTCTACCGATGAGACCTCTGTGACTTTGGAAAAATTCCAAGATTCCATTGAAGTCATTCGTACTGAAGGAATAGGGGCATCTGCGAGTAGGAACGCAGCTTTAGCTCGAACAGAAAGACAGTTCATTGCATTTACCGATGGCGATTGTATTGTGGATGAAGACTGGCTTGTGGAACTTGTGAAGGGTATTTCGTCTATGGATGAAACTGTGGTTGCGGTGGGGGGACCTCAATTGGTCTTTCCTCAATCGAAGTGGAAAGAAAGACTTCATGCAGATATTCTTCATTCGATGCATTTTGTCTCAGACTATTTGCATCAGCAGCCACAAATGGTGAAAGTGAATCACAACCCAACCTGCAATGTGATGTACAAAAGAGAAGCTTTGGTAGAAGTTGGAGGATTTGATACGAGTTTATGGCCATGTGAAGACCTTGATCTTGATATACGTCTTTCCAAAGCAGGGTATCAATTTTACTGTACCCCAACCGCAAAAGTTATGCACAGGAGACCAGAATCGTTTGCAGGGTTTTGTTCCATGATGAATCGATATGGCATGGCCCATGGTAAATTATTCCATAAGCATCATAGGTTTCAAAACGTAGATCTTATTTCCTTATCTATACTTTGTGCACTGATTTGGGCGATTTGGAGTGGCTTGGCTTCGCTTCTTTGGCTGATTTTGGGTATTTTGGTTGGTTTCTGGGTACTATTTTCTTTGAAAATAGGTTTGTTGAGAGCTGTCCTCGCCTCAGGGTATTTTATGATCCCATTTTTTTTATGGAATTTTTCTTTTTATATCCAACTGATTCGAGGTAAAAAATAGGTGTCCATGACCGAAAAAATATTATCCATTGTCGTTCCTGCATACAATGAAGAACAACACATCTATAAAGTCGTAGATTCTCTGATTGAGTCGCGACCCAAAATTCTCCAAGGCACTCATTTTGCTGATATCGAAATCGTTGTAGTCAATGATGGCTCCATAGATGGCACCGCCAAAGAACTGGATAAGATATCAAGGGAATATGTACAAGTGTGCACCCATCCAATCAATATGGGGTATGGAGCTGCTCTCAAAACTGGGTTTGAAGCGGCGAAGGGACAGTATTTGGCTTTTATGGATGGGGATGGAACCATTGACCCTATGAATTTTGTTGAAATGTCACAGGCGATGGAGGCAAAAAATGTAGATATGGTGGTTGGCAAACGATTTGGAACCAAGTCATCAGGAATGCCAAAAATTCGTAAAATTGGAAATTACTTCTTTGCATACCTACTTTCATTTCTTGCGGGTGAAAAAGTCGAAGATACAGCCAGTGGAATTCGACTGTTCAAACGAGAAGTTTTGAGTCGACTTTACCCATTGCCTGACGGTCTTCACTTCACGCCTGCGATGTCCAGTAAGGCGCTTCATGAGAAAGTAAGCTTGTTTGAAGTGCCTGTGAGTTATGCCGAGCGAAGTGGGAGTCCAAACTCAATGCTGTTACAGATGGGGTTCGTTTTTTGAGAATCATCTTGGGAACAGTGTTGATCTACAACCCTTTTAAGGTTTTTTTCTATCTGGGATCTTTTTCGATTTTTTGTAGCTTTTTTCTTATGATAGAGCCTACTGCAAAGGCCATGTATTCACAGGATGTTTTGTTTTCGGATTACATCTATCGATCCATTGGGGCTTTGTATTTTTTTGTAGGTGGGGTTCAAGTGATCTTGTTTGGGATTTTTGCCAGATTTTTAGTTTCTACATTTTTTCAACATTATGAAAGTGCTCCATGGGTTCATACAATCAATAAAGTGCTTCGAGTGTATCAATACATGGATTTGTATGGCTTTTTGATCATGGGATGTGGACTTATGATCAATGGCGTTTATTTTGGACAGTATTTGGTCCAAAATAAGTTTGAATTTCACTGGTCGTGGTTGATGATTGGTGCTGCGTTTATCCTCATTGGTCTTCAAACATTGATTTCGGGATTGTTGATCAAAATCATCACTCGGATCAAAGCACTTTTGGATTATCGGAGCTAAAACGTCCTGGATCCTGGGGGTGGGTTTGATATCTATTGCTCTTCAAACTCAACTTGTCTATAGTACGGCGCGATGACAGAAAAATCTTCTCAGGTCTACGAAGGTAAGGCAAAAATCGTTTATGCTACACCCAACCCTGATCAATTTATCCTTTATTTTAAAGATGATGCAACGGCATTCAATGCCCAAAAAAAAGCCGTGATCGAGGGGAAGGGAATCTGGAATGCCCGGATCAGCGCACATATTTTCTCCTTTTTGGATAGGAAAGGGTTCAAATCTCATTTTCTTGAAAAGCTAACCGATCGTGAATTTTTGGTTAAGAAAGTTCATATTTTTCCGATCGAAGTCGTGGTTCGAAATATAGCGGCAGGTAGCTTGTGCAAACGCTTAGGGATTGAGGAAGGCAAAAGCATAGATCCTTCTTTGATTGAATATTATTATAAACATGATGCCTTGGGCGACCCCATGTTTACGGCCGATCATATTTATATGATGGGATTGGCCACTTCGGAGAATCTGAAAAACATCAGAACCATGGCGACGGGGATCAATGAATGTTTGAGAAGCTATTTCGACAACATTGGAATTACCTTGGTAGATTTCAAAATGGAATTTGGCATGGACTCACAAGGAAATATATTGCTGGCTGATGAAATCTCTCCTGATGGATGTCGACTGTGGGACAAAGCCACCAAGAAGATCATGGACAAAGATCGATTTCGTAAAGATTTGGGTGGACTGGTTTCGGCCTATGAAGAAGTCTGCAAAAGAATAGAGGAGTCAAAGCAGTGAAAGTAAAACTTTTGATTCGAATCAAAAAAGAAATTTTGGACCCACAAGGAAAAGCGTTGGAGGCTTCTATTTCTCATTTGGGCCACAAAGACATTCAAGATGTCCGCATTGGGAAAATGATCGAATTTGAAATCCAAGAACAAGAGAAAGAAAAAGCCAAGCAAGTGATTGATCAGTTGTGCCAGCAGATTTTGACCAACCCATTGCTGGAGGATTACGAGTATGAATTTGAGAGATGAGGCTTTGGAGCATGGACTGAGCTCGGAAGAGTTTGATCTGATTTGCTCCTTGCTCCATCGAGATCCCAATCAAGTAGAACTTGGGATTTTTGCTGTGATGTGGAGTGAGCATTGTAGCTATAAAAGCACCCGAAAATATTTGCGCAATCTTCCGACCACGGGTCCCCACGTTATCCTGGGACCTGGAGAAAATGCTGGAGTCATTGATTTGGATGGCACCCATGCGGTCTGTTTCAAGGTTGAAAGTCACAATCACCCATCCTTCATTGAGCCTTTTCAAGGTGCTGCAACCGGTGTAGGTGGAATTTTAAGAGATATTTTCACCATGGGTGCAAGGCCCATCGCTGTTTTGGATTCGTTGCATTTTGGAGAAGAAAGTCACCCTAAAGTTCCTCATTTGCTCAAGGGTGTCGTCTCGGGAATTTCTCATTATGGGAATTGTATGGGGATTCCAACGGTCAACGGTGAGACCAAGTTCGATTCCTGTTATGATGGAAACAATCTGGTCAATGCCATGGCTGTAGGTGTTTGCAAAATCAATGAAATTTACACAGCCAAAGCTGAAGGTGTCGGAAATATCGTTTTGTATTTGGGATCCAAAACAGGAAAAGATGGGATTCATGGAGCTACCATGGCTTCGGAAGAATTTGATGAGGAAAGCGAAGACAAGCGACCTACCGTGCAAGTGGGTGATCCGTTTATGGAAAAGCTCGTGATGGAAGCCACTCTTGAAATGATTCAAAAGAAGTTACTTGTTGCTATTCAAGATATGGGAGCTGCTGGAATTGCGTGCTCTACCTTTGAAATGTCTTCCAAGGGGCAATGTGGAATGGAAATCAATCTTGATTTGGTTCCTCTTCGAGAAAAAAACACTTCAGCTTATGAAATTTTTCTCTCTGAGTCTCAAGAAAGAATGCTGGCGGTCGTTCATCCAGAACGATTGGATGAAGTTCTTGAGGTAGCCAAAAAATGGGGTGTAGATAGTGCTGCGATTGGTAAGATCATCGCCGAGCCAAAAGTGTTGGCGTATCACCATGGAGAAAAAGTGGTAGACCTTCCTGTTGAACCTGTTTCTTCCAAAGCTCCAGTCTATGATCGTCCGATAGCTACAGGGAAAATTTTTGATCGAAGTTTAGATGCCAACTCGTGTTTGAGGGATTTTTCCATCAAAGACATTGTGCATAAACTTCTTGAATCTGGAAGTTTTGCAGAAAAAGAATACATCTACCAACAATATGATCATTCGGTTGGTGCAGATACACTGATTGGCCCAGGTGCAGATGCTTCGGTTTTGAGGGTCAAAGATTCAAAACATAAAGTTGGGGTGGTGTTGAAAAGTTTGGCCCATTTGTGTCAGGCTGATCCTCACAAAGGGATGCAGCATCTTGTTTCCTATTGTATTCAAAGTCTTGCCAGTGTGGGTGCCAAGGCCGTGGCTACGACCAACTGTTTGAATTTTGGAAATCCTCAGGAGCCAGAAATCATGGATCAAATTCGAATTTCGATTGAGTCCCTAGGAGAAAGCTGCGCATATTTTCAAACCCCCATCACAGGTGGCAATGCAAGTTTGTACAATCAGACTGATCAAACCAATATATTGCCCACTCCGAGTGTAGGAATGGTGGGGATTGTTGAACCTGGAGCCCCCATTTGTCACCCTTATATCCACGAATCTGGTCTTCACATCGGGTATGTGGGAACTGCACAAGTCTTCGATCGTTTGTATCAGTCTTTGGTAGCTAGAAAAGTATTGGGGGAAAAGGAATTGATGTGTCCTCCCATTGATCTGGCTCAGGAAAAGCGACTCCAAAAAACACTTTTGGCTTTGATTCACAATCAATCGATACAGCATTCGTGTGTTGTGCGATCGGGGGGTGTTTTTAAATCTTTAACTGCAATGTTGCCCAAGATTGGATGTAAGATTCAAACACCCGATGGAATTGATCCCAATGTGTTTTTGTTTGGAGAATTTGCAGGAGCCTTTCTTGTGGCTGCATATTCAGAAAAGATAAAAGCCATTTCGGACCACGTCCAGAATTCAGGACTTTCATTTTATGTTCTTGGAGAGTCTGGGGGTAGCGAAATTGATATCAATGGACAATACAAAGAAAGTATTAAGCATTTCAAATCATCTCAAAAAGCATTTTGGAAAGGGTTGTCGTAATGTGTGGTATTTTTGGAGTTCAAGGACACAAAGAAGCATCCAACCTCACTTATTTGGGATTGTATTCCATGCAACATCGCGGTCAAGAGTCTGCGGGCATTTGTTCTACGGATGGCGATGAGCTGTATCGTTTGCGTAAATCTGGCTTGGTGTCAGATGCATTTTCTCTTCAGTCGTTTGAGATCTTAAAAGGATATGCAGCCATTGGGCATGTTCGGTATTCAACCACAGGTGGCGGAGGCCGATCTAACATTCAACCTTTTTGCGTGGAAACGGAAAACGGAAAAATCGCGATTGCCCACAACGGAAATCTGACCAACTATACTGCTTTAAAAAAAGAATTGATTGGCTCTGGAGCTATTTTGCAGTCTACGGCGGATACGGAAGTTATTCTTCATCTGATCGCGCGATCTAAGAAAAAAAACTTGGTTGATCGAATCAAGGAAAGCTTTGAACGCATTGAGGGTGCCTATTCTCTTCTTTTTCTTACCTCTGAATATTTGATTGGTGCCAGAGATCCTCTTGGCATTCGGCCATTGTCATTGGGGCAATTGGAATCTGGGGAATATGTGTTTTCCTCAGAGACCTGTGCATTTGATTTGATTGGTGCTAGTTTTGTAAGAGATGTGGAGCCAGGTGAAATTGTTACCGTTGATGTTCATGGAAATCTCCGTTCTATATTTTTTGGAAATGAAAAAAAACAGGCATGCTGTATTTTCGAACATATTTATTTTTCTAGACCAGATTCAACTGTATTTGATCAGTCTTCATATCAGGTTCGAAAACGCCTGGGAAAGCAGTTGGCCATCGAGCATCCGATTTCGGCGGACTTTGTGATTTCTGTTCCGGATTCTGGAAACTATGCAGCCCTTGGGTATTCGGAGCAGAGTGGAATTCCTTTTGAGTTTGGATTTATTCGCAATCATTATGTAGGTCGAACATTCATTGAACCAAAACAATCCATTCGAGGTTTTGGTGTAAAAGTGAAACTCAATCCCGTTTCACGGTTGCTCAAAGGCAAAGATGTTATCGTCATTGATGATTCCATTGTACGGGGAACCACAAGCAAAAAGATTGTAAAAATGCTCAAAGATGCAGGTGTTCGGAAAGTTCATTTGTTGGTCAGTTCACCGCCTTTTAAAAGTCCGTGTTTCTATGGCATCGATACCCCATGTCAATCCGAACTTTTGGCGGCCAACATGGATGGAGATCAAATTGAACAGTTTGTAGGAGCCGATTCTGTGCGTTACCTGAGTTTGGAAGGGTTGTATCTGGCAGAGCAATCTGCAACCAAAAAGTTTTGCGATGCTTGCTTTTCAGCAAACTATCCTGTGCCTGTCAAATTGCCCCAAGCACCTCTGTCTTGAGTTACAAGGTCTAAAAAAAGTTTGTTTTATTACTGCTCGGGTGGCTTTTGAAAGCCAAATTTTTGTTTTGGCTCTTCATCACCTTCTTCAGGGGAGGGTGATGAATTATTCATTCCATCCAGAATGATTTGTTCCAATCTTTTTTCATCGTTTTGCTTGGTTTTTGAATCTTTCATGAAGACCATGAAAAAAGCAACCAATGTTCCTGCGATGACAACCAAAGAAAGTGTAACCAAATATTTTTCAAGCTTAGATCCTGAGGATGTTTTGATGCTTGCCAAACTATCAGAAAGACGATCGGCATCTTTTCCTCGATCATTGTCTTTTCGAAAACGATAACGATCTGTGTTCGATGAGTCCGATGTTTCTATGACTCTTCCTGTTTTTGCAGCCATTCTTTCTTGAGCTTTTTCCAGCTCTTTGGCAAGGGCATTTCTCTTGATTTCTTCGTGGTAGCTAATGGCAGGGGCTTGCGTACTTGTGAAGGCACTTTTTTTCTCGGTCTCAGGAGATGGAACTCCGATCGAGTCTGAAATCAAATCAGAGATTGACGATTTTGGGGGAATGCTTGCACCTTTTTTCTTGTTGATGGCGCTTTCGGGATCCGTAAAATCAATGGAAGGAATGGTTCGACCATGCGGGTCATTTTCAATGATTCTGCTTTGAAATGCGTTCGATACTCTTTCTTGAAGTGAGTCGACTTGAATCGATTCTAAGGTTTCATCAGAAACAACCTCAATGGATTCTTCATGATCGATTTCAATTTCTTCTTCATCCGGAATGTCGATCAACTCCTCTTTGGGAGAAGGTGAAGTAATATCTTGAGTGACATCTTCTTGAACAGATGAGTATTCATCCATCGTATGCTCATGATGTGAGTCGAAAACAATTTCAGTACCTTTGGGAGCTATCGGGGTGGGTTTTGTCTCGATAGCTTCGAATGTTTCTTCTGAGGGTTGCGGTTGATCTCCAGAAAGCTTTTCCAAAATTGGAAAATCCAGATTCGATTCGGTGACTGCAGACCCAGATAGATAAAAGAAGTTCATGCATTGAGTGCAAGTAACTTTTACCCCTTGAGGGGGGATTTTTGACAAATCCAACTTGAATTTGTGATTGCAAACACCGCATTCATACACCGCGAACATCTCTCTATTGTACGAAGAGGATACTTTCTAAGTCAAGGAAATGATTAGAAAAAGTCTATGTTTTCTCCTTTTAGCACTTCAATTTTCTTTTTCCTCTCCTGTTGAAGGGTGTTTTTTTGGCCCATTTCATACAGTTGTTGGCTGTCGACCATGGGATTTTTCGAAAATATTTCCATATCTTCTGGATTTCGCAGGGACAATTGAATGCCAGAAGAGTTGGCTCCGTGCATAATGACGGGAACTTCTTCAGGCAGAACCATCAACGTGATCGATGAGTATTCATCCAGATCTCCGCGAGTAGATGTGGCCAATACAGTAACGTTTTGCAGCAATACAAAGCTTTCTGGTTTCTGGAGTTCATCTTGAAAATGAACAATCAAATCCACATGATCTCCGGATTGAATTTGGTAGGAAACAGAAGTGACATCAGTGACTGAAATTGAAATGGCACGATATCCCGGAGGAATTTTTAGAGAGGTTTTGCGTTGTTTTTCGGTGATGAGCTGATCCCAAAAAAGAAGCTCCCGAGCTTTGGCAGGTTTGAGCAATCGTTGCCCAACAAATTGATCTCGATCTTTGTACCGAATCACTCGAGCCGGAAGATGTTCTGAAGGCAGAGCAATCGAAATCAAATCTCCATCCTCCAATACATGTCCGACTTGAAGATCTTTTCCAAAAGCCAGGACTTCTTTGTCGAATGTTGCAAGGTATGCTTCTTGTTGTGTTCTTTTACATACATTCAGCGTAAGTGCAAAAAGCACAAATCCAAAAATCAAAGATGGATACAACATTGGATTGTGAAAAATCAATGGAAGTTCTATGTTTTCTTTGGACAGCCATTGTTTGATGGTGTTGTGCATGTAGCGTTTCATGATGAATGATCCTCCTTATCTTCCACTGAATTTTCCACCCATGAAAAGAAGTTCAGATCCAAGCATTTCTATGGGAAAGAAGTATCCAAAACCAGACTGTTCAAGGACTCTTTGTTGCAAGGCAAGTTGAAACTCGATCATGTCTTTGAAAGATGAAGGGGGCGTGTAGAATTCTGTTTGAATGAAGGCTGGTATGATCATGGAGGTATCCACAAAGCCGTCGGACTCAAATGGAAAAAATCGAGGTAAGATATCTGAGAGAGTCCATGTAAACTTATGTCCACAATGCAAGCTTTTAAAGCCTGTGAACTCAATAGGAATTTTTTGTTGAATCATCATAGCACCAGAATAAAGATGTTGAACACCCAAACAGTTTTTTGATTTTTGAACATGAGGTAGATTGGATCCAGTCGGAAACATTGATTTCTTGAGTTCCTGATTGTCTATATGGTGAGAGATATTGTACCAAGATTGATAGGATAGATTTTCCACATGGATTTTTTGAAGCAGAAAGTGATGAAAAGAAATGCATATGCCAATCAACGATAAAAAAAGGAAGAGACAAAAAATCAATTCTACAAAACCGTTTGGTTTCTTAGTGGTGAAATGCATTCGAAAACTCCTTTTTCGATGGAAGTCCAAAATATGTGGCGAGTACGTACCAGAGATGGTTCGCTTGCAAATTTTGATAAAAATCTTGGGCATTTCCAATTCCTTCAAGACTAGCTTCAAAATATGGAACTTGAAGGTCATTATGTTTGATGCCTGCTTGGGAAAAGCCCCACATGTTTTTGGGTTCACTGTGGGAAGAAGAAAAAAGATCCAAAGAAATGAAATCGGAGATGCGCTTTCTTGGAAGACTATGTAAAAATTGTATTGTTGAATAATGCGTAAGGTATTTTTGTGTGAAAACATAAGGTCGAGGAATGGTGATGATCATACTAGCCAGGGAAGGCACTTTTTTTGATGCTCTTTTGATAGAATAGCAATTTTGGATCAAAGCATGGTCCCAAAAATAGAGTTCATGATTTACGGTGATCGTAGCCTCCAACGTTTGCAAATCTTTTTTGTCATGAAGATCAATGTAGTGACGTTGTTTGGTTCTCGATTGATACATTGCTTTGATCTCAGATGATGAGAAATCAAAATAGGGACTACTTGCCAGCTCTTTGACAGATAGAATCGATTTCTCACGATAGTTTTTACATTTTCGCGTCAACCCCATTTGAACATTTTTTTCGTTCATCCTGACCATAGGAGCATCTTGGGGTGAAAGCCCAGTTTTGCAGTTGAGATTGGGGTAAGCATAAGAGAAAGATTGAATATTTTTTAGGTTTTGAATTCCCAATCTCCAGTTGAGGTTGCTCATGCATCTTTTTTGAGAATACCAGCCTACGAGAAGATCTTGTTTTTGAGCCGTCAGCGTGATGAGTGTCCTGATTTTTTTGTAGAAAGAGGGGAGTCGATTTCCGATTCGAGTCAACAACCGAACACAATGGGGAGCAACCCAAACGCCCGCTCCCATAGCACACAATCCAATGGCAGCCACCATGGCTTCAATCAATAGTAATCTGGTCTCGATTGTACGAAGAGTTTGATTGTAGATGGCGATTCCGTTGAGAATCTGTGCTTCCTCCTGGAGGAATTGCATGGCCATTTGATCTGTTTCTTTTTGAAGCCGAATTTTGGTCCATGCATCGATTCCTTGTTGAAATGAAGTCAAAAACATGGACAAAAGAAAAACCAATAAAAGTAGACACACAATAAGGATCTGGCCAGATTGTTTTTTTTGCGCGGTAAACTTTATAGCCATGGACTTGTACTCCTTCGAACCAAAGGTGGGATCCATAAGGCATCAAAGGTAAGAGTAAGCGTGGATATGACTTCTTCTTGGGTTTGAGAACTTCGAAGATCCACGTGAAAGGAAAATAAGTTTTGGATTTCTGTCGTAGGAAGAAGAGGGGAAAAGTATTCATGTAGGTCGTGGGGGTTTTTTTGAACGATCATGGAGCGGAAGGTATAAAAGTGATGGAGCTCATGAACCTGAAACAAACGAATGACCTCACCGGAATACATTCCCAATCCTGCCATAAGAAGCAGAATTAGGAGACTTAGCTGGGTTTGAATGTTCATCTGGGTAAGGTGGATGCATGGCCAAGGCCAACATTTTATTCGCAAAGCAGATCTAAAATCAGTCCATGGGTATGAAATACGGATCATCGGCTGACAAAAGGGCGACCTCAAATGCTTATGAAGTTGAAATGGCGGCTTAATCGGGTATCATCTCCACAGTATGAAAATTTTAGTGACAAATGACGATGGAATTGGTTCTCGTGGCATCGCACTTTTGGAAGAACTGGCCCTGCCTTTTGGTGAGGTTATGGTTGTAGCGCCGACAGATGACCAAAGTGGAACCTCTCACAGTTTGACCCTTCATCATCCCCTGAGAGTAAACCATATTACTGAAAACACCTATTCGGTGTATGGAACTCCTACAGATTGTGTTCACTATGCTCTCTTGGATTTGTATGGAGAAGATCAGCCTGACATCATCTTGTCCGGCATCAATCTGGGTCCAAATTTAGGGACTGATGTTTGGTACTCAGGCACTGTGGGAGCTGCCATTGAGGGGGCGTTGTCAGGCATTCCTTCGATTGCTTTCTCACTGGTTTCCTCTGAATCTAGAGTTTACTATGAAGAATTAGCTCAGGATTTTATTCCTAAGTTATTAAAAAAAATACAAAAAAATAAACCTTCTTCTTTGTTGCTTAATGTAAATCTTCCCTCTTCGGAATCCTTGAACTACGAGGTCGAGGTGACTCGCTTGGGTTCATCGTATTATGAGGGCAACTTGAAAAAAAACTATGATCCAAGAGGCAACGCCTATTTTTGGATTGGTGGCGACAAATTGCCATTTGATGAAGATCAGGGAACAGATTCACATGCTGTGGGTCGGGGAAACGTTTCCATCACACCGCTTCGATTGGAAATGACGGATGTTGAGAGGCTTGGTAGAACCAAGGAGCTTTTTGCATGAGCATGCTTCAAAACCGAGTGATGTCTGCACGAAAAATGGTGCAGCAGTATTTGATTGAGCAGGGTATTGACTCCCCCCGTGTTCTTGCGGCCATGGAAGAAGTCCCTCGGGAGTCTTTTGTTCCTGAGATTTTGAAAGAAAGAGCTTATTCCAATCACCCACTTCCCATTGGATATGATCAAACCATTTCTCAACCTTTGATTGTAGCCACAATGACAGCCCAGCTTGATCTTCAGGGCATGAGACCGTTTTGGAAATTGGAACGGGATCAGGGTATCAGTCGGCCATTTTGAGCAAATTGGCCAAACGGGTGTTTTCTGTGGAACGTGTTCCAGAGTTGGCTCGTCACGCACGATCAAAATTGGAATCGATGGGATTCCACAATGTCTCGGTTCGATATGGAAATGGGCATTTGGGATGGCAAGAGTATGCACCTTTTGATCACATCATGATTACAGCCAGTGTGAGTACAAACATTGAGACTCTTTTTTCTCAACTCAAAGATGGAGGAAAACTCGTCGCTCCTTTTTCCCAAGGTCAAAAACAGACGTTGTATTGCATAGAAAAGAACGGTGACGAGATCACGAAGACCCGCTTATGCGATTGCTCTTTTGTTCCATTCGTCCCCTAGGTATCATACTTGTATTGTGCCTTCCTTTGTTGCAAGCCTGTTACACGAAGCGGGGAATTCTCTATCGTGTGGAAAGGGGAGACACACTTTGGCGAATTGCCCACGCTCATCAAACCAGTGTCCAAGATATTTTGAAGGCGAATCCTCAGCTTCGTCCCAGCCAAATCAAGCCGGGTCAGAGAGTATTGTTGCCAGGCGTTGAACATCTCAGAAAAGTAGAAAAGAGAGTTTCGAGGGTCATCGAGCAAAGGTCAAAGGCTCCATCATCTTCTGCAAAGTTGAACTCCACTCCAGCAAGGAAACGAAATGCCTCTTCTTCCAAACCAGCAACCCAACAGGCCAAGCACTTTCAATTGGAATGGCCTGCCAAAGGAGAAATGATTTCATCTTTTGGTAAACGCAATCAGAAGATGCACAATGGGATAGACATCAAGCTTAAACCATCCAGTGACATTCGATCGGCGTCTGAGGGAGAGGTCATTTTTGTTGGGGACGAAATTCAGGGCTATGGTCAGACGATCATTTTATCTCATGCACAAAATCTTTTTACGGTCTATGCCCATCTGGGGACTCCCATTGTTCGTTTGAAAGATAAAATTGGCGCTGGTCAGGTCATTGCCAAGTCTGGACTATCCTCAGATCAATCTTACCTACACTTTGAAATTCGGCAGGCAAAAATTGCCTATGATCCACTCAAGTTTCTTCCTTCGAAATGAACAATATGTTTTGAGGAGTCCTATTGAGCGTCTTCATCGAAATCTTCAAAACTCTTGGCTTGAGTTTTGCTTGAAGTCACTCGTTCGTAGTTGCTTCTGCTGTATTTGGTGCCCTGAAGAGCGCTTGCAACTCTTCCAAATCCAACTTTGATGGAGTTGCTGGTGGTTTTGATGATGACGATCGAAGAAATGGCGATCAGAGCCACAATGATTAAGTATTCGGTCATTCCCTGTCCTGATCTTTGATGTCGTTTTGCTCTCATGGATGTTGTCCTTTCCTGCTGCGTTTTCTTTCCCCATGGCTCATTGCTTAGGGTTTCGGACTTGCAAGAATATTGACCAGCTGTAGCTGTCGTTTTTTCAAAGATTCTAACATTTGCGTATAACTGCTTTGGCGTCCTAGCCAAACCAAAGACACCATCAGAATCAGTCCCAACAAGAGATATTCGATCAAAATATTCCCAGATTGTGTTCGTTTGCCTTGCATGTCTTTCTTTCAAGTCCTACAAGTGGATTTTGCAAGTCCGATACCAACATTTTTTTGAGAAAATGATTGATTATCGAACAAGGTAGACGGAAAATCATCCCCATGTACAAAAAGCACATCTTTGTTTGCACCAATCAAAGAGATCTTCCAAAATCGGGCTGTGGCGACTCTTGTGGGGGGCAAATCCATCAAGAACTAAAGGCTAGAATTCGAGAGAAAGGCCTCAATGGTTCGATTCGAGTGAACAAAAGTGGCTGCTTGGGTTTTTGTGAGGATGGTCCGGTGATCGTGATGTATCCAGAGGGAACTTGGTATCAAGGAGTCCAACTCTCAGATATTCCTGAAATCGTGCAATCCATAGAGAGTCAAAAAACCATTGAAAGACTACTTCTGAAAAACCCCTTGCCCAGTGTCCGTTGACGAATTTTTAAACCTTGGTTTGAAACATTTGTTTGGCCAGTTTTTGAATTTGAGCCGGTGCATTTTTGTTTTTGGCAAGGCGCTTTAAATCACTTACGTTTAAATTGCGGGTAAATCGAACGGCTGTTAAGTAGGGTGTTTTAGGGTGCGCAGCCAATGCATGTTGAACGGAATAGTTTTTGATCCAATCTTTTTTTTCGCTGATGATGCGGATGATATCGTCGTTGATGGACCGATTCAAACAGATGGCAAGGACTTCTCCATCAGTAATTCGAGGGTTTTTGATGACAGCTGTACATACGATCTTGTTGGATTCTTTGATCATGAGATTGCGAGCTTCTTTGTTTCCTTTGAGCGCCAATTTGATTTTTTCTCCTGTTCGAAGAGTCTGAACATATTGATACATGCTTAGCTTTTCTTTTTCTCCCACTTCATCGTCAGGGGTGTCTTTGACCAAGGTATCAGGTAAACTCTTCATGGTTTCTGAATCCGGGCTGCTCAAGATCAACTCAATTTCTTCCATGGTGAGGTCTGCATTCTCACCCTCCAACGCTACGCCATTGACTCTCAAAAATGAAACCATTTTTTCAAGATCGGATTTGAGCGCATGTGAGTTCAGTCTGATGGTTTCGGCGATTTTCGGATTCTTCATCAGGCGAACTTGGTTGTTGGTCAAAATCGTTGCATTTTTCTGGCTGATGGACCGAGCCAATTCGATCAAGGTGTCATCATGTGTGCTAGGATTAAGCAAAATCTTTTCGATGATTTCTTCGTCAGTTGATCTACGCTTGGCCAGTTGGTCCAAGGAGAGCGCAAAGCTCGTAGGGTCTTGAGCTATGGTGAGTGCAATAGAGGTCGGAAGCTCTTGCAAGTTTTTGATTGCAGATTTTGAAATGTCTACATCGGGTTCATACGTCAAGAATGCAAGCACAGGGACCCATTGCTTGGGAGGAAGTGGAATCAACCCATCGGCCAACATCATTTTTTGCTTTTTCTCAGCCTCAGGTCCGAGGAGATTTTGTATTTTTTCAGGAAATTTCGATATATATTCTTCGCGATTGAGCGTCATACCTGTATAGAATTATAACTGATTGAATTCACAAACAAAAACAAAAAATGGAATTTACGAAATACGTTTCTTCTCTCTTCTCTGCTGGTTTGATGTGGGTGTGGTATCTTTTTTCCATCGCAGGCTTTTTGTACTTTTCTCCGTGGGTGATGATAGGGCTTCTGTTGATGCATGTACTTGTTTATATTCGATATCATGCCCACCATCCGGTCAAGGCGCTGAGCATTTTGGGAGTTTCTTGGGTCGCTAGCTTTGTGGCTTTTGCTCTATTTTATATGATCTCACATCTGAATCTATCCTCCATTTTTCGTGAATCCATTGACTCTTCTCTGGTTTTTAAATTGGCTCGGTATGGCATTTTATCTTCTTTTCGGATGACAGGAGTTGTCGTGGCCCTGATGATTTTTTCTCCAAAATGGGAATCTTTGTCTGCCTCGTGGATGGAAGATCCACAGCCTGGACCTTTTCGAACCTACGTTTTTCTTTGTGGTTATATGATTACTCATGCAAAAAAAAAATACGATTGTGCTAGAACCATGATGATAGAGAGAAGAATTGCCCAAAGCAAAATTCGTATTGCATTGGCGGCACTTCGGGTGAGCTTTTTCCAATCGGTCCAAAGCGTTTTTTTTATCGCAGAGACTTTTCATGCCAGAAAACTACCGTCCAATGTTCATGATTTTGATATGCACTCATGGAGTGAGATGGCGCAAGTAGCATACGTCTGTTTATTTGTTTCCATCGCATGCGCAGGGTTGATTGAACCAAGCTTGATCGTATGGGTTTTCCTTCTGCTGATAGCCATGACCATATTCTGGATGCAACAATGTACAAGATTTTCTACTTCCGTTTTTGTAAAAAATTCATGGCAAACGATTACCAGGAAAAAAAACTCCTCGATTGTGATCGGGATCATTTTTTTTTCGTGGATGTTTTATGCATGGTCACATCAACCTTTAAAAAATGTTTTGGAAGTGGTTCTTCTTTTTCTGCTTAGTTTTTTGACATGGGTATTTGGGCGACATGAAAGCAATACATATTCGAGACCTTAGCTACCGATACAACGCAAAGGTTGAGAATATATTCGATCAACTGAGTTGTGAATTTGACTCAGGCTGTGTTTGGTGGATTCGTGGAAAAAATGGAAGTGGAAAAACAACCTTTCTTCGGCATTTGTCTGGAAATCTGATTCCTTTTCATGGTGGGATTCGAAAAGGATCTACAAAATTTTACCGTGACCATAACGTTGTACAGGACCCCTCGAGGATTTTTTTTCATGTTCAACATGTTCTTCTAGCAAAAAACTATCGAAAAGAAATCGAATGGTATTCTCGGAGAGTAGAGATTTCTCACCAAAACATCCTTTTTCATGAACTTGAACGTCTTTTTAAGGTTCATGAGATTCAAGACGTATTGTTTGATGATCTGGGCGACCTTCAACGAAATCAAATCAAACTTCTTTTGAGTCTGGCGGGTTTGTCAGACTATTTGTTCTTGGATGATCTATGTGCTGTGCTGTCCAGAAACCAAATGAATGAATTTCTCTCTATGATTTCCTCTATGAATCAAAACAATCGACCACTTGTGATGTTTTCTGGCCACAGCGACGCTTTATATGATGTCAGGTCATTTGTTCTTACGGATCAAGAAAAGGCAACGACATATAGCAAAGAAGAACAGGATGGGGACAATGTCAATTTCAATGAATCTGGCACATATTTATCTACTGAAGTGAACGAAGAATCGTTTGAAGATGCGGTTGTATTTCGAGAAAGGGACATTCACCAATTTGTATGTCAAGATATTCATGACGAAATGAATTTTTACTTTGGAAAAAACAGTGAATGGAAAAGAAAAATATATACACTTTTCACGTTAGAAAATTTTGAAAAGAAAAAGCTAGAAAATCTTAGTTTAGGACAGAAAGCGTGGATTCATCTTGCCTTGTGTTTTCATAAGAAAAAATCAAGAATTGTGTTTTATGATCCTTTTTTCCATTTGGATAGGCAGCATAGAAAATATTTTCAATGTATCTTGAATGAAATGAGAGAGTGTTTTTTACAATTTATCCTCATTGATTCAAAAAAGAAGCTGGATTCAAGGAAGTAAGAATATGGCTTTCGGAATGTATTTTTTGGCTATTGTTTTTTATCTTTTTGTGAGGCTGGTTTTTTTTCACAGTTCTTCTTCTGGAATGCTCCATATTCTTGACTATTTTGTTTCGAGTTTTGTACTTTTCGTAGCCTTGGTTTCGAGTATAGGAAGAATGAATCGAGAATTTTCAAATCACCTTCTTTTAGGGACATTTCTGATGCTTCTGATTGGAGTGTCGAGTGTGTTTCGGATGGTTCCACTTCCTGGTGGAATGACTTTGACTTTTGTCATACCTTTGATGACAGGCTATGTTTTGGGTATGTCCTGTGGTTTTTGGGTAGGTAGTATTTGTATTGTAGTAGGAAGTTTTTTTGTGGGAGGGGTAGGGCCTTGGATGATTTATCAGTCTCTGTTTATGGGATTGATTGGAGCAGGTGCAGGGATGTTTGAGCTGGAGAGGCGAGGGTCTTTTTATTTGCTTCTTGTGTACGCTACTTTGGGATCTTTTTGTTTTGGGTTTTTGATGAATTTTTGGTTTTACTTCGGGTTGCAGCCTCTACAATCCGGTTTTCCGATGGAAAATATTCAACGATACGTTCAGTTTTACCTTGCGAGCAGTCTCCTATGGGATGGGTTGAGAGCTTTGGGAAATGTGGTGTTCTTATTCTTTTTTTTGCCCATTGCGGAGCTTCTTGCATCTTATAAAGGTATGCTGAAGACATCCACCGTCATGGAATAGCCTATTTTTTTTCTTTTTCAGAGGGAGAGGTCTCTGGAGCAGGCGGGTTTTTGCGGTTGCGATTTTTCCATGTCCATTTTCCAATCATTACGTTCAGAAAGTGATCACGGGGCAAAAAGCCCAAAAAAGGCTTTCTTCGAAAGCCTAGAGTCTTCCACTCGGCCAAAATGGCCCGATTGTTTTTTTCAATTTGAAGTCCCCGAGCAAAAGCCCCAATGGCTGAGCGTTTGTCATTTTTGAGAAGATACAATTTTCCCAAATTTCGAAAAAACATAACATCTGGAATGTCACTCGCCACGGCTCTTTTGCAATACTCCAGCCCTTTTGTGACATAGTTTTCAACAACTCCGGTGGTAAGTCCGTACCAGGATTGGATCTTAGGGCTTTCTGGATCGATGCCCAACGCTTGGCCAAAAAGTTTGTGGGCTTGGGCGAACTCACCTTGATTGTATAAATCAATTCCTTGAAGGCAAATATCCTCAGCTTGGCGCTGCTTATCGGAAAGAATCTCAACCATAGGAGTAGAAAATAAAAGCAGAACGTGTTTTTGTCAAAGCTTAGATTCCTTTTTTCCGGATTCTTCCGGAAATGATAGGAATCAGATTGGAAGTACCTTTTTTTTGGAGGAGCAACGCGCCTGTGTCATCGATGGTGTTTCCCAATCCAACAATGACCTGCCCATCGCCGATGTCAGTTTCAATGGTTTGATTTGACCAAGCGTTGTTTGCGGAAAAAAAATCCTGTATCTGACGGCAAAGTTCAGATTCGTCCATCATGGATTTGTTTTGCCAGGCATCCAAAAAATGGCACACCATATCTATGCCCATTTGATGTGAGGCTTTCGACGGTTCACTCCATAGAGAAGTTGCGTCTGGAAGTGAAGGAGCGGGAGTACCCGAAAGATTCAAGCCCATTCCCAAAAGAATCATATTCTGAGAAGCATCCAAAAATTCAGACAACAATCCACCCCATTTTTTTCCTCCTAGCATCAAATCATTGGGCCATTTGATGAGGGTTTGTACGCCCAAATGATCTCTCACGATTTCTACCCATATGCAGGCTGCCAGCAAATTGCTCATCGGCAGTCGCTGAGTTGAAAAAGGAGAAGCAATGACACAGGAACATAGCAATTGAATGCCCTCGGAATAGCTTTCCCAGACTCTTCCACGTTGACCTTGCCCTTTGGATTGATGTTTGGCCATCACAACCACATTGGAATGAGGATCTTCTTTATGAATTTTTTTTCGTAAGGTTTGTGTCGACTCTAGGGAATCATGCAATTCAAACAAAAATTGATGCGAACCAACGATTTTTGGCTGCGAAAAACAAATACTCAAGATTGTTTTTCCAACAGCTTGAGCGACAGATCGAGCTTTTCGTGATCTTGCTGAGCTTTTTGTAGCTTTTCACGATCCTTTTCGACCAAGTGTTCGGGTGCCTGACGAACATATTTTTCGTTTTTCAGTTTTCCCGACAAAAAGGCAATGTCCGTTTCAATTTTGGACATTTTCTTTTTTAGCCGCTCAATTTCGGATGCATGATCCGTAAGGTTCGCCAAGGGAATTTTGATATGGAAGTATGTACCTCGAGAAACAGCGAGGGGTCCATCCAGGGTCAGGTCTTCCCAATGCATTTGATCAATGTTGGCCAAACTTGCAATGTAGGTAGAGTATCCAGAAAGTTCAATGGTTTCGTGTTGTGTTTCTATTGGGAGAATGATGCAGGTCAATGGAACTTTTGGAGCAATGGTATTTTCTGATCGAATGGTGCGAACGGCATTGATGATTTCCTGAACTGCAGCCATGTGATGTTCCACAGATGGATCGGTAACTGCACTCGATGATGTGGGATAGGTGCTGAGCATGATCGAAGCCGTTTCATGCTCAATGGGTAAGGTTTGCCATAGTTTTTCTGTGATGAACGGGCTCGCAGGATGCAGTAGTTTCATGGTTTGATCCAATACATAAATCAAACACTGAGCCGCAGATTCTTTGGCTTTTTCATCGTTACCGTAAAGGTGAGTTTTTGAAAGTTCAATGTACCAATCACATACTTCGTGCCACGCAAATTGATAGATGTGATGAGCATAGTCATTGAAACGAAAAGAATCGAGAGACTCACGTATGTTTTTGATGGCTTTGTTCAATCTGCCTACAATCCATTGATCGGACAAGTTGGTGTAAGAGTAGTTCGGGTCATATTGAAAAGAAGATGGAAGAGCTTGGAGTGCGAAGCGTGTTGCATTCCAAAGCTTGTTCATAAAATTTCGATACCCCTCAATTCGATCTTTTGAAATCGATACATCGCGTCCTTGTACGGAGAAAGCCATCAAAGAAAAACGAAATGCATCTGCACCGTAGGTCTGAACCATTTCCAAAGGATCGATGACATTGCCCTTTGACTTTGACATTTTTTGACCGTGCTCGTCTCGCACCAATGCATGAATATGAACTGTTTCAAAGGGTGCTTTGTTCATGAACTTCATGCTCATCATCATCATGCGCGCAACCCAGAAAAAAATGATGTCGAATGCCGTTACAAGCGTTGTGGTTGGGTAGAAAAATTTTAAGTCCTTGGTTTGCTCGGGCCACCCTAAAGTTCCAAAAGGCCAAAGTCCAGATGAAAACCATGTGTCCAGTACATCAGGATCCTGTACAATGTTTGTTTTGTTGCAGGATTCACATTGGCTGGGATCTTCTATTGAGCATGTCATGGCGGAGCAATCCTGACAGTACCAAACAGGAATTCGATGTCCCCACCAAAGCTGTCGAGAAATACACCAATCATTGATGTTTTCCATCCATTGCAAATAGGTTTTTGTCCAGTTGGATGGAACAAATTTTGTTTGTCCAGAAGTCACTGCTTCAATCGCGGGTTTGGCAAGTTCTGTGGTCTTGACAAACCACTGCTCCGAAATCAAAGGTTCGATGATGGTTCCACTGCGTTGAGAGTGGCCTACGGCATGACTATGTTTTTGCTGTTTTACAAACAAACCTTTGTCTTTCAAAGCGGCAATGACTTGTTTGCGTGCTTCAAATCGATCCATTCCGGCAAACTGCCCCGCATCTGAACTCATAGCCCCATTTTTTTCGATGACAGAAATGTTTTCGAGCTGGTGCCGAATGCCCATTTGATAATCATTTGGATCATGAGCAGGCGTGATTTTGACAGCCCCTGTACCAAACTCCATTTTTACCTGATCATCTCCAATGATAGGGAATCGGCGATTCAGAAAAGGGTGTAGAATTTTTTTTCCTATCAAGTGTTGATATCGGCCATCTTCTGGGTGTACAGCGACAGCAACGTCACCCAACATGGTCTCGGGTCGTGTGGTTGCTACCTCGATGCCTTTGTCGGAACCTTCAATCGGGTACACAAAATGATAAAGCTGTCCCTCGACATCTTTATACTCTACCTCAAGATCAGATACTGCGGTTTGCAAAGCCGTATCCCAATTGACGAGATAAGAGGATCGATAGATTAATTTTTCTTGATAGAGCGTAACAAAAGCGTGCCGAACAGCTTTTGTAAAACCTTCATCGAGAGTAAATCTTTCTCTGGACCAGTCACAAGATGAACCCATCTTACGAATTTGTCGTACGATCGTTCCCCCATACTCTTCTTTCCATTTCCATACTTCTTGTTCAAATTTTTCTCTGCCCATCCCGAGTCGAGTTTTCCCCTCTTTGGCGAGGTTTCTCTCGACTACGCTTTGGGTTGCAATGCCTGCATGGTCTGTTCCAGGAATCCATGCGGCGTTGTATCCGTCCATTCTTTTGTACCGAACCAAGACGTCTTGAATGCAGTGATTCAAGGCATGTCCCATATGAAGTGAACCCGTAACATTTGGGGGAGGGAGGTCGATGCAATAATTAGGCTTGGTCGCATCCGTGCTTGCGCGAAAATAATTCTTTGTTTCCCATTCTTGGTACAAATGATCTTCGATCTGTGTTGGATCGAAGTTTTTTTCCAGAGAGGACAAAAGACGACTTGCAGATTTGTCAGACATCATTTTCGGGTCAAACGCTCAATCTCTTCTTTGATGATGCGTTCAGCTTGATCGGGGACAACTTCCCATGCAATTTTTTCAATGATTTCCTTGGCAACTTTTCGTACCACTTGTTCCAATACTGCATGATCAATTTTTTCAATTTGTTTGTGCATATCGTTCAATGAGCTTTCTGAAGATGCTGATGGTTTTTTTTCATCTTCGTAAAGAGAAATTGGGCGTGGATTGGCCCAGTTTTCCATGGCAGACCCTGGAGTCATCCATTCTCCCATTTCATCTTCTTTGTTTGATATTTCAATGCTATCTTGATTGTCTTGGTCGAAAAAACGATTTTCGATGGCAAAGGGGGAAGGCTCTGGATCATCTTCATGGGCTTGCAACGTCACATCATCGTCATCTGAAAAGTCGAAAGATGGGCTATTTTGAGGTTTGGGCGTTTCCATCACATTTGGATGTGCATCAAAAGAATCTTCTTCTACCATTGTCCGTTCAAAGACTCCTGAGGAAGATTCTTCATGTTCAACAAAGGTCGCTTCATGTTGAACTGAGGAAGCTTTGCTGGCAGACGTTGTTTGTTCCAAAAGATGTTTTACTTTTGACACAAGAACATGAGACTCAAAGGGTTTGATCAGCAGTGCAGTTCCTCCTTTGGATTGAACCATTTCCTCGGACAATCCTTCATGAGATCCAGCAAGAACCAAAATGGGCACATTGCGGACACTGGGATTGCTCCGAATGTTCTGACACAATTCCAATCCATTCATTTGTGGCATGCTCACATCTGTGATCAAAAGATCTGGTCTTTCAGAGATGACTCTCGACAAGGCGTCATGCCCGTTTCCAACAAAACTCAGCGGATAGTTCTCTTGCGATAAGCTAATGGCGATGGATTTTTGAATGACAACGCTATCTTCTGCAACAATAATTTTCTTTGCCATGATGGGTCTCCGAAATACCGACTTCAATACAACTTGCCAAGCTTAATTCTCTTTCCTGATCAAGAACGTATCGGTTGGCTAGGCCAATGTGCATACGTTTTTCATTTGTTTTGAGTTCTGGACAATCCAGAACTCAAGTAAATTATTGAATCCAAAGGAGAAAAAGTCAAGAAAGTATAAATCTTGAAAGGGAGTATTTAACCTTTTGCGTCATTTGGCCTGACTTGCTGGGGGACGAGTACTTTGGTATTCGACGTTTCATGATTTGCGACCCATCTCACAGTTTTTTGCGTATCATTGCGGGGAAATTGAAAGGCCGACGTTTTGATGCTCCAAAAGGAGGAACGACCGTTCGGCCGATTTCGGACCGGATCAAAGAGTCATTGTTTGATATTTTGGCCTCTCGTATGGAGGAAGCAAGGGTGTTGGATCTATTTTCCGGCACGGGAGCCATTGGGTTTGAATGTATCAGTCGTGGCGCTAGCTCGATTCAGTATGTGGAAAGAGACCCACGAAATGTCTCTTTGATCAAAAAAAATGCCGAAAAACTTCAGGTACAAGAGCAGATCTCGGTGTATCGAGGTGATCTTCCGATGTGTTTGTCGAATGTATCAGGACCGTTTGATCTCATTTTTATGGACCCCCCATTTCCAGATGACAATATGGAAGAGCTGCTCGACAAAATTTATGTACAAAATCTTCTTTGTGAATCTGGACTGATTACGATACAAAGATTCCGAGGATCAAGAGAAATCGAAAGCCAACATTTTGAGCTCAAACGAAAACACAGAGTGGGAGATTCTCACTTATGGTTTTTTGCTCTTCCATCGAAAGGGTTGCAGGATTGAAATCGCAAAAAATGATCGCCGTATATCCGGGTTTCTTTGATCCATTTACGGTGGGGCATCTCAATATTGTGAAGCGTGCGGCTTCTATTTTTGAGGAAGTTGTTGTTCTGGTGGCGTCGGATTCGCCCAAAAAAGCTATGTTTGATTTTTCAGATCGTATCGCGATGATTCGAGAAGTTCTTCAATCTGAAAAATACATTCGTGTGGAATCGTTTGAAGGTCTGCTCATCGACTACATGAAAAAAAATGGCTATCAAGTCATTGTAAGAGGATTGCGAACTGTATCCGACTATGAATATGAATTTCAAATGGCTCAAGCGAATCGCACCATGGATGAAGACGTGGAAACTTTGTTCTTGGTCACGGCACCTCAATACTCTCATTTAAGCTCTACGCTCATCAAAGAAATTGCTCGCTTGGGAGGAGATATCAGCAAAATGGTTCCTCTTCCCGTTTACAACAAAATGAAGAAGATAAAAAATCCATGAAAAAAAATCCATTCGTACAGCAACTGGCTCCATCAGCTACTTTGGCGCTCAATCAAAAAACAAAAAGTATTCAGGAAAGTGGTGTCAAAGTCTTTAATTTCACCGCAGGAGAACCGGACTTTCCTACACCCGATCGTATTTGCAAAGCTGCTCAGGTAGCGATGGAAAAAGGATATACCAAGTACACACCATCTTCTGGCATTGCTCCGCTTCGCCAAGCCATCGCAAAAAAATATTCTACCCAATTCAATCGAGACTACGACATCAATGAGATTATTGTCAGCAATGGAGGAAAACAAGTTTTGTTCAATTTGTTTTTTTCTTTTCTTTGTCCTGAAGATGAGGTGATCATTTTTGCTCCGTACTGGGTTTCCTACAAAAGTTTGGTTGAAATGTGTGGTGGAAAAGCTGTTGTGTTGGAAACTCAAAAAGAGAATGGATTTCTACCTGATTTGAATCAAGTGGAAGCAGCCATCACATCACGCACTCGTTTTGTTGTTCTCAACAGCCCTTCGAATCCAACCGGAGCTGTATATCCAAAAGCATTTTTGCAGGAATTTGGAAAACTCCTGAAGAGATTTCCTGACGTCAAAGTGATATCTGACGATATGTATGAACACTTTGTGTTTGATCAAAAGACCTTTTATTCCATCGGATATGACGGTAGCCTCGACAAAGATCAGCTCATTTTGGTCAACGGGGTTTCCAAATCATACTCTATGACTGGGTGGCGTATTGGATATGCTCTGGGTTCCAAAGAGGTGATTTCAACCTTGTCCAAGGTTCAGTCTCAGTCAACATCCAACCCTTGCTCGATTTCCCAATGGGCAGCATTAGAGGCTATTGAGCATTCTAGCCAAGCTGAAATTCAAGGAATGCGCGACACCTTTGAAACTCGACGAAATTTGATTTGCAATGAACTGGAACCAATTTCCGAGGTGTCTTTTTACAGGCCTGAAGGTGCGTTTTACTTGTTTTTGGATTGCAGAGATTTTTTGTCCAAGCTTTCGAGATCATGGTCAGATGTGGATTTGGCAGAATATGTGCTGAACACCCAACATGTAGCTATGGTTCCTGGATCTGCATTTGGTGCTCCTGGTTTTATGAGGCTCAGTTATGGGGTTTCCGAGCAAGACATCAAAGATGGTGTTGCAAGTTTACAGAAAGCATTAAAAACTTTATGATCATGGGTAAATCATGAAAGAGCGAAGACAACATCCTAGAATTCCCGTAACGGTAAAAGTCACCTACGTTGAAAATGGACGCAACGAGGTTTTCTTCTCTGAAGATTTGTCAGAAGGAGGCCTTTTTTTGAAGTCGGACAATCCTCCGTTTGTGGGGACGGTATTGGACTTGCAAATTTCCATTCCCAACGTTGATCAGCTTCTTGAGATCAAAGGAGATGTCATGTGGAGACTCGAAGGACGTGGTTGTGGAGTTCGTTTTTTCAAAGTCACTGCTGAAAAACGCAAACTCATTCGCAACTATCTTACCTCTGTCGTAGCTGCCTGATTTTTTCGATAAAAGTTTTTTCTAGTACTGAGTGACTTGTCTGTATAGCTTTTGATCCACGAACAAATTGACCAGATTTTTGTCTAGTTTATTCTCGTCTGCTTCGTGATGTAAAATTTTAACAGCATCTGAAATGGAAATGGCTTTTTTGTAAGGTCGATCTCTCGCTACAAGGGCATCAAATACATCGGTGACGGTCATCAATTTGGCCGGATATGGAATTTGATCATCTCTAACTCCTCTTGGATATCCGCTGCCATCGAGTTTTTCATGGTGAGCATATGCAATGGAAGGTACATTGGCCAAGTCGGCTGTCCATGGAATTTGATTGAGAAACTGATAGGTAATGTTTACATGCAATTCAATTTCCTTACGCTCGCTTTCCGAAAGGCTACCACGAGGTATTGACAGTCTTCGGACTTGTTCCGTCTGTAAAATTTTGTCCTGTTGTCCAGAAGGGCGCAAAAAATTCAAATCCAACAGAGACTCAATTTCAATCAACTCACCTTCTGAAAGGACAGAAGGTTCATTGTTGAGGACGATGAGCTCAAAAATATGATCAATTTTTTTAAGCTCATGGGAGAGTTTTTGATCAATTTTTGCCATTTTTTCATCAATCTTTTGTTTGCCTTTGTCCATTTTGTACAAATCAATTTTTTGCTTTTGGTGCTCAATGATGACGGACTGTCTCCACAAATCCAATCTGTCTTTGATGGATTCAATTTCAAAATCATGAAGTTTTTTGGCTTTGGTCAAAACAGATTCTCGGACTCCAATCTTTCCAAAATCATGCAAAAGAGCAGCATATTCAAGCTCTCGAAGATCTCGATCTGTGAAGTGAATGTTATGAAATACATGATCTTCTTGAGCATGAACTTCTTTGGCTAGAGCTACAGTAAGTTTGGCGACCCTTTCCGAATGTCCAAAAGTGGAGGGGTCCCTCGCTTCGATGGCCATGACGGACGCTCGAATGAATCCATCAAAAAGTTTACTTATGGATTCATAGAGTTTTGCGTTCTCCAGCCCAATTGATGTTTGTCCAACAATCGATAAAAGCAGCCGCTCGTCTTCTTCAGAAAAAGGTAAAATCAACTCCACGGTATCGGAATTGAGTTGGGTTTTTCGATTTTCTTTTTTGTTCCAAATGAGTAAGACTCCCAAGAGAGTGGATCGACTTCCAAGCAGAGGGAGGCAAATCAACGACTGCAAAGGATAGTTTTGCGCTGCTTTTTCAAGGATCGATGCGGGGTACAATGGGTGATGATGAAGGTTTTGATCCATACGATACGACTGTTGGTAGGAGATCGCGGTTCCTGCAAAACTATGTTCATTGATTTCCAACTCTTTGGGAAAAAGATCCATGGTCTCATGTTCAAAATTGCTCGCAAAAAGTTCCAGCTTGGATTCTACGTCAGACATTTTTTTGACCAGATACAAACAAGAACAATCACCAACCACAATTTGTCGGGAACGTTTGACGACCATGTGCAGGAATTCCTGTACATCTTTTCGAGTATTGAGGGACGATCCGATTGAATTGAGATGGTCTAGATCTTTTTGTGTAAGATTCGTGGTTGTTTTGGGTGACTTGATCCACGAGGGCGCAGAAAAGGTACGCGTTTTTTTTCGGATTGCGTCGAAAAAGAAAGTCATCGAAGGCATTCTACCATTGACATGGTGAGAAATCCAAGTCCCTTTTGCGTCAAAAACAACATGGTTTTGCGACTGTGAGAGTGAGAAGCGGGCGAAACAGGGGGAAATACATTTACAGATGAAAGATTAAAATTCATAATGAAATCAATTTGCTATGAAGTTCATTCGATGGATAGGCCCAGTGCTGCTTTTTTGCTTTGCCGGTTTGGGAAGGGCACAGGAGTACCAAGCTGCCAAAAGTCCCTTGGTCGGGCAATGCATCCAAAAACAAAATCTTTTGGCCGAACCGAAAATGGATGCGTCTATTTTGGGTGGTTATCGAAGCGGACAGAAGGTTTTGATCACAGGGAAACAGGGAGATTGGTTTGAAATTTATACGTCAAATGGGAAGGGGTGGCTGCTATCGAACCAAGTAAAAGTCATTGAAGTTTATCGTGGCAAAATGCCAAAACCCAAGCAAACTCAAAAAGCTCCGCGAAAGAAAAAATCGATACCCGTTCAAGATCGATCTCCAAAAACTCCCAGAAAAAAAGTTGATCAGCCTTTTTCGCTTGGCCTTACGGGCTATTCTGCATTTGCTGGAAAGTCATTTTACAATCATCTCCGCTCAGGCCTTGATGGATGTTATTATGTTGGTCCAGATGGCTGCGTGGGTTTTCTTGTGGAGGGCATTTTCATTCGTGGTCAATATCTTCAGCTTGGCCCCACGTTTCGATACCATTTTCCTCACAATCAATTCAATCTTTTTACACCCAGGGTTCATGTGGGATTGATGTATTATTCTTTTGATCATAGTGGAGATGATGGCAACTCGGTCGGAGCTCATCTGGCTCTAGAAGCCTCACGGCAAGTGATGAGCTTAGGAAAACACCCGCTTTTTATCAATGCCAAAGTTGGAGCCGACATCATGTTTTTCATGGTGGATCAGGTTCGCATTCCTGTGGGCGGCGGATTTTCGTTGTTGACTCGTTTTTAAAACCTTACACCCAATTTTGATAGCAGTTCCACAGCATCAAGCTGGATAGGGTCAACATGGGCCATAAAGTCATTTGCATTCCTAAAATTCGAAATACAAATGCAGGTTTTTGGGAGAACAAAGCGAGGGCATGGAAAATTCTTCCCAAAAGAATGGCAGATCCAAGAATGTGCAGTGCCAGGCTGGAAATGTCCAACGAACTTGTCTCCACAAAAAACATCATGATCAATAGGAAAGGAACATAGGAAACAAAGTTCGAGTGAGCACTTACAGGTCCTATGATTTCCAGATTCTTTCCATATCCATAGGATATTTTCAGTTTTCTTCTCAGTAGAATTACCCTCAGAGAAATTGCAAAAAATACAATGGCCAGTAGCGCAGTATAAAGTTCTGTGATCATGGCCATGAACATATCACAACTGGACAACGACCCGTATTTTCTTTCCACGATAATTCATTTACTTTGGAATGGAATACAGATACAAGCAGTCCTTCTATGGCTAGCCACACGATAGATACACCTGCTATCGAAATCAAAGGAATCGAAAAAACATATGCGCAGGGGTTTCAGGCTTTGCATCCAATTGATCTGACCATTCGCAAAGGGGAAATTTTTGCTCTCCTTGGGCCTAACGGAGCAGGAAAAAGTACTCTGATCAATATCATTTGTGGAATCGTGAATGCGAGCAAAGGATATGTAAAGGTGAACGGTTTTGATAACGTCAGAGACTATCGACAAGCAAGGAAATTGATTGGTTTGGTTCCTCAGGAACTTGCTACCCACTCTTTTGAAAAAGTTTGGAATATTGTTCAGTTTTCCAGAAGCCTCTTTGGTTGTAAACAAGATCCAGAATATTTGGAAACGCTCCTAAAGCAGCTATCTTTGTGGGACAAAAAGGATGAGAAAATTCTCAGTTTGTCGGGGGGAATGAAGAGAAGACTTTTGATTGCACAAGCGTTGTCTCACAATCCTCAGGTTCTTTTTTTGGATGAACCTACAGCTGGTGTAGATGTTGAATTGCGCAAAAACATGTGGAAACTTGTTCGGTCTTTGAGGGACCAGGGCGTTACCATACTTCTAACGACACATTATATAGAAGAAGCAGAGGAAATGGCAGACCGTGTGGGTGTAATCAACCACGGCAAAATCATTTTGGTTGAAGAAAAAGCAAAGCTTATGGATACCTTGGCACAGAAAACGTTGACCATAGAATTGCAACATCCAAGGAATGAGATTCCCTCTAGTTTGAAAAGTTTGATTTGCAAATTGTGGAAAATGGGAAAAAGTGGGTTCATACCTTTATTGAAACTCTGATGATGGAAGTTTACAGCAGTTTGTTCAAAAAGCTCGCGGATGAAAATTGAATATATACAGATTTGAGTACCAAAAGTACTTTAGAAGAAATTTTTGTAAAGTTGGTGCATTGATGAACTATCGTGGAGTTGCTGCAATCTATCGATTTGAAATGACTCGAATGTTTCGAACTTTGGGTCAAAGTGTCATTTCACCTGTCATTTCTACTTGTCTCTACTTTATTGTATTTGGATCTGCGATAGGTTCACGAATGAATGAAATGGATGGAGTTCCGTATGGATCATTCATTGTGCCCGGGTTGATCATGTTGTCTGTGTTGACCAACAGTGTTTCCAATGGATCATTCAGTATTTTTTTTCCAAAATTTGTAGGCACAATTTATGAAATTTTGTCAGCGCCTATTTCTTTTTTTGAGGTTACGTTGGGATATGTAGGGGCGGCTGCCAGTAAATCCTTGCTCCTTGGAACTATTATTTTTATAACAGCCCATTTTTTTGTCGACATCGAAGTTCTACACCCCCTCATGGCGATAGTCTTTTTTTTGCTTACTTGCATTAGTTTTAGCATGTTGGGATTTGTTATCGGGATATGGGCGGATGGTTTTGAAAAACTTCAAATCATTCCTTTGCTTGTCATTACCCCTTTGACTTTTTTGGGTGGAAGTTTTTACTCCATCAAAATGCTTCCCCCATTGTGGCAAAAAGTTTCAATGTTCAATCCCGTTGTTTACTTGATCAGCGGGTTTCGATGGAGTTTTTACGGAAATGCAGATGTGAGTGTAGGAACAAGTTTGGCTGTCATTTTGGGGTTCGTTGGCTTGTTTTTGGTCATCATTTGGAGAGTTTTCGCGACCGGATACAAACTCAAAAACTAGCCTATGATGAAATCAACAAAAGAAAACAAGAAACGATCTGGATCTTTTGAATCTTTTCGTCGATTGATTGATTTTGCAAAAGAGGAAAAACCTTGGTTTCTGCGATCTGGCCTCTTTTCTATTCTGAATAAAATTTTTGATATCGCACCAGAAATTTTGATTGGTGTGGCCATTGATGTGGTTGTTTCCAAAGAAACCTCATTTGTAGCAAGATTTGGTGTGATCGAGCCATGGCACCAAATTCTGGTATTGGCGGTATTAACCTTTTTTGTATGGGTGTTTGAATCGATTTTCGAATATTTGCATTTGATTTCGTGGAGAGGTTTGGCTCAAGTGATTCAACATAAACTTCGGACAAAAGCCTATGCTCATCTTCAGAGTTTAGATTTAGGATATTTCGAAAATCAAAGCACTGGGAATCTAGTGGCTGTACTCAATGATGATATCAATCAACTTGAACGTTTTTTGGATGGAGGTATGAATGAGGTGGTTCAGACGGCCACGGCAGCCGTTGGCGTTGGAGCTGTATTCTTTTACCTTTCGCCTGAGATTGCATGGCTTGCCATCACTCCGATTCCCATCATTGTTGTAGGGGCATTTTATTTTCAAAAGAGAGCTGAGCCTTTGTATGCAAAAGTACGGGATCAGGTAGGTGTGTTGGCCTCACGTCTAAACAACAACATCAGTGGAATTCTTACCATTAAAAGTTTTACTGGGGAGGAAATAGAATCCACAAAGATGGAGTTGGATAGCCTTGACTATGTCAAAATAAATTCAAAGGCGATCTCTGTAAGTTCAGCTTTTACTCCCATCATTCGCTTGGGAGTGTTGTCAGGTTTTTTGGCCACGCTAGTTTATGGAGGCTGGAAAGTGCTTCATGGGTCCCTTAATATTGGTGCATATGGAGTTTTGATTTTTCTTACCCAAAGACTTCTTTGGCCCATGACAAGGCTGGCAACCACTGTAGATTTGTATGAGAGAGCCATGGCATCGACACGAAGAGTATTGGATCTCATGAACATTTATCCGGCTATATTGTCGGGTCCATTGCATGTTCAAAAAATTCGAGGTCACTATCGATTCGAACACGTTACTTTCGGCTATGAGTCTGGTCCAGTGATTTTACAAGATCTCCAGCTTGAAATTCTTCCTCAAAAGACAACAGCTCTGGTCGGTTTGACAGGGTCTGGAAAGAGCACCATCATCAAACTGCTTTCCCGTTACTATGAGGTAACACAAGGAAACATCTATTTGGATGGAAATCCACTCCAAGATTACAATTTGAAAGCTTTGAGAAAACGCATTGGGCTTGTAAGTCAGGATGTATTTCTTTTTCATGGGACCATTCGTGAAAATCTTTGTTTTCATGATGAGACCATTCAAGAGGATCAATTGGTTCGAGCGTGTGTATTGGCGGAAGCTCATGATTTTATTCTGACCTTGGATAAAGGATATGACACGGTTGTGGGAGAACGAGGACAGAAATTGTCAGGAGGGCAGCGACAACGTCTTTCAATTGCTCGAGCCATATTGAAGGACCCTGATGTGTTGATCTTGGACGAAGCGACTTCTGCGGTTGACAACGAAACAGAGGCCGCTATCCAGCGTTCAATTGCCAAAATATCCAAAAATAGAACAACGGTTGTGGTAGCTCACCGTCTCTCAACCATTACCGAAGCAGATCATATCTATGTGTTAGACCATGGGAAAATTGTAGAAAGTGGAAAACATAGAGATCTACTAGAGAGCAATCACATCTATGCAAAGCTTTGGAATGTTCAGACGGGTGGAAAAGCTATGACTTCAAATCATGAAATTTTTCGTAATCAATCATAAGATTCCCATCTGGCAAAACCTCCATGATGTCTGCAAAATATCGATTTTGAATGATATCATCCGGAAAATAATTGTATCGTGAATAGATGGTGTTGGAGTAAGTGCCATCATGTCCTGCAACGGTGGCAACAATGGTGCGAAGTGATCCCTCATGCAAATCCATTCCAAAAAGGGGTGAGGTTTCATCGATCACATGAAATACGGACCACGTAAGACGAAAAAAGGGAGTTCGATCTCGGAGCAATTTAAGTTCATGAATGCGTCTCATGTCCTGTCCTTCTGCGGTCATATGATCAAGCAAAACCGATAGGGTCAATTTTGCATCGACGATATCGTTTCCACGCGTGTTTCCAATTCGAAACTGAAGTGTTCTCTTTCCATCCATTTTGGTGTCCAAAAGGTTTTTGCTAAAAAGAATCTTTGCTTGAGGACGAGAAAGTTTTGAAAATACAATTCCGGTGACTGTGGCGATTCCAATCAGCCCAAAAGCTGCCTCGACACTAACGACCACGTTGGAGGCGAAACTTGTCGGATGTAGACTTCCATATCCAATGGTGGACATGGTTTGAATGCTAAAAAAATAAGCCTCCCAAAAATGAGGTGAGCGCAAGCCAGAAATGGAATATGGTAGAAGCATGTAGATTGCGGCAAAAAATACATTGGACAAAATATACAATATAAAAATGCCTCCAAATAGCCTGGGCCATGTCATTTCCATCAAAAGATAGAAAAAGTCTTTTCTATATTCAGAAGGGACGCCTTTTCGAATGGATTCTCCCAAAAATGCCTTTTGATTGATTCCAGAGGGATTTGATTTTTGATTTTGTGCCATGTGTGTATAAGATAGCTGTATGTACGATATCAAAAACATCAAAAAAGCCAAGAATCGGAATGAGATGGCTCTTTTGGTCTTTGGTTTGGGAAAGTCGTGATACAGTGAAGTGGATTCTTTTTGGCATCGTGATGATGCTTACCTCTCTGGGATGGAGCAAAGATTCAATGAGTCAGTCAATTCGTTATTTGGCCTTGGGAGATTCATATACAGTTGGTGAATCTCTTGTTTTTGAGGAAACATTTCCTTCTTTGTTGGCTAAGAAGGTAGAGAAAAACTTTCATGCTACGGTTCAAACGACTGTGATTGCCAAAACGGGTTGGAGGGCTGATGAGTTGTTTGAAAATATGCTTAGACAGCTTCAAAATCAGACCCATTGTTTTGAACTTATTACGATTCTTATTGGCGTGAACAATCAATATCAAGGTGTAGCATTGGAAAAGTTTCTACCTCAGCTTTCGGCCATTTATGATAAGGCTCTTCAATTGGCCTGCAAAAGGAATCGATCTATTCTGATGATTTCAATTCCAGATTATTTTTATACTCAGTTTGGTCAACAATCTTTGAAAAGAGAAAAAATTTCGAGTGAAATTGATCAATACAACTCCATCGTCAAAGATTTTGCTGCACAGAAAAATGTCGTTTTTGTAGATATTACAAAAATTTCCAGACAGGCTCTTGTCAAAGAAAATTTGGTTGCTCAAGACCATTTGCACCCTTCAAAACATCAGTATGAACGTTGGGTGAATGAAGAAATATATGAGCAAGTGAAATCTATGATGGAAAAGATATAGGAGTAAGTTGTATGCTTTCGTTGGAACACATTGGTGCTTTGATCACGCTTACTGCCATGGAAATTGTTCTTGGAATTGATAATATTGTCTTCATTGCCATCTTGGTCGGTAGAGTTTCAGAAAAAGATCGAGCTAAGATTCGAAGTGCAGGAATCATGATTGCACTGCTTGCGAGGGTAGGTCTTTTGTTTTCTATCGCTTGGGTTATGGGATTGACTGCAACCCTCTTTACCATCTTTGGACATAGTTTTTCAGGTCGAGACATCATTTTAATTCTAGGTGGATTGTTTTTGATTGGAAAGTCGACCATCGAGATTCATCACAAAGTTGAAACTCACGAATTGCATTCAGACTCAAAAAAACAAAATAACTCTCGATTTATTTTATTTCAAATTGTATTGCTGGATATCGTATTTTCCTTAGATTCCGTGATCACAGCTGTTGGGATGGCCAATAACATTACAATCATGCTTATTGCCATGATTGTAGCTATGGTTGTGATGTTGGTGAGTGCCGGAAAAATCGGAAATTTTGTAGATCACAATCCAAGCATCAAGATTCTGGCTCTTGCCTTTTTGCTTTTGATCGGGGTCATGTTGACGATGGAAGGTATGGGAAAAGAAATAGAAAAGGGATACATTTACTTTGCTATGGTGTTTTCTCTCGGTGTTGAACTTCTCAATATGAGATATCGTCGAAAAAAAACCTCTCCTTGAAAAATGTAATTTTTTTTATTTCTATGGTTGATTTACAGCTTACGCACTTCAAAAACGGTTTGACCGTTATACGAATCAACCTTGCTGTCGAGTGACATTCTGGATGAGTTGAGCAAGGTGTTGAAGAAAAATTGAGAGTATACTTCGTCCATCTGGTTCGATTCGATTTTTGGTTTTTGACCATGCAATAGTTTTTTTGCCTGCTTATCTGTGATGTTTCCAAGAGTTTTAGACAAGCCTTTTCGTGGGTCTCCGTCAGGTCCCCAATTCATAGAGCTGAAGTGATCGGCTCGTAGGATTTGTCCATTTCGATCTTCAAATTCATGAAAGGTTACAACGCCAATATTGTTACCTTCCAAACAGGCCAACGTATTTTCAAGTCCATGATTTGTCTTTTGAATTTGATCATGTTCAAAAACAACAATAGCAACAGAAGTGTTTTCAAAAGACGACAAATCACAAAAGTCGAATTCATCGGTGGCAAATGTGTTTTTTTGTTTTTTCTTTTCGGAATCGCTTTCATCATAGTCTAGGTTGACAACCTGGCGAGGAGGAAGGGGACCCTCGATGATCAAACGATGGAGGTGATTGGATAGTTCTGGGTGTTGTGCCATGGACAAAGCAATGGAGGCTCCAAACGAATGACCATAAACAAAAAGAGGATGTCGTTTGTCCATCAAGAAATCATTCAATGATTTTCCTGAGGACAAAGTGGTATTTTTGATGGCCGCTATGGTTTGATTGGCCCAATGTCTGCTGTTGTAATGGGAAAGCTCACCAGACTGGAGAGCGTCCTTCATGGTTCCATAACTGGGGTCAGGCGGATAGATGGGTACGATCACTAGAAAGCCATTGGCCGCGGCTCGATGAATTTGATTGTAATAGCCGCTGTACCCTACGGTGGTATAAAATCCTTTGTTTACAATCAAAAGGGGAGTGTTGGATCGAATTTCTTGAGGTGCGACAACCATCACGTTCATGTCTGACAAATGAGGGAATCCCTTTTGGGGGACATACCCAGCATCTGGTTGATAGCGAAATTGTATGTTCAAGGCAGCAGCATCTTTTTCATTGGAGTTGCTCTGACATGGCGCATTTTTGGAAAAAAGACCCAATGACACACAAAATGACAGTCCCATTGCGATCACGCGCAGATTTGTTTTCATATTTACCCTTTTTTTTGTTGATGAGCTTGGTTGATTACCATGTTCCGACGTTTTGCATCGAAGTCCAGGGCTCTTGCGGGGCAAGAGGATCACCTTCTTGCAACAGCTCAATGGATATACCTTCTGGAGATTTGATGAACGCCATATGACCGTCTCTCGGAGGTCGATGGATCACAACGCCTGCATCATGAAGGCGGTTGACATATATGATAAATATTTTTCACCCGAAAAGCAAGGTGCCCAAAACTACGGGTTGGATGAGGATATTGTTCAGGGTCCCAATTGTAGGTGAGCTCGATCTCTCCTTGCTGATGCATGGATAAGGTTGGTCTTCATCAGCTCGAAGAAAAACCAATGTAAAGCGTCCTTGGTGACTTTCTTTTCTCCGAACTTCCACCATTCCCAAAAGATCACAGTAAAAAGAAAGAGATTTCTCCAAGTCACTGACCCTGAGCATGGTGTGCAGAAATTTCATGAATTTTTTTAGTTTTCAGGTTTTACCGTCAAAAGAGACTGAACTTCCTTGACACCTTCAGTTTCTCTTGCAATTTCAATAGCTTTGCTTACCTGTGCTGAATTAAAAACACTTCCGGACAACGTGATTTTGCCTTTGTGAGAATCTACGTTGATTCGTCTGGAGGGGACGCCTTTTTCTGCAAGAAGTTTCGTTTTGACGGCAGCCACGAGAGCCTGATCGTTGATGGTCTCACCGGCTGTTCGGTCTTTTTGCGTTCCCACATAACCAGCTTCGGCCCCAGCCGCTCCAGCCGCAAGAACACAGGCCTGTTGGAAAAGAGCTACGACAATCAAAAGGGCGAATGTATATTTCGAATTCATGGCTACCTGTATAACGAATCAAGCGAAGAGTGACAACTTTTCACGTTTTGGGATTGAAAAAGTCTTTTCAAGAAAATAAGAAACTTGCACAATGATAGGTGTGAACCCTTTGGAATGCAAGATACTGGTTCTTGGGTATCGATGGGCATTGATCGAAAAGCTGCATCGACGTGGCTTGTCGTTTGCTGTATGGGCTGCGAAAAAACCAAAAAGAAAAAAAATCGACTTTCGATTGTATGTTGCACCTTTTCCAAAGAAAAAAACACCTCTCTTGGAATCTTATGTTTCCTTTTTTGGACCAGAGTCTTTTACGCATGTGTTGGCATGTACAGAAGAATCGGTTGTTCCTGCGAGTCATTTGCGGGCTTTTTTTGGAGTAAAACGCTTTCCAAAGCAAATCGCTCGAAGATGCCACAACAAAATTATCATGAAGAAGTTTCTTCATCGTAAGCACATTCCGATGTCTACATTTATGGTGTCACCCAAAGATCCTGATGCATTGGAAAAAAATCTGGGTTTGCCTTGTATTTCGAAGTTGGCCAATTTGTCAGGTGGAAAATCATTTTTGATTCATCCAAGCAAAGAAAGTTTGCAGCCTTGGTGTCAGAAAAAAAGAATTTTTGAGTCATTTCTCGAAGGAAAAGAATACAGTGTAGAAAGTCTCATTCGTGATCGAGAGATTGTTTTTGAAAATGTGACGGAATACTATGAAAAAGGAAGAGTGAATATTCTTCCTGGTCATTTGCCGGATGAGGTCAAACGTGTGATTTTGGATCTGAACCAGAAAGTTGTTCGTGATTTGGGAATTGTATGGGGACTTACACATGCAGAGTTTTTTGTGGGGCCAAAGGGAGTTTTTTTTGGTGAAATTGCTCTTAGACCTCCTGGCGGGTACATCATGGAGTTGATTTCTCTGGCCTATGGAGAGGATTTTTGGGGCCGATTTTTGGATGTAGAGTTAGGAATTCCTTTCACGAAAATCCCCGAGCCAAAATATGTGGTTGCATCTGTGATGGATCACCAAAGAGACGAAGGGTACTACGAAAAACCCAAACGATGGGAAAGTTTGCAAAACATGAAAAGTACGGTGAAAGCTCGACATGTGGTAAAAATAGGGCAAACGTTATCCAAACAGCAGAGCATTAGTGATCTGACAGGATATGTGATTCATCGCTGCAAGGATCGTCAAGAGGTTCTTGATGCTATTGAGTCGACAAGAAGCATTTTTCGAGGAGAATAGATAATACTGTGAGTATGGGGAAAGTGATATGAAAAGAGGTTGGGTGTTGACAGGAGTATTTTTCTTATTGGTTGCCTATGTAGCCTATGCTTTTTACAGCACACGAAATGCAAGTTGGAGAACAGCCAATCGCCAAAGCGCAAACATTTCTCCCAAGCCATCAGCATTTTCGGATGCGATTGTGCAGGTTTTTTATGCGAGAACCTTCGGCTGGAGAGGAAAGTTTGCGGTTCACAGTTGGATTGCGTACAAAGAAAAAAATGCAAGTGACTATGTGGTCACGGAAGTTTTGGGTTGGAGAAAATTTCGTCAGATGCCCGTGGTGTCGGTTGAAATCGGTGAGCCTGATCGAATCTGGTTTGACAATGTCCCCGTTGTTTTGCAAGAATTGCGAGGTCCCAAGGCAGAAAGAGCCATTGAGGACATCAAAAATGCGATCCAAACCTATTCTTATCCCAACGAATATATTTTGTGGCCGGGACCCAACAGCAATTCTTACATTGCTCACTTGATTCGAAGTACGCGAGATTTGACCGTAGAGTTACCCGCCAATGCGATTGGCAAAGATCGATTGATGGGGAAAAGACTATGGGACTGGTCTCAAACTGGAAAAGGCATACAATTTTCATTGGCCGGACTTTTTGGGGTTACCCTTGGGTTGCATGAAGGAGTTGAAATCAACGTGCTTACGTTATGTTTTGGTGTTGATCTTCTTCGTCCTGCCATCAAATTGCCTTTTGTTGGAAGGCTGGGAATCAAAGACAAATGATGTTCATCCTTGAAAAAGGATGATTACTTACGGTTGAGTTTGGAAAGCAGTCGAAGAATTTCCATGTACAACCAGATCAGAGTGACGAGCAAAGCAAATCCACAGTACCATTCCATGTATTTGGGAGCTTTCCATCTCTCTCCTTGCTCAATCATATCAAAATCAAGCACGAGGTTCAGAGCAGCGATCACACACACAAAAAGACTAAATCCAATTCCAATGATTCCCGTCTCATGAATAAAGGGAATATGAATGCCGAAAAATCCAAGAATCATATTGACGATGTATACCAACGCAACTCCACCCGTCGCAGCTACCACACCCAGGCGAAATTTTTCGGTTACGCTGATCCAACCTGACCATATAAGCGAGGAGCATCGCAAACAGTGTGAAAAGTGTAAGCGCTGTGGCCTGCATGACAATGCCAGGAAATTGCATTTCAAACATTGCAGAAATCGCTCCCAAGAGAAGTCCTTCTGCAACGGCATACAGTGGTGCAGTGATCGCCGCCAATCTTTGAAGATGGTGATCAGTGCAAAAATGATTCCTCCAATCAACCCCGCTGGAATCCAAAAATGTGTGTGCGGCTTCTAGGCCTTCATAGAAAAAGCTCTCCACGTGTATGAGGCAGAAAGCATGAGAACAAGAAGAAGCAACATTGTCTTGTTGGCGGTGCCCATGCTAGTCGCCATCTGTCCATCGGCTGCCGTAAGGTCAGAAAACACGCGTTGATTCAACACTGGTTGTTGCTTTTCATCATCATGGACTTGTTATCTCATTTTTTCAAATCCTTTGAAAAGGGTAAATCTTTGGCTCAATGAGGATGTTGCGTGTTGCGTGTTGCGTTATTTTTTCCAAATGACTTCGTACAAATCATTTCTTCGATTCTTGAGATTCAATACGGTTCCTTGATTTCTTGCTTTGATCAACGAATCCATCCGAAGGTCTGCAACGGCAACCGCCTCTACGTTGGGTGTTGTGTCGGCTGCGATCCCATCGCGAGCAAAAGGAAAGTCACATGGCGTTAAAATACAACTCTGAGCATATTGGATGTCCATGTTTTCTACATTGGGAAGATTGCCGACGTTTCCTGACAAAACAACATAACATTGATTTTCAACAGCTCTTGATTGGCAACAGTAGCGTACTCGTAGATAGCTTTGTCTTTCGTCCGTGCAAAATGGTACGAAAAGAATCTTTGCACCCTGATTGATCAAGTGGCGAGCCAACTCTGGGAATTCACTGTCATAGCAAATCAAGATTCCAATGGGGCCGCAGTCTGTTTGAATTACGTTGGCTTCATCCCCACCTTTGATATTCCACCAGTATTTTTCGTTGGGAGTAGGGTGAACTTTCTCTTGTTGATGAATCGAGCCATCACGAAGAAACACATAACAGATGTTTTTGATGGTTTTTTCATCGATCCTCGTTGGGTGAGAACCTCCGATAATATTGATGTTGAATCGTATCGCAAGATCTTGCATGAACTGTTTGAACAGAGGCGTATATTTTGTTAGGGCATCTACAGCCTGGGTAGGACTTAAGGTGTTAGGTTCGATAGAAAGAAGTTGTAGTGTAAAAAGTTCGGGAAAAACAATAAAATCGCCTTCATAGTTAGAAACAACATCAACAAAGTACCTGACAATCTGTTTGAACTCTTCAAAAGAAGTTACTCGTCTTTGAAGATACTGAACCGCACCAATTCGGATGGTCGCAGGTTCTCTCAACCCGTAGGGTTTTCCTTTGGTCGACTGTTGCTCTAGATCAGGATTTTTCCACATCAGATGAACACCGTACCCCAACGATTCCAGATCTTTTTGCAGATAGTCTTCGACGATTCCAATGACCTCAAAACCATTTTTGAGCTGAAATGAAAGCGTGGAATCTCGAATGCTCTTCTCTTGTACGGCTTTGACATACTCGTCCACCGTAGGGAACTTCTTGCGCTTTTTTGCAAACCCAGGAATTCTCCCCACGAATACAATGCCTTTGAGTTTGAGAGATTGACAAAGCTTTTTTCGCGCTCGATAAAGTCGTTGGCCAATTCTCATTCCTCTACAGTCAGGATCTACAAAAATATCCAGACCATAAAGAACCTCACCATTGGGATCGTGGCTGGATGCGTGTCCTCGTCCAGTAATCTCCGACCAGGTATGAGATTCCAGCGCACGTTCACGGTCGATCAAGAACGTAGAACAATATCCGACAATCTTTCCCTCATATTGGGCAATGAATTGCCCTTGAGGAAAATGATTCAACTGTCCTAAAATCATGGATTTTTTGTAAGATCCCATGGTGGGGTAGACTTTTTGACCCAATTCGATGATGTCATCGACATCTTTTTCTTGAGCTGTGCGTATGATGAGCGTGGGAGTTCCTGATTTCATACCAAGTTTGTTACCAATCATTGAGGTATTCTTCAGAAACTCTGGATACTGCTCCTTTCTTTACATATTTGTCGGGATCACATATCGTAAAAAACATGTCACAGCTAAAAATAGAAACATTAATTGAAGGTAAGGGCACACAAGCTGCCTCTGGCAAAACAGTCAGCGTTCACTATACAGGGTGGTTGGTCAATGGAACGAAGTTTGATTCTTCTGTGGATCGCGGAACTCCATTTGAGTTTCAATTGGGAACGGGCCAAGTCATTGCAGGCTGGGATGAAGGTGTGGATGGAATGAAAGTCGGAGAAAAACGGAAATTAACCATTCCACCCGAAAAAGGATATGGCGCTTATGGTGCAGGTGGGTATTGATTCTCCAAACGCAACCTTGATTTTTTGAGGTTGAGCTTTTGGAGTGTCTCGTAATTTTTTGGGAGAACCAAGATGACAACTTCTGCCTTACCGGTCGAAATGACGGACATTCGCTCACCATCGGGTATGTTTTATGGATCTTTGGGTTCATGGGAGCACACCGTTTTTATTATGGAAAGAGAATTTCTGGGTTGATTTGGTTCTCGACATGTGGACTCTTTTTGATTGGATGGATCATTGATCTTTTTCTGATCCCATCTATGGATCGTGAAGCCGATCGTACCTTCATCGAGGGCGACTATGACTACAATCTAGCATGGATACTTTTGGTGTTTCTGGGTGTGTTTGGGATTCATCGGTTTTACCAAGGTAAAATCATCACGGGGATCATTTATTTTCTTACGTTCGGATTGTTGACCTGCGGTGTGGCTTATGACCTTTGGACCTTGAATCAGCAATTGGATGAATTGAATCGAAGATCTAGAACTTCTTCGTAGCCATGAGCACAATTCTCTCGCCATCTTTTCGATTTCAAATTTTTTTGTTTTTTCGTTTTGCGATCCCCATGTTGGGATTTGCGAAACCAAAGATCCATGTGTTGGATGAATCCAAGTGCATTTTGAAAATTCCACTGTCCAGAAGAACAAAGAATCACTTGGGATCCATGTATTTTGGAGCTCTTTGCATGGGGGCTGAAATGTCCGCGGGAATTTTGGCCATCAAACTGATTCGATCTCAAAATCAAAAAATTGATATGGTTTTCAAAGACATTCAAGCAAACTTTGTCAAACGAGCTGACGGAGATACCTATTTTGTATGTGAGTGTGGGGATCAGATCAGACAAATGATCGATCAGGCGCGTCACTCTTCGGATCGAGTGGAACAAAGCATTTCTGGTTTTGCTTATGTTCACAACATGAATGAACCTGTAATGGAATATCGATTGACCATTTCTGTAAAAAATCGATCCAAATCCAAGGGGATTTAGATTCAGATCGCGATGAATTCTATTCATCAACTCTTGCCTTCTTACCTGTGCCTAGCAAAAAAAATGGTTTTGCCATCTTCTTCGTGTGACATTGAACCTTTCTCTATCGAAATGACAGACCAAAAAATCGATGTTCGGCATCATCAAAAATATACTCATCTACTATCTTCATCTCGGCAAGCCACACATGGATGCATGCCGAGCTATCAATTTGTCATCTCGCAAGCTCTAACGCTGGCTGTCTTGAATCATAGCCATTTTACTCTGTCTCCACTGGGACTCGTTCACAAATCATGGCGCTGGGAAAAATATGGTTCATTTGATGATACGGAAACGTTTACGGTTCGGTGTCATGTAAAAGAGCTTCCGCGAAATCGAAGGTTCCGGGTATTTAGCCAGCAAGTTGAGTTTTGGCAATATGGACGAGAAGTTTCTCGCTTTGAGACCATTTTTTTTAAAGTATTGGAAAAAATCAGAACATCTGGGAGTGTTTTGCCCCGTATCACTCAACAAAAATCTTTGTTTTGGAATTGTTCGGATCAAGAATTGTGGAAGTATGTTCACCTTTCCGGAGATTGGAACCCCATTCATCTTTTTGGAGTTTTTTCTAGAATGCTTGGATTTTCTTCTCGAATCATCCATGGAATGTTTGTCGTTGGAAAGTATTTGCAATCTATGAACCGAGAGACCTTTGATCGGTTGAATCATATCGAATGTGAGTTTCAGAAACCATGTTACGTAAATGCACCCATTGAAATTTTCCATAGTTTTTCGAATGATATTTGCATTCAAGTCAATATTTTTCAGGAAGGGCGTTCCAAAATCGATTTATCCCTGGGGTTGAAAAAATAGTCCTGCTTTTTGATTTTTTTGAAAAACAGAGCTATCGAATGAAGTATGGAAATTCATCGATCGTCTGGGCGTGGATACGCCGATCATGAAAGTTATTTCAAACCTATATAGTTTTGGTTGCAGACTATTACAACCCCACTTCGGATGGGGTTTGGTGCTTTGCGAGTTCTCAACGATGACACCATTGCTCCTGGGAAAGGTTTTGGTACTCACCCTCATCAGAACATGGAGATTGTGACCATTGTGTTGACAGGTGCTTTGGCGCACAAGGATACTATGGGAAATTCATCTACGATTCAGGCGGGAGAAGTTCAGCGAATGTCTGCAGGTACCGGTGTTGCCCACAGTGAATTCAATGCTTCACCCACAGACCTCGTAAAGCTTTTACAAATTTGGATTTTTCCACATGAATCAGGAATTCTTCCCAGTTATGATCAAAAGAAATTCTCGTGGAAGGAACAAGTTGGACGAACTCTTTTGGTAAGTCCAGATGGTCGAGATGGAACATTGGCCATTCATCAGCAAGCTTATTTTGGAATCGACTTTATAAAAAATGGGCAAAAACTTTCTTATTTGCCTCATCAATCAAACCATGGAGTATTTGGGTTTATCATTGATGGAGAGTTTGAAATAGATGGAGAAAATGCAAAAACTCGAGATGCTGTGGCATGGAATCCTGGAGAAACGATTCAAGGTTTGTGCAAAAGAGATGGTCACTGTCTTTGGATTGAAGTTCCCATGGAGATTTGATGTCTGCTATTGATTTTATACTTCTTCCGAAGAAAAAGTCTTTGGGATCCAATTTTTTTGTTCGGCGATCGTTGCCAGACACTCGAAAACAAATGGTAGGTCCATTTATTTTTTGGGATCATATCGGGCCTTATGTCATTCAAGATGGATATGAAATTCAAGTTCGTGCTCATCCCCATATTGGATTGTCCACGATGACCTATTTATTTTCCGGTCAGCTCGTGCATCGAGATAGCCTCGGTAATGTTCAAGTCATAAAGGCCGGCCAAATCAATTGGATGACTGCGGGAAGAGGTATTTCTCACAGTGAAAGAACAGAGCCGTTCGAAGGAATGAATACCATGGAAGGTATTCAAATGTGGGTGGCTCTTCCTGACGAAGATGAGGATTGTGCTCCATCGTTTTTGCACAAGGGTCTCAAAGCCATCCCCACGATGGATATCGATTCCATCACGTACTCTATTCTTTTGGGGTCGTACCAACAAACGAATGGTGCAGTCAAAGGATATAGTCCTATGTTTTGCCTGAGTGCAAAGCCAACCAAGGGGCATCGAGCTCAATTGTGGACGAATGAAGAACATGAGTCAGCGTTGTATGTTTTTTCAGGAGCTGTGACGATCGATGGTAAAGTGATCGAACAAGGTCAAATGGCAGTGATGAAACCAGGGCAGAGTATCGAATATTCATGTTTGGAAGATTCCAACATCATGTACTTTGGAGGGAAGCCGTTTCCTCAAAAAAAACAAATATGGTGGAACTTTGTATCCAGTTCAACTCAAAAAATTGAGCGGGCCAAACAAAGGTGGGCCAACCATGAATTTGAATCTGTTGTAGATGAAGATGAGAGGATTCCTCTACCAGAAAAGTAGGGAATCATGGAAAGGTGCTATGAGAAAGAAAAAGAACGAACTGTTGGATTCCATGTTTGTCGATCGATGGTCTCCGCGAGCTTTTCTTGAAAAGGAATTGAATGCATCTCAGATCGATGTATTGATGGAAGCGGCACAGTGGGCTCCTTCTTGTTTCAATGAGCAGCCCTGGCATTTTTTGGTAGGCTTGGGAGAAAAGAAAAATCAAATCTTGTCTTTTTTGGCAGAAAAAATCAATTGTGGGCGAAGAATGCCGGAGCCTTGTGTTTGTGCAGCAAATTGAATTTTGATCACAATCACGCATTCAACCGGTGGTCAGTTTTGATGCGGGTTCTGCAATGATGTCCATGATGTTTCAAGCTCAGAAAATGGGTCTTGCGACACATGCCATGGGCGGATTTGACGCCCAAAAAGCTTTGGAGTGGTCAAAACTTGATTCAAAAGAATACCAAGCCATGTGTGTTGTAGCCATTGGCTATCAAGGAAGTGTAGATGACCTACAACAAGAATTCAAAGATCGAGAGGTTCCCAGCTCTCGTAAATCACTGGATAAAGTTTACACGCTAGTTCAGTGAGTCTTGTTTTTTATCGGTATCTGCTGAATATTTTTCTAGAACTTCCAAAGAGACTTTTTTCAAAACGCTTCGGTGTGTGGAAGAAAGCACGATTTTGGGTGCCTTTCCAAGTTCAAGGGCCTGAATCCATCGATCCGCACATAGACACCACTGATCACCTTCTTTGAGTCCTTGAAAACCAAATTCAGGAATGGGGGTGCTCAAATCATTGCCAAGCTCTTTGGAAAGTTCCAAAAACTCCTCGGTCATGATGACACATACCGTGTGTTGTCCAGGATCTTGGTAAAAACAGGAACATTTTCCATCTCGAACATATCCCGTAATAGGATCCATGGAGCATGGACGTAGCTCTTCTCCTAGCACATTTGTATCTTCGTCTTTTTGAATTCCTTGCATGATGGACTATATAGAAGGACCGATTGAAATTGTAAAGTCTGGAATGGTTTGACGGATGGTAGAAAGACCATTAGATCCATGATCATGCTCACTCGAATCAAAGCGAAATTGGGATTTTCTACCTTGATGAGACTTCTTCATTTTTATCCGCCTCTGATGGGGGCAGGGGTAAGAATTCGAATCATGGACCCTACCCATATGGTGGTCAAAGTTTCCATGCCTCTTCGATTTTACAATCAAAATATGTTTGGGAGCCACTACGGAGGATCGATCTTCTCCATGTGTGACCCTTTCGTTCCCCTTATTTTATTTTACAAGCTGGGAAAAAAATACCGAGTACGGGACAAACATACGGAAATTCAATTTTTAAAGCCTGGGAGAGGAGTGATCCATTCGACTTTTCAGGTCGATGATTCCTCTGTGCAAGAGATTGAATCTAATATTAAGAAAGAAGGAAAGGCAGAGCCTGTTTTTGTCTTGGAAGTAAAAGACCAAGAAAATGAAGTGGTTGCGAGAATAAAAAAGACGATCTGGATCAAACCCTAGTTGCCTAATGATGCAAGTAGGTGTATTTTCCTTCCCATGATCAAAACCTCTATTTCCAAAGAATATCAACAACGAAGAGACACCCTGATGAGCAGGCATCCTGGAGCTGCATTTCTCTTACCTGCTGCCCCAGAAATTTTCCGAGGGTCATCCGTTGCGTTGGACTATCGTCAGGACTCCAGTCTTTATTATCTGACCGGATTTGATCAACCTCAAGCTTTTCTTGCAATGATTCCTGATCATAACCAGCCCAAAGGATACAAAAGTATATTTTTCTGTGCAGAAAGAAACCCCCAAAAAGAGTTATGGGATGGGGAAATGTACGGGACAGATCGAGCCTTGAAAGTCTTTCACATGGATGAGTGTCACGACATTTTAAATCTCGAATCAAAGCTACCCAATCTGCTTACCCATGTAGAACACGTCTACTACCACATGGGTCAAGATGAAGAAGGTGACCGCTTGATGCAAAGAACCTTGGAAAAAGTTCGCATGAGCAAAGGAAGGTCCGGAAAAGGATTGATCTCTGTTCATGATCCAAAAGTTTCGATTGGTGAACTTAGATTGAAAAAATCTGAGCACGAAATTGAATTGATGAAAAAAGCTGCAAAGATTTCCTCTGATGCCCACATAGAAGCCATCAAGCAAGCCAAAGCGGGTCTTGGAGAGGGTCAAATGCAAGCATTGATTGAATATCATTTCAAATTCGGCGGTTGCAAACGAACAGCATACAACAGCATTGTGGCAGCTGGCTCCAACGCTACCTATCTCCATTATCATTCCAATGATGATGTATTAAAAGATGGTGAATTGTTGTTGATTGATGCTGGAGGAGAGTATGAGTTTTATCATTCTGACATCACTAGAACTTTTCCCATTGGAAAGACATTTTCGAGTGCTCAAAAAGAAATTTATTCTATTGTGCTTAAAGCTCAAAAGCAAACCATCGATAGGGTAAAACCGGGTGTTCGATTTCATGATCTTCATGTGTATGCATCTAAAGTCCTGATTGAGGGGCTTTGTGATCTTGGTCTACTTACTGGAACAGTGGACGTTATTTTTGATCAGAAAAAACATTTGGATTTTTATCCTCATGGTACCGGACATTTTCTTGGTCTAGATACGCACGATACAGGTTTGTATTATATAGATGAAGCTTCTAGAAAGCTAGAGCCAGGAATGGTATTTACGGTTGAACCCGGGCTATACATTCAAAAAAATCACCCTACAGCACCAGAAAAATATCATGGCATTGGAATACGAATTGAAGATGATGTCTTGGTCACCGAAACAGGTTGTGAGGTTTTGACTACAGTACCCAAAGAAATTGAAGAAATAGAAAGTCTAAGACATGGAAAATAAAACGTCAATTCAGTGGGATCGCATCGGATCTTTTTATCTTGGAAAAAAATATGATTCAGTAAAGTCAAGGATTGATGAACAGCTGTTTCTGTATGACTCTAAGGATCTTACTACCCATGCACTCTGTGTTGGAATGACGGGTAGTGGAAAAACGGGACTTTGTCTTGCGTTGATTGAAGAAGCTATGTTGGATGGTGTTCCGGCTATTTTGATTGATCCCAAGGGTGATTTGGGAAATCTTTGTTTGACCTTTCCTGAGATGAGCGTTCGTGACTTTGAGCCATGGGTTGATCCAGACGAGGCCAATCGAAAAGGATTAAGTGTTCATGCATATGCAGATCAGGTCTCCAAAACATGGAGCCAAGGTATTCAATCTTGGGGACAAGATCAACGTCGGTTGGAGCGCTTGAAAGACTCTGCAAGGGTGAGTATTTTTACCCCAGGAAGTTCTGCTGGAATTCCCATCCGATTGCTTCGATCGTTTCGAGTGCCAAGCAAAGAGGTCATGGAAGATGCGCAAGCTCTCCAAGAAACTGTAGATGCTTGTGTTTCGAGTCTTTTGTCGCTGATTGGTAAATCGACATGTGGGGTTCAAAGCAAGGAGCATGTATTTCTAAGCAATTTGATTCTTTTTCAATGGAAACAAAACATCAGTATTGATTTGCAGACAATGATTTCGTGGATTCAGCAACCTCCTTTTTCAACATTGGGAGTCCTGGATATTGAGAGTTATTATCCTTTGGAAGAACGCACTGAGCTAATGCATTCCATCAATGGTCTTCTCGCATCGCCTAGTTTCGAATTGTGGAACAAAGGCCAGGAATTAAGCATCCCTCATTTGTTGTGGACCCAAGATGGAAAGCCAAGAGTTTCTATTTTAAATATCTCGCATCTTTCAGATGATCAACGTATGTCTTTTGTGACCACTGTATTGTCGGAGTTAAATGGTTGGATTCGGACTCAATCTGGAACTTCTAGTTTGCGTGCAATTTTTTACATGGATGAGATTTTTGGATATTTTCCCCCAGTAAAAAATCCTCCTTCAAAAGCTCCCATGTTGTCGCTACTCAAACAAGCCCGAGCCTTTGGATTGGGATGTGTGCTTTCAACACAAAATCCAGTAGATTTAGATTATAAAGGTCTATCTAATATTGGCACATGGCTTCTTGGAAGGCTACAAACAAAACAGGATGTTGATCGAGTGATCGAAGGGCTTTCGATTGCGTCCAGTCAAGATGCATCTTCCTTGGACTCTGAGAGTATTGGAAAACGTTTATCCAATTTGTCAGGCCGAGTCTTTTTGTGCAAAAACATTCACGAAGATGAACTCACTATGTTTCACACACGATGGGTTTTGTCTTATCTCAGAGGTCCATTGACGAAAGATCATATCCAGAATTTGATGGCCAACGAAAAGAAAGCCTATGAAACAATGGATTCATATACATCGAAAATTGTAAAGACTGTTCAGAATCAAAGCATTGCTTCAAAAAGCCATACAAAGCCCCTTATTCCTAGTCAAATTGATGAATTGTATTGGGAGGAATCCGTAGGACAAACAACTACATATTCTCCAATGATTTTTGGAAAATCCAAAATGCATTTCAAAGACAGTAAAGCAAAGGCCGATTTTTGGGAAGATCGACATTTATCAATGTTTTGAATGATTCTACCGTCAAACTCTCTATGGGCTACCAGCAGAGATTTTTGAAGAAGATGTCTTGTTTCGGTCAAAACCTCAATCTGCAGTAGGGGACTATGCTGATCTTCCTCAAGAGGCTTTTTCTGAAAAGACTGTGAAAAATTGGAAGCAGGATTTTTTGTCGTACTGCTATGAAGCAGTTGCGACTCAAGTTTATTGTTACCGTGAATTGGGAATGTATTCTCGCCCCCATGAAGGTGAAGTTGATTTTATTGCAAGAGTTGCTCTTTCTTTGAAAGAGAAACGAGATGAAGAAGTTGAAGCCTTGAAGAAAAAATACAACGCACAACTTCAAAACCTGCAGCGAAAGTTGCTCAAAAGTGAGCAAAAAATTGAACGAGAACAAGCTCAGTATAGTTCACAGAAAATGCAGTCCTATATTTCTTTGGGAACCACACTTTTTGGTGCTTTTTTGGGGCGCAAGGCATTGAGTGCTACCAATATCAATCGTGCTTCAACTACTTTTGGTCGAATGAGCCGTATGGGAAAAGAAAAGGAAGATGTTGGACACGCAAAGGAGCTGCATGAAGATTTGCAACAGCAAATCGAAAAGGTTGAGCAAGACTTGGAAAAGGAAATTGCAGCCATTCAGTCACAATGGAATCCCCAATCTATCAAAGTTGATCCAGTTGAGTTGAAACCACAAAAATCTGATCTTAGAATCGAAATGTTAGCGGTGGTATGGAAGGCTGTTTGAGCTTTTAAGTTCCACGTTACAGTGTTTGGCCTTGACCATACTGAGAGGATGTTTGATTGTACAGTTGCATCGCTTCTTTCATATGAGTTTCCAAATCCTTGATCCTCGTATCTGCCCCAGGGTGAGTTGACAAAAACTCGGGAGGACTGCTTCCTGCAGTAGCTTGACCAAAACGTTTCCAAAATTCTAAAGCTTCACGTGGATCGTACCCTGCACGAGCCATGTACTTTAATCCGAGCAAGTCTGCCTGCGTTTCATGTTTTCGTCCAAATGGCATGATTACTCCATACTGTGCAACCCCCATCAAGGCCATCAACGTTGTTTTGTTTTCCGATCCTCCCGCCAAAATTTGCAAGGCCGTGCTCAAACCCATTTGTTGGCTGATTCGTTGTCCAGAGTGTCGAAGGGTAGCATGAGCTACTTCATGACCGAGTACCACTGCCATGCCTGCTTCGGTTTTCATGTGTGGGAGAATGCCTGTATAAACGGCCACTTTTCCACCGGGCATGCACCATGCATTGAGTTGTTTGGATTCAATCAAATTGAATTCCCATTCAAAGTTGGGTTGGTTGGCTTGCGCAGCGATTCGTTTTCCAACTCTCATCAATACGGCGTTCATAGCGGGATCTTTGGAAATTTTTTCTTTGGCTAGAACTTCTTCGTATCCTTTTTCACCCAACTCTTTTTCCTGTTCAACACTTGTCACCATAAAAACGGACTGACCCGTTTCAAGAGTGACACATGCGTGCAACAAAGCAGATGTTAGAATGCAGATGAAAGAATTGATCAATTTTGTGTTCACGAATATCTCCAGACCGAATCGGAATATCTCGATTTGGACGATTTTCCAAGAAAGAAATAGATTTTAACGTCTGGGGTTTAGACGTAGTCGTCTGAGGAAATCAATCCGCTATCCAAGGCAAATCGAACCAATTTGGCTCTGCTATCTAGATTGAGTTTTTTCCCAATTCGGGAACGATAAGTTTCTACACTTTTAACACTCAAAAAAAGCTTCTTGGCGATTTCTTGATAGGTGTATCCATAGGCAATGTATTTCAATACCTGTATTTCACGTTCGCTCAAAAGGTTTTTGTTTTTGATTTTGTCTAGCTCAGCTTCAGGAGAGGAATGCAAACCATACTCTTCTATTTCGTGATTGCTGTTGCTGATATAGGTTTCTCCATCCATGACAGCTTTGATGGCCTTGATCAAGACTTGGTCTGCTGATTTTTTGACAACATATCCACTTGCGCCAGAAGAAATCGCCGATCGCACCCATGCTGGATCACTGTGCATGGTCAATACAAGTACCTTGGTTTTTGGAGATATGTTTTTGACCTTTTCAATGGCGGGTAGCCCAGCACCCTCAGGCATTGAAATATCAATGATAAGAATATCCGGTTGATGATCCAGACATGCGGTGACTGCAGCATGACCATTTTCTACTTCGGCGATGACATTCATACCGCTAGCTTGCAAAAGCATCGTGAGTCCAGATCTCAAAATGGAATGGTCATCGGCTAACACGATGGTTGGCTTTTTATCAGTCATTTTTGTATCCTACTTTTACATTCAAATAGTTAAGATTATTTTTGTGTTCGATCGAAAAACTTCCCTTCATGAGTTCGATTCTTTTTTGCAAATGTTCGAATTCTTGTTTGGATTCTTCAATAGATAAGCAGTTGTCGGTGGCTGAAAACAAAATCTCATTGTTCTGATGAGAAATTTTCAAATGTATGTTTTGAGAGACTCTTTCTGTGGCACGACCAAAATATGTTTTTCCCAGTTGAATCATGGTTGTGTTCGCCAAAAATGGAAGAGTTTCTTCCCATTCCTCTTCTTGAATATCCACCTGAATATCTACACCGAGATGCTCAGACAAGTCTGAACATTTTTGTCCAAGCCAAGGATAAAACTCTGCAAATTCGTTTTTCATGGAGTCGTTCTTGAGTTTTTTGTGGAGAGTCGATGCAATATCGTAGCACTCACGAATTTGTTCTCTTACTTCCTGGATCCGATCAATGGTTTTTTGTTCTTGGCTTTGATCGACAATCACTTGCAATTGAATCAATAGAGATGTCAATGAAGAACCCAACTGATTGTGAAGGACGTCTGAAATTTCTGATCTTACATGATCGAAATCCATCCGTTGTTTTTGCAACAGAGTATGCGTGTAACGCTTTGTGTTGTTTTTTGAGTCTTCCATGGCGTATCGTGATTGAAGGGATTTTCCTATTATAAGAGATTCCCTCTTTGATCACAAATCTCTTTTTGATTTCAATGTTTTCTCGATTGCGTCGTAGAGAACACCCTCATCCAAAATGGGCTTGGACAAATAAGCCTGAAAACCCATGGACAAAAACTTTTCACGGTCTCCTGTCATTGCGTGCGCCGTGAGAGCAATGGCGGGTATGTGACGCAATGAATTAGAGCTGCGGACCAAAGCCAGAACCTCTGGCCCGTCCATTTCGGGCAGGGAAATGTCGAGCAACATGATGTCAGGTGGACAATCCAACATGTATTCGTAGGCACTTAATCCCGATTCAAAGCAGCTCACATGGTATTTTTTTTCCAAGATGGCTTGAACCAGAAGTTGATTGTCCAAGTTGTCCTCAATGACAACAATGTTTTTCATGAGTAGGCCTTTCGCAGCTGTTTCAGAGCCTCTACAGAAGCTTGCAAAGTAGCTGCAAGTGTAGGAACAGAAACTTGTAGCGCGTCGACTTTCTTTTCAGTGGATTGCATTTCGACCAAATGAGATTGCCTTCCCAATTCATTCAACCCCAAATAAGCTGCACTGGATTTGAGGGTATGTGAAATCATTTCAATTTCGTGGAGCATGGAGTCAGGTTCCTGCAAATTCAAAGAAGAAAGCTTTTGATGTTTGTCCACGGCACCTATCAAAAAAACATCGATCATCTTCGCAACCAAAGTTCTGCCACCGATGGCTTCGATTTTTTTTAGTGCTTCTGTGTCGATGGATATATCCACTTTTTTCATTTTACCACCATCTTGAGAAAGAACCCAAGCTTCCCATGCTGTGTACATCAAAATTTGTCTTTTTCTTGATCATGGAGCTCATCGTTGGTAAATGGCGTTTCATGAAAAAAATAGCTTATCTTATCAGTATTTCGATCTTGTTTTTTAACGCATCAGCTCAGGCAGAAGACGACCAATGGCAAGCCAATGCTGGTTTCAGTGCTGTTCTTAACAGCGGAAACGCCGTCAACCAAACCTTCGGAGGCAATTCGGCGATTTCTTACAAACATGACAACAATAAAATTTCATGGACTGGAAATGGGGCCTATGGTCGAGCCAAGTCGGCAGGCGTGACGACCACCAACACCAACAACTGGAACACCATTTTCCGTTATGATCGATTTATCGATGATCATTTTTCAGTCTATGCACTCTCAAAAATTGGTGCTGATCGCCCTGCAGGTTTTGAGTTACGTTATGGTGGTTCTGCGGGTTTGGCACACTTGGTGTTTGAAAATGATTTGCACAAATTTCAATATGAGGCAGGTTTCGACTTTACTCGTGAAGAAAGACTACCCGAGCCCGACGCAAATATTTATGCGGCTCGTACGTTCTTGCAGTATCGATACAACTTTTCCAAAACCGCGTACTTTACACAAGATGTAGAATCGTTGTTCAACGTAAAGCAAGGGAAAGACGTTCGTATCAACACATTGAGTGCTCTGAACGTAAGCATCACGGAAAAAGTAGCTCTTCAAGCCGGTTTTGCCATCCGATTTGACAATCAACCGGTAACAGGTAGGAAGAAAGTAGATACAACAACCCAACTCGGATTGTCCGTAAGCTTTTTGTAACATTTTGACAAAATGAACCCAAACCAAGGAAATCATCATGAACGTTAAAAAAATTGTTTTAGCATTGTGTATGGCTTTCGGTGTGAGCGTAGCCAACGCATCCACGGAAGGAAAAACTGAGTTAAGTCCATATTTTGGATTTTCTTTTCCAGACAATTATGGCTCTGTTGGGGCTGACGAGGGACCTCTTGTAGGACTTCGTTTGGGATACTTTTTTACCGATGAAGTCAGTGCAGAGTTTTCAGCTCAACGTGCGTTTGACGAGACCAAAAATGCTGCACCATTTTCTGGTGAAAAACTTGATTTGGATGCCTATCGTTTGAACGTTCTCTACAATTTTTTTCCTGGAAAATCATTGCGACCGTTTGTCACTGCAGGTGTGGGTATCGAGAGAGTCGATTCACCTACCATGAACTCTCAATTTGATGTTGGGGTTAACGGTGGTCTTGGCGTGCGCTTTTTTGCAGGTGAAAATGCAGGTTTTCGAATCGAAGGAAGATACATTGGAGTAAAAGTCGATGATGACACCTATGTTTCTGATTGGGAAAACAATGCAGAGGTTATGGCTGGATTGTTTTTTCTTTTTGGCAAAGGGGAAAAGAAGGAACAAGCTCAAAAAGTACAAGACAAAGACAAGGATGGAGTCGCTGACGACCAAGATCAATGCCCTGGTACCAAAAAAGGCGAAGACGTTGATGCCCAAGGATGTCCTTTTGCCACCGAAGAAAAAAATGCAAATGACCATGATAGCGATGGAGTTCTCAATGAAAAAGACAAATGCCCCGATACAGTAGCAGGTGCTGAAGTCGATTCCAAAGGTTGTGCTTTGGACTCAGACGTAGATGGAGTTCCCAATGGCATTGATCAATGTCCTTCTACAGAAAAGGGTATTGAAGTAGATGCAAAAGGGTGTCCGTTGGCAAGCAAAGCCAGAGGTGTTTTGGAAGGTGTGACTTTTGAGTTTAATAGTACCGAATTGACTCAGGGTGCGAAAAAAGTTCTTGATGAAGTAGCAGAGGAGCTCAAGAAATATCCAAAGGTAAAAGTTGAAGTTCAAGGGCACACTGACAATTCTGGAGATGCCAATTACAACTTGAGCTTGTCTCAAAGTCGAGCAGAGTCTGTACGAAGCTATTTGATCGAACATGGAGTCAACGAAGAACAATTGACTGCAGTTGGATATGGACCTCAGGTACCTCGAGAAGACAATTCTCTTCCTGCCGGTCGAGAAAAAAATCGCCGTGTAGAATTGGAATGGATTGATTAGTCAAAAACAAGACTTTTTGATAGTTGTAAAGGGCCTTGAAGTAATTTAAGGCCCTTTTTTTTATGAGACAGCCAAGGGCGGAGCAACATGAGTATTGAAATATCTCTTTTTCTTTCCTCTTTGATCATGATCATGGTCGCATTTTTGGGAGGCTTCTCGTATTTTGTCCCTGATCAATGGGTTCGAAAAAGCATTTTGACTCTGGTCGCATTTTCGGCTGGAACATTGATTGGTGGCGCTTTTTTCCATTTGCTTCCTGAAGCCATGGAACAAATGGATTCGAGTGTGAGTTTGTTTGTTTGGGTGTTGGTTGGTTTTTGTAGTTTTATGATTCTAGAGCAACTGTTGCAATGGCATCACTGTCATCGACCTGGACATGAGCATCACAAGCCACTCACGTACATGGTGTTGGTATCTGATACGGTCCACAATTTGATTGGTGGCATGGCTGTAGCCGGAAGTTTTTTGGTGGATCATCGGGTAGGGTGGTTTACTTGTTTCGCTGCGCTGATGCATGAGTTGCCCCAAGAGCTCGGGGATTTTGGTGTGCTTTTGCATGGAGGGTGGAGTCGCTCAAAAGCCATTTTGTTCAATGTTGCTTCTTCCTTGAGCTTTCCTTTGGGATGCCTGATCGTTTACCTGTCTTCAAAAGATCTCAATTGGATTTTTTTGCTCCCTTTCACGGCAGGAAATTTTATTTATATTGGTGCTGTAGATTTGATTCCTGAAATCAACAAGCATGAAAGTTTTAAGCACAATTTGCTTCACTTCTTTGCATTTGTTTTGGGCCTTACTCTTCTTTTTGTGTCAAAGCTTTTGTTTGAGGGCCATGGTGCATGACTTCTTCGAGGCAAATGGGGATTGGATTTGTCTTGATGTTTTTCGGGGTTTTGATGGGAGCCTTTGGTGCTCACGGAATCAAGCAGGTTGTTTCACTTCCTATGTATGAAACGTACCAGACAGCCGTATTCTATCATATTGTTCATGCCTTGGGGCTCATGGTGGTCGGATTGACTCAGCGGCAAAATCATAATTCTACGACGGAGTTTTTGCTGATGCTTGGTGGGGTATTTCTTTTTTCTGGATCTCTTTATCTCTATGTTTGGACGAGTCAAAGATGGTTAGCCTATGTCACTCCTTTGGGAGGCACGGTTTTGCTTGTTTCTTGGCTATTGATGGCATGGAAAACTCTTCGATCGGAGTTTTCATGAGGCTTCATTTTTTTGATGGTTTGTTTGCGATCAAAGAAGGGTGGACGTCTTTACGGCAAAGCCCCCGTATACGAAATCGAACGATCCTTCCGGTTGTACTGTCAATATTGATTTTCTTTTTGACCTTGTCGGTTTCTCTTGTCTTTTTTTCCGATTTTCAGGATTGGTTTGCTCATTGGTTTTTGGAGCTGTGGGGGGTGACAACAGAAACGGAGAGTTTGATCTGGTGGAAAAAGATACTGGTGTTTGGTGCAAAAGGTGTGAGCTGGATGTTGAGTAGCCTTATTTTGCTAACTGCGGGTCTGACAGTCCCTTATCTCGTATCCAATTTGCTGTGTTCTTGGTTTTGGGAAAATGTATCTTATACCACGATGAAGGAACAAGGAGTCTGTTATCAAAATATAGACGACCCATCGTCATGGAAAAAATGGATCACTCCTGTTTTTCGCGAATTCATCAAGGAAGTCGTATTGCTTGCGATTGTAGCATTTGCATGGGTGGTTACCATTTTGCCAGGCATCGGCCCGATGATTTCCTTGATCATGGCTCCTTTGGCAGCCTGCATTTGGTTTGGGTATATGGTGAGTGACTATTCCATGAGTACCCTACAGTGGTCAGTGAGAAAAAGACTCTTATGGGCTCGAAAAAATGTATTTTATTTGGTGGGTCTTGGGATTTTTGCCTTGATTCCTCTGGCAGGATTCGTCATGTTTCCGGTATTGTTGGTTGGACACAGCAGCCATTTTGGTAAAAGGCTGCTTGTCTTAGAAAAGTTCCCCCTAGAATAGAGACCCCTCGTTCTCCAACCTCGGACATTTCCCCCAATGCCCTCCTTAGTGATAGAAGTAGTAAACCCGAGGTTCACCCATAATTCAAATTTAAAATATTTAGCGATTTATAATATAAATTTATATAAAACACTCACTACAGTGTTCGGTGCTAAGTAAAATCAAGCACTTACAAAAATGCTGTTCTTACAAGCGAATCAAAGTCTCGTCTCTATGTTTAGCCAAATATTTCATGAATGGAGTGCCACCGGTCCCCATGACAGTATCATTGTTGTTTTGCGGAGCCTGTCGATGAATATAACTTGCAGCAAACTCAAGATGTGTTTCACGAAACTGGTGAAGTTCTTCAATGCAACGATTGTACAGTTCGATCAAGCTTGATGTTTTTTTCTTTTCCAAAAATTCTCTCAACGATGAATTTTTTTCTACATATTCAATGAATTTTCGATGTGCAGGCACCATGTATTCTCTCATCTCCATAAGGTATTCTTTGAGAGGATCGTTTTGGTGAGAAATTCCCAACAACGCGTCCATCGAAGGAACAATGCTGCTTTGTGCTCCCGTCTCACCTCTAAAAAACTTAGCTTTGTGATCAAAACATCCTTCGTAGATGAGGCCATTGGGCAGGGCAGGATTGTTTTTTGAACCAAAAATATAGGGACGCACTCGTGTATAATAAATATAGGGATCACAATGTTCGGTCATTCTTTTCATGCTTGCATTGATATTTTCCCATGCGTGTACGATGGCAGCAAGGGATGACTCAAGAGCTATACTATCCTCATGTTGCAAGCATTCCATGATGGTACACATGTGAGGAAATAGAGTTCCTGCGTGGGCTTCGATATCGACATGAATCAAAATAAACCAGTCTTCATCACGTCCACCCAGGAAGTTGGATTCGATGGCAATGTTTCCAAGGTAAGGTGGTTGGTCTCGATCAAAACGTTTCCAATTGTAGAGGCAGTAGGATGCGTAGGACAAAACAGGAGGTCTCCCCAGCTCTTGCGCAATGGCGACCCAAGGCTGGGCTATTTTTTTTGGTAGGATTTCTACCACTTTTTCCTTTGTATTCCATAGCCAGGCATGTGCAATGTAGGAAAGACATCGCATGTCCAGTTCTTTTTCTTCTATGGATTTATCTTTAAACCCTTCGAGAGAGAATGCATCCAATTCATCGATAGAAGCTTGCAATGCTGTAGCATTGAGAAGTTTCGGAAGCGATTTTTCAACCTCTCTCCAGTCGCGATTGTTCTGAGATGGATGAAGTTCATTCTCTGGAAGAAATCCCAGTGTAGAACTCATTCGAAAAGATTGCAGCAAATTCGTATGATCAAGTTTCATACGAATTTTCTAGCTGGTTTTCAGGGATAAATCAAACTTAGCCGATATCAATCTCAGGATACTCAGGGTACCAGTTCCATGCCTTGAGTTGTGCCTCGATGTGAGGGTTTTTTGTATGTTGTCCAATCGCTTTGACAATGGAATGAGTAACAGTTTTTAACTGATCAATGCTCGGAAAGAGACAACCATGATTGAGTTGGTCTTGAGAAACGCAGTCTGCCAAAGCCTGGGCAGAAAGTTCAAATATTTCTTGATCAATGAGTTTACATCGATTGATCATGGCTCCAAGTCCAATTCCTGGAAACACAAATACGTTGTTTCCTTGACCAATGGTAAACTGCTTTCCTTCAAACATCACTGGATCAAAAGGTGAACCTGTAGCCGTCAACACTTTTCCTTTGGACCATTCAATCAAATCTTTGGGGTGAGCTTCGGACAAACTGGTGGGATTGGAGAATGGAAAAATGGTAGGATTCTCACAGTAGGTGCATGCATATTGTACAATTTCTTTGGTGATGACACCTGGTTGTCCAGAGGTCCCCACAATAATGGTCGGAGAAAAGGCTTTTACGACGGCAAAAAGATCTTGAGCATTTTCGTTAGAAATTCCAAGTTTCTCAAAGTCTTTCTGTGGATAAGCCAATTTTTTCTTGTAGGGTTCAAGTCGATCTATGTTGGACTCCAAAAGCATGCCTTGAGAGTCCGTCAAAACGATTTTGGATTTTGCTTGTTCAGAAGACAACCCTTGTTTCATCATTCGATAGTGAATGAGTCTTGCGATTCCTGCTCCCGCGGCTCCCGCACCAATGATGAGAATGCGTTCATCTTTGATTTTTGTTTTCTTATATCTACATGCATTGATCAGCCCAGCTACAGCAACTGCAGCCGTACCTTCAATATCATCGTTGAAAGAAAGAATATCATTTCTGTGGCGATCGAGGACATCAAATGCATTTTGCTTTTGAAATCTTCCCACTGAACCAAGACACCAGGGAAAACCTCATTGACTGCACTGACAAACTCGGCAGTCAATTCATCATATTCTTTACCTGAAATTCTTTTCTTTTTGTATCCGACATATAGCGGATCAGACAACAGTTTTTCATTGTTGGTTCCAACATCCAATGAAATAGGTAAAACGTAGTGAGGATGAATTCCTGCGGCAACACAGTATAGTGCCAGTTTTCCAACTGAAATGGCAATTCCGCCAGCACCTTGATCTCCAATTCCCAAAATACTTTCATTGTCAGTAGCAACAATCAAGCGGATATCGTCTTGCGCAATGTTTTTCAAAAGCTTCTTGATTCTTCCTTTGTCGTCGGTGTGATCCAAAGCCCTTTGACTTTGCCGAAAAATATGACTGAACTCTTCACATGCTTGTCCAACCGTAGGAGTGTAAATGATGGGCATAAACTCCTCCAAATGTTCAATCAATAGTTTGTAAAACAGGGTTTCATTTCTACTTTTTAAAGAAATCAATCCGATGTATTTTTTCCAAAGAAGTACTTTTCTTCGAAATGTTCTCGTACATCCGAGCACATTGCTCATCAATGTTGCTGTGATGATAGGGGAGAAGACCTTCAAATTGAACAATTGTCTCTCTTTTGGAGAAAAAGCAGTACCCTTATTGAGCAAGGCTTGGTTGATCAACTCTAAGCCTTTGAGCTTGGTTTTGATCGAAATTTTTCCTTCTTCATTTTGGGAAAATTGATAAAGCTGTTTCATATTTTTCTTTCTATTTATCCGTGACTTTTGCCCCGAGCGGCTTTGTATGCAGCTGCAATCAACGCAACAGCCATTGCACATATCCAGACACCACTGGTTTGTATCCATTCAACGCCACTGGACGGCAAAAAGATAGATACAACTGATGTGAAGAAATCTGCTTCAATATCGGGTGTGCGTAGAGCTTTCATGTAGTTGAGCAATCCCATGCACAAAGAGATCAAAACAGTACCCACCAAAAATCCAACCACTCCTCTGGTAACAATTTCCGATGTTGTTGCAGGACGAGCGAGATTCTTTGGTTTGTAGATCAATGCATGGATCTTTTACGCCCAAGGGTGAAAAACGATGAAGCAAAAGCAGACCCGGTACGCCTACCACAACGGTGGCCCAAAAAAAGTTTAGCCATCCCATGGCGTCCACCATGAATCCACTCAAAGGACCAGCTAAGACTCTTGCAACTCCAAAAAGGCTAGAAAACAAGGCGTACTGAGTGGCTGAGAATCTTTTCTGTGTCATGCGAATCAACAGAACAGAAAAGGCTCCGGTTCCCAAGCCTTGTGTAAATGTTTCAAAAGCCATTGCACCATAAAACAAAGGTAAATTGACATCGGATTGTGCCAAAAAAATGTATCCAATGTTTGAGAAGATTTGCAAAAATCCGAAAATCCACAAGCAGTGACCAAGGCCCAACAGAGTCGTGCTGATCCCTCCAACGAACGTTCCAAAAAGCGTCGCAATCAAACCGATGGTTCCCAAAGCTACCCCCCTTTGGGTCGCTGAGTATCCCATGTCGATCAAAAACGGACGCAAAAGACCTTGACCCAGGTTGTCTCCAAATTTGTAAAGAACAACAAAAATCAAGATTTCAATGGATCGATGTTTGGAAAGAAACCCGAGAAAGGGTCCCCAAATGGCTTCTTTGAGAGATTTTGGAGAAATCAATTCCTCCTCCGGCTCTGGAGCTTTCCATGTCACAAAAATCATCGGGAGATAGAGCAGTCCAAGACCAAGACATACCCACTTCCAGGAAATTTGCCCTGCCAAGGTGATGCTCAATGCACCGGCCATCAACTGCCGCGCGATAGAGCGCGATTCTTGCACCGACCACGACCCCTTGTTCATTTTCATGCAAAACATCTACAGTGTATGCGTCCAAGGCGATGTCTTGTGTGGCCGATGCCATGGCGATTGACAAGGCCAAAGCTGCAATGATCCAGGCACTGTCAGGATGAGATTCGACTCCTGCCAAGGCCATGGTGAAAAACAGCAGCGCAACTTGAGCAAGGACTGCCCATCCTCGTCGTCGACCCCAAAAAGGTGGCACATAGCGGTCCATAAGGGGGCCCACAGAATTTTGAATGTCCATGGAAGTTGCGTAAGAGCAAATAAGCCGACAATTCGAATGTCGACTCCAATGGATCTCATCCAATCCGGAATGGCGATCAAACCATTCCCAAAGGTAGGCCTGAACTAAAGGACAAAATAGACACACTGGCTGTTCTCCAAGAACGAAGGGCCAGCATCAAAGATCGTAACGATTGGCTCATTTTTTCATGATTTTCCCAAAAAACTGCCTGGATACTCTGATTTTTTTGGCCCTCTGTCAAAAAAAATTCCCCTTTTGTTGAGGTTTGATATGAGCCCAGGGGCAAAAATGATTTCACTGGTAAACATTGCCAAGCAGTATGGTGCTCAGACGCTTTTCAAAAATGTCTCCATCACCATTCCTGAAAAGGCCAAGATCGGGGTTTTGGGAAGAAACGGGGCAGGAAAATCGACTTTTTTCAAAATTTTGGCGCAAACCGAACCTTTGGATCAAGGGCAAATTCAACATCCCAAAAGCATGACCATGGCCTGGATGAGACAAGATTGGATGGCCAATCCTGAGGACACCATTTTGGAATCTACATTGAAGGTTCATCATCGATGGTATGAAACCCGGCAAAATCTGCAAGACATGAGACAGGGGTTGGAGAAAAATCATACACCGGAGTGGCTGCGCAGTTACGAAGTAGAAGAGGAAAAGTTTATGGCTCTGGGATCCGATCGAGTGATCTCCAAAGCCAAAGAAATTTTAATGGGTCTTGGATTTTCATCGGATGGTGTAGACAAAAAAAGTGGAGAGTTCAGCGGTGGATGGTTGATCCGAGCCCATCTTGCAGGCGTCTTGTTGCAAGAAGCAGATCTTTTGCTCTTGGATGAACCTACCAACCACTTGGATATGGACTCAGTATTGTGGTTTGAGAATTATATTAAAACGTATCCAGGAGCTTTTTTATTGATCACGCACGATCGACTCTTACTCAAACGTGTTTCAGAACAAATCATAGAATTACTTCCTCCCAAAATGTATTACTGGCCGGGTAAGCTTGATAAGTATGAAGAGGCAAAACAACAAAAATTTGTTCAATTGGAATCTGAAATAAAAAGTAGGCAAAAAAAAGTTGCTCAAATGGAAGATTTTGCTCGGAAGTTTAAGGCAAAAGCAAGCAAAGCTCGGCAAGCTCAAAGCAAGTTAAAAAGTTCTCAACATATCCAAAAACAAATCGAAGAGTTGATGGAAGACATTCCGCCAGATTCCACTCGAATGGCAAGGTTCTCGTTGAAATTGATTGATCGTTTGCCCAAAGTTGTTTTGCAGATTGAGCATGCTTGTTTTGGGTATGATTCCAAGGCTCCTTTGTTTTCTCTGCAGCGTTGCATGGTCGAAAAGGGAAAGAAAATAGGTTTGATTGGTGTAAATGGAGTTGGCAAATCTACGTTTCTCAAAACATGTGCGGGGGAATTGAAGACTTTGGAAGGGGAGATCAAGGTTGCAGAAAATGTTCGCCTTGGATTTTATGCTCAACATCGTATGGAAGATCTACCGTTGCAGATGAAAGGAAAAGACTATCTTTTTTCGGATATTCTTGTGAGCAACGTAGAAGAAGTCTTTCGTGTAGCAGGAAATCTGGGATTGAACAAAAATGATTTGGAAAAAGATATTGAAGTTCTTTCGGGTGGAGAAAAGGCGCGATTGAGTTTATCAAAAATACTTTTGCGAAAGCCTGGATTGCTTTTGCTTGATGAGCCCACCAACCATCTCGATTTAGAAAGTTGTGATGCTCTTGCCAATGGACTCAATGAGTATGAGGGCACGGTGGTTGTGGTTTCTCACAATCGTGATTTTCTCGATGGAACCGTCGATCAAATCTACGAAATCAAAGACAATCAGTGCAACATCTATCACGGAAATTATAGTTACTATCAATCCCAAATTTCCGGAGAAAAAGGTCTGACATCAACCGCAGAATACAAAAGTGATGTGCCGCGGACAGAACGAAAAAATCAAAAGAGAGTGGAAGCTGAAGAAAGAAAAGAAAGATACGAAAATCGTAGTCAAATTAGGAAAAAGCTCAAAAATGTAGAACAAGAGCTCGAAGAAAAAAAACATGAAGCCAAAGAGCTGGACCAGTATTTGATCGACCCTCAGTCCATGAAAGAAAAAGACTTCGGCCAAAAGGTACAGCGTCGACAGTATTTGGAATCCCGGATCGAGAATCTTGAGACGCAGTGGCTCGAACTTTCTGCAAATTTGGAAGAAGATTTTTAATTTCAAAGTCTTGAAAAAAACTTGACCTGAAAACTGCCATACAATACATTATCTCGCATTGTCTAATCGGATAGAATATACAGACCATCTATTATATATTGAAGAAAAAGGAGTCGATATGCCCAGAGCTACAGTCGTTCAGAATCCCAATCTAGCCAACCCAGTTTTTGATGATTTTTTGGACGATGGGTTTTTGGGAGATTTGGACCAAGCCTTTACGCAAATCCAAATTGATAAACCATCCAAAAATTCAGGTCGTCAAACTCGAAAAGGAACCTCTCGATCGACGACCAAAGCAGAGTATGCTCAAATGCGAAAAACGTTTGTGTCTCTCGCTCAGGAGTACCTCAGTCCAGTTGTTCGATATGTTAAAGCGGTAGAGCAGGGTGTGGTCAACAAAGACATCACGACCATCACCGAATACATTGTGAGTCCATTGATCTCCAAGTGCAGAAACATTGGACTTGTAGAAGAAACCAAAACGTTGATTGAATTGCAAAAAGTTATAAAAAGCATCAATCGAAGCCAAACCAAGGAAATCACCCCAGAGCAACAACAAAAATTGGTTACGGCCTTTGAACCATTGCGAGCTCAATTCAAATTGAAATACCGAGGGCATGCCATTGCCGTATTGAACATTGTTGCGTTTTACAAAACCATCAAGGTCAAAACCAAGCGTTACACACCCGTTGATTTGAAAAAGCTGTTTTCGATTGGGATTTCTTCTTTGTCAATGATTCGTAAAACCTCTATTGAAGAGCTTTCCAGTTTAACGGGGATCGATGCTCAGGTAGTGGCTGATCTTCGGCAAGAAGCGAGAGATTTCACGCTTTATACCTTCGTTTGATTTTAACAATTGACCGTTGTACCCGAATTATCTCCTTCTCAAAAGGAAGCATTTTCTGTTCTCTCTGGAACGAAGGAAAATGTATTTCTTACCGGTGGGGCTGGGTCTGGTAAAAGTTTTTTGATTTCTCAATTTTTGAGAGACAAAGACACTCGGTTTGAATTTCCTGTATTGGCCAGTACAGGGGCGGCAGCTGTACTGGTGGGTGGAAGAACCTTTCACAGTTTTTTTGGTCTCGGATTGATGCAAGGGCATCCCTCTGAGATCATCGATAAGAGTGCAAAAAACCGCCATGTAAGATATCGATTGAGGAAAGCCAAGACTTTGGTGATTGATGAGATCTCCATGATTCCTGGTCCTGTGCTTGATATCGCTGAAAAAATTTGTAAGCAAATTTTAGATGATTCAACCCCTTGGGGTGGATTGCGAATTGTATCTGTAGGTGACTTTGCTCAGCTTCCTCCTGTGGCTCGTGGCCAAAAAATTCCCCCGTGGGCGTTTTTGAGCTCCTCTTGGGATCGTGGAAAATTTATGCCGATTTTACTGGAAGAGAATCTACGATCCGACGATGAAAACTTATCGTTTGTTCTTCATCATATCAGAAATGGTCAAATGGATGATCAGATCAAAGAAATCCTAGACTCTCGATATGGACCTCCGTACTCTTTTTCAGGCACACAGCTTTTTTCCAAAAGAATGGAAGCCGCACAGTTCAACGATATGGAGTTGTCCAAAATCGCGGGTGAAGTCTATACGATTCCAACGCGTTACGCAGGGCAAGAACAATACATCGAAGCTCTTCGCAGAAATGCTCCCATTTCCGAGCATTTGGCCCTCAAAATTGGGGCAAAGGTAATGATACGTATCAACGATCCCTTGCTTCGTTATGTGAATGGAAGTACAGGCACCGTCCTGGACGTCAAAGAAGATGAAGTAACCGTGGCCATCCGCAATCGCCCTTTTACCTTTGAGAAAATGGCCTTTTCGTATCTTGATGGTCAAGGAGAACCCAAAGCAACAGCCACCAATTTCCCCTTGCAGCTTGCGTGGGCTACGACAATTCACAAATCTCAAGGGATGACCATGGATGAGATGGCTGTTTCGTTGGAAGGTTTATGGGAGCCTGGTCAAGCTTATGTGGCAATGAGTAGAGTACGGAGTCTAGATCAGCTGTGGATCCGACGTTGGTCAGAAAAGTCGATTTTTTGCGATTCACTGGTGAAAACTTTTTATGAAGAAGGGTGCCCCTTTGATTTTCGGGAAACTCTCGGTATAGAGGATCATGTTGATGACTTCTACTGAAAATCCTTCAAAACAAATGCACTTTGTTCACGATGTGGCCATCATAGGAGGAGGTGCTGCAGGGACCATGGCGCATTTGAGAGCTGTACTCAATATGGATCATAGTCTTCTTTTTTTGGGGAACTCTCTGAACAAAAAGCAAGCTCGTGCAACATGGGTTTTTGAAGTTGAAAACATACCGGGAATGCATGATCTCGCCAACCCCATTTCGGATGGGACTAAGAAAACCTTGGCATGGATTGAGAAGCATCGCACGCTTCATTCGTACTCTGACGTGAGGAAAACTGGAGTTTTCGATTGAAAAAAAAGATGGATTGTTTTGGATTCACTCCAAAAAAAGAAGGTGATATAATTTACTCTTTGGATTTTGCAAAACATGTTGTGTTGGCAACGGGGATTATGGATGTACAACCTAAAATTGGAGAAAAGATTGAGGCTTTTTTTCCTTTTGCAAACCGTGGGGATCTCATCTACTGTGTTCGATGTGACGGTCATAAAACATTCGGAAAATCTCTAAGTATTTTGGGAAACAAAGATTCTGCTATCTACATCGGCAAATTGATGGCGGAACGATATCATCATGATCAGATCGCGATCTTGACGACAGGTTTGCCTACACAGTTTTCTCAAAAAGCATTGGATTTGGTTCAAAAATATCACATTGAGATTTATGAAAGTCCCATTGAATCTATTCTAGGAGATCCAAAAGTTTCTTTGGAAGGATTTCTTTTGGAAGATGGAACCCGTGTTCCAACTCAAATGTCCATTGTAGCTTTGGGAATCATTCCCTACAATCAACTTTTGGTTGATCTCGGAGGAAAAGTCGATTCAGAAGGACGGGCCATCGTAGATCAAAAATATCAAAGCAATATTGAAAACTTTTTCGTGGTCGGAGATTTGGTTTCTGGAAAAAAAATGCAAATTTACACCGTGTGGGATCAAGCTGTAGATGCTGCTGATGAAATCAATCGAAGAGTTAGAGCAGCGAAAGCTACGCATTCAAATGAATGATAAAGGTAGATCCTTTTTTTACGGTACTGGCTACCGTGATCTTGTATCCAAGAAGAGCACAAAGAGATTTTGAGATCGTCAATCCCAAACCTGTACCTTCAAACTTTCTCGCAGAAGTTGTATCTGCCTGCTGAAAACTTTCAAAGATTTCATCCAATTTTTCTTTAGGAATGCCAATTCCTGTATCAATCATCAAAATACGAGAGGGAATGTGATCTTTTGCATCTACTCGGACAGTGACAGATTTATTTTCCGCAAACTTATATGCATTCGAAATCAGGTTCAATAGGACTTGTTTCAATTTTTTTCGATCTGTCTTGATGGGAAGTAGTTGAAAGGGGATGTCCATTTCGACTTTGACATTTTTGGTAGATCGAAGTCCCTCCATTTCTTGGACTGTTTCTTGAATCAAATCCGAGAGATTGGTATCTCTCAAATGAAGATCCATTTTTTTTGCTTCAATTTTGGACAAATCCAAAATATCGTTGATCAATGATAACAGATGAATGCCATTGGATTTGATTTTTTCCAAGAAAACAAATTCTTGTGAGTCAGGTAAAATACTTTTGTTTTTCAACAGCAAGTTTGAAAACCCGATGATCGAGTTGAGAGGAGTTCTCAGTTCGTGACTCATGTTCGCCAAAAAAGCACTCTTGGTTTCATTAGCTTCGTGAGCTTTCTCTGCAATTTTTCGCAGATCCTCAGAATGTCCCTTGGAAATTTTTTCATGGTCCTGCATCAAAGGAATGCTGTGGGAAATATCTTGAAGAACAAGAAAAAACTCACTCTCAATGGAAAAGGAAGTAGCCTGAAGCCAAATGTGTTCTTTAATATGATCTACTTTTTGCTTCCAAGGATCTGAATGAATCACAGAAAAGGGAGATTGTTTCCAGGATTCTTTGGCATAGGGAAGAAAGCTTTTGAGCTCGGGAAAAAGTTCGATGAGATCAAACTTGCGTGGTTTTTCGATTTCAATTTTTTGTCGATCATAATCGATCCAGGCAATCCATTTTGGCTTTTCGTTGCACAAATGGTATTCATTAGGTCCAACATATTTCACAAGCATACACTCTAAGCGATCGAGAATGAGCGCTTCTATGTTGGGGGTCCAAGTCGTCATATACAATCAGGAAAGAATTTTAAAGGAAAGTCCGGATGCTGTACAAAAAATCCGCAAAAAACCTTTTGGAAAAATGAAACTTTTTCCATGTCGATGAGGTATATTTTTCAGCTTTTCCAAAATCCTCATCCATTACTTTTTTCAACGAAGAGAGGATGTTTGGGCAATAGCCATTGACAATCACTTCAAGATTCCATTTCAAGCTTTGATAGTCAAGGTTATAACTTCCCACAGAGAACCACTGATCATCGATCAACATGGCTTTGGCGTGAACAAAACCCGGCCATGAATAAAACTCTACACCATGGTGCAACAATCTATTGCGAGCAACATAAGAAGCCAAATGAACCAAGGGTAAATCTGATTTTTTTGGAACCAAAATGCGAACTTTTACACCACGAGCTGCAGCATTTTTCAAAGCCCTGGCCAATCCTGACGGAGGAACAAAATAGGGATTGATAATATCAATACTCTTAGTTGCATTTTTGATTGCATGATGAATGGTTTTACGAATTTTCCATCGATATCGTATGGGTTTGGATCCGAGAATTTGCAATTGATTGCTATTTTCTGTCAGTAGGGGAGTCGATTTTGCTTTGTTGATCAGAATAGGAATCCGAATCGTGTTTTTCCATGTGCTTTCAAAAATGGTAAGAGCTTGCAACGCTATTTGACCTTTGAGATAGATCGCCAAATCATGAATTCCTCCAGCCGAAACAGGCTTGAAATATTCATCTCCGATGTTAAGTCCACCGATGATGCAACGAAGGTCATCGACGATCAATACTTTTCTATGATTTCGCGAGCGCAGGTGAAAACCAAACATTTTTTTTCCTGGGGACCATAGAGGGTGAAATTCCATGATTTTTGCACCCGATTGTTTGAGTTTTTCGAAAAAAGAAGATTTGGTATTGAAACTTCCGAATGAATCATAAATGATTCTGACATTGCACCCTCGATGCAGTGCTTTGAGAAGTGCTTTTTGGATGGCGAAGCCGGATCGATCGTCCATGAAAGCATAGATTTCAAGGTCGATGGAACTCTGAGCTTCATCGATCAATTCGATCATTTTGTGAAAAACTTCAGGTCCATCTTGAAGCAGTTTTGTGGAACTGTTGGCAACACTGTACCTTGGTTCTTCCATATATTTTGAAATGGCCAAGGAGACTGTATTCATGAGAAGGCCTTATATCATATTTTGGCCGAATGTACTCAATGAAAAGAGGTGCTCCTATAGATAAGGTGTTGAATTGTCATAGAAAATAGGCTACATGAGCTCCATATGTCGAAAGAATTGCCCAATTTTCAACCCAAACCAACCCCATCTCAACCGGCCATGTCTCCGCTGGACCAAAATTTGGTCGGAATAAAGCATGTTATTGCAGTTTCCAGTGGCAAAGGAGGAGTCGGTAAGTCGACCGTTGCGACACAATTGGCTGCTGGCCTAGCCCGACTGGGGAAAAAAGTTGGTTTGATGGATGCGGATGTATACGGACCGTCCATTCCCAAAATGCTTCATGGATTTGATGAACCAGAGCAAAGAAATGGAAAAATTGTTCCCATCGATCGACATGGCATTTCTTTTATGTCGATGGGCTTGCTAACCGATGACAATACTCCAGTCATTTGGAGAGGTCCCATGGCTACAAAATTGATTCAACAATTTTTGGCCAATGTGGATTGGGGGCCATTGGACTATCTCTTGATTGATCTTCCTCCTGGGACAGGAGATGTCCAACTTACCTTGACGCAGTTGGCGAGTTTGCGTGGAGCGGTCATTGTGACTTCTCCCTCGGAAGTAGCTGTTGGTATTACCATGCGAGGAATTCGAATGTTCGACGAAGTCCGCGTACCTATTTTGGGATTGATTGAAAACATGAGCGGATTTGTGTGCCCTCATTGCGATGAAGAAAGCACTCCATTTCGAAAGGGAGGAGGGCAAGCTCACGCCAAACAATATGGAATTCCATTTTTGGGAAGCATTCCATTGGATCCTATGTTGGCCATTGCAGGCGATACCGGAGACCCTTTTATGTTAAAAGAAGACAGTGCGGCAGCGAAAGCCATCAAAAGCATTGTGTCGGGTCTGGAAAAATCGCTGCATGAAGTTGAAGAAAATACGTCCAAAAACGAAGTCAGTCCCAAGGAAATCTCTTCGGATGAGCGTCATGTTATTTTGACCTGGCCAGACGGAAGCGTATCAAAAATATTGTCCAAAGAACTTCGCTATCAGTGTCCTTGTGCTCAATGTGTCAGTGAAGACACCGGAAAAAGAATCATCACTCGCGAGCAAGTGTCTGATGATGTTCATCCTGTTGGATTCCGGCCGGTGGGAAGGTATGGTTTGCAAGTTTCTTGGTCAGATCGTCACAACACGGGAATTTACACCTTCAACCAGCTAAAAAACTATTAGAAAACCTTGATTATAGAAAATGATAAAAACCTATAGTTTTGCCCATTGAGGTAGATACTCCGAGGCACTTTCCAATTTTTTTTCCTGTATTTTGTAATGTGGATCGTGTTGCTGCACAAGTGACCAAAATCGTTTGGAATGATCGAGATGGCGTGTATGGCAAAGTTCATGAAGAAATACATATTCAACCAACGGGGTTGGAAGAAAAAGTAGCCGAATGTTAAAATTTAAATTTTTCAATTCTGAGCAACTTCCCCAGAGTGTTTTTTGAGTCTTGTAACGTACATTTCGAAACGAAAGATTGTATTGTTGAGACATCTCACGAAGTCTTGGCGTAAATGCCATTTGACAATCTGTTTTCAGGGCTTGAAAAATTTGTTTGCGAATCAGTGTACGCCTTCGATGGCTACCATAGATGATGAGATGAGAGCCTTTTTTTTCCCATCGAAAAACATCAGCTTTTTTTTGATATTCTACAAAATATGTTTTGGAGATTGCGGGCAAGTGAATTTCAGATGGAAAGTAAGATTTGTTGTATGCAAAAGAGAAAAGTCTTTCGAACAAAAAATGAATGGACAACTGCTGCATAAATCTTTTTATTAAAGTTTAGATCGAAAAAAATCATCAAAATAAGCAATTTTCTGTGCTCTTTGGATGAAGTTTTTGGACCCAATCCAAAGAAACTTCTACTGGCCTGAGAAATTTTTTCACTCTCGCCATGGTGGCCAGATAAACACCTTTTTTTCGTCTACACTCATGGAAGCAAATATTCCATCAATGTAGCTTTCCCACAATTTTTCAAGATCTTGAGTAGGCCTATTTTCCAGCCAAGATTGAATCAATGCAAAAGTCATTGACTGATTGTCGATGCTGCAGCTTTTTAAACTTTCAAGGATGGCTTTTTTTTCTTTTTGATCCAAGGTTTCATCTGCCCATGCAACCACAATCAATGGAAAAAAAAGAAGTCCAGCAATGTTTTTTGACGTGAGGTTTTTCTTGAGAAACGTTTCTAGTACTTGATTGTCGACATCTCCCAATTGTTTGCGAAGAGATGCAATCTCATTTTCCTTTGCAATTTTTTCCTGAAGGGCTTTGAGTTTTTCATGATCACTTTGGCTAAAAAACTTTTCCTCAAATGCATGGGCAACTTTATCCATAGAAGCTACAAAGTCTTTCATATTGCCTTCCTTTTTAAAAATGGCCATTGTCTATACAGGACAATGAAAAGCATAAAAACCATACCTAAGCAGTGTAGGATTGTCATGAACATTTTTTGATGCATCATTTGATCAAATCGAAAAAAATAGTAGCTGACAATCAGAAGAAGAATACGGTCTGTTGCAGACAATTTTGTTCTCATATAACCTGAGATCGAGCTTACAAACGCGATCATTCCCACGGTGGCCATCATGAAGATTCCTATCATTTGCAAAGGTGACTCAATCCAAATCCAATGGGATGCATAAAAACCAGTTTCCTGCTCCTTGACCCCCACCAGCAAAAGCAAGTTTGGATTGAAAACAAAAGCAAAAGGAAGGATAGCAGTTCGAATGTCGTACAAAAAACCCTGAATTCCTGTTTGTACTGGATTTGACTTGGCAATTCCTGCCGCCGCATAGGCAGCCAATCCAACAGGAGGTGTATCATCGGCCAGGATTCCAAAATAGAAAACAAAGAGGTGGGCGGCAATTGCCGGTATGATAAAACCTTGTTTGATTCCCAATTGGAGAATGATGGGAGCAGAGACGGAGGAAACTACGATATAATTCGCCGTGGTAGGGAGTCCCATCCCGAGAATCAAGCAGGTCAGCGCTACCATAATCAAGACAAGGTAGATATTTCCAAATGACAACATTTCAATGACGTTGATCATGCTTTGACCTAACCCGGTCAAGGTAATGGTACCTACAATCATTCCGGCCGTTGCTGTTGCAATAGATATGGGAACCATATTTTTGCTCCCGCTAGTCATGGAATCATAGACCTGACAAGCGAAGATTTTTGCTCCTTGATAGAGCGTGGTTTTCTTCTGAATGATGTTAATTGAATTTTTTATCAGCATAAGACCCAATACACATAGACATGCATAAAAAGCAGCAAGCGTGGCCGAAAGTTTCAGCCATGCCAGAGAAATCACTAGAGCTGCAATGGGCAAGAGAAAATGAATTCCTTTGATAAAAATACTGGCAAAGGCCTCGATGTATCCGTCGTATGGCTTTAGGTTTATTTTGAATGATTCAAAATGAACCAAAAAAAACAAACCAATGTACGATACAAACGCGGGGATCACCGAAGCTTTGACAACATCGATATATGAGATTCCTAAAAATTCGGCGATGATGAATGCGGCAGCTCCCATGAGAGGTGGCATCAGTTGACCATTTGTAGATGCAGCCACTTCGATTGCAGCAGCTTTTTCCGGCGTAAAGCCAATTTTTTTCATCAAGGGTATCGTGAACGTACCCGTTGTGACAGTATTGGCAATGGATGATCCTGAGATCATTCCCGTCAAACCAGATGCTACGACTGCAGCTTTTGCAGGCCCGGCTCGAAATTTACCCAATAAAGAAAAAGATAGATCGATGAAGTATTTGGATGCCCCTGCTTTTTCCAACAATGACCCCAAGAGAACAAATAAGAAGACAAAACTTGCACTTACGCGCAGTGGAACTCCAAAAACACCTTCTGTGGTTAGATACAAATGGTCCATGGTCTTGGAAAAAGATGCTCCTCGATGGCTGATGATCTCTGGCATATAGGGACCAAAAAAACAATACATGATGAATCCCACGACAAGGATGGGAAGTGCAATTCCTAAGCTTCTTCGAGATGCCTCCAGCAACAGTGCAATTCCAACTACAGATACAAGTAAATCTCTCCAGAGAGGCATGCCTGGTCTACTGGAGAGTCCTTCATAATCCAAAAAAAGGTAAAGTGCGGAAAAACATCCTAGAATTGAAAAAAGCAAATGTAACCATTGGAGGGGTTTTTTGTTGCCCAAAGGGAATTGAAAAAAGACCAAAAACATTGCGAAAGACAAGTGCAGACTTCGCACAAGTGTATCGTTGATGGGATAGAGAGGAATGATCAGTTGAAACAATGCCCAGGAGAAAGCTACAATGCCAGCGATCGCCCTCAAAGCATTTGACGGATTTTTGTTCATCAAAAGTTCTTACTTTTGTTCGGGTTTGGTGCGAATTTCCTCAAAATATTTTTTGGCACCCGGATGCATGGGAGTGATCAAACCATCCTGCATCGAAGCGACCGTGATGTTTTGATAGGCAGGATGAAGGTTTTTGAAATCTTGTAAATTTTCAGCCAGTCTTTTGACCAGCTCATAAACGACTGCATCCGGAGTATCTTTGTGGGTAAGAAGGGTGGCTTTGACCGCAAAAGTATCCACATCTTGATCGACACCATCATAGATTCCCCCAGGGACTCTGGCTTTCACATAATAGGGGTTCGATGCGATAAAATGATCAACACAGGGACCACGCAAAGGCACGATGGAAATGGGAATGGAATTGGCGATATCTTTGATATTTGCGGTTGGATGAGCCACTGTATAAAAGTAGGCGTCTAACTTTTTGTCTCGAAGACCGTCTGGCATTTCTGCAGGCTTGAGTCCTCCGGCCAAGGCGAGATCCTCCATAGATATATTGCAACTTTGCAACAAATCTGAAGCCGTTCTCTTTTGTCCAGATCCAGGGCTACCAATGTTTATTCTCTTTCCTTTGATGTCTTCAAGCTCATGGATTCCTGCATCTTTTCGAGCGACCAAGTTGAGTGGTTCCGAATAAATGGAAAAAACACTTCTTACGTTGTCATATTTTTCACGAAAAGGTTCTATTCCTTCCCACGCTCGATAGACCACGTCCGACTGAGCAATGCCAAATTCGATTTCCTTTTTGTGTAGTGCATTGAGATTGTATTCTGATCCAGCTGTGGATTGAACATTGCACTGAATGTGATTGTCGTCTTTGTATTTTCGAAGAGTCGAACACAAAGATGCACCCGTAGGGTAGTAAACCCCTGTAAGACCCCCGGTGCCAATGGTCATGTACGAAGTTTTTGCTTCCGGAGTAGGGCCATTTTTTGACTTGTTGCATCCATATGAAGTGACCAAAAACAAGCACGCCAAAGACAAAAAGAACAAAGATCGAATATGATTCATGGGTGGAGATGTATCAACACAAGCCCAAATTGGCAAATTTGAGAGTCAAAGATGGGGTTAAAATCCTAATAAATGTTCCTAATATTCTTATAAAAAACGTATATTACTTAAATTATTATATAATAATTGGATTTAATTTATTCTTAAGTTGTCATATAATAGAAGTTCAGCATGAAGTGCCTTCGACAAGAGGGTACGCTGGGCATAGCCCCAATTTCTTTGTGCATCATGGAGGACACCATGGAACTTTATCCACCATCAATACCTTCGAACATAGATCTTACCAAACCTAGTGTGTTGGCTGTAGAGGACAATTCGCTAGAAGCCCATTTGATAGTGTCTACTCTTGAAGAAGACTACAACGTATTTTTTGCGTCCAACGGCATTGATGCCCTGAAAATATTGAAGCAACATCACATTGATTGCATCGTTTGCGATTTGCTCATGCCCAAAATGGGAGGAAAAACGTTTTTGAAGTGTGTACAAAAATACAAAAAATACAGAGAAATTCCTTTTCTCATTCTTACCATCAAGCATGATATTGAGGAGGTTGTAAGTCATTTGTACTTAGGGGCAGCGGATTACATTCCAAAACCTTTTCATGTGGATGTGTTGAAAGCCCGAGTACATACAAATGTACAAAATTCATTTTTGAGACGAAAACTTCTGACGTATGGTGATTCAACCTATGAAGGAAAGTTTGGATACTATCGAGAAAATGAACTTCAACAGCAGAGCTTGGTATTCGATAAACTTGGAAAGGAGCTCAACCTAATCACAGAAGTCATCGATCATTTGGTGTCGGGAATCAACGTCTGGCGGATGCAGCAAGAAGAAAACTTTTGCAGCGAAAAAATTTGCTCAAAAATGTGTTTGAGACTTCATTTAAAGTTATGAATCAGATCTCTCAATTGGTCGATAGTCTTCATGAGGATATTGACAATAAACCAACCGACGAACGAGATGATCAAGAAGTTCAGTCTGTTCCAACGTTTGATAATATTCGATTTTAGATGGAATGAAATTTCTTCGAAATCTCGTCTACATTCATTACCGATGAATTTGAAATCCTTCTCATCACGTGGTGAGCTTTGATCTCATGAGTTTGTCTCAGTCCCATAGCGCTCCATGAGCTCAGCAACACTTCGAATCGTTTCTTTGTGAAACATGTAGACTCGGGTTGCCTTATTGTGAATGTCCAATCCCTTGACCAATTCTGGATCTTGCGTAGCCACTCCCGTAGGGCATTGATTGGTATTGCATCGCAATGCCTGAATGCACCCTAACGCAAACATCATCGCTCTTGCACTGTTGCATGCATCTGCGCCCAAAGCCAAATGTTTGATGACGTCGAATCCAGTTACGACCTTTCCGGATGACAAAACACGCATTTTGTCTCGAATATGATAGTTTTTCAAACACTGATCGACAAAAATTAAAGCATCGTCCAAGGGGTACCCCATCGAATTGGAAAACTCTACAGGCGCAGCACCTGTTCCTCCTTCGCTACCATCCAGGGTAATAAAATCAGGAAAACTGTTTTTTCTGTGCATCGTATCGCACAGTCGATCAAATTCACGTCGAAGACCCAAGCAAAACTTGATTCCTATGGGTTTCCCTCCAGAGAGTTCACGCAGGTGAGCAATGAAGTCCAACATTTCTTCGTATCCGTGAAAAGCCGAATGATGTGGGGGAGAGATAACATCCTTTCCAATTTCTACATTTCGAATTTGTGCAATTTCTTGATTGACCTTGACTCCAGGCAAAATACCACCATGACCGGGCTTGGCTCCTTGAGAAAGCTTTAGTTCAATCATTTTTACACTGGGTTGATGAGAATTGGTTTGAAACAGCTCTGGATTGAATTTTCCATCCAAGGTTCGCGCCCCAAAGTATCCTGTTCCAATTTGCCAGATTAGGTCTCCACCATGTTTCAAGTGATATTCTGACAAGCCTCCTTCACCTGTATTGTGTGCAAAATTTCCTAGCTTTGCTCCTTGGTTGAGGGCTTCGACTGCATTTTTACTCAAAGATCCATAACTCATTGCGGAAATATTGAGTAGACTCGAATGGTATTTTTGCTGACACTCATTCCCCCCAATCACCAATCTCAAATCTTTATTGTCTACTTCAATGGGAAACATTGAATGACAGATCCATTCGTGACCTTCTCGGTATACGTCTTTTTGCGTTCCAAAGGGGAGGGTATCCAACTCTTTCTTCGCTCGTTGATAAACAACAGATCTCATTTCACGGCTGAATGGCTTTCCATCTGTATTGGATTCAATGAAATATTGATTGATTTCAGGTCGAATCATTTCAAACAAATATCGAAAATGTCCAATGATCGGAAAATTTCTTAAAATTGTATGTTTGGTTTGAAGCACATCATAAATTCCCCATATCAAGAGGATGCCCGCACCCAATGCAACCCACAAAAATGGGTAATGAAAATACGAAAGAAGCAAACTAAGAAAAAAAGTTGATCCAAATAGGGAAAAGAAAAATCTTCTCATGAGAAGAAAGTTTTTATCATATCTACCAATCCAACGCGAATAATCATCATCGCAAAAGCCGCAAGCAGAATGTTGGCCAGTTTACTCATGGCCTGAGCTCCGCCTTTTCCCAATATACGAATCATGGGTTTGGCCATCAAGAAGATGATGAATGTGATCATCAGGTTGGCAATCAACGCGATCAAGGTAATCCAAAGACCCACATCTTCAATCGATACGATAATGGTGGTAAGCACTGCAGGCCCCATGATCAAAGGCATCCCCAAGGGAACCACACCTACTGTATCGGACGGCTTTCTTCGTGACTTGTCTGAAGAAATCAAATCGTGAATGGACAAAATCAACAGAATCAAACCTCCGGCAACTCGAAAGTCGGAAATGGTAATGCCCAAAAAGCGCAAAATGGCATTCCCCAAAAACACAAAACCAATACCTACAATTGCCGCAGTCAACACTGCTTGAAATAAAACTTCTTTCTTTTTATGATCCGGCAACGGTTGTACAACTCCAATGAAATAGGGCAAGACCCCCAGCGAATCCATGGCGATAAACGTTGGAATAAAAACAATCAAAAAGGAATTCAATAGCTCTTTTATCATCCCATACCCACAACAAACGTTTTGAGTTTGTGCAAACCCTTCAAACACAATGTTTTCAGAATATACACCAAAAAAGGTACCACTATCATAAGAATCAAACCAATGACATGGGTCAAATGAGTGCCTATCATTTTCGACAAAGGAGAGAAAATGACACCCAACCCGACCCAGGGCGCACACAGGGCAGAGACAGAACCCAGTGGATATTTGGCCATTGTCAGATATGCAGTAGGTATTAAGACAAGAATCAAAATGGTTCCAAAGGCCAATCCCCATGCCATGGCCAAAGCCATGGGCATCAAAAAGGGATCTCCTCCTCCGATTCCATAAGCCACAGGAATCAATCCAACCACCGTCGTAATGCTGGTCAGAATAACTGGGCGAAGTCGAGTTTTGCAGGCATCGATTACTCCTTCCATTGCATCTGAAAATTTTTCTCTGTTTTGGTTGATGAAATCAATCAAAACAATGGAATCATTTACAGACACTCCTGACAGTCCAATCATCCCAATCATCGCCAAAAAACTAAAAGGCTCACCATGAAATTTAAGCGCATAAATCGCGGAAAACAAAGAAAAGGGTATGGCCAACATGATCAGAAATGGTTGGCTTAGAGTATTGAATGTGGAAGCTAAGATCACGAAAATCAAAAAAAGCGCCAAAATAAAAGCTCTCATCAAACTTCCCAACGATTCGTTGGTTTCTTCATACTCTCCACCAAAACTCACCGTATAGCCCAGGTACTGTTTTTCAATGTCGGTGAGCTTGTTTTGAAGTTGTTGATTGACTTCTATCGAGGTTGTTTGCTCTTCATTGATTTCTGATGTTACTGTAATGGTACGTCTACCATCAAAATGTTTGATCGAATTGATGCCAACTCCATGCTCCAGTTGGGCTACCTTTGACAAAGGAATCTGGAATCCTGCTGGATTCTCTATATAAAGTTCAGATAAGGTCTCTTGCTTGGATCTGTCATTCTTGTTTAGACGTACCAATACATCCGTTTCTTCTTCACCTTCCTGAATGATTCCAGCAAGAAATCCTTCAAATGCCGTTCGCACCGAATTTGCAACCGAGGTAGGGTTCAATCCTGTTTGCCCAAGAACTTTTTCATCAAGTTTGAGGTTGATTTCTTGCTTCCCTTCCTCAAAGTCATCACGAACATCCAAAACACCTGGAATTTTGGCCAACTCTTGTTTCACCTTTTCCGCAATCTCTTCGAGAATCTCATAACGATCCCCCCGAACTCTTACCGCAACAGGTCTGCCTTGAGGTGGACCTGGTTTAACTTCTTCGATGGTCAAACGGTCAAATTCACTGACAGCATCTAGTTTTGGTCGGAGCTCCTCCGTGATTTCTTTGGCTGATCGATCTCGTTCTTGATCTGGGGTCAAATAAACCACCATCTGACCGACATGAGAGCCTCGAGTGTTGAAAGGATCATTGGGATCATTTTCAATTTTTCCTGACACCGTCACGAAATTTTTCACCTCTGAAGAGGGGAGCTGAGAAACGATTTCCTCCAAAGCTTTGAATTTTTCTTCGGTAACTTCTAACGTGGTTCCCACTTTAGACTCGCCACGAATGAAGAAAATTTCTATCCCTTCACCGGGAAATAAATTCACAGGTGTTGTTTTGATCCCCACATAGATGCCCACCACGATGAAAAAAAAGGTAAAAAATGCCACTTTTGTGTGGTGGGGTAGGACTTTGCGCAAGAAACCTTCGTACCATCTTTTCAACGGATAAATGACCTGAAATTTTTTGTTGTTGGCCATTTTTTGAAGAAATTTTTTTGTGATCTCAGGAAATTCCGTAAGGTGAGAAGGGAGAATCCACATCGATTCAATCCAGCTGGCAAGTAGCATGATGATGACCACGACAGGAATCGCAAAAACAAATTTCCCAAAAATTCCCGTCATCATCGACAAAGGTAAAAACACCAATACGCTTGTAAGAATGGCGGTTGAAACTGGCTTGATCACTTCTTGTGCACCAACAATGGCGGCTTCCTCAGCAGGTACTCCTTCCTCCATTTTTCGAAAAATATTTTCTGCTACAATAATCGCATCATCTACGAGCATCCCCAAAACCATGATCAATCCAAACATCGAAATCAAGTTGATGCTGATATCGAAATATTTCATGATCCAAAAACCGGTTCCTGCCGCAACCGGCAATCCGACAACCGTCCAAAAAGCGATGGGAGGGCTCAAAAAGATAAATAAAGAAAGGAGCACAAACAACAATCCAACGGTTCCATTGTTGGTCAAGATCCCCAATCTTCGTTTTACGAAAAAAGAAATGTCATTGATGTAAGAGACATGAAGTCCAGGGGCTCTTTGTTTGAATTGATCCACAGTCTCCGTTACTTTGTCAACGAGATCAATCACATCAAATCGACCTTTTTTTACCACCACCAGGCTAACAGCATCGGATCCATCTGCTCTCAATGAGGTTGCTTCGTCCTGGAATTGATAAGAAGATTTCCCAACATCTTTGACTCGTACAATTTGTCCCGTGGTGTTTGAACGCACGACAATTTCATCAATTTCTTCTGGAGTTTCAAACTCTGCATTGGTTCGAATCAAAAGCTCCGATTCATGGCCAATAATTTTTCCTGCAGGAATGTTGACATTGCGAAGTTGTACAGCACGCGCAACGGTATCGGTAGAAATTCGATACTGTCGAAGTTTTTGAGAGTCGAGTTCTACCCAAATTTGCTTTTCTTTCCATCCGTTTCGAATGATTCCAGAAACTTCATCCAATTCCTCTAACTCGGTCTCAAGTTTGATGGCTAAATCCTGCAACTCTGCCCGAGAAAAATCCCCAGACAATGCAATTTCAATGATGGGGGAATCCTGAGTGCGAAGTTCATTCACAATAGGAAGTTTTTCTAAATTGGATGGAAAGTCATCCACCTTGTTTACCGCTTGCTGAATGTCATTGATAACCTTGGCTTTATCTTTGGCGTCAGGGTCAAGCGTAATGTACAAAAGCGAATAGCCTTCCATAGAAACCGACAACGTTTCTTTCAAGTCACTTACGGCTTTGATTTCATCTTCAATAGGTTGGGTGATCAATCGCTCTACTTCCTCAGAGGTTGCACCCGGATAGACTGTGGAGATGGTCACGATATCAAAAGAAAAATTCGGAAAAGCCTCTCGTTTCAGTGTTTTGATGGAGAACAGTGCAGCAATGATGATAAATATAGAAAACAAATTTACAACGAGTTTGTTTTTTACACCGAACTCAGGGAGTTTATTCAAAAGCATTATTGTAATTCTCCCCGAATAAAATTCAACTCTTCCAGAGTCAGTCTGTACTCTAATTCAAGGGCAAGTTTTTTTCGATGAACTCGAATAAGATCCTGCTGATAGAGAATGACTGTCAAAGCTGTTTGTCTTCCGAGTTCATAGTTTCTTTTGGCGGATACAAGTTTCTTTTGTTCAAACTCAACCACTTCGGCAATGGCTTCGATTCTTTTTTCTAGGGATTGAAGCGCAATAACTTTATTGGAAATCGATTGATAAAGATCTAGATCAAGTTGTTGCAACTGAGTTTTTGCGATCTTTTCATCGAGCTGGGCTTGAGCCCATTCTGCTTTTTGTCTCCTTTTTTCAAGTGGAACTACAAGTTCAGCTCCCACAAACCATTTTGGATGATAAGAAGAAAATGTTTCACCCACAGAACTGTCCCAATCGGTATTGACCGCATTGAGGTCCAAGGAAGCCAACAAATTCAAATCAGGTTGGTTTTGATTTTTTGATCTCTTTATTTTCAACTCAAATGCTTCTAGAGATTTTTCGAGTGCTTTCCGGTCGGTTCGGGATGCCTGAGCTTTTTCAACATTGGACAACAGGGTGTAGTCCACTTTTGTATAAAGACGCTGAAGATCCAATGATTGACAAGACTTTGTAGGTAGATCTTGCAATCGAAGGGTGTTGACGAGGGTGTTGAAAGAAATGGCGACATCATTTTCTGCTCTTGTTTGATCTTCTACTTGACTCAGATGATTGGATTTCGCCGCATAGACATCCGTGTTTTCCGAAGTTCCATATTGAAACTGTTTCCCCGTAATTTTTACAAAATCTTGGGCTCTTTGGGTGGCTTCTTGAATCAAAACCAAATCCATCTTTTTTGCAATCCAGTCCCAGTATTGAAACAATGCTTCCAAAGATATTTGTTGCTGAGTTCGTTGCAGTTGCATGGTTTGGGAATCAGATAACATCTGAGCCATCGCAACATCTTGACGATATCCTTGTCCAAAAGCGTTGTTGAGAAGGGGTTGTTGAATGGAAAAATTTGCGATGGTATTGAATGCAGGATTTACGGTGGTAAAAGGTCCATTGTTGAACTGTCTTGTGGTTCGAAGGCCTGTAGAAAACAACGTTCCCGTGGGAAATGCCTTTTGATATCTGGCAGAAAAAGATGTGATTTCATCTTTGGTTCCCATAAAAGAAACAATTCGATCACTTTTGTCCAAGGTATGATTGGCGCCAAATGCCAGCTGCTGATCATAGATGGCTTTTGCATACTCTGCATCATATTCGGATTTTTCCATTTGATAATGGGTAATCTGAGTTTGAAGATTGTTTTGTTCCATCAAATGAAGTGTTTTTTCTCGAGTTAGTTCACACTCCTGTGCTTGCACAAACGAAAAGCAAAAAAATATAGGCAAGACAAAAAAGAGTTGATGGACAAAAAACCCCGTCTTTTTTTTGATCAAAAACATCTTTGTATCCTTTGAGATGGGAAAAGATTTATAACGGCGAACCATATATCACCATTTGAGTGAATCCTAAAATTCAAAGCCTTGTGATCGTCCATTTTTTCTAAAAGATGCAAAAGATAGAGAGCAGATACATGATGGTCATCACCAGGCTGGGCCAGGTCATGAACAAAAGCTTGTTTTGGGAAGGTTTATTGTAAATTCCCAGCATGGCAACGGCGGTCATCATGGTTCCAGCCATGATGCTCAAAATGTGCCCCAAGGAAGCCTCAACATAAATGGATCCAGGTTGCAGAAGGTCAAAAATCCATAGAATGGCCACATTGAAAATGTTACTTCCCCAGATGTTTCCTAGAGCCATATTGATGGCGCCAATCGAAAACGAAGAAAGGGTCACCGAAAGCTCGGGCAAGGAGGTCGAAATCGCGAGAAGTAAGGTCCCAAAAAAGCTTTCCGACCACCCCATTTGAATGACCAACTTCTCACCAACCACGGGAAGATAAAGTCCAGATCCCACCACCAAAAGGCAACACACCGCAAATCCTATCCACGCATTCCTTACAGAGATGTCTTTTCTTGTATCTTTTTCAATTTCTTTATTCTGGTCTTCAGATTCATCCTGGTTCGCCTGCCATTTGAGAAACACAAGATAGGACAAAAAGAGTGGCAATGTCAGCCAAGCACCCCAACTCAAAAATGCATGAGAAGGAGAGTGAACCAAGCCCATCAAAAACCCACTGTAGGTAATCATAATGATGCTGAGCGCCCCCATGGACATCAGAGATGAATTGGCATAACGGTACACCGACTGTTTTTGATGAAGAACATCCAAGATACAAAGAATCACCAAGTTGAACATGCAGCTTCCATAAATTCCACCAAGTGCCAAATCAACAGATCTGGCAATGGCCACAGAGCTGATTCCAGATCCCAACTCAGGAAAAGATGTAACCGCTGCAATGACTGTGGTTCCCAACAAACTGTGACCGAATCGTGTACGTTGGGCGATTTTGTCTCCAAAAATGGACAACAGGTATCCAGAACAACCAATCACAAGGACAGCCAATAAAAATTGAATCCATAAAAAGGTCACTGAAAAATCTCCTTGAATTGGATTTCTTCGGAAGCCAACACCATGCAAACCTTGGGCAAAGATTGAGTAAGTTTGAGAAGCCGTCCAAAATATTCGCTGTAATGTTCCACGGATTCATCGCCTTCTGGAGGTCTCAATCCAATAAAGACCAACTCCGTCTTTTCAGAGTGATGAGACATGACGTCAAAATAGTTTTGATCGCTGGCCAATTTATAAATTTTTCTCGAAATTTTCAGTCGACCTTTTTCAATGAGACTATCTAAACTTTGCACCGCAGATTCCTCTTCATCATCCGACAAAATGGCCGACTTGAGAGTGATGAGAGGCGATTTGCTTCGCGATTGCTGAAAAAGAATATAGGACAAGGCCAGCATCAGATTTGCGTTTTGATGACGTCGACCCCACCATACATCGATGCTCCCTACATAGTCTGACCAGGGGTAAGAATAATTGATGGTTTCGTCCCCCTGATCACGATAGATCACCAAATTTTTGTTCATCCGGTGAATATCCATCAAAAGCTCTACGTACCGTGCGCGTTCATCTCGATTCTTGTTGATTCCAATCAAAACAACATTGGGTTTGAGCGTTCCTAGACCATAGTTGGATACCATAGCTCGTGCACCTTGAGACATTTCCTTAGAAAAATGCACTTCGGCAAGTCCAGATACACCATTTTTATCCAAAAACTCACGAATGGATTTCTCCATGGCGAATTTGCGAGATTGATCGACATTTTCCTGATCGATGATGCTCCCCACAGTCAAAAAGTCTCTTTTTCTGGTGAGAGAATGTCCAAGTTGCACCAATTTCCAACGTTTTTGAGGTGACCCGCTAAACACAAGTACATTTGGACTCCAGGTTCGTGCATCAGGTTTGTATTGAGACAAATGATAAATGGAGTAACGAGCTACTGACTGCAAGATGCCTCTTCGTGTATCTGACCAACTCTGTCCGAGTTGTCGTTTTTTCGTGATCACATAAATGCAGAGCACAAAGATCGTGGCAATGATGGTTGCACCCGAGTCAATCATCAACATGGTGAACAAACAAGCCAGTGCACCCACAAATGATACGAGCCAATGGGTTTTGAAACTTGGCCTCCACGATGGATTGCCCATCAAGGATTCAATACAAGCTGCAATGTTTAAAAATCCATAGGAAGTAAGAAAGAACATGGTGAGTACGGTTGCAATACTGTTCAGACTTCCCAAAAACAATGTACCCATGGCCACAAGGGCCGCAAAAATTGTGGCTCGTATGGGCAACTGTTTGGGACCACTTGAGGTTCCAAAAAATCCAAAAACAATTCGATCTTTGGCCAAAGCCTGCAGCGTCCGAGGTGCCCCCATCAAAGCACCCACCGCACTGGACAAGGTAGAACCCCAGATTCCAAAAATAATCAGAATTCCAATCATTGCGACATCCTTCATGACGAAAAATCGCTCTGCAAGAATGGCTTTTGGGACCCAAAAATGCAAACAAAACGGAATGCTGATGTAAATCACATACCCAACCAATACGGCTGCAATCGTTCCATAGGGTAGGGCTTTTCCGGGATCTTTGAGCTCACCAGACATAGAGAGACCGGCTTCGATTCCTGTAACCGCTGGAAAAATGACGGCGAAGACGGACCAAAATGACACGGGCGCAATGGGACCGGTAGAAGCAGAAATTTCGTCAGGAGAAAGGGGATGACCAAAATAAAATGAAACCATAGAAGCCGCAATGACGGTAAAGATAAAAGTCTGCAATTTCAATGTTAGATCGGCCGAAATCAATGTAACCACGGTCAACACGATAAGAGTCCCCACGCTGATCCACGTCATGGGCAAATGGGGAAAAATCAAGGTCAGGGATTCTGCAAAACCTGTAATGTAGAACGCAACTCCCAAAGCCTGGGCAAGAAACAAAGGAATACCAATGGCTGCGCCCGCCTCGATGCCGAAGGATCTTGAAATCATATAGTATGCGCCTCCCGCACCCACTCTCATGTTTGTGGCTGTGGCCGCAATCGATAGAGAGGTTAAAAATGTGATCAAACTTGAAAGGGTAATCACAATGATGCTTCCCAAAATACCTACATGGAAGAGCATCCACCCCAGGCGCAGATACATGATCACACCAAAAATGGTGAGGATACTGGGAATAAATACCCCTCGTATCATTCCAAATTTTTCTGCTGAATGTGTCGTACTCATGAATGAATGGGGAGGGCCGTCAAAAGGTTACGGAAAAAATATGAATCGTTGATAAATGCATATTGCCTCAATGAATCTTTACTTTGTCTAACTGAGGATGTGGCAAAAGCAAAGAAATGAATGGGAAATTCTGTATTCTCAACCCAAAAAATTCATCAATCCTTAATTGGAGTTTTCTCATACTTGAACTATAACGATTCCTATTGAGATTGTAGTAGATACAGTCAAAAAATGTGGGAGACATTTATGAAAACTTTTTTGAATTCAAAAATTTCATTGGCGATGGCAGTCATGTTGATTGGACTGGGTTGGGCCTGTGAAAAAAAGAAGTCGGCTGAATCTGCAGCTCCTACAAACACAAAAACAGCGAGTACAGCAAATGCAAATGGGTTGGTTAAAATTGACGGTTCCAGCACAGTATTTCCTCTGACTGAAGCTGTAGCCGAAGAATTCCAAAAAGAAAATCGAGACATACGAGTTACAGTTGGCTTTTCGGGGACAGGGGGAGGAATGAAAAAGCTCATCGCCAATGAAATTGATCTGTCCGGAGCTTCTCGTCCGATCAAAGAATCTGAAATTGCCCAAGCCAAAGCCAATGGAATCGATTACAAAGAAATCAAAATCGCCTACGATGGCATCGCCATCATGGTCAACAAAGACAACTCTTTCGTCAATGAACTGACAACGAGCCAACTCAAAGCCATTTGGGAACCCAACAGCAAAATTCAGACTTGGGCTGACCTCAATCCTGCTTGGCCAAAAGAGCCCATCAAACTTTATGGACCTGGACCTGACTCAGGTACATTCGATTATTTTACAGAAACCATCACGGGAGAAGAAAAAGCCGTTCGATCTGATTTTACAGCTAGCGAAGATGACAATGTATTGGTTCACGGCATTGCAGGTGACAAATATGCATTGGGGTATTTTGGATTTGCATACTACCAAGAAAATGCAGACTCATTGAAACTTGTTCCCATCCGTTCCGATGAAAAAGCACCTGCGATCATTCCATCTCACGAGAGCATTGCGGATGGAACTTACAAACCACTTTCGAGACCTATTTTCATCTATTTGAATCAAAAATCATGGGGCAAACCAGAAGTGAAAAGATTTGTGAACTACTATCTAGATCATGCAGGTGAACTTGCTACAGAAGTGGGGTATGTAGGTTTAGAAACCAGTCTTTATGAAACGCAGAGAAAAGAGCTGCAGCCTTAATACTTGTAATACCTGGTAACAGACATGCCTCTTGGGTTGCGATCTCCCCAAAAAAGTCGAAAGACCTGATGAATGAGCCACAGCCCCAAGAGAACCAGCGTAACTAGCCCACCGATAAATATTACAAACGACACCAAAAGAGTCATAAAAAGACCTATACCCAAAAGGTAAAGGCGAGTGCTCCACTGAGTCTTGTTTGAGTTCCATCGGGTTTGAATCTGTTGGAATTGACGTGTGCATGTTTCCCGCACCTTGGCCCAAAAAGAAGAGATCGGTTGATCACTCCTGGTGTCTCCATAAGTGCTTCGAAAACGATCGTTGAAGTCAGATTTCATGATGGAGGGAATATAGGCTCCTCCATGGAAAAATCAATGGCTTTGCCCACTTACTTTCCGGTTTTTTTGACTTTTTGTGTGGCTTTCTTGGGTGTTTTTTTTCCTGATCCATCCACCCCAGATTCTTTTTTGTTTTGTGTGATCAATCGCAAAAAAGCTTTGGGAACATGGGAGAGAGGATCACCCTGACGATATACGAGTTGAAGATTTCGCTCGACCGTCAATTCTTCAATTCGAACTTCTTTCAATGTACCACGCTCCAATTCATGCATGATGCAAATTCTTGGAATGATCGCTACACCTTGTCCCATTTCTACAAAACGTTTGATGGACTCGATGGAAGGAAGCTCGACCGTGATGTTCAAAGGTACATTGTATTTTTTGAAGAGTCTTTCAATTTCCGTACGGTAGAATGAGTGAACATTGTGCGCAGTAAAAGCTTCAGCCCCCAATTTTCTCACAGAAATTTGCTTTAAATTGGCCATGGGATGGTCCGGATAAACCACAAAACTGACAGAATCCTTCTGGATCACTTGAGATTCTAACCCTTGCTCCTCAGGAGAATAAGACATTACGCCCAGATCAATGTTCCTTTTGGAAAGTTCTTTCGGAACATCTTTGGAGAGAACTCTCATGATTTCAAGTTTTACATGAGGAAATTGGCTGTGATACTTGGAAAGATAAGGAAGAAGAAAAAGAATCCCAATTTCGTTCGATCCTATTTTTACTTTTCCACGATGCAAGTTTCTCATCTCGGTGAAAGCTGGTTTGATTTCAGAACGCAAATTGAGCAAACGCTCTGCATAGTCCAACAGAAGCTCTCCTTCGTAGGTCAGAATAGGCTCCTTGTTGGAACGATCAAACAAGAGTTCTCCAAGCTCTTCTTCAAGTCGACGAATGGAAAGACTCACAGAAGGTTGGGTACGAAGAACAGCCTTGGCCGCACGAGAAAAACTTTTCTCTTTGGCTACAGACAAAAACACTTCTAAATCGTGAAATTCCATTGTAATTTTAATAGGTTATAAAAAGATTCACCAAACAACACCCCTAACATAATTAAATTATATAATGATTTCAATTAAAATTTTTTATGATATGAAATTGAGTCAGTGGTGAGGAGAATTTTCCAGAGGCATTGACCTTGAGTCTTTGACGTACAAACATGTCGATTCAATTGAGTTATGTCATTCTTTTGTTCTCACTCTTTGTTCTACCAAAGATTTTTCAGCGTTATCGAATTCCGTCAGCCATCACAAGTTTTGCCTTGGGAGTTGCGTGTGGGCAGGGTCTGGGATTGTTTCATTCCGATTCTACCGTGGTTCTTTTGTCCATGTTTGGAATCGTATCTCTTTTTTTGCTGGCAGGATTGGAAGCAGATCTTCAAGCTTTGCGATATGAAACTCACATCATTGTTCAGCATCTTGTCATTTCGCTGGTTCTTTTGATGCTTGTTGCTTTCGGGATCGAATATTTGACGGGATTTGACTTGAGAATTTCTTCATTGATCTCGCTCGCCATATTGACGCCTTCAACTGGATTCATTTTGGATTCTCTTGGGGCCTATCAAATGGATGATCGAGAAAAGTTTTGGGTCAAAACCAAGGCGATTGCTACGGAGTTTCTTGCTTTGGGTACACTTTTTGTGGTCTTGCAGTCGACCACGGTGCGATCGTTTGGAATTTCAAGTTCTGCATTGATCTTGATGGTGCTTTTGCTTCCTCTTTTGTTTCGAGCTTATGCAAAATGGGTCATGCCCTATGCTCCAAGATCCGAATTCACCTTCCTGCTGATGATGGCCGTGATTTGTGCGTATTTCACCAAAAAGCTCGGAGTGTACTATTTGGTTGGGGCTTTTGTGGTCGGATTGGCAGCTCAGAGATTTCGAAAAAGACTCCCATCGATAGCATCCGGAAAACTGCTCCATGCCATGGAGTTGTTTTCGAGTTTTTTCATTCCATTTTATTTCTTCTATGCTGGATTGAGTACACAGCAGGGGGATTTTAGCTTGAAAGCTTTGGCATTGGCTCTGATTTTGATTGTTGTTTTCATCCCCATGCAAGTCGCCAAAGTAATGATCCATAGAAGATTGGCCCTCAAGGAGCCTCTGAGACGAAGTGCCCGCATAGGCCTTTCCATGTCACCCACGCTCGTGTTCACCTTGGTCATCGCCCAAATTTTGCGAGACCAGTTTCATTTGGAATCTTTTATTTTTGGTGGTCTTGTTCTTTATGCGATTTTGAACACGTTGATTCCATCTATGATTTTTCAGGACCCCACACCTGACTTTGAATCTCATCAATTGGAAGAACTGGATTTTTAGAAATTGAAGGCTAGGGCGCTTGATCTAAAAAAACACTTTTACTACTTCGCTCAAGTGTTCATTTTGCTCGATTTGCAAACCAATACGATAACCTTTGTCCTCGGACTCTTTGTAACAAGCCACGACTTTGGCAGGAATGATCAGTTTTCTGAATGTTTTGTCCAAATTGACATGTAGAATGACATTTGAGTTTTGTGGAAACTCATAAGGACTGATGATCAAGGTTCGTCCTTTGAGAATGTTGGTTTCGATTTCTTTTTTGAGCATATCTTCACTGGAATAGTAGATATGAAGATGTCGCCGATGTTCTTGAGTAAGAACCTTGTCTTCTTCTTCTGCATTTTCATTGATGATACGGTCCACATATCTTCGCAAATCTTTGGTGGTAGCCTCATCAATGTTTTCAAAACGAAATCCATAGAACATCTTGCCTTTGCTCTTGTAGTAATACAGAGCATTGCACAATAAAGAGACTTTTTTTCCATCAAAAAACAATTCTGCGGTGAGTTTCGTATCTCTCTCAATTTTGGGCAATTTCCATTCGGCCAAAAAGCCCCCTTGACTCAACTGAAGAACTTTTACAGATGAAGGGAATTTTTTGTCAGGCAATTGCATCTGTGCAGAAACAGGATATCGCTGATCTAGGGAAACACGTGGATGTCTTCGTTTGTCCGTTGGCAAGACCAAGGGAGTGATGACTGCATCGCGACTCCCATAAATTTTCTTTTTGCCTTCCACCGAATGAAAGAAATTCAGCTGATCACACCAAATTTGATCAATTTTCTTCAATTTATTGGCAAAATGCTTCTTCAAAAAAATATTTGCTTCCGTAAATGAGGTGATGATGGGTTCATTGAATTCAATCAAAAACAAACTTTTCTCAAACTCTTTCACATTTTTATATCTTTGCTGAGGATCTTTGTTGAGAGCCGTTTGAAAAAAAACTTTCAACGCTCTTTGTCCTTTTTCGGTTGAAACCAAGGGAGTTGAATTGAATGCCGGTAATTTGGATTCTTGAATGTTTTTGATCAGTTCTTCTTTGTTCTTTCCTTTGAAGGGCATGTCATGAAAAAAGATTTGATAGGCCACCACAGCCAAAGAGTACAAATCAATTTTTTGAGCAACGGCATGGTCCTCGTAAAACTCTGGAGGCAAGTATTGCAATTTGCCAAAATGATGTTTGGCCATCTCTACTGTACTTTCTTGATTTGCACTTCCCAAGTCCATCAACTTGAAAAATCCTTGCTCCGAAATCATCAAGTTTGAGGGTGAGATGTCTCCATGGAACAAATAGGAGTCTGAAAATTCAAATACGGTTGATGCATGAAGATATCGTAAGGACTGACATGCCTGCTTGAGAATGTATAACTTCATGGGCAGTGGCATGGTTTGCTGACTATTTTCAAAATAGTTCAACATTTCTTGGACGTTGATTCCAAGAATCAAATCCATGACAATGAAGTAGACATCGTCCATTCCTGCCATTTGCGCTTTGCCATGATCAATCACTCTCGTAAAAGAAGGGTGTTGCATTTTCTGGCCAATCTTTGCTTCTCGTACAAAATTCAGAACAGCACTGTGCTCCATCAAACGATCAAATTTAAGAACTTTGATGGCATAGGTTTTTTTGTCTTTTACCCCAAGATAGACAGAAGCCAATCCACCCTCGCCAAGAGGATAAATCAACGTATAGGGGCCGATGGCAAATGGAAGCTTAATCACTGTGACGTATTGTTCCTAAGTACTTAATTGTAACGGCATTTTTATAGCGGAGCTACTTCTATTTGCGAAATTCGATTGTTTTTCATCACACTGTGCAGCATCCACACCAAAGAGAAGAGGGTGGTTTGGCCAGCCATCATTTATGCATTTTCAATGAATATGCATTTTGAAAACGAATAAATATACAATCTAAATGAATGCGCCACCTGTGGATAAGGTGGGTTATTCACAACTGCGCGGTAACACAACTGTGTCGAGATAAAAAAACAATGAATATCAAAGACTTATGATATGTTTCTCATTTGACACTTTGTGTGTACAAATAAGTCTCTATTGGGGGTAAGAGAGCATTTCGAAACCAAACCATCATGATGAAACCGCAACGCAAAAACAAAATCGATTTGACCCAAGGATCTGTTCCACAGAAATTGTTTACGTTGGGTGGCCCCATGGTGGTTGGAATGATTTCTGTCTTGGGGTTCAATTTGACCGATGCGTATTTCATCAGCCTGCTTGGGACAAAAGAATTGGCGGCAGTGAGTTATACGTTTCCCATTTCTTCGATGGTCTTTGCGGTTGTTTTCGGACTTGGACTCGCCACCAATTCTCTGGTTTCCAGATCCATCGGAGCATCGAATGACGAAGAAGCGCGGACCTTCACAACTCACAGCATTAGCTTCAGCTTATTGCTTGCGGCTGTTTTTGTTGCCCTCGGATTGGCGACAATGGATTTTGTTTTCGGATGGATGGGAGCCAAAGACGAGATTTTACTTTTGGTCAAAAAATACATGGTGGTTTGGTATGCCGGGATGATTTTTGTTTCCGTACCTATCGTAGGCAATCATGCCATCCGAGCCACGGGGGATACGGTATTTCCAGCCCTCATTATGGTGTTTGCAGCACTGGCAAATGGTTTATTTGACTACATGTTGATTTTCGGAAGATGGGGAGCTCCAGAGATGGGAATTCAAGGAGCAGCGGTTGCGTCGGTCCTGGCCCGCTTTTTTACTCTGATCGCAAGCCTCTTGATCCTTCATTTTCGGGAAAGAATGATCGACTGGAGCCGATTGTTTTCCGGTGGAATTCTGGCATCGTGGAAGGTCATTGTACAAATCACTGCAGCCAGCAGTGCAAACAATTTGATCCTGCCATTGTCCATGGCGATCGTGACAAAAATGCTCGCTCATTATGGCGAATATGCTGTTGCAGCCTATGGTGTAGTTTCTAAGATCGAGAACTTTGTATTGATCCCAATGTCTGCTGGAGCCTTTGGCATGGCACCTTTGGTAGGACAGTCATGGGGATCCGGCCAAAAACAAAGGGTTTGGGAAGCATTTCAATGGATGTTTCGTTTTTGCATGGTCTACGGAGCCATCATTGGAATCCTATTTTATTTTTGGGGGGAAGTGACCGTGCAGTTTTTTGATCGAACGCCTGAGCTGGTCAGACTCGGAACCGCATATCTTCAATGGGTACCGTGGAGCTACGCCATGGAAGGTGTCCTCATTTTCTGTAACATTTCTTTCAATGCACTTGGGAAGCCTGTCATATCCCTGAAGTTTACAAGCTTGAGAATGTTCATCCTATATATTCCGTTGGCATATTTGCTCAGTCGAGGACTGCATATGAATGCCATCGGTATTTTTATTGCTTGTTCGATCGCAAACCTGATCTCCGGAATGGGCGCTTTTCACTATGCGAAATACAGGGTGATTCGATAAAACCACAACAGACCCAGGCCAATTCCACCATTTAGAACTTCTTATAATATATATTATGTTAAGTTTTAGATATGGGCAAACCTATGGACCTCATTAGCAAATGTTGTTTTCCCTTATGCTGCTTTATAAATCGTATTGATGCCGGTCACAAAGCGGACGATCAAAACAGGCGTTCAAGATCTTGTAAAAATCATTGGATTGAATCCATGACTGGTTTTCTGAATTTTTTACGAAGCCACCAATACCTAATCTCATACTTTCCTTTCATTGTATGACTCGATGAATTTTATCAAGAAAAAATGCAACGTTCTATGAAAGGTCGTGAATATAAAAAAATGAAAAAAATCGCTTACGGAGTCAAAGTCACCGAAGAAAAACAAAAGCCCTCCCCCAGTCCAGATGAATTGTTTGAAATGTTAGACCTCATGATTGATCTCGATGAGTGTTGGTATCTGGACTCTGCACAAAACTATGGTCTGAGTGAAACGTATTTGCAAAAATGGGTTGCAACCAAATCAGATCAAGAATTGAAAGGTATTGCGATCGGATCAAAAATCTATCGCGTAGATCCTGAGACAAAAAAGCAAAGAACTTTAACATCAGATGTGATCTACGAAGGGGGAAAAAAATCTATCCAGAAATTGGGGTTGCAAAAATTAGATACCTTTTGGCTCCACGATCCAGACCCAGAATTTCTACTTGCAGGAACACTCGAAGGGTTTTCTCGCTTGTGTGATGACGGTCTTATCGATTCACATGGGATTTGCAATGCGACGACGACTGATTATCTTGAGCAAATTGTAGAATGTTGGGAGAAAAATCACTTGCGTAGACCTACATGTTTACAACAAACAGTAAATTTGATGATGAGCACTGAAGATCAGAAAGTCATTCAAATGGCCCATCAAAATGATATTCAAGTATTTGCCATAGGCCCACGTCAAAAGGGTCTACTAAGTGGAAAATATGAATTCAATTCTGATCGAAACGGTTGCTCTACTGTAGAGCTCTTAGATAAATAACAAGTTCTTTGTTCTGCGTTGACGTCCCTTCTCCTAGATTGACACGACGGACATTGTTATTTTGGTCGGGATAGAGAGTAAATTTTGTTTCTTTTGGTTTACCGTCGTCTAATAGTCTTTCGGGGTTTTTGTAGTTTCCAATGACCGAAAATGTTGGATCAATATTTTCACATTCGATCTCTGCTTGAGAAGAAGCTAAGGTGATATCGGCTGGGGTATACGATTCTGTATCTTTTGACGAAGGTGCTTTGATATCGATCATTTTTTGAAAATAACCCTTTTTCACAATTTCAAGTTTCAAATTTGCCTTCCTGATATCACCCTCTATTTCACTGAATTCTGATTGGTCTGCAATCCATGTCGGGATCTGGGTTTTAGCATTTGTGACCCAGCTGTATTCAATGGTCCAGCGAACCTCATAATTGCAGGTAATCGTTGAGTTTCTTTTTTCCTCAGGGATTTCTAAATGCAGTACTCCTGATTCTTGGGCTATGGCATTTGTAGCAAATGATAAAATGAATAGTAAAAGTACTACGTAAACGTTTGATTTCACGAAACGGGTGGTGCATGATTTATTTTTCACGATGAATTTCTCCCCAATAATTTTGTTACAGACGATGTCAAGTTACGTCATATGACATGAAAAGTCAAATGAGCTCCGATCGAATTCGAGGCCATGTTGAATTGCTTTAGTCCTGTTCTGGATTGAGGAGGTTTAGCAGATTTGATGTGCAAGCACTGACGTTTTGTACATAAGCGCTTTCGATGGTGGTGGATATCTTGGGTTCATATCTGTTTTTGAAATTCACTTGGACATCTCTCACGTGGCGAACGGCTTGGCCAAAAATCCAGAGCTTGTTAAGCATAGGGACCCAAGGGTCATAGCTTCCATCATAGATGGCTTTTAGATCTTCGGTTTCATTTTTGATTTCGTCAAATGAAAGTTTTGAGTCTATGCCTATGCAATGGTCGTTATCCATTGGGCAGTGGGTGCTTATGGTTCGATCATGAAAAGAAATCAAAATCGCCAGGCCGGTGCGCTCTTTCAAACTAAGCAATGCATGATCAGGATCGATTTCGTAGGTCCAATCCCCAAGATTGGCTCTCATCATACAATGGTCTACACGGTACGGATTGCCAAAAGCACGTTGGCAGGATTCTGACTCAGCAAAAATCGATTTAAACTCGGATTCTGTTGACGCTGGAGCGATTTGGCTGATTCCGCCAATGGCTAGATAGATTCCCAAAATGATCGTTGCTTTCCCCATCGTTCCCCCCAAATATGGAAGGTTACCTATCATTTTTTCGCTTTGAGTCAAGGGCTTTGTACCGATTGGCGCGCAAAAAAAAACCCCGATCTTGATCAAAGATACGGGGCTTTTCGATTTATTTCTGGATCTGTTTTACTGAAAATCGCGATCCATAACGGTTTTTCGGCCGTCATTTTTGGCGTTGTCGATGGCTTGCTTGCAAAGCTTTTCTACTTCAGTTGTCAAAGCGTCCATAACGGAACCAGAGGTGTTCATGCCACCTTCTTCTTTGATGTAGGTTTTTACTTTCGAAGCTACTACTAATACAGTTTTGCTCATGATGATCTCCAGTCTATTGTAAATAATTCTTCTGTTCTGGTTCCAGCGGCATGCGCCCTGCCAGCCCCATGTGAAGCTCTATCTATCAACGGTTTGCAGGAAAGTCAATTTCTTGATAACGCCGCGCACAACACTGAATTTGCTTCATTTTTTCGCGCTGATGGCTTCCAAAGCTGGTCCTTGAATCACAATCACAGATGGTTTGGGAATAGAACTTCCACCATCTGGCCAATGTGATGTCAATTTGCTTACGGTTTTTGTTTCTTCTCCTGGATGCTGCACAGACAAAAACAATGTTTTTCCATCTTCTGAAAACGTGGGTCCGGTAAATTCCGCATCAAATGGAGCACTCGCCATTTGAATCGCCTGCCCTTTTTGAGGACCTTGAGCTAACACCACGAACAATCCGTTGTTTCCAAAAGGTGTGTACGGATCTTTGTTCATCTTGTTGCCACTGATGTCCGTGGTGAACCAAAGATTGCCTCTCGGATCAAACGCAAGATTGTCTGGACAAGCAAACCCTGTGGTTTCTCCTCCCGTTAAAAACGTTTCACTTTGAAAAGTTTCTGAGGCTGCGTCTTGATTGCTCTCGATGATTTTCAACAGTGAACCAAAGTAATTCTTTTTGCCTGTGTTGTTGGTCAAGGCTACCAACACATTCGCTGTTCCAGGTATGATTTCGATGTCTTCCGGACGATCGAGAGGCGTACCTCCAAGAATGTGTGCAACTTTTCGTGTGTAGCAAAACATATCTTGTTCTGTAGCAAACATTTTTTGAAAGGCTTTGGATTTTTTGTACGAGATTTCAATCCACTTGCCCTGTTCAAGATTGGCTACATATAGGGTTCCTTTATGCAAAGAATCCGTACTGTCGGAAACAAACTTGTAAAGACACTCTCCTGCTTTGTCATCTCCCGAATATACAACCACACGACCATCCTTGGCTCGTGTTACCGTTGCACATTCATGAGAGAAGCGTCCGAGTCCAACATGTTTTACAGCCTGCTTTTTCTCAAGGAAAATTTCCACCACCCAACCATAATGTTGAGGAGGACGTTGTTGATAGGTTGACCAACCCAAATATCCTTTTTCGATGATCTGTCCTTGATCATCAACATCTCCATAATAGTCTTGATAATTTTCTTCGCAGGTTAAAACGCTACCCCAAGGCGTTTTTCCACCGGCACAATTGGCAAACGTTCCAATAGCTACCGAAGATCCTTGGATGCTTTCACCGTTGGAAAAAGGAATTTTCGATTGACCATCAAGACGAAAGTTTTTGGAGGAATCCGTGACAACACTCCACTTTCCGGAGGCGCGGCGTAGTTCAAGAAAACTTCCTCCAACATTTTTCATTTCTTTTTCAATGTCTGCTTTCGTTTTGTTGGGTTTTTTGGTTTCCAGAAAAACAGGATCTGGATACTCATGGTTGACCCACAAATACGCTTGTGAAGGTGTAGAAGAATTTTCCAACAAAGCTGTGTAGTCATTGTTGAATCCGAAACGAAGTTTTCCATCCTCGGAAATGGAATCGCCCCATGAAATCAGTTTTTCATACGAAAGACCTGGAACCAAGACCACATTGTCAGAAGCCATGCCTGGGCTCAGCCCTACAATTCCTGCAGGCTTTTTGCTCATGGCCCACAATGAAGTCGTGGATAAGGTTAGAGATCCCATTCCCAAAAATTGCAAAAACTCTTTTCGACTTTGTTTCATGATCGTTCTCCCATCCATCGTTGGATGTCTTGCAATACCTGCAACTCATGACCACGTGGATCTACATTTTTATAAATCGTTTGAATGTTTCCCTGGGGATTGACCACAACCGTGGTGCGATCCCAAAAAGATTGTCCTTTCCATTGACTTTGTCCCAAATCCAGAGCTTTGAGAAGTTCCTGGTTTTCATCGGACAACATCTGCGTTGCGAGGCTGTATTTTTTGCAAAATGCCTGATGAGAGGAAACCGAATCTTGACTAAGTCCATACACGCAAACATTCAAAGCATCGAAATCCTTTTTTCTGGCGGAAAAAGCTTGGCTTTCTAGGGTACAACCGGGGGTATCATCTTTGGGATAAAGAAAAAACACAGCCCATTTTCCTGCGTGGTCTTGATTGGTGATCCATACACCGTCTTGATTGGGCAATGAAAAAGTTGGAAAATGTTGTCCCTTTTCAATCATAGATGCCTACTTTCTATCGTTGTTGACTACGCGGGTGCATTCCATCACAATCATTGAGAATACACGGTATCAGCACACCGTTGATCATCAAGTTTTTTTCCGCCCAGAAATGTGAAGAAAAGAATAAGGAAAATCAATCGCCAGAATGAGATTCAAGGGCAAGGGGGACCTGATCCACCGGCATGGGAGAATCCAAATCGACTTTTTCATCGTTTTGAAGTTGATGGAATTTTCTGGCGGTTACCAAGGCTCGTGCCTCGAACGATCGAAGTGCTTTGTTGTAGCTCCCTACCGTTTGGCCTAGCTTGACTCCAACATCGTTGAAATGTTTGCTTAACGTTTGCAATCTCTCATAAAGCTCTTGTCCCAACTGAGCTATTTTGGCAGCATTTTGGTTGGTTTCGACTTCTTTCCAACTCATGGCTACAGCTCGGAGCATCGTCAAAAAACTCGTAGGAGTTGCGATCATCACTTTGAGTTTTGCAGATGCCTCGATCAAGGTAGGGTCTTCTTGCAAAGCCGAATAATAAATCATATCTCCCGGCAAGTAGAGGAGCACAAATTCAGGGCTGGGTTGAAAATTTTGCCAATATGTTTTTCGACTTAGAGATAGAACATGAGCTTTTACATGACGTGCATGTGCGGCGAGTTTTTCTCTCTTGAGATTCTCATCATCGGTTTCAAACGACTCAATATAAGATTCCAGAGGTGTTTTTGCATCCACCACAATATTTTTGTTTCCTGGAAGCTGAATGATCATATCTGGCCGAATGGCACCCGCACCGTCAACTTGTTTGTGAGCTTGCTCTGTAAAATCGCAGTGATTGAGCATTCCAGCAACTTCGACAATTTTTTTGAGTTGAATTTCTCCCCAACGGCCTCGAACCCGGGGTGACTTGAGTGCGTGAACCAAGTTGTTGGTTTCATCGCGCAGAGCTTGATTGCTTTGGTGAAGAAACTGAACTTGGTTGACCAAAGTTTCGTAGGCCCCTTCCCTTTTGTTTTCCATGTCTTTGACCTGTTTTTCAAATTTGTCCAGACTTTCCCGAATCGGAGATACCAGATGATGAATGGACTGCTCTTTCTTTTCCAAGTTTTCCTTGGCCTGGATGTGAAATTTTTCCAGATTTTGTTGGGCCAAGGTCAAAAATGATTCCTGGTTTTCTTTTAAGGCTTGGGAGGACAAAACTTTGAATTCAGATTGAATCTGTGTTTTCAATTTTTCGATGCTTTGAAGATTTTCTTCGTAGCGCTGTTGATCTTTTTCCAACGTGGTTTGGTATTTGATCAGCTCTTTTTCCACCTCAGCAGCTTTGGTAGCCCACTTGTCTTTTTCCTCAGAAAGATTTTTTGAACAAAGTTTTTCTGATTCCAACTGGGTAAGAAGCTGGGCCTCATGTTGATGCTGATGAGATTTCCATTGTCGGAAAATGAACCAAGAGACCAATCCTGCAACGCAGGCTCCGCATGCAATGCCCAAAAAGAGGATCCCGAACGCATTTCCAATCATACACATCGATATATCAAAGACAGGGAAAGCTTCCAAGCTGGAAAACATTATGAAAAATGCATAAAAGAATGTACATTTTCTTCTATGAAATCATGGGTGATCTTGGTGAGCACAGCGTTGATGCTCACATCCTGCGCAAGCCTTAGCATCAAATCTACGGATCCATCCGCTTCATTGAACTGGACGCCTGCTCCTGAGGGTGTAGAGACTCAAGATTTGAAAGTAAAGACATGGAGTCATCATTTTTTCTTTGGGTTGTTTTCCAAATCATCCTTTGATTTGCCACACCTATATGAAAAGAAATTTGATGAGCCGCATCCAGAGCTTTTCTCCCTACGCATCAAAGAAAGCAAAGATCCCGGTCAATGGCTGATTTGTGTGGTCACGGGCAATCTCTACTGCCCCAACAAACTCATTGTTCACGCAAAAGTGCGCTCAGAATCCCATTTGGGAGCCGTTGCCAAGGAGCAAAAACGAAAAAACGATGAGCGTTATGAAACGCCCTGATCTTTGATCAATCGTAATATTCTCGTCCAAGGTGAGTGATCATATCCTCTCCTTGTGTGTATCGAAGCGTATTTTTCAATTTCATGAGCTGAATGAAAATATCATGCTCTGGATAAAGTCCGGGAGCTGTTTGAGGTGATTTGTAATAAAAAGACAACCACTCTTGAATTCCCGTAAACCCTGCACGCTGTGCAAAATCACTGAACAATGCCAAATCCAATACAATGGGAGCTGCCAAAATGGAATCTTTGCACAGAAAGTTTACTTTGATCTGCATTTTGTAGTTCAACCACCCAAAAATATCGATGTTGTCCCAACTTTCTTTGTTGTCTCCGCGTGGAGGATAATAATTGATTCGAACTTTGTGAACCAAATCTTTGTATAATTCAGGATATAGATCTGGCTGAAGAATGTGTTCCAACACAGAAAGTTTGGATTCCTCTTTGGTTTTGAAATTTTCAGGAGCATCGAGCACTTCGCCGTCTCGGTTTCCAAGAATGTTCATGGAAAACCACCCTTCGGCACCCAACAATCGAGATTTGAGTCCAGGAGCTAAAATGGTTTTCATCAAGGTCTGACCCGTTTTGAAATCTTTTCCGGAAATGGCCACACCATGTTCTTTGGAGAGCTGAATCAATGCAGGAATGTCTACTGTAAGGTTGGGAGCACCGTTGGCCACAGCTACACCAGATTTGATGGCTGCATAGGCATAGATCATGCTCGGAGCGATGTCTGGATGATTTTCGTTCAGTCCTTTTTCAAAACTTTCAATGGTTTCATGTACCGCACCAGGTTTCAAATAGGCTTCGGTGGATCCACACCAGACCATCACCATTCGATCGAGATTTTTTTCCGCTTTGAATTTGGCCATGTCGTCCATCAGTTGCTTGGCCAGATCCATTTTGGATGATCCCGTTTTGACATAATCACCACTCAATCGAGTTACATACTTGGGGTCAAAAACAGCTTTCCAAGGTTTGATCGCATGAGTTTCTTCTTTTACTTTTTCAAGCAAGTCTCCAAAAATCACATGATTTTTTTTGGCAACTTCGTAGCAAGAATCAGGAAACAAATCCCACCCACCAAATTCGATGTCGGAAAGATCCGCAAGAGGAACAAATTCTTTGATCAAAGGATTGCGATTGTCGGTTCGTTTTCCCAATCGTACACGACCCATTTGAGTCAATGATCCAATGGGAAGTCCCAAGCCTTTTCGAACGGCTTCTACACCTACCATGAACGTAGATGCAACCGCACCCATTCCTGGAACCAAAATTCCCAATTTGCCTTTGGCAGGTTTGATATTGATTTTCCCTTGAGTCATGTAATCTCCCTCAATCACCAGTTGTGTTTGTAAAAGTAGCTCGTTCTATAAAAGCTGGGCCAAAATGTCCACTTATTATCGAGCTTATGCGTGGGTATGACCTGGAATTCTTTCGATTTTGAGACTGATATCGCAGGATTTGACTGAGTGCGTAATGGCACCTACCGAAATATAGTCAATGTTCATCAAACTTAGCAGGGCAATTTTCTCCAAAGTAATGCCTCCCGAAATTTCGATGGGAACTCTACCTTGGATGATCTCGATGGCTTTTTTAAGTTGCTCATCGTCCATATTGTCCAAGAGCAGACGATCGGCCCCACCCTGGATGGCCGGCTCAATTTGGTCATGCCGATGGATTTCTACAATCAAAAACGTATGGGGGTATTGAACTCTGGCGGTTTGAACAGTTTCCAACATATTGACCTGATGAACATGATTGTCTTTGATCATCATCTGATCATACAGACCCATACGATGATTCATGCCTCCGCCCATTCGCACCGCATATTTTTCCAAATCTCTGTACAGTGGGAGAGTTTTTCGTGTATCCAGAATTTTGACTTTTGTTCCTATGGTTTTACTTACATATTCAGCAGTTAGAGTAGATATCCCAGAAAGATGTTGAAGTAAATTCAAAGCAATACGCTCTGAACTGAGCAGCTGGTGAAGAGGTCCTTCCACCGTCGCGATGACGTTGCCCTTCTCAACTTCTTCTCCATCATGAAAGTACTGGGTCCATTGGATTTTGGGCTGCAAAAAAGAGAACACCTGATAGGCAATGTCTATTCCACATAGCCGTAGATCTTGCTTTGCCAGTATTCGACCGAACCCCATTTCCTGCTTGGAAATGAGTGCCAAACTCGTAATGTCCCCTTCTTCCCCTAAATCTTCGGCAAAAGCCTGTGCGAGGAATTCCTTACGAACCCTCATTTTTTTACTCTACCAGCTGAATTTTCTTTTCCATCACCCAACGACCAATTTTTAAGGCCACAACAATGGCATTTTCGTTGGAGGGTTGTTTGAGTTTTCGACCTTTTTCGAACACAACCTTTTTTTCAATGCTTTCATTTCCAATTTTCAACACCATAAAAAGTTCTGGCAGGCTGGGTGTTTTGTCTTTGGGATTGGTCGGCACCTTGGATTGATCTATCGAAGGCTGTTTGGATTTTGGAGCGCCTTTTTCAACTTCCTGAATGGCGGGACGTTTTCCCGTATGAACACTGATGGTGTCTTCCAATCTCCAGTCTTCGTCTGTTGCAAGTTCAATTTGCTCGTCCAGAGACGCCGGTTGCACGTGGCCTTGGGCTGCAGCGATCTCCAAGATATGACTGCCAATCAGAACCTGGTCTCCTACCGTGACTTTGGCTTTTTGTACTTTTTCTCCGTTGAGATAGACCCCATTTTCGCTTTTTTGATCTTCAATGTAATACACACCTTTTTCAAAAATCACGCGAGCATGAGATCGAGATGCTTTTTCATCATCGATCACCACGTGGTTCTCAGGCATACGACCGATATAAGTGACTGTAGGATCAAGTCGCACAACCTTCAGAAGTTGCTTGTGCAAATATACCTTGATGGCCAAATGCGATTCGGCCTTTCGGCTCTGTTCATCCACCAAATCCCAAATGTCATTTTGATTCGAAATGGTATCTCCTTACGTAGTTTCAAGGCATTATGTCCGCAGCCTATCCAAAGGTCAAACAAAAACAAAGCCCCCTCTGAGCAAACCGTTGATATACAAAACTATGCGTGTCGACTTGATTTTGTTACGATAATCCATGCTTACATGGTGGACCAAACGAAAAACAATGATCGAAATTCAACGACTTGCGCATGAACAAAATCATGAGCGAGCTCTTCAAACCATCGAAGGTTATCTTGAAAAAAATCCGAATGATACCAATGTTTTAATAGAAAAAACATGGATTTTTCTTGAAACCAAACAGTGGTCCAAAGCCTTGGACCTCGCAAACGCCTTGCAACAAACCGATGCACAGCACCCCGTATTTATGCTCTTGATAGGAGAAGCTTTGTATGGCCTGAAAGAATACGAACAAGCCATCTCCTGGCTAAAAAAATGCGTCGACGCCTCGGGTGGAAATCTCAAAGCCGAATACCTACTGGGTCTTTGCTATACCGCAGGGGGCAATTTTGATATGGCCACGGCTTATTTTGAAAATTTGGTTCGCTACGATCCAGCCATTTTGAACAGCCGTCTTTTGGTGGCGGCAGAGTCGATGCTGCAAGAAAAACAAAAGTAAGACTTTCTTTCTTTGTATCTAACCATTATAATTGAGTTTATATGCTATCGTGTCGGTGTGTAGAACCCGAACAACTCAGCCAATATTTCAATCGATTACGAAAAACAACATCTTCCAACGAAGAAGTTGAATTGCAGCATACGATTGTCAAATTGCTCACAGACTTGGCCAGTTTTATTCCTGCAGAAGGCCTTGTGTTGCTCATTGATGATCCAAACGCACCCATGGAGGATTCTTCCGGGGCTCGCAATCTGATCTATATTGCTGGTTTGGGAATTCCTGTTACGCCATTGATTGGGATGAAAACCATCAGCAATCAAGGTGTGATTGGAGAGAGTTATTCGCTCAACAAGTCTCAAATTCTCAAAGGGTCAGCCTATGAACCTCCCTTGATCATGGACAAAATCCATCTTCCAAAAAGCTGTCAGAGTGCATTGACCTACCCCATCACCCTCGGAAAAACCGCCGTGGGAGTGTTGGCGATTTTCAACAAGAAAGATCCTCTTGGATTTACGCTTCGTGACCACAAGCTCACAGAAATTGTCAGTGGCTTTTTGAGCATGTCCTTGCAGAATGCAATCGACTCCAAGAAAAATCGCGAGATGACCAAGCGAGATCACCTTACTGGACTTTTCAATGATCGATATTTTCATGAGAGACTTTTGGTCGACATTCAAGAAGCTGAAACCCATCAAACCCCCTTGATTCTTTTTTTTATGGATTTGGATCATTTCAAAAGCATCAACGACCATCATGGACATTTGGTGGGGTCTCAAACCCTAAGAGAAGTGAGCATCATCTTACGAGAATCCATTCGAGTGTCTTCGGCCACTTTGGCTCGATATGGTGGGGACGAGTTTTGCGCCATTTTGCCGGGTGTACCTCTTGAACAAGCCATTCAAGTAGCAAGCCTCACCCGAGAAAAAATTCATCAAAAAATGTTCATGATTGAAAACAGCGACCTAGAAGGCTCATTCATCAATTTCAAGGGGGTGCTTTCAGCCAGCATTGGCTTGGCATCGCTTCATGACCACGTTCCCCAAATGGGAGACATCAAGAAAAGAAAAAATCTATTTCTTCAAGCTGCGGATGTCGCGATGTACAAAGCCAAGGAACTGGGCAAAAACCAGGTCTGCGTAGCCCAACCCATCCAGTTGGCCCCATCCAAATAACCTCCTTTCTCCTTGATCAACTTGCGAGGACTCTCACTCAGGTATATATATAGTCTGCCGTGAGACAAGCCAAACCAGACTGGATCAAAGTTCGACTTCCTTCCGGGGAAAAATACAAAGAAATTTCGTCGATGCTCCGATCCCGCAATCTTCACACCGTATGTGAAGAAGCCAAATGCCCAAACATTGCAGAATGCTGGTCAGGCGGTACAGCGACCCTCATGCTCATGGGAGATACCTGCACACGTGGATGTCGATTTTGTGCGGTAAAAAGTGGGATCCCGTCTCTTCCTCCCGACGAAAATGAACCTGAAAAGTCAGCCCAAACGGTTGCACTGATGGGTCTTGAGTATGTAGTCCTGACTTCCGTGGATCGAGATGACTTACCTGATTTCGGATCATCTCATTTTGCAAAAACCATCCAAGTGATTCATGAAAAATGTCCGGGAGTATTGGTAGAAGCACTCATTCCAGACTTCAATGCAGATCCATCCGCGCTCGATCGACTCTTGGAATCCCGTCCAGAAGTGTTGGCTCACAACATAGAAGTTGTAGAGCGATTGACTCGATCCATTCGAGATCAACGATCTGGATACAAAAAATCTCTGAATGTTCTCTCGTACTGCAAAGCAAAAAATCCGACTCAGTATACGAAATCTTCCATCATGGTAGGTCTAGGCGAAACAGAACAAGAACTCAAAGAAGCTTTTCAGGATTTACGAAGTGCGGGGGTAGATTTTTTGACCATCGGTCAATATCTTCAACCCAGTCAAAAGCATCACAAAGTGATCGAATTTATTTCACCAAAAAAGTTTGAAGAATGGAAAGACCTGGCAGTAAGCTATGGCTTTTCGTATGTGGCCTCAGGGCCATTGGTACGTAGTTCGTATCGTGCTGGAGAATATTATATTTCTTCCATGATTCGATCTCGAAACACACAATCAGAAGGGAACTGTTGCATGGCGTATGAGTTCAAATTACCGGACATTGGAGAAGGCGTATCAGAGGGAGAAATCGTACAATGGCTGGTAGGCCAAGGCGATTCCGTGGAGGAAGATCAGCCCATTGTAGAAGTCATGACCGACAAGGCCACGGTAGAAATTGCTTCACCCAAAAAAGGAGTCATTGAAAAAACGTTTGGTGCCTCTGGCGAAAACGTAAAAGTTGGAGCACCACTTGCACTGATTCAAACAGGATCCAGTGATTCTTCTCAAACCACTTCAGAAAAAAATCAAACTGAGCGCGTATCTGCGCCAGCGTCATCTTCTGCACCCAAAGATGTGAAACCTGTTTTTTCCTCTCCCATTCAACCCATGGTCAACGGGCATTCCCCTGCGGATGCGTCCTCTATTCTGGCCTCCCCCTACACACGCAAATTGGCCAGAGAAAAGGGAATTGATTTGAACGAAGTTCGTGCAACGGGAGATCACGGTCGTGTGACCTTGGAAGATGTTAAGCAACATGTCACAGGATCATCGTCATCCACGGGATCAACCTCAAAAAATACGGTTCAACATGAAGAACGAATTCCCCTCAAAGGAATTCGAAAAGTAATTGCACAAAATATGCGGAAATCCGTCGATCATGCTGCGCATTTTTCCCACATGGATGAGTTGGATGCAACAGGTTTGGTGGATGCACGAAATGCCTTGAAAGAGTTGGCCCAAGATCAGGGAATCAAACTTAGCTATCTACCCTTTTTGGTAAAATCACTTTGTGCAGCATTGAAGCAGTACCCCATGCTCAATGCAAGTTTGGACGAAGAGCAAGGTGAAATTGTTGTTAAACATTATTATAACATTGGCATTGCTGTTGCGACCAAAGATGAAGACCTGGTCGTTCCTGTTATTCATAATGCAGATCAAATGGGGCTGCTCGAAATTGCGCAAAACATTTCATCTCTTGCCAAAAAAGCGCAAGAAGGAAAACTTTCTCCCAACGATTTGCAAGGTGGAACCTTCACCATCACCAGTTTGGGAACATTGGCGGGCACCTACGCAACACCGATCATCAACTATCCTCAGGTTGGAATTCTGGGCTTTTACGCCATCAAAGAACGTCCGGTTGTACGCAATGGTGAAATCGTAGCACGGCAAATGGCCAATGTGTCAGTGTCGATTGATCATCGTGTCGTAGATGGTGCTTTGGGAGCCAAATTCACCAAAGCTTTGATCAGTTATCTTGAAACTCCAGCAAGTCTTCTACTCTAATTTTTTGGAAAGGAATGTCTCATGGTTCAAACAGAAAAAATTTCTAAACAAGTTGTTGTCATTGGAGCCGGTCCCGGTGGATATGTGGCTGCCATTCGCTTGGGGCAATTGGGAAAACAAGTTGCCCTGATTGACAAAGATAACATGGGAGGTGTTTGTTTGAATTGGGGATGCATTCCCTCCAAGGCTTTGATCCATGCCGCCAAAACCTATGAAAACATGCAATCATCCTCTGAAATGGGACTATCTTGCAAAGAAGTTTCCATCGATCTTGCCAAAACACAAGCATGGAAAAAATCTGTGATCGAAAAACTTACCAGCGGCATTGCAGGATTGGTAAAAAACTCAGGTGGACAAATTTTTAAAGGCCAAGCGCATTTTGTGTCTTCCAATGCGGTAGAAGTTCAAACGGGAAATGGAAAAAACTATTTGATCGAATTTGAGCAAGCCGTCATTGCGTGCGGTTCAAAAACCATAGAGATTCCTGGGTTTGCCATCGATGGAACGTCTGTATTTGATTCTAGGGAAGCATTGGATTGGACAAAAGTTCCTGATGCACTTGCGGTCATTGGTGGTGGCGTGATCGGTTTAGAAATCGGCATGCTTTACAAAAAACTAGGGGCCAAAGTCTCGATCATTGAGTTGACGGATCAGTTGCTTCCAGGTGTGGATCAAGAAGTTGCAAAAGAGCTGGGCAGAATTGCTAAGAAAAAAGGATTGGATTTGTACTTATCTTCCAAAGCCTCTTCCTACAAAAAAACCTCGCATGGAATTGAGTTGAGTGTGGAAACCAAAGACGGAGCAAAAACCATTTCTTGCGAAAGATTCTTCTCGCCGTTGGGCGAAGACCTTATGCAGATGTTGTCAGCGCTGAAAAAGCAGGTGTGACCGTAGAGAAAGGAAAGATTTCCGTCAATGACAAGATGCAAACCAATGTTTCACACATTTATGCAATCGGCGACGTTACTGGAGGTCCCCTTCTTGCTCACCGCGCATCCAAACAAGGAATCATTGCCGCAGAAAACATCGCAGGACATGAAACTCTCTATGATGTACGCGCGATGCCCGGAGCGATCTTTACAGACCCCGAAGTCGCCTCTGTAGGAATCAGTGAAGAGCAAGCCAAAGAACAAAACATTGACTACATCACTGGAAAGTTTCCCTTTGTTGCTTTGGGAAGAGCTTTGTCGACCAATTCCAGTGAAGGATTTGTCAAAATGATTGCTGAAAAATCGTCACGAAAAGTATTGGGCGTTCATATCATTGGTGCACATGCCTCCGACTTGATCAGTGAAGCAAGTTTGGCCATTGAAATGGGGGCGGTTGTTGATGATATTGCTCTTACGGTACATCCTCATCCAACCCTTGGAGAAATCATGATGGAAACCGCAGAAACGACTCTGGGTCTTCCCATTCATATTGCGCCTCGAAAAAAAACTCAGTCATCTTCCAACAAAAATCAAATCCAACCATCCAACCGGACCTAAAAGATGGGTTTGACAAAACTAGAATTGGAAAACATCTATCGTTTGATGGTACAGGCGCGAGTATTGGAAGAACGTCTCATCAAAATGAGCAAATCTGAAGATGGGTATTTTTGGATTGGTGGTCCGGGAGAAGAAGCTTTCAATGTCCCTCTAGGGCTTTTGATTCGCAAAGGACAAGGCCTAGATTTTGACTATTGTCATTTTCATTATCGTGCATCTGCATCCTTGTTGGCCATGGGCTCACCCATGATTGACAGCATTCGACAAATGGCCAATCGAAAAACAGATCCTTTTTCTCAAGGCAGAAACTTTGTGAGCCACTACGCAATCAAAGAGTGGAATGTTATGCCTGTGAGTTCCCCCATTGAAGTGCAGTATTCGATTGCCATAGGAACAGCTCACGCTCAGCGAAAACACGGAGGCCAAGGCATTACGATTGTGACAGGGGAGATGCTGGCGGCGGAGGGAGATTTTGCTACCTGTTTGAATTGGAGCAGTCGACCTGGACAAGAACTACCCATCTTGATCATTGTCACGAACAATCAGTTTGGGATTTCTACACCTTTTGATCAAGTACATGGCGACAAAGTGATTGCAAAACGGGCCGAAGGATTTGGCATCAAATGGGGAACCGTCAATGGAAATGATCCAATTGCCTCCTATCGAAAAATTGAGCAGGCCATGGATTATGTTCGAAAGGAACGCAAACCTTTTTGCTTGGAAGCCTATGTATCTCGATTGCATGGACATTCTTCATCTTCCGGTGGAAATCGTGTCGACCATGAAATTGATTGCATTACAGATTTTGAACAGGTGCTCATCAAAGAACAAGTTTTTGCACAAGAAGATTGTGATTCCATTCGAAAAGAATACGAAGAACAAGCTTTGGAAGATCTCAAAAAAGTTCGAGAGGAACCCTTCCCTTCAGGAGAAACCATTTTTGACCACACCTTCAAGGAGACTCACTGATGGCAACCATTGCCCAAGCCATACGCATGGCACTCCACAAAGGAGAAACCGAACTTGGAGTGCAGGATATTTTCGGAGAAGATGTTGGAGCTCCGCTGGGAGGTGTATTTACTTGCACACAGGGATTGGAGAAAGCCTGGAACACTCCTCTCGACGAACGAGGAATCATCGGTATGGCCATTGGTCTTGCCATGGCAGACCAAAAACCCGTCGCAGAAATTCAGTTTTGTGACTATATTTTCAATACCATTGATTTGTTAAAAATTGCAGGCAACACATTGTGGACAAGTGCAGGACAGTTTCCATTGGCTATGGTGATCATGACCCCTGTTGGTACAGGAATTCACGGCTCTATTTATCACTCCCACTCCTTTGATTCCATTGCGACACACATTCCAGGCATGAAAGTTGTGTTGACTTCAAATCCAAAAGACACTTACGGACTTTTGATTTCAGCGATCAAAGATCCAAATCCAGTACTGTTCATGTATCCCAAAGCCCTGATTCGCGCACAAGGAGAAGAAAAAATTCCTGGAGAACCAGAAGATTCAAAGCAATTGTCTGCAATGATTGATGCTCCCGTTGGAGATCGAAAGTCATGGAAACCTGATTGGCCCAAACTTGAAGATTTTGAAATTCCTCTTGGAAAATCCAAGACCTGTGTGGAAGGACGTGATCTTACCGTCATCAGTTACGGAAGAACACTGCCCTTGTGTGTAAGTGCGGCCAAAGAATGTTTGGATCAGCATGGCTATTCCATTGAAGTCATTGATGTACGAACCTTGATTCCGCTTGATGAACAAGCATTGTATGACTCTGTGAACAAAACAGGTCGAGTGTTGGTGGTCAACGAAGACACAGAAATGACAAACTTTGGAGAACACATTCTACGAAAAATTTCCGAACATTGTTTCTATTCACTCAAAGCAGCCCCCAAACTTTTGGCCGGTGCAAACACTCCTGGAATTGGATTGGCATGGACGTTGGAAAGTGTTCAAGTGCCTCAAAAAAAATCGATACAGGACGCAATGATACAACTTTGTCAGACGCAAGCATAAGATGCCTGAATCTACCTACATTGCAGACCAGGATTTTTCTTCCTTTGAACAAGCTTGGTCTTGTTTTCAAAAAATTTCTTCGGCCATTGATTCAACGGCTTTGATAGAAATGATTTCAGCCCGAATTTCAACCCAAAATACATCAACATTGTCTGAATTGAATCAACACTGGATCAGATCTTTTGGGTATCATCATCGATATTCTACAAATCAAGAACAATCCATAAGAGATCTAAAAACAAAACTTCATGATCTTACAAAACAAAAAATTCCCTTTGTCGTCGCCCCTCAATCTACGGGAAGCAAAGATCAGATCCAGCTCATTTTTGATGGAAAGAACCTACAGATTCATTTGCCTTTTGCGGATCGTATGGAAAATGTTTTGCGTTTCATAGGATGCTTTTCCAAACCTTTCGCGACCCATTTGCAACTAAAGTCTTCACAGGTGTATTCCATGTTCGAAGATTTTTCTCTTCACTGTCAAGATGGCCATCATCAACATCAGGACTTTTCATTGAGACATAGTCGTTGGTTTCAAAAACAAACTTTCCCCTATTTGATTCGAGCTGTTGAAACCCAAGTTGGAAGACATACGCTCATTTCTGAATTTCTCATTCTGGCGACCCATGAAAATTACGTTTCTGATCTCTTAGACTTATATCAATTGATCTGCACGCATACGCAGCGACAATTTGACCATATGTACTTGCAATACTTTGCAACCCGTCCCTTACCCCATGACAAGCACTCCTTTGAAACGACCACAGAACTTGAATGCACCTTCGAGGAATTTGTTGGTTTTGGTGATCGCTTCGCTTCTGATCTTGTCGATGCTTTCTTGGTTTTCGATCAGCTTTTGCCCCACTCTGTAGACTCAAAAAAGGCTATAAATAAAGTAACCTACATTCTACGAGGAAGTGGATCTGGGCAATTTGAACTACGATTGATTGTAGCTTGCGAAGCTGGCCCAGAGAATGATATAGACCACAGTCAGTTTTTGTTTCGTCCTGAGGTTTCGTCCATCATGACGTTTTCTCAACTATGATCACATTAAGGAGTGTCACTATGGAAGTCCGAAAACCTATCACCTGCCCTGAACATTCTGCCGGAGATTGTTCGCAAACAGATTTTTCCAGAAAGCTGGCAAAAAAACTCAAATTCGCTCTTGTGCAAGCCAGCATGAGAGGTTCTTGACCATCAAAACTCACCCCCTTCCCTATGTGGAACTCGCTGTGGATGTCGAAAATCTACTGCCTCGCGAACTACAAATTTATGGGATCAATGTTGAGATATGGCTTGGAAAGCCTGTCGTGCAGTTTTACTCATTTTTGAGTGAATCCTTGCGCCCGGGAGAAACCCGAAAAGGTCTTCGTGCCTATAACTTTTTGAATGAGTTTCAGTGTGGACTTCTCAACCCCAACACCAAAGATTCTGTTCCACCCAATGTCACCTTGATTTATACGCTTTCCTGCAGATCTTTTTACGGTCCTTTTGAAAAGACTGTAAAATCGACGTGGATTGCGCCCAAAGTGCTTCCTACGCGATGAACTCGCTTTATGCATACTTGGTGTTAGGAGCAGTTACCGGAGTATTTTCCGGAATATTTGGTGTAGGCGGTGGAATTCTTATGGTTCCGGCCTTGGTGATTTTTTTTCACCACAGCCAGCATGAAGCCCAAGGCATCTCTCTGATCGCTATGCTACTGCCCGTAGGAATGTTGGGTGCATTCCAATACTACAACAAATACAGCATACCCATCAAAAGTTCACTGATGGTGGCATTGGGTATTTTTGTGGGTGTTGCGGTGGGGGCTTTGATTGCCCAACATGTGCCTGCAAAAAATCTAAAGGTAGCTTTTGGGGTTATGATGCTGGTTGCGAGCATCAAACTCATTCTTGGAAAATAAAAAAATCTTGCTCACAAGTTGATGGATCTATGTGGAGCTGGGTTCATGAAGTTTTTTCAGGTTTTGTAGCCCTTGTTCAAATTGATGTTCAAATTTTTTTTTCGCAAAAACGCCCAAAATTCTCATGATGGGATAGGATAAATCTCCCTCGTTGACCCAGGTAACCTTGCATTTTTCTTTGCCCAAACTTTCAAAAAAGAACTCTCCCAACATGGTCGAAGACCAAGGTTTTTCGAAACGCACCAACATGCGAAGGGACTCCCCAGGATTGACATCCAACATGGTCACACTGCCCTTTCCCAGCAAGTTTCCATCCCAAAAGTGCTTCGAACCCACATAGCCCATTTCTCCCTCGTAACGAAATGTAGCATCAGGTTCGATGAAAAACCAAGGACCCCATTTCTCCCAACGATCAAAATTCGCCACAGAATCATAAACGGTCATCACAGGGGCCTCGATCATGACAGATCGCTCAACTTCAAAACTAGGGGGCAACACTGCCGCAATGATCAGGGCCAAAAAAACCAGCCCAAATCCAAAAACCAGTGATTTACGAAGCCAATTCACCGCGATCTTCATTCAGAGTCCGATGACCCCACTTTGTACGCAACAACATCCACCACATAGGGATCATCTTTTTTATAAATGATTTCAATATCTTTTACTTCTGAGGGTAAGGGATATTCGATCGAAAATCGATCTGGGAAAGAATTGACATGACCACACAACTTTTCCAAGGAAGGGTCTTCCAATTTTCCAGAAATGGCGACCAAGGTAGGACTGCCAAGGGTGGCCTTTACTTTGTAGGGAGGAAGAGTTTTGGACAACCCATACTGGTACACAAAACGATGAGAGGGTGTTTTTTTGGGAAGAAACACACGTAGAGCATAATAGCTGGGCTCATCAAAAAATTGCCGAACTTGCCCATATCGTTTGTTGCGCTCCAACTGATCTTCGGGAGCATCCTTGACCTGATTCCACTCCTCTGTCCAACCTTCTCGCTCTACCCATCCAGAATCATCTTTACGATCGGGTGCGCCCTGTGCTATGTCATTCATAATTCTCTAACTAATATTGCACAGGGCGAAAGTAAAGAAATGAATACAAACCCAATACCCCCAGAGCACCCTGAAGAACTCACAAAGACTTGTCCAAACTGTGAGTCTCCTCTGGTGATTCGAGATGAAGTATGGATTTGTTTTACCTGCTCTCACGAAGAAAAAGTATCTTTTCAAGCGTAGATATGATGACCACCACAAAAAAAATGGATGCTGTTCGATTTTATTCGCCAGAAGACATCCGTTTCGAACAGATTGAAATTCCTTCCATTGGACCCGATGAAGTTCTTGTCAAAGTTGGAGCTGCGCTGACCTGTGGAACCGACATGAAAGCCTTTCGACAGGGTCATCCAGTTCTTCTTGGAAAGAACTACCCAAGTCCATTCGGTCATGAATGTGCAGGCACCATTCATCAAGTAGGTGAACATGTCACTCAATTTCAACAAGGGATGAGAGTCGTAGCGGCCAACTCGGCACCCTGTGGTGATTGTTTTTTTTGCGAGCGAGATCAGTTCAATCTTTGTGAAAAACTGGAGCTTCTCAATGGGGCCTATGCACAGTACATACGAATTCCCAAAAGAATCGTTGAGAAAAACATGTATGTCATTCCTGATTCTATGCCATTTGAAACCGCTGCACTGACAGAGCCTCTGGCATGTGCTGTGCATGCTTTTCATCGTCTGGGTTTGAAAAAAGGAAATCATGTTGTGATTCTCGGTTGTGGAATCATGGGTCTTCTTTTTACAGCGGTGGCCGCAAAACATGGCGTAGATATTGTTGCTGTCGGAAGAAATGAAGACAAATTGGATCGAGCATTGGAATTGGGTGCAAGAAAAGCCATCAATGCGAAAAATGTAGAAGACACCATAGATGCTGTGATCCAAGAAAGCCCCGAACAACGAGGAGCAGATGTTGTACTTGAAGCTGTTGGACAGCCACAAGCGTGGAAAGAAGCCTTTAGCATGACTCGAAAAGGTGGCACAGTATGTTTGTTTGGTGGCTGCAAAAAAGGTTCCACCTTCGAACTCGATACCCACCGTGTTCACTATCAAGAGGTTAAAATAGAAGGAGTCTTTCATCACACTCCTCAATATTTTCAATTGGCGTTGGAGTATTTGAGCGAAGGCTTGTTCGATCCATCCATTTTGGTCACAGAAAAGATTGACCTTGAAAAGGTTCCTGAGTTTTTCTCCGAAAATCTCAACGCCAGCCCTTTCAAAGTAGCCGTAATGCCTTGGAAGTAAGAGCAAAAAAACTGACCGATCGTCAAAAATATCATACAGTTGAATTTCATCAACACGGTATGGCATGAAAATCAGAAAGTCTTCCAAAAAAATTGGCCAGCTGATTGTAGAAGCCGGTTTGGTTTCTGCACTCGACATCGACCATGCCTTGCAGTCGCAGCAAGTTTTTGGTGGTTTGCTGGGAACAAATTTGGTGGAGATGGGTTTGCTCGACAGTGAAACTCTCGCAGCGTTCTTGTCTGAACAGTATGGTGTTCCCATGGCCAGCATCAAAGAGTTTGAAGCAGTTTCTCCACAGGCATTGCTTGCGATTCCACCCGCCGCTGCGGGAAGACTCTCTATTTTACCCTTGCAAATTTCTCAAACCGAACTTTGCCTTGCCATGGTGGATCCAAGCGAGCAACGAATCATTCAGAGAATCGAAGGAAACGTAAAAAAATCGATTGTACCTCGAGTGGCTTCTGAACTTGTCATTCGCTTTTACTTAGAAAGACATTACAAAATAGCAAGAAGTTCACGATACATTCAACTCAGCGAAAACATATTTTCGAAAAATAAAAAACTATCGTCTCCATCTCAAGATGACCTTGAAAATCGCAACCTTGATGAGCACATCTCGGTTCTTCTCCCTGCCGACAAAGCCATTCACTTTTACTTTCAGCACATAAAATCTCTACACAAAGTTCCTGTGGTTCAAAACATCAAAAACATCAAAGACTACGACCTTAGTCCCAATCTTATTTTTCTTTTGGCACAAATCGATGGAATTCAAAGTCTTCAGGAGATCATTTCTGTATCTATTTTTAGTAAAATCACGACACTCAAGGCCTTGATCTACCTTGCCCAATTGCGTATCATTTCATTTGAGGATTTATAATATGTATTCATATTTTTTTCTTACTTTTCTGTTATTGATTCCTTCTTTTGTTCATTCGAGAGATTTTGAAGCAGAGTTCAAAAAAGATTTTCAGAATCAAAAAACCATCAAAAGACTTTCTCAATATGCAAAAGAGCTTTCTGAACATTCAGAATGTATTTTTTTGACATTTGCATATTATCCCAATGACATCAACCGAAACCCCGAAGCGTTATGCATTCATGAAATAAAAGAAACAAGAGGAATATTCATGGATGTGGCATGTGTAGCCAAAATCATTTGTCCGGATCGACAGGAAGAGCAAGATTTTTATGGATCTCGAGGGCATTGGGGCATTTATCAACCTTGCGAAGAAAAAGCTCTCAAAGATGAGTTTTCTAAAGAAAAGAAAAACCTCGAAACTCCAAAAACGGCGTATAAGGAAAAAGTCAAAGATGGAAAAAGGTTTTTCCTTATTCACGATTCCATCCATTTTTGGGAATTTTTTCTTACCCAAATTGGTGCTTAAGTCGCACGGCTCTCCCCACTTCGGGGAGCTGGCATTCATTTTGCTCGCACAGGATATGTGAATTGCTCAAAAGATCAGGCGAGCCATTCCCTGAAAGAATAAAAGTCTCCCATTTCACATGCCCAGTTGCTCGCTTTTTCAGTTGTTAAAAAAGAAAGAAAATAAGGACGCTTGGCTTTGCCAAGCGACAGTATTTTATTTTTCTTTTATTCAACTGAAGTGAATGAGAACCTCCTGTAACTGTGAGAGGGAGATTCAAATATGGAGAAAAAACTAAAGCGCAGTAGCATGAGCTTTTAAAGCACTTGAAAGATCAGACGAGCCATTTTTTCGGAATATTTAAATCGGACGATGAGGGCACAAGTTCGAATGTAAAGAAATGTCCGCTCCCCGAAGGGGAAAAATTACGGGGTTTTAGCGAAAAACTTTAATCCCGAAAATTTTCAAACTCTAGGGGAAGAGGAAAATCTTTTTCTTTGATGGTTCCGATGGCCATTTGAAGATCATCTCGTTTTTTTCCCGTGATACGAACAGACTCACCTTGAATCGATGCCTGAACCTTCATCTTTGTATCTTTGATCAACTTGACGATTTCTTTGGCCTGGGCAGTTTCAATTCCATTCTGCAATTGAATTTCCTGTTTGGATCTTCCCCCAGCTGCTGGCTGTATGGTTTGGGGTTTCAAAGATTTCAGAGAAATTCCTCGTTTCACCAACTTGGATTGCAAAACGTCCATGGTTGCTTTGACCTTCAACTCGTCTGTAGAGTTAAGATGAATGACCTGCTCTTTCCTCTCGATGGTGGTGTCAGAATCTTTGAAATCATAACGCTGCAATACTTCTTTTTGAGCTTGCATGATCGCATTGTCAACTTCACTTAGATTTACTTTGCATACGATATCAAATGATGGCATGAAAAACTTCCCTTCTAATCTGGTTTGGTCATTGATGTTGGATCAAGGACTTTTGCTATTTCTTTTTCACTTAATTCTTGTTGTTCGGTAACAATTTCACGTACGGTTTTGCCTGTTTCATGTGACTGTTTGGCGATCGCAGCCGCTTTGTCATACCCAATGATTGGAGCCAATGAAGTCACCATGGCTAGGCTTTTTTCGATCATCTCTTCACATCTTTTCTCATTGACTCGAATGCCTTTGATGCATTTTTGGTGAAAATTTTTCACGCCAGTAGACAACAATGCAATAGACTCAAGAACGTTGTGAACCATCATGGGCATCATCACATTGAGTTCAAAATTCCCAGACTGCCCGCCAATCATCACGCTTAGATCATTGCCCATCACCTGTGCACAAATCATGGTCAGAGATTCCGCAATCACGGGATTGACTTTCCCAGGCATGATCGAAGAGCCAGGTTGCGTTTCAGGCAAAATCAATTCTCCAATTCCACATCTTGGTCCAGAACCCAACCATCTCACGTCATTGGCAATTTTCATCAATGTAGCGGCTGTGGTTTTCAGAGCATTGCTGATGTCCAATACTGCATCTTTGGTAGCTTGTGAGGCAAAATGATTGCGAGTTTCTCGAAGCTCAAAGCCCATACGGCTGGAAATTTCTGAAATTACTTCTTGCGTCATTCTTTCGGGCCGATTGATTCCCGTGCCCACGGCCGTTCCCCCCAAGGCCAGCTCCTCCAAATGGGGAATGCAATATTGAATGCGTTCAATGCTCCACTGAATTTGCATGGCATAGCCTGAAAATACTTGTCCCATTCGAATGGGAGTGGCATCTTGCAAATGGGTTCGTCCAATTTTGACGACGGAGTCAAAATCTTTGGCTTTCTGGCTCAACAACTCTTCAAAGGAGACCAGCACAGGCATAAGACTACGATCCACATCATGAAGAATCGCCAAATGCATGGCGGTCGGAAAAACATCGTTCGAAGATTGTCCGAAGTTGACATGATCGTTGGGGTGAACGGCTTTGGACCCTTTCCCTTCTCCCAAAATTTCACAGGCACGATTGGCAATGACCTCATTTGTATTCATGTTGGAGGATGTCCCGGACCCGGTCTGGAAAATATCTACCACAAACTGTTCGTCCCAATTCCCTTTGGACACCTCTTCAGCCGCTTTGACAATCGCGACCGACTTGGTTTTCTCGACCCATCCATGTTTGCCAGAAACCACCGCACAAGCTCTTTTGATTTCCGCCATCGCATGAATCATGCTCCGCGTTAAACGAAGGCTCGAAACAGGGAAATTTTCAACCGCTCGCTGGGTTTGAGCACCGTAGTAGGCACTGTTTGGAACTTTCATTTCTCCCATGGAATCTTTTTCAATACGGAATTCGCTCATGTTTCTCCTCAATTCATACCTGGATTTCCCAATTTCGAAAGTCTTTGTATAAAACCACCCAGAAAAGTCTAGTTTGATGTTTGAGAATTTTGTGTTAATGAGCTGATCTCTATGGCCAAATGGAATTGGGAGAAACTATCCGAACCTTTCTCCATCAAAGAAAACCCGAGCAAACGAGGGGCTGCAGCTCACAAAGCAAGAGCAGGACAAGATATTGTCCCCAAAAAACACCAAAAACTTGGCCAATGGTTAGCTACAGGCATCTGCGGAAACGACATCACGTCAAGTTGTTTGTATGTTGCAGCGATCGCAACGGCTTATGCAGGAGTTTACTCCCCACTTGTGTTGCTCATGGTAGGTGGACTTCTTTATTTGTATCGATTCATCTATTCTGAAGTTGGAGATGCACTTCCCCTCAATGGCGGGGCCTACAACGCACTGCTCAACACAACAACCAAACTCAAAGCCTCGATTGCGGCGTGCATGACTCTTCTCTCTTATTTAGCGACCGCATGCATCAGTGCAAAAACAGCTGTAGAGTATTTGGGAACACTATTGCCTGGAGGACTTCCCATTGTTTTTTCCACCGTCGTTCTTCTTTCCATTTTCGCACTTCTTGCCATTTGGGGAATTGGGGAATCCGCTGTCGTGGCTCTGTGTATTTTTGTGTTTCACCTGCTGACCTTGGGGATCTTTTCCGTCATTGGGTTGGGCTATTTGTTTCATGATCCCTCCGTGTTGATCAAAAATTGGCATGCACCAAGTGAATATGGATTGATCTCGGCACTGTTTTTTGGTTTTTCTGCGGCCTTGCTAGGAATCAGTGGATTCGAAAGTTCCGCAAATTATATTGAAGAGCAAGAACCTGGTGTTTTTCCCAAAACCTTGCGCAACATGTGGGTTGCAGTAACGGTTCTGAATCCGTTGATTGCGTTGATTGCATTGGCAGTTATCCCAATTTCGGTCATTGAAGTTCAAAAAGATTCGTTGCTTGCCACGGTCAGCTCAGAAATGGTGGGCATTGGTTGAAACTTTTGATCTCTATCGATGCTAGCCTTGTACTTTCAGGTGCTGTATTGACAAGTTTTGTAGGGTCATCTGGACTCGTGGGACGAATGACCTTGGATCGCTGTCTTCCTCAATTTCTTTTGAAAACCAACCGAAGAGGAACGCACCACTATATCATTTTGTCTTTCTTGATTCTTTGTTGCTCAATCATGCTTTTGACAGGAGGAGATTTACTCGCCCTGGGAGGCGTGTATACCATTTCCTTCCTAGGTGTGATGGCTCTTTTTGTGGTTGGAAACGTACTTCTCAAAATTCGAAGATCGAGATTGCCCAGACAGTACAAAGCGAGTTGGGGTTCTATTTTCATAGCATTGTTGGGTACGCTTTCTGGAATCATGGGAAACATCTTGATCAAAAGTGAATACGTTCGCTATTGGGCCATGTATTTTGTTCCAACCATGTCCCTGATTTTCGTGATGCTTTATCGTCACCACTTCCTGAAGCTTCTCGCCATTTTGGCTGGAGATATTTTGAAAAATTTTTCGTTTTCAAAAAAAGTAATCCAAAAATTAGATACCATTTTGCAAGATCTAGAAGGTCATGGAATCATCTTTTTCACCAAGGGTGATGATGCTGCGAATTTGAATCGAGCGATGCTCTATGTTCAAGAGAATGAAATTACAGACCATGTATCGGTCATTCATTTGTATGAAAAGAAAGAAGACATCCCCAAACATCTGGAAAGCGACATGCGAACCATTGACAAATTATATCCAGAAATTCAAATGGAACTGGTGTTGCGTCAAGGAAAGTTTACACCTGATTTGATCACGCAGCTTTCGAAAGAATTTGGGATCCCAAAAAACTATATGTTCTTGGGAGCACCCAGCGCAAAATTCCCCTATCCGATCTCGGATCTAGGTGGAGTGAGATTGATCATTTGATGGATCCACGCAGTGCCTGAAAAACTTTAGATGGCATTGCATGATGTACCTTGCTCTGAATAAACGAGGTTGCCTTCATCAAGGTCTGTAAGTCAACGCCATGATCAAAACCCATATGATCCAAAAAATAGACGAGATCTTCCGTAGCGAGATTTCCGCTAGCACCCGGAGCATAAGGACATCCACCCAGTCCGCCTACCGAACTGTCAAACGATGTTACTCCCAATCTGAGGGCTTGCTCCACATTGGCAATGGCCATTCCATAGGTATCATGAAAATGACCGGCCAACAGGTTAGGATCGATCACTGAGGTCAGGAGTGAAAAGACTTCCTCGATTTCCTTCGGAACTGCTTTTCCAATCGTATCCCCAATCGACACTTCATAGCAACCCATGTCCAATAAGCGTCGCGCAAGAGGAAGAACTTTTGCTGGATCAACTCGTCCTTCAAAAGGACAATAAAAAGATGTTGAGATATATCCACGAATACGCAAACCATTGTTTTTGGCTAGGTTACATACCGATTCAAATCTCTGTAGACTTTCTTCGATGCTGCAGCGAATGTTCTGCTGAGTGAAAGACTCACTCGCGGCCGTGAACACCGCCACGGTTGAAATGAAAGGTTTGGTTTTTGTCAGTGGCAAAAGCCTTTCCATACCTTTTTCATTGGGCACCAAGACTGAACCATGAAAGGATGATTGGACTTCCAGTTTGTTCAACACATCCTGAGCGTCCGCCAATTGAGGAATCGCTTTTGGGCTCACCATAGAAGTCAATTCCAAAGACTTTAGGCCTGCCTCCACAAGTTTTTGAATCAATACAATCTTGTCTTCGACTGAAATGGGAGAAGACTCATTCTGCAATCCATCTCTTGGCCCAACTTCATTGATGCGAATACTCTTCATCGGCTTTCCAACGTTCCCAAAGGCCTGCCCTCTTCCACAACCTCTCCAACACGAACAAACAATTTTTTGACTCTTGACGGTCCCTTGGATCGAATCGTATAGCGCATCTTCATAGCTTCTATTTCAGCCAAATCTTGTTCATTCTCTACATTGTCTCCTTCGGAAACAAAAAGTTGGCAAATTTTTCCCGTGATGGGTGATGAAAAACTCAGTTGATTTTCATGTTGAGATGAAGAGTATTTCAATTCATTTTTTCTTACCCAGAAAGTTTGTCCATCGACATGAATCCACAGGCTATTTCTATCTTTGTGATATTGAAAATCAATCGAGGATTTTTGGGCAGAATCAAACCTTGGAGAAATATTGTCACCCCACACATTCCACTCATCTAAACTCGACTGAGTTTGTGGGTCTTGCAAAACATTCCAAGGTCCAGGAAATTGATCCCTATGATTTTGATCACGTTCTATTTCACCCAATACCGAAGCGATCAAGGGAGTATGATTTTTTCGAAACACTACAAAGTCCTCAAGGTGATGTTCGATCCATGAAGTGGTATGACTTCCCTCTACAAATTCAGGGGTTTCCAACAACCAGATAAAAACTCACATTTGATTTTACTCCAAAAAGAACAATCTCATGCAAAAAACGTTTCAAGTTCTCAATTCCTTCTGCCCGTGTCGCAGCACTGAGCGTAACTTTCATCATCATAGGATCAAAGAGAAAAGAAACTTTCTGTCCTTTTCGAAGGTTGGAATCAATTTGTATATTTTCTTTGCCTTGTGGAACATGCAAATGCAAAATCGTTCCACTGGCAGGCAAAAACCCTTGCTCAGCATCTTCAGCATAAATTCTAACTTCAATGGCATATCCATTTTTTATAATTTTGGAAGGAAGAATCTCTTTGAGGCTTTTCCCCTCACAAATCTCTATCTGAATTTTTACCAGGTCTAATTGTGTACAGTGTTCGGTGACAGAGTGTTCTACTTGAAGTCGCGGATTCACTTCCATAAAAAAATACTTCTTACGATCCAAATCGATGATGAATTCGACTGTACCGATGTTGTCGTATTTTATTTTCTTTGCCAGAGTCAGAGCATCACGCTGCATGCTTTTGATCATCGAATCTGGAATCGAAGATTCTGATTCTTCAATGATTTTTTGATGACGTCTCTGTGCTGAACAATCTCGCTCAAAGATGTGGACTCCTTTGCCATACTGGTCCATCACAACTTGGATCTCAACATGCTTTGCATTTCGAATGTAGGGCTCGATCAAAACAGTTTCATTTCCGAATGAACTCCTTGCCGTGGCTTTGGCTTGTCTCAAAAGGGTCAACAGATCCTCTTGCCTTTCTACGACCAACATACCTTTTCCTCCACCTCCCATGACAGGTTTGAGCAATAGAGGAAATCCCATTTTTTGTGCAACTTGAGTCAGGTGTTTTTCGTTGAGATCAATATGAGCAAGATTCTGCAATACAGGTATTTTTGCATTCTTCGCAAGATCCTTTGCACTTGATTTATCTCCAAGCATTGCCAAACATCTTGCAGACGGACCAATGAAAACAAGCCCCGCATACTCACATGCCTTCGCAAACTCAGCATTTTCGGACAAAAACCCATAACCTGGATGAATGGCATCGCATTCATGCTTTTTGGCAAGTTCAATGATTTGGTCCATGCCCAAATAAGCTTGAAGATCATCACCTTCAAGCATGGCAGATTCATCACAGGCATGCAGATAATGATCATTCACTTGAGAAGACAGATACAAACCCACCGACCGAATGCCCTTCTTTTTGAGCGTTCGACAAATTCGAATGACAACCTCGCCTTGATTTGCGATCAATACTTTTTTGATAGAAACATTCATGATTTGATCCATGATGGTTTTCGCTTTTCCAAAAATGCCTTGAGTCCTTCTTGCCCCTCCGAAGATTGTCTAAGTTTGGAAATGCCTTCGATTGCATGTTGTTTGATGTGATCCTCATCATGATATATCATATGGTTGACAAGACCCTTGTAGGTCTTGACAGACTGCGGAGAGCACAACAAAATATCCTCTATGCATTCCTCGATATGGTGCTGTTGATCGCTCTCTGAATCATAGACATCGGTCACCAATCCCCAGGTCTTGGCATCATACGCTCCAAAAATGTTGGCTCGAATGCCCAACGACCGACACCGAGCCCATCCAATTTTTTTGGATACATAGGGAACGATGGTCGCTGGCATAAGTCCGATGCGAGCTTCGCTCAAGCTAAATTTGCTCGATTCAAGACAAAATGAAAAATCCAAACAAGATACGAGTCCCAGCCCTCCCCCAAAAGCAGCACCATGAATTTTCCCAAGCGTAGCTTTTGAGCATTGATCAATACTTGCAAACAATGCATAAAGTTCAGAGATTTGTTTTGTATTTTCTTCCGCGGACAAATTCATGCTTTGTTTCATCCACTCAATATCTCCGCCTGAACAAAAATGTTTTCCTTCTCCAGAAAGCACAACGATACGCAGGTTAGGATCAACATCAGCTTCCAAAAATACTCGTGTCAATTCGCGAATCAATTCCATATTGAGCGCATTGCCTTTGTCTGGTCTCGACAAGGTAAGATGCCAAACATGAGATTCTTTTGTAAGATTCAAAATTTTGCTCATAAAAATACTTTCTACATTCGAAACAATCCAAATTTGGGATCTGGGATGGGTGCATACATCGTGCTTGCCAAACTTAGCCCCAATATGTCTCGCGATGTCTTTGGATCAATCACACCATCATCCCAAAGACGAGCAGAGCTATAGTAGGGGTGTCCTTCTTTTTCATATTTTTCTTGGATGGGTCTTTTGAATGAAGCCTCATCGAGATCAGAGCCTTGTTTCACGGTCCACAAAACATTGGCAGCCTGTTCCCCCCCCATGACGGATGTTCGCCCATTGGGCCACATCCATAAAAAGCGTGGGCCAAACGCTCGCCCACACATACCATAGTTTCCGGCACCGTAGCTTCCACCAATCACCATCGTAATCTTTGGAACGTTAGCGGTCGATACCGCGGTCACAAGTTTGGCTCCATGTTTGGCGATGCCTTCGTGCTCGGCCTTTTTCCCTACCATGAAACCCGAGATATTCTGCAAGAATATCAGAGGAGTTTTTTGCATGCAGCAAAGTTCGATAAAATGTGCGCCTTTGAGAGCACTTTCCGAAAACAAAACTCCCTGATTGGCCAAAATGCCCACGGGCATTCCCCACACATTTGCAAATCCACACACTAGGCTGGATCCAAAATTTGGTTTGAATTCAAAAAATTCGCTTTCGTCGACAAGTCTGACGATCAACTCTCGAACATCGTACATGGTTTTTGAATCGGTCGGAATCACGCCATACATTTCTTCAGGATCGTAATAAGGAGCTTTGGATTCTTTGCGAGAAAACGAAGGTACCCCTGGAGCTCCCACATGTTTCACGATTTCACGCAAAAGTTGAAGGGCATGTTGATCATTTTCAGCGAAGTAGTCTGAGACTCCAGAAATACTGGTATGCACTCGGGCGCCTCCCAACTCTTCTGGATTGACTTCTTCCCCCGTAGCAGCTTTGACCAAGGGAGGACCTCCCAAAAAAATGGTTCCCTGCTCTCGAACAATGACATTTTGATCGCTCATGGCCGGAACGTAGGCTCCTCCAGCGGTACAAGACCCCATCACCGCGGAAATTTGAGGAATCCCAAGGCTTGACATCGTTGCTTGATTGAAAAAAATACGCCCAAAGTGATCACGATCTGGAAACACTTCGGACTGTAGAGGCAAATAAGCTCCTCCTGAATCGACCAAGTAAATGCACGGAAGACGATTCTCTTTGGCAATTTCTTGAGCCCGTAGATGTTTCTTTACGGTCATTGGAAAATAGGTGCCACCCTTAACTGTTGCGTCATTTGCTACAATCATCACTTGTCGACCACAAACACTACCAATCCCTGTGACCATTCCAGCACCTGGACACGCCCCATCGTACATGTCCCACCCTGCCAAGGCCGACAATTCCAAAAAGGGAGTTCCGGAGTCCACAAGCAATGAAATCCGGTCGCGAACAAACAATTTGCCTCTTTCTTCATGCTTTTTTCGATACGACTCTCCTCCCCCTAACCGAACCTGATCCGTGGTTTTTTTCAAATCTTGCGCAAGACCTTTGTGGTACCGAAGGTTTTCTTGAAAGGTCTCCGAAGAAACTTTGATTTGAGATCGAAATGTCATAGGGTTCACTATAATATCAAAGCCCTGATTTTGCCAGAGACTGTGAAATTGCAAGGACTGACAAGGAGACCATCATGATCACAGAAAATGTTGTGGTTCGCATCGCTCGGCCCGCAAAAGACCTTACCCAGACCAAAAAATTTTATCATGAGCTTCTTGGACTTCCGATTTTGGGAGAATTCATCGACCATGATGGTTTTGATGGCTTGATGATTGGATTTGAAAATCATACTCACCACTTGGAGTTTACCGTCGAAAAGGATGCGACTTTCAATGTCTTTTCTCATACGGAGGATCTCATTGTTTTTTATATTCCAGACCTAGATCAATGGAGTCAAACGGTGCAACGCCTCAAAGAGCAAAAGGTTCCGTGTGTCCCCTCCTCCAACCCTTATTGGGATTTGCATGGTCTTACATTCGAAGATCCAAACGGCTATCGAGTGGTTTTATGCAAAAAAACGTGGGAGCCCTCAAAGCCATCGGAGAAAAATCACGGCGCAAACGATGGCCACTGAGCTGGCAAGAATGATCTGATGAAGATATTTATCGAGAAACTCTCGAGCCCTCTGGCCAAGAACATAGATGATGCCTCCAACCAAAAAAAAGCGCATGCTACGTCCTACGACACTTCCCCAAAAAAAACCCCAAAATGAAACACCAAAAGCACCCGCGGATAGCGTAAAAACCTTATAGGGGATGGGCGTATACCCTGCAATGAACGTAGCCCAAAACGCATTGGCATTGTACAAACGACCTACATGTTCAAAACTTTCCCGAGAGAACAGATAACGAAAAACAACATCATCCACACTGCCCCACAAAAACATTCCGATTCCGTAGCCTACGACACCACCCAATACGGAGGTGATGGAACAAAGCAAAGCATAATAGAAACTGTTTTTTGGTTTTCCCAAACACAAAGCAATCAGAAATACATCCGGGGGAATCGGCATAAAGGAAGCTTCTGAAAAGGCCAACACAGACAAAATAGCCCACGCATAGCGATAATCGGCCCAGGTCAAAATCCAACGATAAAATGAACGAATACGATCCCTCAAAGCTTCTTGGGTCTACATGATTTTGTGTAGTTTGAATAGTTTACAAAGGGTGAAACTTCTATGGATGGGCTTATCTTTGATACCAATTCATGATAGGTATCCGTTGTGCAAAAGTGGCTCACTCTCTTGGTCATCATGACATTGTTTTTTCAATGGTGGAAAAAAGGTGCCTCCAAACCCGTCAACAGAACCTCGTCCACACCTACACCCAACCCCTATGAGGTGCTGGGTGTAACTCCTCAAGACAGTTGGGAAACCATTCGAAAAGCCTACAAAGAGCATATTTCAAAAAATCACCCGGATTTGGTCGAACATCTTTCGGAATCAATCCAAAAAACAGCCAAAGAAAACATGCTCCGAATCAACAAAGCCTTTGACGAAATCAAACAAAGTCATTCCCCCACCGCAAAAAAATAATGGGTCTATGTTGGTCTAATGAAATTTCCCGGTAATGGGAGTCTGCTTGCAGGCTCTGGCCTCAGCATCGAGAAGCTGATCCATTCGATCATCTACCATGGACTGTGGAAAAATTTTTGTAGCTTCGTGATAAAAAGCCCATCCATGACTTTTTTCGCTTTTGTGCAACCGCCTATAAAAGGCTCTCCAAGGCTCTCTTGAAAACTCCTTGGAAAGAATCTCAAATCGTTCGATTCCCCGGACTTCAATCAAACTGCATACGAGCAATCGATCCAAAAAACGCTCTTGAGGTAAGGTACGCACTTGAGACAAAAGAATTCGAACATAGACATCTTTTTCATCTGGTAGCAATGGATAGCCCTCTTGAACCATCAGAGCAAAGACCTCTCGAAAATGAGAAATCTCTTCCTGAGCGATTTGGGATGCGGTTTTCACGAGTGATTCATGGTTGGGATATCGAACCACAAAATCCATGGCCGTCGCCGCAGCTTTTCGCTCATTGGCCGCATGATCGGCAATAAATAGAGGGAAATTTTCCTCCACTTTTTGAATCCAATCGCTGGAGGTAGGCACTCTGAGTGTGAAGACACTGAGAAATTCCTGAATGTTTTGTGCCAAAGCCTCTGTGGCCACTTGCTTTGTCATTTCGCTGGTCTGAAATTCTTCCATGTGAGAACTGCATCTAACGACATTTGGCAGGAAGATCAAGACCCGTCTATGATTTGGAGGGAAAATAGCCCCCTATGGCAAGGTAGGATAAGATTTTCCCCATTGGATGAACGTCTCGATTGTCATACCCGCCTACATGGAAAGCGATCATTTGCCGCAACTGCTTGAAAGCTTGGCCCAAAGCTATGCTCAATCGCCCATTCGAATCCCTCCCACCATCGTCGTCGTTGTGAACAATCCGATGGGGATCTCGACTCAGCAGAAGGAATCCAATCAAAAAACATTGGATCTTCTTCAGAGTCTCTCTCCCACATTGCCCTACCCATTGACGATTTTGGACTATACCGAACCAGGACTCCACTATGGCGTTGGTCAGGCACGAAAAATTGGGATGGACTATGCTGCGTACCATTTTGCAACCGATGCCAAGGATATTTTGGTTTGCCTAGATGCCGACTGCCAAGTTCAGAGCAATTATATATCGACATTGCAGAATCTTCGTCTTCAAGGGTCTGGTTTTACCATTGAATTTGAACATGACCCCTCCCAGAAAGGCATGCTCCTTTACGAACTCTATCTCCGATACATGCAATTGAACCTTTCCAAAAGTAAGAGTCCATTTTCTCACTTCACCATTGGCTCGTGCATAGGAGTTAGCTCTTTGACTTACAAACAGGTTGGAGGGATGGTTCAAAAAAATGCTACAGAAGATTTTCATTTTTTGAACAAAGTACGAAAACATGGGCTCATTGAGCACATATCTACTACAAAAGTTTTTCCGTCCAATCGCAAATCCCAACGCGTCACCTTGGGCACCGGATTTTTTCTGCATCACTATGCAAGAGATCCAAAATCCAGTTTTTCATCTCTGATGATTCCTTCCCCGGCCAGTTTTGCAAATCTGGCTTGGGTTCACGACGTTTTGTATGATCCAACGCTATCCAACGATCAATCGATGGATTTTCTAGAACAAAAAGAGGCAAAAGACACCATAGAGCATTTGCACAAACGAAAAATATGGGAGGCTCGCCATCTAGCCAGAGAACAAAATCTACCCCCAATGACGTACCAAAAAAGAATCATGGAAAGCTTTGATGGTTTAGAAACTCTTCGACTGCTGAGATTCCTTGCCTCCAAACATCAAAAACCCACCACATCTCTTTTTCTGGACTGGGTTCGAAGCTCACATTCCACTCTCAGTCACATGAAAGATCCAGCCGAACTTTTGGCTCACCTCAAAAAAGTTTGATCTCAGCCATCATGGTAATGATTGCAAACTTTTGTAGTAGATGGGTCTTCCTTCGGCTTCATACTTGCGTTGAAAATTTGTAATGTAAGGTCCTCGTTGACTGGGGATTTCACAAAAATCGGTGTTCATCAAGGAAGCTGTCACTTCCTCAATCCACTGAAAATAACTTTTGTGATCCGTGGTGATATGAATCACTCCTTTGGAAACCAGCTTGCTTTTGAGAAGAAGCAAAAAATCTTTCTGAACCATTCGACGACGACGATGACGTCTTTTGGGCCATGGATCTGGAAACAAAATAAAAAACTCATTCACAGATGATTCAGGTATTTCTTTTTCAATAAACTCTTTTGCATCTACGGAAAACAATTTCACATTGTTGAGATTTGATTTGTCCATGCGGGAAGCAGAAAGAAGAAGAAATTTTTTTACTTTTTCAATGCCCAAAAAATTGCGATGAGGATGATCGGTTGCTATATCGTGCATGAACAATCCCTTTCCCATACCAATTTCAATGGAAACGGGGTTCTTATTTCCAAACAAATCAGGAAACCCTTTTTCTTTGCTTAGCAAATGCGGTTCATCTACATACGAACGAAAATTCGTACCCAATTTTGCAACAGAAGGACGGACCATACCAACAACCCAAAAAACTTATGATGAAGGGTGAACAGACTGAGGAGACAAGTGCTTTTCACACAACCTAGCAAAATGATTTTGCTGGTTTTGTTGGGCCGTTTGTTTTGTACTTTCCCATTCTTGATCTGTAACCGTATATCCACCCAGGACAATTTGGTTGAGCATAAAAGCATCTCCCAATTCGATGGCTTTGGTTTTGATTTTCAAGATGGCCTGATCATTTTTGGAACCAAGAGCATATTCCAACGCATCTTGATAGCACTCCTGCTCAAAACAAATGTGAAAAAGTCCAAACAACTTTTCAGCATCGATTCTCCCATGTTCAGGAAACAAGACTTTTTGCTTTTCAATCCACGTCGGAATTCTTGACATTTGCAATTACTGGTACGACCTTGGGCTCGTTCTGTCAAGTTTTGAGGTCTGAACCGGTCATCTAGCTTTGAGGGGTTCCTAGATAGGGCCAGGTGGGCCAATGTTCGGACATATACTTTGCTACTTCCAAAGACCACATCACTTCACACTCTTCTGGACTTTGATTCTTGCACAATTGGTCGAATGTTGTTTTGACCTGATCAGAAGAAAAAGCCTTCATGATCGATCGTACTTCCTCAGGATCATCGGCAACATCCAAACTCAATTTTTGATGGTTAGCAGGCACAATGACATGACCTTCTGAGGCATAATCTTTTTCGCGTATGGGGTTGGGCTGGCCCGTTCTTTGTTCAATGATTTGATTGGCTTGAACGATCGGGTCATGACTCAGTTCAATGTGTCTTCGTACGGTATCGGCTTGATAAATTTTCCCTTTGTGAGACTGAATAAAAAACAATGTCAAAGTCAAATACCCACCGAAAATGGAATTGATATCTTTCAAGGAATACCAAGCCTGTGTAATTCCTTTTCCAAAAGATGGTTCCCCCACCACAATGGCCCGATTGTGCTGCTGCAACGTCATCGTCAATGCCTCGGCCGCACTCGCCGAAGAAGAATTGACCAGGACCACTAGAGGTACGTCAATCAACGTATCTTCGTTGACATTCGATTTGATTGGATCAATTTCTTGCTGAACATCTCTCAACATCAAATGAACCAACCCATTGTAGTCTCCTTCTCGGCTCCCAATTTCTTCTACTTTGTTTCGATTGGGTTGTTTTATCTTGCAAACACCGTCCTCCAAAAACAGTCCGGCAACCTGACAACTCATCTTGGAGACACCTCCCGGATTTCCTCTCACGTCGATGATGATGGCCTCAGAATCTTCCAAAATCTCCCTATGTTCCATCAGATCTTTTGTCGTGTAATCATTGAAAGAAGAAATACGAATGTAGGCAATGGCGTGGTCTTTGTAGGCGATGGAAGATACATAGGCGGAGGGTACTCGACCACTTTCCATCTCCAAATCGACAAATTGACTTTCCCCTCCCTGTGAGGGTTTGACCAAAACATGAATCTTGTCTTTGTGAAGTTTCCACTCCTGATCAAACTCCTCGGACGACAAAGACTGAATTTCTTTGTCGTTGATTCCAACGATCACATCACCAGGGAAAATTTTTCCAAAAGCTTTGGAATCAGGCCATACATAAGAGACTTTCAAAGGTCTCATGTGATAGGCCTCATTGAAAATATCATTTTGATACCAATGCATAAACCCTGGGTGAGTCGCCACTCGATCCATAAAATCGTCAAATTTTTGAACATACTTTTCTGAATGTAGGATGAATGAATGTCCAACTGTTCCATGAAACTGGACAATGCAAATTCATAGATCTCATGCTCCGAGATCTGATCCTTGTTTTTTTGATTGTACTGCTTCTGAATCGAAACAATGGTTGAACATTGGTCAAAGGTCGATTCATCCTCACGAGAAGTATCGATCTCAACTCCTAAATGTTTGGCCAATTTTTGTAAACTTTGTGCCCGAAGAGATGCATATGCGGAGGTTGGTTGATCCAGGTGTCCCAAATTGGCCACGTCTGTGAAAGCACCGAAGGCTTGGCAGGAACTCGTGGTGTACAAATAGCCCGAATTTTTTCCACATGCCGACAGACACGAAATCAAAACCATCCAAAACACAATCCTTTTCATACCGCTTCGCAACATATCATAAGTTGACAGAGCAAAGCCATCTTTGAGTTCTAGAAAGAATCTGCAATTTTTTGAGCCTCAGACAGCAGGATATCTCGTTGATTCCATTGAGGGTTGACATGAACGAGATCCAAAAGGCCTTGAAGGACGATAGAGATTTGTCGAGGGTGAAGGTTCAAACAATGGTCGATCAAGTCCTTGCCGCTGAGGTCCAAATCTCGAATCCATACAGCTTCATGTTGCATTTGAGCGTTCAGCCACCACTGTTTCCATTGCAGAGCCTTGGCCTTCCACGATGTTCGTACCATTTGGAGATCAAACCAATCCCCTACCAAATCATAAGACAAGTGTGACAAACACTGCTTGAGCTTTGCAGGTTCATCCAATTGATGCAAATGTTGATCGGAAGACCATCGGTAGAGGGTCCACGATCGAAGCTTGACCTTCTTATTGAAAAACAAAAATCGGGGAAATTTGTGATTGTCGGTCCAAGCGGGATCATTCATGCACAACAAAAGGGCTGCAACCCTGACATCGACGCTGCCCTGTAGAGACCACCACTCGATGGCGTTCACTTCATCGCGAATGGACGTGTTGGACAAGGCTGCCCAAAGACCCGTTTCTTCCAACCACAAAAGTCCTGCTTTGATGTCCTCTCCCCAAAGAAGTTTTCGAAACTCCTCTCGAATCCTTTCCATGGGCAGCGATTGAATCAATCTTTTGCAACGTTTGGCTGCTTTGGTGCACGATGAATCCACTTCTTGCAAGCTCACTTGACTGATGAACCGGGCTGCCCGAAGCATACGCAAAGCATCTTCTTTGAATCGAAGATGTGCATCTCCCACGGTTTTCAACCTCCTTCTTTTGAGATCTTGCCGACCTTGATGGGGATCCATCAAGTGTCCTGTGATAGGGTCTATGGCCATGGCATTGAATGTAAAATCTCTCCGTTTGAGGTCTTCTTCAATGGAAAGTTTAAATACCATCTCCTGATGATGACGATGATCTTTTGACCCTGATTCTTTTCGAAACGTCGTAACCTCTACTCCACCACATTCCAGAGGTACAGTAACGGTTCCAAAAGCCAATCCTGTTGGAATGGAACGAGGAAAAAGCTTCATCATTTGATCTGGTGTGGCACTTGTTGCCAGATCCCAGTCTTTTGGAACTCTTTCTCGGACCAAATCTCTGCACGCACCTCCCACAACAAAAACCTGGTGCCCATGATGAAGAAGTTCATTTGCAAAAGCAACGAGGCCCTTTGGAATGTCTCGTCTAAAATCGGTCATCTTTGCTCAAAAAAGGATTCATTTGATCATAATGCAGGGCTTGCGCAAGCTCCCAATAGGTTTGCTCACCGGATTCATGTTCCGACAAACAGCTAAACATTCTTCGAATCAATTCCACGGGCACAAGATCCTTGGCAACTTGATTGTACAATCGATCCCCCATCATTCTCCCCAAGGTTCTCGCCGCCAAAAAAAACAAAACGGGAGAAAGGCGATAGAGTTTTCGTTGAGGAACAGGTCTCTTCTGAGACTGAATTCTCTCCTGTTCATACGTTTTATGTTTTAGCAGCTCTTTGGCAATGATTTTTTCCTCTTTTCGGATGCCTTTGAGCTTTTTTCCTTTGTTGGACTCAAGGGTTTTTTCCAAATCATGGTACTGAACACATTTGCGTTTGGGATTCACAATTTTCGAACCAAAAAAACCAATGGCTTCCCAGATGGCAATTCGATAAAAAATCTCCCTTCGATCGAAATGCTTGGCATAGATCGACAAATGTTGGGTCATTTTTGCGCTGACCAACTGTGCGGCTTTCTCTGTGGCTCGAACTTCTGAAGTATCCAGGAGGTAAATGGCATCACTTTTGGTGAAATACAAGCTTCGATTTTCGACCATTTCTGCTTCAAGTAGACGTTTGGCATCGGGGTTCTTGACCGATTTTAGCTCCAAAACGTACTCATCGAGATTCTCGATCACCTCGGAGTCAAAGGCCGTATACACCGAAAAATTCTCCAAATCTGGAATGGTAAGATCCAAAAAACTGGCCACCGACTCCGCCATGATCCGAAGTTCTTCTCCAAGATCCCCACTATTTTCAAACCCAAGAAACTCTTCGTCCTCATCCAAAGCGTCCAACAAGTCACTTTGATCGTCAATCCAGCTCTGATAACTCTGCCATTTGACCCAAGGGGTAGAACTCAACACACAATAAGATCCTCGTGAGACCCTTACAACATCAACCAGGTGAGCCTGTTCTTCTTCAACCAACTTCCAGTAAATTTGATCGCTGTTTTGATAAACAATGATGTTGGGGGGAATCTCAATGCCCATTTTTTCAAAGCCCTTTTCCACACGATAGGGAATGTGTTCTGGGGCCACATGCAAATCTCCATACAAACAAAAAATATGAGCTTTAGGATCTTTTTGATAGCACTCCACAATACGGTCCATGGCCAACTGATCCCTCTGAAACAACGATTGATACCCTCCATCGCTGGTATTGAGTCCAACCATTTCGATGTTTGGGTATTTTTTAGCCACTTCAAAGATCATTTTGTAATGAGCCCAAGGAAATCCCCACAATTCATCGTATCGAATCTTAGCCAAAAACTGCTTTTCACTGCACTTGCCACGCAAAAAATCATTGGCAATCGATTCGTACTCCGCAGGAATCATCTCCAATGCCAAAAATACCTTCGGATAAAACTCCGAAACAAAGTCAATGAACTTGCACGCCGTATATTGGGCTCTTTTGAGGGTATGGAAATCCCCACAATAGCTAATCGATGCCTTTCGCAATGACTGCAAAAGTTCATTTTTGCTTGCATAACGTTCATAGTCCTGAACCTGATACAAATAAACTTGTCTATAATGGTCAATGGCAGACTCTTCTCCCCTTCTTCCTTCAATGATTTCCATTTTTAGTCGAGAAAAGGTCTCTCTCTGAAGATTGATGAGTCGATCTTTCACAGAATGTCGGGAAGTCCGAGTTGAAGATGGTAGAGTCATGTTGAACTTGCATCTATTTTACCACATTTTGAATTTTGCCATTGGGTTTGAAGAGAAAAACAAAACTCCACCATCGCGATTCGTAAAAAAATCAGAAAAAACCCTTTCATTTCCCTTGATCGCAAATCGTTTTACGAGTGAAAAAAGTCAATATAAAGTTGTAAAAAAAAATTATTTTTTTTATACTTGACGTGTAATTACTGAAGTTAATGAAAATTAACTTTGTTTTAAAATTAATTTTAAAAGGGAGAAAAAATGCCGAAGAAAAAGAAAGCTGCCAAAAAGAAGGTAGCAAAGAAAAAAGTAGCTAAGCGCAAGACCGCTAAAAAAGGCGCTCGCAAAGCCGTTAAGAAAAAAACAGCAAAGAAAAAAGTAGCTAAAAAGAAAACTGCTAAAAAAGCAGTAAAGAAAAAAGCTGGCAAAAAGAAAGCCAAAAAGAAAACTGCTAAAAAGGCAGTAAAGAAAAAAGCTGGCAAAAAGAAAGCCACCAAACGTAAAGCTACAAGAAAAAAAGCTACTCGTAAAAAAGCCACTGGCAGCATTGCTGCTATGTAGTTCTTTTACGAACTTTTCAAGAAAAGACCCCTGGACCTATTGGTTTGGGGGTTTTTTTTATGCAAAAAACCCCATCCCTTCTCTGTAGGGAACTTGCGAACGACACCACCAGGCCATTCAAAGGGGAAAAATGATCTCGACAGGGTTAAAAAAGAATAGATTTGGTCGCCAACTCGACCACCGTCAACAAAGGTTTCCACTTCAGGATCAAAAAAGTTACTGGAAACGCCAACAAAAATGTCATAACAGCCATGGATAGGTTTGGTTTTCCAACCGAAAGAGTCTCAGACTGGTCCTCCTGATTCAAAGGAGTCTGAGAAAAATAGGCGATTTTTAGAATTTTTGCATAATAATAGAGAGAGATGGCCGTATTGATGGCTCCAATGATCGCCAAAATATACAATTTTTCTCTGACCACAGCAGCAAAAAGATAAAATTTGCCCAAAAACCCTGCAAACGGTGGAAGTCCCACCAAAGAAAACAAGAAAATGGCCATCACAGCCATCAAAATGGGGGAATGCTCTGCCAAAGCCTTAAAGTGATGAATTTCGTCAGATCCATAGTGATTTTCCATCCAAACCGTTATGTAAAAAACACCTGCATTCATAAAAAAGTACACAACGAAGTAAAAAACAGCGGCCTGCAACCCATCCAGGTTCAAGGCGGACAACCCCATCAAAATGTATCCCGCATGAGCAATCGAAGAATATGCGATCAGCCTCTTCATCTTGATTTGCGCCAAAGCCCCAACATTGCCTATGGTCATGGTGACAGCTGCAAGGACAGACAAAAGTGCCTGAACCGACAAGGTCCATGGTGTAGGAACCGGAGACACATACAATGATAAAATACGAATCAACAACGCAAATCCTGCCACCTTTGGTCCAACCGACAAAAATGTTGTGATTGGGGTTGGTGCCGCTTGGTATACATCCGGACACCACATATGGGATGGAAAAATGGCCATCTTGTATCCAAGTCCTGCAATCAAAAAAATCATCGAAACACCCAAAAAGATCTTCGTTTGAACATCAAACACAGTGTTTTGCAAAAACCCAGCTACATAAGAAAAATCAACACTCCCTACTGCACCAAAAAGAAAAGAAATTCCAAACAACATCAGTCCCGAAGCAAAAGCGCCAAAAAGCAAATACTTCAAACCCGCCTCTCCCGATCCTACATCTGATCTTTTCATTCCAACCAAAATGTAAGAAGGAATGGAAACCATCTCAACAGATAAAAAAAGCATCAACAAGCTGTTGGAGCTGACCATCATGGCCATCCCAAGGGTTAAAACCAACAAAAAAGCTGGAAGTTCATCTGTATAAGAATGCTCAGAACTTGGACGGTGCGTAGTTGACAAATGAAGAGTCACCAAAGAAATCAATGCAAAAATCACCTGCAACAAGTAACTCAAACCATCCACTCGAAGATGACCCAAAAACAAAACTTTTGCAGAGGAAGAACAAGCAACCAACGATATTGCACTATGTGCACCGTACACCAGCAATGTGAGTGCACAAAGGAACTGCCAAAAGATTTTTTTATTTTTCGCAAAAGCACTGCCCAACAAACAGACCATGGACGACAGTCCCAACAGACTCTCAGGCCAAAACTGCAAAAAGCTTGCGACGTTGTTTTGTGTCCAGCTCATTACAGCCCCGTCACCCATTGGGTCAACTGAGTCAAACTTGCATGCAAAAGGTTCAAAATGGGCATGGGATAAATTCCCAACCCGATCGCCAGAAAAGCCAATGGAATCAGTGTTACCATTTCTCTTGGCTGAATGTCTTGAAGCTGATTCCATTTTTCAGGCAAGGGGCCCAAAAATACTCGCTGGATCGTCCACAACAAATAGGCCGCTGTGATCACCACGCCCAATGCAGCAAAAATAGTACAAATCATAAAGATTGATTTGCTTTGAAATACAAGCTCCCCACCCTGAGACAAGAAAAAGGCATCCGCATTGAAAGATCCAATCAAAACAAAAACCTCACTGATGAAACCTGACAAACCAGGCAACCCCATCGAAGCAAAAAAAGCGATCATGGCAATAAAGGTATACACAGGCATTTGAGTAGCCAATCCACCAAAGTCATTGACTCCTCTGGTGTGGGCTCGATCATAAATCACACCTACGAGCAAAAAGAGCATGGCTGTCGATGTTCCATGTGTAAACATTTGAAGCAAGGAACCTTCTAAACCAACAAACGTCATGGCAGCAAGTCCAAGCAGACAATATCCCATGTGACTGACAGACGAATAAGCTACGAGTTTTTTGATGTCTTTTTGATTCATTGCACATAGACCACCATAAATGATGTTGATCACGGCCAACACAGCCAATGCTGGTGCAAACCACTTGGCCGCATCAGGGAAAAAGGGATAGCAAATTCGAAAGACACCATAAACACCCATTTTCAAAAGTACACCGGCCAAAATCACGCTAACGGCCGTTGGAGCTTCAACGTGGGCATCTGGCAACCATGTATGAAAAGGAAACATGGGGACCTTGATGGCAAATCCAAAAAACAATGCCAAAAAAACAACTTTGGAAAAAGGAAGACCCAACCACAAAGAGTTGCCGAGGAGCCCCCCCTGTTTGGCCAATGCAACCATATCAAACGTATGGGGATTCAATCCGTAAAAGTAAATCGCCAAAATGCCCAAAAGCATAAACACCGAACCCACCAAGGTATAAATGAAAAACTTAATGGCCGCATATTCCCGACGAATGCCTCCCCAAATCCCAATCAAAAAATACATGGGCAGCAACATGATCTCCCAGAAGATGTAAAACAAGAATAAGTCCAGAGCCGCAAAAACTCCCATCATCCCCGTCTCAAGAAATAGGAACAAAAAGAAGTACCCTTTTACTTTTTTCTCGATATTCCACGAAGCCAGCACGCACAAAAAAGAAAGAAGTGCCGTAAGCAATAGCATGGTGACACTGATCCCATCAGTTCCCATATAATATTGAATGTTGAATCCAGGAATCCATTCGGCTCTTTCTACAAACTGCATCCCAGCCTGAGCACGATCAAAAGCACAAAACAGTTTTGCGGACATCAACAGTGGCAACAGCGTAAATCCTGCTGCAATTCCTTTCACCCATTGAACCTTCTTGCCAGGAACAAGAAGCAACAAAAATGCTCCAATCAACGGTGTAAACGTCATCCAACTTAAGATATGAGACTCAAACATTCGTACTCCTCTACCCTTGCAACAAATAATACTTTACCCACAAAGCTGTAAGCACTCCGCAGGCAGCCAACATTGTGGCCAAATACAATTGAATTTGACCATTTTGAATTTTTCGGACCATCAGACCAATGGATGCAGTGATGTACCCGGAAAGATTCACCAACCCATCAACAACGAACCGATCAAAAGACCCCATCACAAAAACACAGAATTTCAGAGCTCGACTCGTCCAATTCACAACTCCATCGACAATGCGTTGATCAAAAATCGAAAAAGATTGGCTCAATTTTTTTGTACCTTGAACCCATATTTTTTCATACGCTTCATCTACATAATATTTGTGTTCCAAACAACGATGCACAAACGAAAGCGTTTCTTTGAGCTTTTGAGTGGAGAAAAGTTTTCGAACATAAATCTGATACGCCAAAGCAATCCCACTCAAGGCCACGCCCAAGGATATCAAGGTCAAAGAGATCTCGGCTGCGTGTGACCCATGGGCATGATGAACCACCACGGAACTCTCCAACCAATGTGGAAAAAAACTGGAAAGCTGCATAAAGCCTGGCCACCATACCCATCCACCGATGAGAGAAAGTCCAGCCAGAATCCATAGTACTGCCGTCATAGATGCAGGAGACTCGTGAACCTGATTCCAATGATGGTCGTCCATGCGACGATCACCCCAAAAGGTTAAGAAAACCGAACGAAACATATAAAATGCTGTCATCCCAGCGGTGACAAGTCCAATGATCCACAAAGCCTTTGAATGATTCCAAACTTGCCACAGAATTTCATCTTTGGAGAAAAAACCTGCAAAGGGAAAAACCCCAGAAATGGCAATGGCCCCGATCAAGTAGGTTTTGTACGTGCTAGGAATTTTTGATTTTAGCTGGCCCATTTTTCTCATATCTTGTTCATGATGACAGGCATGAATCACACTTCCCGCAGCCAAAAAAAGAAGGGCTTTAAAAAAAGCGTGGGTCGTTACATGGAACATGCCACTGGCATATGCCCCAACTCCACACGCCAAAAACATGTACCCCAATTGACTGACCGTGGAATACGCCAAAACTTTTTTGATATCGTTTTGAACCAATGCAATGGTCGCTGCAAACAATGCGGTAAGCCCACCAATCCAAGCAATCACATGCAAGGTTGCAGGAGCCATATCAAACAAAAAGCTCAACCGACTGATCAAATAAATTCCCGATGTCACCATGGTCGCGGCATGAATCAAGGCTGAAACAGGGGTAGGCCCCGCCATCGCGTCTGGCAACCAAACATACAAAGGAATTTGAGCAGATTTTCCTGTCGCGCCAATGAACATCATCAACGTGACAAAAACAGCAGCCGACACACCAAACAAATGAACATTTTCAATCGCCCATGAATACTCTTTGATGTCTTGAAAATCAAAACTCCAAACACCTGTTTGAATTCCCATCGTCCAAAACAAAGTGAGAAGCCCTATGATAAAAGCAAAATCCCCCACCCGATTGACCACAAAGGCTTTTTTTCCGGCATCGGCATTTTGATGATCAGAATAGTAAAACCCGATCAATAGATAAGAGCACAATCCAACACCTTCCCAGCCAACAAACATCAAAAGAGCATTGTCTGCCAACACCAAAGTGAGCATCATGGCCATAAACAAATTGAGATACGCAAAATATCTTTCGAAAGCTTTTTCATGCGCCATATAACCGGTGGAATATATATGAATCAAACTTCCTACGCCCGTGATGATACACACCATCAAGCATGACAAAGAATCCAATTGAAACCCTACCCAGGTTTGAAAAAGATCAGTATCAAGCCACAAAAAAACTTTATGTACTTGTATGTGGTGACTGCCTACGAATTGAGCAACAGAGGTCACGGCCAAGGCAAACGACAACAAAACGCTCCCACTTGCAACCCAATGAACGGCTTTGCGACCCAAAGTTTTTCCAAAGAGCCGAACCACCACCGAACTGATCAAGGGACAAAGAATGATCCAAAGTAAAAGATTGTTTTCCACAGACCTACCCTTTTAAACTCGACATCTTGCTCACATCGGAGCTTTTGATCATTTGAAACAATGACAACACCAAGGCCAAAGCTACCGCAGCCTCTGCAGCCGCCAACACAATCACAAACAAAGCGACCACTTGTCCAGAGATTGCAAAAACATCCAACTGAGAAGGTGCAAACCGAGAAAACGCTACAAAATTCAATGCAGAGGCATTGAAAATGAGTTCAACCCCCATCAACATGTGAATCACATTTCTCTTCATGAGAACACACGCACTTCCAGCACAAAATAAAAATGCAGCAATCAGAAGATAACTGTGTAAGCCTGCCATTTCCATCACTGTGACTTAACCTCTTTTCTGACCACCATGGCCGCACCAATCAATGCGAACAATAAAAGCAGCGAAATCAACTCAAAAGGAAGCAAGTATTTGCTCAAAAGTAACTCTCCCAATGCACGAGTGGTAGGAACATATGGAGCATCGATCGAGGCAAATGGAACATGTACGATGATCCATGCCAAAAATCCGAAAAAACCAACCGTCAACATTCCTATCAGGCCCTTCAGAATCCAGGGCATGTCACTTTCCTTTTTTTGATAAATTCCCGAAGTCAAAAAGATCCCGAAAATCAACAACACAAGAATTCCGCCGGCATAGATCAGCAACTGGGAAACTCCAACAAAATCAGCCCCCAACAAAATGTACAATGCAGCGATGGACCCCAAACAAAGAAACAAAGCTACCGCCGCATGCAATATGTTTTTAAGGAGCACGACAAGCAAAGCACTCGCAAGAGTGGAACATGCAAAAAGAGCAAACATAAAATGATGGAGATGTGTACTCATGACGAAGCCGCTTCCTTTGCTTCTCGTTTTTTTCGTTCATTCTCTTCCAGTTCGAAGACCATATCTTTGGCCAGTTTCAAATCTGCCTCTCGAACATAAGAGTAGGTAAGATCAGACACATCCGTTACGGTGCCCTCAAATCTTCGCGTGTGATAAATTGCACCCGTTGGACACGGCTCAACACAAAGACCACAATACATGCATTTGGCGATGTCGATGTCAAAGAGTTCTGGGTATTTGATTTTGGGAGTTGGCTTTCCCGTCACCTTTGACATGACGGTGGTTTTTTCTCCGCGAACATCTTCAATTTTGATACACCCTATGGGGCAAGCCTTCTCACAAACACGACAACTGATACAAATGTCCATGTCCACATGCAAAATCCCTCGATATCTTTCGGGGAGCATTTCTTCAACATTGATCTCAGGATACTCGATGGTCATGGGATCACGAAAAAAGTGCTTTGATGTAATGTGCATTCCATTGAAGGTGGCAACAGTACCTCTCCAAAAGCTTTTTACCCAAACTGTAATGGCCTTTATCATGATAAACTCCATAACATCCACAATGCAGTTCCAAAAACACAAATTGTGATCAGTGGAACGAATCGTTTCCAACACAAGTCCATCATTTGATCCACTCGATATCTAGGAAGTGTCCATCGAATCCACATGATGATTAAAACAAAGAAATAAGATTTGGACACAAACACAAAAAACGACACCAACCAAAAATCAGAGACCACATGCAAAGCAATGGCACTGATCACAGCCACTCCCAACAACGGAATCAACACAGTTCTTGAGAAAGAACGAATTTTTGTGTGTGACAAAGCAAACAAAATCCCACGTTTTCTTTTCATGGTTTGGACAAACGCAGGACCATAAAAAGCAATCTTGGCCAAAGCCAAAAACACAAAAAACAATGTAAAGACCATAAACGGAATGTTGGCGATGGATTTTTGCCAGCCTCCCAAAAAGGCTGTGGCCGCAATGCCGCTGATCAAAAACATATTTGCATACTCGGCCACAAAAAATAGCCCCCAGCGAATACCACTGTATTCGGTGTTGTATCCGGAAACCAACTCAGATTCGGCCTCAGGCAAATCAAATGGAGTTCGATTGACTTCCGCCAATGCAGAAACAAAATAAACCACCAATGCAATGACCGTAAAGGGACCGGCCGCAAAAATGATCCAGGATCCTGCCCCATGAGACTGATATTGATTCAGATCTTGAAGACTGAGAGAACCCGCGATCATCACAGGAATCATCAAAGCCATGCCCAAAGGAATTTCATAACTGACGATCTGAGCTGCCGATCGCATCGATCCCAACAAAGACCATTTGTTGTTGGAGGACCATCCTGCCAACAAAATTCGATCACCACAAGCGAAGATACAGCCAACAAATAAATGGTTCAACATTCAAATTGGAAATCACAATGTATTCCAAAAGGAACACATGCAAAACTCATGAACGCGCCCAAAATCAAAAAATACGGAGCCAATTTGAACAAAAAGCGGTCGGCTCCTTGAGGAATATGGTCTTCTTTGGACATCAGTTTTACGCCATCCACCAAAAACTGAAGCAACCCCTCGGGTCCAACACGGTTGCAGCCAATTCTCGCCTGAATTCTTCCCGCAACTCTTCGCTCAATATAAGTTGAAAAACCTGCAATGGGCGCAATCACCATTCCCAAAATAATGGAAGCATAGAGAAACATGGCTACGATCAGCCATACTTCCACAGGGCATTCCAACAAAGCATTCACAATAGGCTGCAAGACATGATCTTGTTGCATGGTGGAGGAAGTCGATTCGAGAAATGCAACCCAAAGACCGACCAATTTTTCTATGTGGTTCATCGATCTACCTCAGGTGCCACAACGTCCAAACTGGCGATCAAAGCCACAAGATCAGCGATCATCAGCCCCGGAGACAGATGTTCAATGATGGACATGGCCGAAAAACTTCCTGTTCGAATTTTGATTCGATAAGCATTTTTGCTCGCGTCCGAAACGACAAAGTACCCCATTTCGCCTCTTGCAGCTTCAACCGCGGCATACACTTCGCCTGCTTTGGGTTTGATGGTTTTTGCAACTTTTCCAACGATCTCCCCTTCAGGAATTTTGGCGAGCACTGCCGTAAAATTTTCACCGATTCACGAATTTCTTGAATGCGAACCCAATATCGATCATAGCAGTCGCCCTACAACACCTGAACCATCCCCAAACAGGTACTTGAAATTCCATTTTACTGCATAGGCTGCATCATGGAGCATCTTTTCGAGAAGATCCCATGATAGACCGGATGCACGCAAATTGGGACCTACCAGTCCATAGGCAATAGCTTTTTCTTGAGAAATGGGACAAAGACCAGCAAGACGATCGATAAAAATGTTGTTTTTGGAAATCAACGGATCAAACTCTCCATCAAAGGTTCAAATTGGTCCAAAAATGCCAAGACCCGTTGATCAAAGCCAGAAGGCATATCAAAAGAAACACCTCCGATTCGAACATAATTGTAAGTCAAGCGTGCACCGCAAAGACTCTCAATCAAATCATTGATTTTTTCTCGTTCTCGCAAAGCATGAACAAATGGCGTCACTGCACCCAAGTCCATCGGAAACGTACCTACAGAAATCAAATGGCTCGCGATTCGACATAGCTCGTCGGCAATCATTCTCAAATACAACGCTCGAGGTGGAACTTCTGCCTCGATCAATTTTTCCACAGCCAAAGCATAGCCATGATTTGCAGTCATGGCAACTACATAGTCTACCCGATCGGTATACGGCATGAATCCATATTCTCGACCATCTCTCCAATTTTCTCGATCAGCCGATGTAAATACCCAATCTCGAGAATGCTTTCTTCGCACCAACTCCCCATCGGTGATCGTTCGAGCAAGTACACCGTGTGTGGAGGATGCTGAGGTCCCATGTTGATTTCCATTTCGTCATCTTGACGAATCACCTGCACCTGACTCATGAGGTCTCATCCTTTTTTTGTGAATCGGCAATTCGGGCATTCCCGTAAGATAATGTCTTGTGGTGGAAACACCTTGATAACTATCTTTTTCGCGATAGGATTTCTCAAGGGATGTCCTTCCCAATCGTCAGAAGCAAAATTCTTCGTAGATCACTGTGGATTGGCAAACCTGGCACCCAGCAAATCAAAAGCCTCACGCTCGTACCAGTTGGCGGCAGGCCAAATGTTTTGCTCGAAATTTTGGGGGCCTCGCGGGAACACGAGACTTGATGTAAAGTTCATGTTTATGCGGATAGGAAAACAAAAAATAATTCAATTCAATGGACTCTTGGTAATCTACGCCAGCAATGGATCGCAAAAAATCAAACGCAAACTCGGGAGCATTTTTGGCAAAGCTGCAAACTTCTTGAATCTTGTTGGGAGATATACGAATCCAAGGTTGAATCGCGTCTGAAGAAACTTCTTCGACCACCTCAGGTCCGAATTGTTCAAGCAACGCATTGGCCAATTCTTGCGAGGTCATTTTGGCTCTCCCATTTCAATATGTTTGATCCAGTTCAAATCTCCACGTCTCCACATGTAGGCAAACCCCACCATCAAAATAGCCACGAAAAGAGAAATCTCTGCAAAAGCCACAGCTCCATCTCCCCGACCAATCCAGTCTCGAAACACTACAGCGCAGGGATACATCAAGGCGATTTCGACATCGAAAATCAAAAAAGCCAAGGCATAAAAATAGTAGCGTGGATTAAACCGAATCCACGTGGTTCCCACAGGAATTTCTCCACACTCATAAGGAATGGCTTTGACAGCGTCTTTGATCTTTGGGGCTAAGAGTTTTGAAAGCAGCATGTTCAGCATGACAAAAATCACACCAAACACCAAAAACACAAAAACACCCGCGTAATTCAATAACATAGGATTCATCGCGATAAATTCGCGACTCCTTATACATGAACTGGCGAAGATTTATAACAAATTTGGTGATTTATCGAACATCAGACTCAGAACTGAGTCACAAGATTGTGTGTGTTCACCATGGTCGAACGGCAAAGTACGTCCCCTCGGCCCATTCGTGAAAACTCTACACGTGCATTTCTTATAATATAGACTATTGATCGTCGTCATTGAGTGCTTCTCGGAGCACTTGACTTGGTTTGAACGTGATGACCCGACGGGCTGTGATTTCCATCGCATTGCCGGTTTGAGGATTTCGACCTTTTCGAGAACGCTTGTCACGCACAATAAAAGAGCCAAACCCTGAAATTTTAAGGTTTTTTCCTTTTTCCAAATTCTCTTTCATCATTTCGAAAATCATTTCGACGATGTCAATCGACTCACGTTTGGGCAATCCGACTTTTTCACAAATTGCATCGATCATACTTGCTTTGGTGTATGCCACGTTTTTCTGCCTCCTTGTAGTGGATTCCCATGATTATAGTATAGCTTTGGGTTCTAAGTACATAAAAAAATTGGATTAGTTGCAGAATGTAGAATCAAAAAACCAGATTCGCAGGGACGAGCATTGGAAGTGTTGGGAATATCCTTGTCTCAGAAATCTTTCCCAGTGAGTCATTTCCTCCATCCAACGATCTCTAACTACTTAATATTATTTACTTATATGTGCTGATTTATGCTGTAGATAACATAGAACGTAAGAAAGGAACTCATCATGGCAAAAGCAATCACAACCGGAATCAAATTGGGAATTCTTCTCAACATCGGATTCATCGGCCTCACATTGGCTCAGATGTTTTAACATTTGGCGAACTTCACCTTGGTTTTTGCTACGCATGAACCATCTTCATCAAATCCTCCTCGGATATGATGGCCACCCCCAGTGACTGCGCTTTGACATACTTGCTCGAAGAAGAAGCCTCGTTGGTCACAAGATAATCAAGATTTTTGCTCACACTTGATACCCAGGCACCTCCATGATCCAAAATCATTTTTTTGATCTGATCCCTCGGAACCGACAGCGTTCCAGTGACACAAAAAGATTTTCCCTGCAAATGTGGATGATGATGAGAATCCTCCACCACAGGATTCACCCCAGCTTGAATCAATCGCTCTAGCAACGACCGGTGTTGTTTCAGATCACAAAATCCGGCCACCGAAACCGCCATCTTTTCGCCAATGCCATGCAAGGCCACCAAACGGTCATACATTTCCTCGCGAGGTGTATTCAAAAAATAGTCCAAACCTTTTGCATGGCTGGCCAAAATACGTGCCCCCGTTTCCCCTACAAAAGGAATGCCCAACGCCGTAATCACTTGAGACAACTGAGCCGATTTTTTGGCTTGCTCGATGGCATCCAGAACATTGAGCGCAGACTTTTCAGCCATTCGTTCCAACTGTATCAATTGAGAACGTTTCAAAAAAAATAAATCCGCCGCATCACGAATGATTCCCTGATCCACCAGTTGGTCGATCAAGGAAGGCCCCACATGTTCGATGTTCATGGCTTTTCGAGAACAAAAATAGCGAATCGATTCTTTGATTTGTGCCGGACATCCCAAAGCATTGGGACAGCGAACCGCGACCTCATCTTTTACTTGAACTATAGAGGTCATACAGGCAGGACAAACCTCGGGAAAAACATAAGGCAATGACTTTTGAGATCGTTGCTCAAGCAATACTTTGACAACTTGAGGAATGATTTCGCCTGCTTTTTCGACCAACACATGATCGCCGACACGAATATCTTTTTTTTGAATTTCATCTTTGTTGTGCAAACTAGCTCTCGACACAGTCGTCCCCGCCAAAAAAACTGGAGTCAAATGAGCCACAGGTGTGAGCACCCCTGTGCGCCCAACCTGAACAACAATATCTTCGATCTGCGCCACAGCTTGCTCAGTTTCGTATTTGTAGGCAATCGCCCACCGAGGATATTTCGAGGTGTATCCCAGTTGCTTTTGTTGCTTTTTGGAATTGACCTTGATGACCAGTCCATCCACATCAAAAGGCAGTTGAGTCATCGGAACTTTTTGATCATGAATGCATTTCACCAGAGACTGGACGCCCTTGACCACAAACACATTTTTGTGCGCAGGCAATCCCCATGATTTCATTGCACTCAAACATGCATGATGAGACTCATACGATTCATGCTCCATGAGAGCGTATACGATGGCTTTGAGTGGTCGTGAAGCTGTGACACTTGCATCCAGAAGCCTGAGTGATCCCGCCGCAGCATTGCGAGGATTTTTTAATGGCTCCTGCTCTTGTTGAACTCTTTGCTCATTGATTTTTTGCAGTGCATTTCGCTCAAGATACACCTCCCCTCTCACTGTGCAGGTTTCAGGGAAATCTGCTCCTTCCAAACGAAGAGGAACATTGCGTATCGTTCGAACGTTTTGGGTCACATTTTCTCCCGTAAGTCCGTCTCCTCGTGTAGAAGCCAGTGTGAGAACGCCATTTGTGTACACCAGTTCAATGGAAAGGCCGTCGATTTTGGGTTCCACGATGTATTCGATGTCTTCTTCTCCAACAATTTTTCGAACTCGCTCATCAAATTCACGAATGTTTTGCTCGTTGTAGGTGTTGTCGAGTGAATACATCCTCTGCTGACGAACTACTTTTTCGAAAGCCTCCAACACAGACCCGCCAATGCGTTGCGACGGTGAGTCTGGGGTAACCCATTCGGGGTGTTGCTGTTCCATCTCCAACAAACGACGATAGTCCACATCATATTCACGATCCGACACCAATGGATTGTCCAATCCATAGTAGTGGTGATCCCAGGACTGTATCTGGGCTTTGAGTTTTTCGTATTCTGTTTTCGTGACCTTGGACATATTCGTTTCACCAAGCTGTTTGATCTATCTTTGATCTTTTGACAAGCCAAAAAGCAAAGTTCGCAATGCTCGGACAGTTTGGATATACTGGTAGGGTCCCAAACAATTTCGGGCTGTTCTTTCATGATGCATTACAACGAAGCAAGGAGAAACCATGAGCAAAATCCACGACATTCTGCAAACCTATATTTTGGCCGACGGGTTGCGTCCCATTTTTGACACTGAAAAAAGTCATGGATCCTATCTGCACGATGCCAACTCCGGAAAAGACTTCTTAGATCTTTTTTCATTCTTTGCTACACAACCTGTAGGATTCAATCACCCTGCTCTCAAAGAAGCTTCGTTTCTTGAAAAAATTCAAAAACACGCTATTCACAGGCCGTCTCTTTCCGACATTTACACTGAAGAATATGCAGAGTTTGTGGACACGTTTGCCAAACACACGCATGTAGATGGTCATTTCAAACACTACTTTTTCATTGAAGGTGGAACACTTGGGGTTGAAAATGCCCTAAAAATTGCCATGGATTGGAAAGTTCGAAAAAATATTTCCCAAGGAAATGGTGAAAGAGGAACCCAGATCATTCACTTTCGAAATGCATTTCACGGCAGATCTGGCTACACCCTCTCGATGACCAACACCTTCGATCCAAAAAAACACCAGTATTTTGCAAAACTTCAGTGGCCACGGGTTGATGAACCTGCACTTCGCTTTCCGGTCACGGATGAAATCCTGCAACAAACCAAAGACAAAGAAGCTCACGCGATTGAACAAATTCATCAGGCCTTGAAATCCAACCCTCATGAAATCGCAGCACTGATCATCGAACCCATCCAAGGAGAAGGTGGAGATCAACATTTTCGAAATGAATTTTTTGTCGAACTTCGTCGGCTTGCGGACCAACATGAATTTCTTTTGATCTTTGATGAAGTCCAAACGGGAATTGGTCTAACAGGAAAAATGTGGTGTTTTGAGCACTTCGACATTCAACCGGATGTGATCGCCTACGGAAAAAAAGTACAGGTGGCCGGTTGTGCGAGCTCGTCTCGCGTGGATGAGGTCAAAGACAACGTGTTTCACACCTCAAGTCGAATCAACTCTACGTGGGGAGGCAATCTTGTGGACATGATTCGAAGTCAAAAATTTTTGGAAATCATAGAAAAAGAACATTTGATTGAAAATGCTGCAACGGTTGGAAGCTATTTCAAAAACCAATTGGAATCTCTGAGCCAAACACGCTCAATCCTGAGCAACATTCGGGGTAAAGGGCTCATGATGGCCTTTGATTTTGATTCAACCGAAATCAGAAACGCAGCCATGAAAAAAATGTGGGAAAAACAAATCATGATTCTCGCTTGCGGACCCAAAAGTCTTCGCATTCGTCCCCATTTGGATCTGTCCAAAGAAGATGTTGATCATGCACTCAATGTTTTTGATGACGTGCTCAAAACCATGTAGGATGCCAAGATGATCGAAACCAAAGATAACCCCTCCTTTGAAAAAAAATACGGCAAAACGCTCACGGTCTATAACGTGATCGAGCACGAGCAACTTTTTGCCGCGAAAGATGAACAGTTTTCATCCACAAACCCATCAGATGTGGGGGATATTGTTGCTGTGGTTCCAGCTTCGGGAGAAACTGACGTAGAAATGGCTGTGCAAAGTGCAGCCAAAGCTTTTGTATCCTGGAAACACACACCCGCACCTGTTCGAGGAACCTTGATCGGAAGATTGGGGGTTCTTCTTGAATCTCATAAAGAAACCTTGGCCAAACTCATGACCCGAGAGATGGGAAAAACGATCAAAGAATCGTTGGGTGAAGTGCAAGAAGCGATCGATACCTGCCATTTCTTTCAGTCCGAAGGTCGGAGATTGTATGGACAGACGGTCCCGTCCGAAATGAGAAACAAAGAATTGTTCACCTATCGAAGACCCTATGGTGTTGTGGCCATGATCACACCTTCCAATTTTCCTTTGGCCGTTGCATCTTGGAAAGCCATCCCTGCACTTCTGGCTGGAAATACACTTGTGTGGAAATCTCCACCCGAAGCTCCTGCCGTAGCCTATCTGTTTACATTGTTGATGATGGAAGCAGGATTTCCCAAAGGAACCATCAACCTGATCCATGGGGATGGATCAGTTGGTCAACTGCTGATGAATCAAGTCGACAAAGGTCACATTCAAAAAGTTTCATTCACAGGTTCAACCAGAGTCGGAAAAATCATTGGGGAAATTTGCGGAAGAAATTTGCAAACCCCTTCGTTGGAACTTGGAGGAAAAAATCCACTGGTGATCATGGAAGATGCAAATCTAGATCTAGCCTTGAGCGGAGCACTTTGGGCTTCTTTTGGAACCGCAGGGCAACGATGTACCTCCGCAGGTAACATCATTGTTCACAAACAAATTTCCAAAGCTTTCAAAGAACGCTTCTTGGAAATGACCAAAAACATCAAAATTGGAAATCCCAACTTGGATTCATCTGTTTTGTATGGCCCAATGATTGAACAACACTATTTTGATCATTTTATGGATCACTTTGCGCATGCCAAAAAAAGTGGAGCAACCTTGCTGTATGGAGATGGCCGTATCACCAAAGAAAATTGTCCTTCTAATTTTTCGGGAGATCCCGAAACGGGCTATTATGTATGGCCCACCCTATGGGAAAATGTAACCATAGATCAGTGGCTCGCACAAAATGAAGTATTTGGTCCTGCGGTAGGAATCATCGAAGTAGAGTCCATAGATCAAGCCATTGCCTATGCGAATGGCACCCCCTATGGGCTTTCATCCGCCATTTATACAAACAATCGAATGTATGCCTATCGATTCAAAAACGAAATCGAAGCTGGAATGTGTTCCATCAACAATTCCACCACTGGTGCAGAGGCACACTTACCTTTCGGTGGCGTCAAACAAAGTGGAAATGGAACAAGGGAATCCGGAATCTGGGTGATTGATGCGTTTACGCAGTGGCAGGCCATCAACGATGAGCTCTCAGGAAAACTTCAACTTGCACAGATGGATACCGAACTGCTGGACTCCAATGTCTCACAAAACATGGATTTTTCTTCCATCGTTGGAAAATAATCGTTTGAACCCTTAGACGCGGGTGTTTGGATCAAATAGTTTTTGATATTCATCGATGGCAAATCGGTCAGTCATTCCTGCGATGTAATCACAAATGATTCGTTCAATGCTTTGATGCTGATTTCTTTCCAAGAAATCTTTTGGCATTTGTGTTGGACGATCTCGATAAGCTTGAAACAATCCAATCAAAATTCGTTTGGCCTTTTCCTCCATTCGAATCACGCGCGGATGAGTGTACATATTTTCACGCAAAAACTTTTTCAATTGAATGTTCATGACCCCAATTTCTTCCGAGTAAGAGGTCACACCCTCTTTCAAATTTCGTAACTCTTGCATCGACTGTATGTTATGTTTTTTCAATCGATGAGAAGTTTCCTGAATCAAATCATTGATCAGCAGCGTGATCATGGCCGAGATTGTGGGACGTTTCAAACTCTCACGAGAGGCATTGGGAAATTTTTTGGATGCAATGGAAAAAGCTTTTTTCCATAGCGTCACGTCCTCCAACTCGTCCATGGTAATCATTTTGGAAGACAGTCCATCATCCAAATCATGGTTGTTGTAGGCGATTTCATCGACAATATCAATCAGCTGAGCCTCCAAGCCAGGAAATTCATGTGGCTTCAACTCCTGGGGTACCCTTTCCTTTTTCCAATGCGCACTGTGCTTGACGATTCCCTCTCGAACTTCGAAGGTCAAATTGAGCCCAGGAAAATCTGGATATGGATGTTCCAACTGTTCGACCACTCGCAAACTTTGGAGATTGTGCTCAAAGCCACCATGATCTTTCATAAGCATACTCATGACTCTCTCACCTGCATGACCAAATGGGGTATGTCCTTGGTCATGCACCAAGATCAAGGCCTCGATCAAATCTTCGTTGAGAGACATCGCTCTGGCGACACTTCGACCAATTTGGGCGACCTCTAAGCTATGGGTCAAGCGCGTTCGGTAGTGATCCCCTTCGTGGTTCACAAAGACCTGAGTTTTGTATTCAAGCCTTCGAAATGCCGTAGAGTGAATGATTCGATCTCGATCCCTCTGAAAGTCCGTTCTTGAATCGGATTTTTCCTCTGGATGAACCCTGCCCCAACTAGAATCCGAAAAACATGCATAGGGAGCCAAGGTCGCACGTTCAATTTTTTCTGTTTTTTCTCGAATCAACATAGGCTTCCGCTCGTTTCATTTCTTTTGACTTCTAACATCAAACAAATTAAAGTGCTGCGCATAGTCATGAAATACGCTCGCATTCTTCTATTGATATCTATTTTTACGTTTTCCTTCAAGCCTTCCTTCGCGTTGGGGCAAGAAGAGGTGGATACCACTCCCTTTGGCTACAAAAACCAAGCCTTTGGACCCAAACAAAACACACTTACGTTCACCTTGTTTGCAGGACCCTACCTCAAAGCTGAAAATCAAAATTTTCCCACCAACCTTTCCAAGTTCAACAACTTGTGGAGTTATGGAGCTCGCATCGGGTACAGTTTTTTCCCATTTTTGGAGGTGGAGTCGTATATGTCCTTCACTCCTACGACCAATCGAAATCTAGGGCTATATATATATGATGTGGCTGCCGGGCCTCTGGTTCAGTGGGTGATTCATGACCGAATCGTTCCCTATGGATTGATCCATTTGGGCTATTCATACTCTTCCCAAACCAATGGCATCTCTTTTTCCAAAGTTGGAGTTCATTATGGTGCAGGAGTAAAATTGTTTGCCTTCAAAAACCTAGCGGTTCGTCCAGAGTTCCGAGCCATTACCACCTTTAATTCCACGCACACAGCCATCACGCCAACCATGAACCTAACCTATTATATGGGCATGAAAAAACATTCGGTCTTTGATCGAGACAAAGACGGCATCGAAGACAAACTCGATCAATGCCCTGATGAGCCTGAAACCTTCAATAAATTTCAAGATGATGATGGTTGTCCTGACAAGGCCTTTTTCGATGCTGACAAAGATGGCATCGAAGACGCTGTAGATCAGTGCCCCAATGAACCCGAAAATTTCAATGGCATTGCAGATAACGATGGATGTCCTGAGCAGTTTTCTACGGATGCCGACAAGGATGGGATCCCCGACGCCGTGGACAAATGCCCCACTGAACCAGAGTCCATGAATGGATTCCAAGACCAAGACGGATGCCCAGAAAATCCAGACGATCCAGACTTGGATGGCATCATGGGCGAAGACGACAAATGCCCTTTTCATCCAGAAAACATCAATCAATTTGAAGATCAAGATGGTTGTCCCGACAAAGATCCTATCGATACAGATGGAGACGGAATCTATGATCATCTGGATCAGTGTCCGAAAGAACCTGAAGTCATCAATGGGTACAAAGATCAAGATGGTTGTCCTGACCACGAATTGGATCAGTTCAGTGGGACTGTAGAAGGAATTTACTTCAATTACAACGACTCAGCCATCACTTCAGAATCCTATGGTGTTTTGGACCGAGCCGCTGAAATTTTCAAAAATATGAGCAACTACGCTTCATCGTAGAGGGTCACACGGACAGCGTTGGTCCAGAAAAATACAACCAGCAACTTTCAGAAAGTCGTGCGTTAAGTGTGAAAAATTATCTGATCCAAAAAGGTATCCAAGCCAATCGAATTCAGATCAAAGGATATGGTGAATCCAAGCCAAGAGCATCCAACAATACCGAGGATGGACGAGCTCTCAACCGACGAATTGAATTCAACATTTGGAATTTGAAAGAAGTTCGGTCAAGTTTTCCCAATTGATCGGTGATGGTTCCTTCTACAAAAAACAAGAACGTCCATGCGTTTTTTGTTTTTTGCATGATTTTGTGTAGCCTTGCTGCCTGCCAAACTCTAGAATATTTTCGATACGCAACATACCTAGATCCCAACTACGAGTATTCAATTTCTCATCCACGCTCCTGGGAGGTCAAAGAAGGTGGAAATCTCGGAGCTCAAGTAGTCTTTCTCGCTCCAGAAAAAAACCAAGTCTTTCGCAGCAATGGAAACATTGTTGTAGCCTCTCAATCGGAGAACGATCTTAGAACTCTGGCAGATCAGACCATTTCACAGCTCAAATTTGTCCTGAACAACTATGAGGTCATTTCCCAAGTTTCAAAATCCATTGGAACGATTTCTGAAGGAATCGAAATCCGTGGAAGATATCAGGGAAACGAAGGCGTAAGAATCATTCGTACCATTCTCGCCAAGCAAGCTCCTTTTACATACGTTTTTACGTTTACTTGTGGCGCGAATGAAGATCGAGACTTTTCTCCCATCATCAAACATATGATGGAAAGCTTTCGCCCTGCACCTCAAGCTCAATAAGCATTGCCAATCCTTCCCGATCATATATATTGTTGATCATGTCGAATACCCAAAAAGTCAACGAGAGAGGTTTTTCCAACTATTTGCTGGAAAAACATGTGATGGACAATGGACTTACCATCATCACCATGGAAGATCATAGCTCACCTGTTTTTGCCTATCATACATGGTTCAACGTTGGATCTCGCAATGAACGAGAAGGCATCACAGGCATTGCTCATCTTTTTGAGCACTTGATGTTCAAAGAAACCAAAAATCGAAAAGAAGGTGAGTTCGATCGAATTCTCGAAGAACAAGGAGGCAAAATCAATGCTGCCACATATGTTGACTGGACTTTTTATCGACAAAGTCTGCCATCAGCTGCATTGGGAATCATTGCTGAGTTGGAAGCCGATCGAATGGAAAACATGATCCTGAGTCAAGCTCAATTGGACTCTGAACGAGAAGTTGTTGCCAATGAGAGACGGTACCGTGTAGATAACAATCCTTCTGGCACTATGTATGAACGACTTTATGCAAATGCCTTCCATACACATGCTTATCATTGGCCAGTCATCGGATGGATGAGAGACATTGAGTCGATCTCTCTTCAAGATTGCTTGAATTTTTATTCGACCTATTACGCCCCAAACAATGCTTCGGTGATTGTGGTGGGAGATTTTCACACTCCTGAACTTTTGGAACTCGTGGGTAAGCACTATGGAAAAATGAAATCATCTGAGATTCCTGCATATCAAGGTCAACAAGAACCTGAACAAACAACAGAAAGGCAAGAAACCATCGAACTGGAAATTCCCTGTGAAAAGCTTCTCATGGGATATCATGTTCCACATGGACAACACCCAGACTATCTCACATTGGAAATCATCAACTCCATCTTTTTCGATGGAAGAAGTGCCGGACTCTACCGTGAATTGGTGAGTGAAAAAGAAATCTGTTCTCAGGCCGGAGGTTGGGTCAATCAAACCAAAGATCCAGGACTCTATATTTTTGACTGTAGTATGAGAGATAACCACACAACTGCAAAAGCACTTGAAGTGATTGAGAAACATATTCAAAAAATTATTCGTGGTGATTTTGATTTAAAAGAAATTGATCGAGCCAAATCCAAAATTGAAACTGCATTTTGGAATCAGTTTCGTACGGTGGACAACAAAGCACAGGCTCTTGGATTTCATGAATTGGTATCAGGGTCTTATCAAGTCGCTTTTGATGAAATTCCAAAACTGCTTGCCATTCAAAAAGATCAAATTGTAGAAGCCGCAAAAAAATATTTGAGAGAGGATCGAAGAACGGTCATCCACGCAACGCCAAAACGAAAGTAGGTATCTTATGAATTCATCAACACCATCGTGGACCAAGATCAATCAAATAGATAGTGTGTTAATCAGTAAATCTGATCGCCCCATTGTAAAATTCAGCCTTGTATTTCCATCTGGATCATTTTCTGATCCGAATGGTCATGAAGGACTGACAAATTTCATGGGAGACCTTCTCTTGCGTGGCACAAAAACTCGAACCCGAGTTCAAATTGAAGATCAATTGGATCAATTGGGTGCCTCACTCAATGCCTACATTGGATATCACTCTCTCATGATTGATGGGTATTGTCTGAAAAGAAATCTCAATCCTCTGATTGAACTGACCAAAGATATCATGTTCAATCCAACATTTCCGGAAGAAGAAATTGCAAAACTCAAAACGGAACTTTATGCAGATATCAAACTACGATTGGAAGATGATCAAGACTTGGCTCGCCATCATTTTGCAAAAAAAGTGTATCAAAACAATCGCTATGCAAAGGAGGTCGTGGGTACCTTGGGAAGCATTGAGACTTTCACCCGAGACCTCATTGCCCAACAGTACAATTCACTCATCCATGCTGGAGGAATCCTTTTTGGCGCAAGTGGAGACTTGGATGAGCAAGAATTTTCTCATTTGGTGACAAGTCTTACAAAAGACTTGCCCTCCTCCGAAGCAAAGAAAATTGTAGATACTTCCATTGAGCCTGTAAAGGGTCGGAACATCATCTTGGTAGACAAACCTGCTCGCAGTCAAACACAATTTTTCATTGGCCACCCTTGCATTGAATCAACTCACAAAGATATGACAGCCTTACAGTGTTTCATCAACGGATTCGCAGGGTCTATTTTTCAAGCAAAGTATATGCAAGAAATTCGAGTCAAGCGAGGATGGTCTTATGGTGCATATGGAAGTTTGGATTCCAAACGAGATCGAGGATCGTTTTCTCTCTATACATTTCCGAAAACAGAAGATACTTTGGATGCAATTGCATTGAGTTTAGAGTTGTTTGAGCAAGCTGTTCATGGAGATCTCATGGATGATCAGCTTTTGGAATTTTCCAAAACATATATGCTTCGTTCCTATCCATTCAAAATGGACACACCAGAAAAAATCCTATCTCGAAAAATTTCGGACCGATTGTTGGGTAGAGACGATTCTTATCTTGAAGGGTATATGGATCGAGTATCAGCCCTCACATGCCAGAGCATGCGTGAGGCTGCGAAAAAACACTTGGACCCTGCAAATGTGTGGATCAGCGTACTTTGCACTGCCAATGATTTGCAAACCATTGATCAACGAATTGTTTGCAACAGCAAAACAACCGTTGCCTTTGACCACGACTTGTAAAAAATACTACGATTAAAACTCTGGATCCAAATAAGGGTAACAAGCAAATTGATTTTGGTATCGCTGGAAACAAGCTTGTGCTTCTTCTTTGCTAAGTCCACTTTTGTCGAGTTTTTTGCGAACACTCTCTAAAAGTTTCTCCTGATCGTATCCATAGGTTCTCAATGTGTCTGCAATGGTGTCTCCATAACGAACACCTTTGATCAAGGTTTTTCCATCTTGAACAAGAATTTCCACATCATGAACCGCGCCAAAAAGATTGTGCAAATCACCCATAATGTCCTGATATGCACCTACCATCAATACGGATATATAATAAGGTTGATCTGGAATCAGCTCATGCACTTCTAGTGCATGCTTAATGTCTTTAAGATCTACAAATTTATCGACCTCTCCATCGGAATCACATGTGATATCTACCAATGTGGTCAATCGCGAAGGCTTTTCGTTGAGACGATGAATCGGCATGATCGGAAACAATTGATCAATGGCCCAATGATCAGGAAGAGATTGAAACACAGAAAAATTGCACACAGCTTTGTCGTAAAGCTTTTGTTCCAATTCAACAAACTCATCTGCTACAAATTTGGAAGTTTTTGCATGACGAACAGCTTTCTGAGCAATCTGCCAATAGAGCCACTCCCCTTTGGCACGATCGTCAATATCCAGCATTCCTAGATTGAACAACGAATACAGTTCATCTTTTCTCTCTACACCATCGTGATAAAACTCACGATAATTTTTCACATTGATTTGCTCATCAATATAAAAAAGCTCGTTGACCACTTGATTTTCTTTGCCTGAAAAGACAGGAGGTTTGCTGTGCGACTCACTGATCAAATCCCGAACATCAAACACCACCATAGAATGATGGGTAACCAATGCACGTCCACTTTCAGAAATGATACGCGGGTGAGGCACGTGCTCGCTTTCGCACACTTCAGAAATGGTGTACACCACATCGTTGGCATATTCTTCAATGGAGTAATTGACCGACGCATCTGAAGAAGTATTGCTTCCGTCATAATCAACACCGAGTCCTCCACCAACATCCAAAAAATCAATGTTGATGTTGTCTTTTTGAACTTTTGCATAAATTCGAGCAGCTTCTTTGATGGCAGCTTTGATTTTGCGAATTTCGGTCACTTGGGATCCAATATGAAAATGAAGCAATTTCAAATACTCGGAAAGTTCATGCTGTTTGAGAAAATCAATCGCCTGAAGAAGTTGGATGGTGGTCATCCCAAACTTGCTCGCCTGACCTCCAGATTTTTCCCAATGCCCTGATCCTTTGGATTGCAATTTGATTCGAAACCCCAATAGTGGAATGGGCATGCCTGATTCTTTGAGTTTCAGCAATTGTTTGAGCTCAAACGGTTTTTCAATCACGACCAAAACTTTGCGACCGTAACTAATGCCCACTGACGCCATTTCAAAATAACTTTGATCTTTGAATCCGTTGCAAATGGTCAAAGCTTCTTCTGGGAGATCCATCCCCAAAGAAGCAATCAGCTCTGGTTTACTCCCAACCTCCAAACCAAGTTGGTGTGAATAACCTGCCTGAAGGAGCGACTCAACCACATGTCGGGTTTGATTTACTTTGATGGGAAATACAGGAGTGTATTTTTCTTTGTATTTGAATTCCTGAATTGCACTGTCAAAGGCCTTACATAGTTTGTTGACTTGACCTGCTAGAATTTGTGGGAATCTCAAAATCACAGGAGTTTGAACCCTGCTTCTTTTCAGTTCTTGAACGACCTTGCGAACATTGACGAAGTCTTCTCGTTTGTCACTTGGATGGACCTGCATGTCTCCTTCTTCAGAAATAGAAAAATACTTTCCACCCCATGAATCCATGCCGTAGATGTTCAATGCCTGTTCAATCGAGATTTTTTCCACCTTGATGCCCCCTTTTGGACTTCAAAACTGTTTTACAATTGCGCTTGATTTACTAAATTTCATCTTATAATGAAATAAAAAACATCGAAATTGAGGACCTGATCATGAACCCAATCCACACCAACCCCATATTTCTTGCCCCAGAGGATGGACAGTCCACTCCCACAAAGGCCAAAGTGATTGTCCTGCCTTTTCCCTACGAAAAAACGACTTCTTACAAAAAAGGGACAGCCAAAGGCCCTCTGGCCCTGATCGAGGCGAGCAGTCAGGTGGAATTTTTTGATCCCGAGCTCCAGTATGAACCCAAATCTGTGGGAATTTATACGGATTGGTCTCTGCTCGAGCTGGACATGGAACTGGTTCCCGAAATCTTAGGCACTCAAGTCCAAAAAAAGATCGCAGACTATGTAGCTCGGGAGCAGTTTGTTCTCACCTTGGGTGGTGAACACACCATCACTCCCATGGTGGCTCCTCCGATACTGAAAAAATGGAAAGATCAGATCACCGTGGTTCACATTGATGCCCATGCGGATCTGAAAGACCAATACCAAGGATCACCTTTTAGCCACGCCTGTGCCATTCGAAGAATCCACGGACTTGCTCCGATTCGGTCCATTGGGATTCGAAGTGTAGACCGGGAAGAGTTTGAATTGGCCAAAAGCGCATCAGACATTCAAACCTGGTATGAGCACGATCTTCGGTCGAATCCATCGTGGATCCAAGAGGTGTTGGCTTCGATCCAGACCCCCAAGGTGTATTTGACGGTTGATCTCGATGGGCTGGACCCTTCCATCATGCCCGCCGTAGGAACCCCACAGCCCGGTGGACTGCTCTGGGGAGAAACACTCACATTGATTCGGTCGATTGCCAAAAAACATCAAATCGTCTCCGCTGATGTGAACGAGCTTTGTCCAATCGAAGGGCAGATTCAATCGGATTTTTTGGCCGCAAAACTCTGCCATAAAATCATTGGATACACCTTTGAATCAAAAAAATCTTGATCCGATCGAAGAGAAGGTCCTACCAGAACCCAACCGAAACCAAAGATGGCACAGGAAAAGAACTCTGCGTATAGAGCCAATATAAAAAAGACATCCCAGCACTCGCCCACACCAAAATAAAAAACCATACGGCCACACTGCTGTAATGAGGTTCACGCTCCGTAACCTCTTCCCCACCCATGACCCGATCCGTATCCACAATGTATTCCCGAGTTTCCTCAATCACCAAACTGCTGGGAGCTTTGTTCAAATCTCCAACATTGCCTGTTGATTTTTTCTTTTTCATAGCAAATCCACTCCAAAACTAATCTTACCCTTCACCGCAACCACATCAAAAGAAGCGAGTACGGAGCTCGATGCACTCAAAATGCGCAACACATAGGAACCTTCCGCTACATTGAAAATAACAAAATTGCACTCGTCATCTGCAAAACCTCCCGTCACCAACGCTGTGCCCCCGCTGTTGAAGTACAAACTTACAGAGCTCCCTGTCCCCGTCGAGGGAGAAGCATCTGAAGCATTGAGAAGGGATACACTGGTGGCTGACCCACATCCACCTCCGGAGGGAGAAACTTGACCCATCACCGTCGCCTTGTTGACGGTATCCACGGTTGTGGGATTGAGCGCGGTGTTTCCATAGGTTTGAGTGGTCGTAAAAGCCGCAGAAGTCATGGCCGCCAAAGATATTGTTTGAACATCCTCTGGCACCAGAGAATACGATACGGTGGTGGCCAACTGAGCATGGCTGACTTCGAAGGTGGAGGATCGACTTCCAACCACCCCATCAAGGGTAAATACTTTTTGGTTTCCACCGCTGGTGGAAGTTTGGTAGGTCAGATCAAATTCAGATGCATTTCGACCTGAAAGTTTGATCACGGGATCAGGACTCGCAGGCAAAGAACTATTGGTGACAGAGACGAGAACTCCTTGGACCGAGGTTGTTGCAGAATTGGATCCACAACCCCACAAGCAAACCAAAAAAATGAACGCTTTTTTACTCCACAAGTTCAATCAACACTCCTCCTGTCGACTTAGGATGCACAAAAGCCACCGATGTTCCTCCCGCACCAGGTCGAGGTGCAGGCTCGATGAACACAAACCCCTTGGCTCGATATTCCTCGATTGCGGAAGCTATATTGTCAACTCTGAAGGCGATGTGATGAACTCCAGGGCCACGCTTGGTCACAAAAGATGAAATGGGAGACTGTGCCCCCGTTCCTTCGAGCAACTCTATTTTGGTTTCTCCAAGTCGAAACATGGCAATTCTGACCTGCTCGGATTCAACCTCCTCTACATGGTCAGGCCCTGCACCCAAAAGGTCCGTGTACAATCGAATTTTGTCTTCCAGGTTGTCTACCGCAATGGCAATTTGATCGACATTTTGTATCATCTTTTGAATTGTAAAAGCTGGGCTGCTCCCTGTCAATTCCCTCGATTCGATGTACTTAAGTGCAAGAAATAATTGGTTCAATCATTTTTTTTGCTATACTTAGAAATCCAATGTCAAAGGTAAAGTCGCCCCATTGTGTATCCGAAGAAAACCTGATTGGCTTAGGAGAATTTCTCTTGAACCAAGAGCGTTTTGATCAAGCCGAAAAGATCTTTTCCCTCATTCGCACACGGTACGAGCCCAACTATCTATATCACTTTCTTTTGGGAAAATTGGCCTTTGAAAAACGAGACTTTGACCTTGCGCTGGAACATTTCGGACTATCCAAAGAACTCAATCCTCTGTATCAACCAACATCCATTTTTTTGAGCAAGACCTGTTTGCAACAAAAAGATCGGGAAGGCATGCTGTCCAATTTGGTGGATGCGTTTCTTCTTTCAAAACGAAATCGAAAAAAATCTTTGGACGATTTTTTTGTCCATATGGGCTCAAGTGAAGCCTTTGATTCTCAGGCTCAAAAGAAGAAAATTGAAATGATTTTCGAAGCTCGCAAGGACTTTTTTCAACGACTGATTCAACAAAATGTTTCTCAATACCTTGTGGAAGGTACAGAAACCGTTGAAATCGAAATCGATGACGACCAAGAGTCCTTTGAAGAAGAGACTTTTGCACCCGAAGAAGATGCAGAAATTGCCCAAGCCCAGGCATCTGAGGCAACGACCGAGACTGAATCGACGCCCCCCCTCAATGTTGTCCCCTCTTTGGACCAACATGAACTGAATCATGCAGAACCTGCCACATCTCCAGCCAGCTTGGACCTTTTGGGCAATCACTTTGCATTCAAAAGCTTGGAGAAAAAGACCTTGGAATCGGTGGCGCAATTTACTTCTGTATTGAACGTTGAATCAGGAAAATACATTTATGAAGCCAATGAACCCATCTACGGGATCTATTTCCTTTCTCAGGGCAAAGTATCGATCGAACGCAATGCCGGCAAACATACCCTACAATATCGATTGATTGATCAAGAAGCATTGTTTGGAGAGATTTATTTTTTCCTTGGAGAAAAACAGATCCAGAATGCCAAAGCTCTATCGGATTCGACCATTATTTTTTTCAACAAAAGTGCACTCAAAAACATTTTTGCTCGAAACCAAGAACTCTCCAATCATTTTCTGTGGCATATTTGGAAATCACTCAACGCTCAACTTCATCAATATTTGGAAGGATTGCAGAACACGGAAAACCCCGACCACACTTTTTCCGACGTGGAAAACATCGGAGACCTTCGAACCCAATTGGAAAGTTCTACAAAAATCAAAATCTCGGGACACATCGAAGACTACATTCAAACCCTGGGAGAACCTCTCGAATTGAACCGAGGGGATATGATTTTTGACGAACATCAAGACCTCGAACATGTATTTTTTGTGCTCGAAGGAGAAATTTCATTGGAGCACAAGGGAGAACTCACGTCGATCGTCAGGCCCCAAGAATGGTTTGGAGAATTGACGCTGTGTCAACAACATCATCCAAGTCACCTCAAAGCTATCGTAAGCTCTGACCAAGCCCAGGTGATCAAAATTCAAAAAGCAGACATGATCAACAAAGTAGATCAAAAATCTCCCAAAACGGCTGCGCTGATGTTGACAGTTTGCAAAATCATCGCCACCAAAATTCAGATCCTTCACAGCAGCTTGGACACCGAATCATAAAAAAAACCCGGGCTGAAACCATTTCCAACCCGGGTCAAATGATCCAAATAAAAACGTTGTAACCGTTAGCTCAAAGGCGCATTTCGTGAACTAAAGGTATTGATGCGAGAAGCCACTGGGCGTTTTTGAGCGCCTTTTCGTTTGCTGCTACCCATTTTGGTCAAATCTGGTTTCGCAGATACTGCACCTTGAGGAGCTTTGGCCGCTTCGGTTCCATTGGCTTTGAGCACCACCATACGATGAACATCTCGTAGAAGTTTTTGTCTTCTCACACCTTGAAATTGAACACCGTATCGTTTTGCAGTCTTTCGAAGCTGAAAAAAGTCCATATTGTTAAGCATTACCGCAGTGATATCTGAAAAAGTCATTTCGTCTCCTTACTTCGTTTTGGGTGACTTAGCTTTCGCGAGCCACCAAGTTTATGAAATCCAAATGTACAGCCACAACTTTTTGATCAAGACTACCTTCGTTGTTGGGGCAATCATAGACCGAGAGTTTTTTCAGTGGCAAATCTTTTCTTTCCTGACCTAACTTGAAACTTAATGTTTTTCTGTTCAACATATTGAAATAATTTAGAATAAAAAATTACTCTATATCCCCATCTTGAGACGATTGTTGAAGATCAGATCCTGAATAGATCTCACAACCACAGCACAAGTAATAGTCTTCGCCATCACCATTGAATCCAACGTTGCCAGAATTGCATCCATCTCCCAAAGAGGCCACATAAAAGGCATTGACGGCCATCTGCTGTTGAAGTTGGTATGAATATAGACTCATCATGGCTGTACGATAGGAAAGTCGAGCATTGGCGCGTTGAATGGGCAGCATCGCTCGAATCGTAAGATTGTCAAGCAAGGTCTCCGCCAAACCAGCCGCTGAGTTTCCAACGCGAGCCAAACTGGTTTTCCAATAGGTTCCCAGACCACCCAAACGATCTCGAAATTCGTCCATCTCTGCATCAAATTCGGCTTCGTAATTTCGTCTTTTGTACGTGGTAGAAACACCCTTTCCAATGCGAACACATTTCTTTCCAAATTGATTGAAGTTTGCATAACTCATTTGGGGTTGACCGATGGCAAAGTATCCAACACTGGGCATCGGCGTCGCAAATCCAGGCATCACATTGATTTGACCTGCACTGCAAGGGTTCATGTAAATGTTTCCATAAACTCCTCCAGGATTCGATCCAAGGCCACATGGATTGTACGCAGAGTATGGATTTCCACCCGTCATGAACTGCTGATTCCAGCCATTCATGTAATTCTGAGCCCAAGGCGTCTGACTAAACTGCGCCAAAGGAAATGCCACCGTATGTCCGGGCATTTGCGAAGGAACCGCACCTGTAGGCGTTCCAAAGGCCAATTGGATTTCACCAGGAAAAGCGTTGAATACCGAGGGGCCACCAAAACTTCCATACACATATTCAAAAATCGCTGGATAACAGGACTCAGGACAATCTCCTGTCGCACACTGGCTGTAACATTGCTGCCTTTCTTGCGCAGAAACGTAGTATCCATCCACGGTGGAGTATGCCTGCGTAGCTCGAGGCGTCCGGGCGCAGTATAGTTTGTGGACTGTAAGGTCACAGGACCTTGATTCTGAGAACCTTGAGTAGGATTGTAGTATCCCTGGTTGCCGTTATTCTTTTGGCAACCCGCCAGCACAACCATCAGCATCAAAGCTAGCTTGATGGGATGTTGTTTTCGTTTAGCGTTTTTCATGGTCTGACTCACCCTTTCCTGATTGGTTGGTTACAGATAGCTCCCGTAGGTCACAACAGCACCGCACGTATCCAAGTACAAATCCGACACCGTAATGGTTGTCGCATCCAAGGTAAAACAAACTTGACCACCAATATAGTTGGTGATGGCCGAAAAATTCACAATGCCTCCGGTCACAGCAGAAGGAAAATTCCCCTCGACAAGAGTCGCCCACACGGCCCCTTGGGACAAATAAATATCTTGATTCATGTATTGATCGGCAATGGTTGGGATGGAATTGATGTACAAAACAATAGTTCCTCCCAATTGACCCGCACCGTTGTAAATGACCTGGCATTCCAAAGAATTGATCACCGCTGACCCTGTCGTGCTTACCGACGGACTACACTGAGTTTGTTGAACGTCAAACTCATACGCAACTCCATTTCGGACCATCCGAATCACATCTCCCTTGTCTCCACATGAGCTCAAAAAAGCAAAAGCCAGGAGAAGAGTAGCCCATCCAAAAAATTGATTTTTCTGTTTATTGTTCATCGCAACACCTTCATTGACGTTCATCACGTATTGATTTGAGCAAAACCTGTGCCAGCTTGAAAAAACATGTATCTACATGAAATAATACATTTTTTTTAATTTCCCACTTTGTCGCCTCGACCAAGTGAGACACCAGGTACTCAGTTTTTCCTGACACATGCCCCATCACGTCACGGACTATTACCTATCGCGTCAATTTTGTCAATTGAAAAGTATGGCTCTTTCAAAGGCCTGAATTCCCCTCGCTACAAAAAGATAAACATGGACAAGAGGTGCATAGAGATACGTCAAATCGATGTTTGCAGGCTCCAGAACTCCCAAACTGAATCAATGCAAAATCATAGCGAAGAGGATCTTCCGAATTGAGCCCCCGAAAAACCTCGGTAATACGTTGAGTCATCTTCCAATTGACGGTGAGACCCTGCACAAATCCGAAATGACGAGCAAATTGAACCACGTGCGTGTCTAACGGGATCATCAATTGGGTAGACTTCAAGAAGTTCCACATCCCAAAGTCAGGACTTTCCGTTCGACACATCCATCGAAAAAACATCATCCACCGTTTGCACGCACTGCCCGAAGCAGGGTCTGAAAAAAGAAAACGAATTTGCCGCTGAATTTGAGCTGGTGTTTGATTGGAGCCATGACCACCATAATGAATGTCCCACTGAGACAAGACCTGCCCTCTCAGGTCTTGCGAAACTCGATGCAACCACCCTCGAAAGCTCTCATTTTGATCTATAGTAAAACTTTCAAAATAATTACTTAAAGTTCTATAATTATTTATAATTTCTTGAATACAAAAAAGCCAGGCCATCATCGTCTCTCGATGAATCCAACGGTATTGAGTAAACACCAAGTCTGTTTCAAACCGAGCCTCACGGACAAAATCATATGGACTTTCACCCATGGATTCAAACATGGGTGCCAAGCAACGCTGAATGGAAGCGATTCGACCAAACGACATCATGGCCGTAAGAAAGGCGATGATTTCTCGATCTTGAGGGTTGAAATAATGATGAGGAAAGCAAATGGGATCCGAAGAGATCCCCTCAGAAGCAGGATACCTCTGAAACAAAATCTCAAAGGCCTTAGAAATGTTGTTCGATTTTATCGATTGAGATAGTCCTGACCAATCTCGTCCCACTGCTGGGAAGCCTTTTGCTCCTGAAGAGGAGTTTTTTCGACTTTTTGAAACAGCTCGTTTCGGTCTTGATTTTTGTTCCACCAATCGTCCAATTGGGCCATAGATGCTGCCCTATCCTTTGGAGACCCATAATAATTGAACTTCCATTTGAAATCATCAGGTAAATACAGCGCCAAGGCAGCATAGCAGGTTCCGCGGTCATTCTCATTTTCATGAGAAAGCCCACTCATCAAATAGACAAAAGCGTCTTTTCCACCGATTTCCCCCAGCGAATGACAAACAAAAGATACCACATCCTGATTTTCGCCCGCTTTTAGCAAAACAGGAACCGAGGACACATCAGGATGACGCCCCAAATAAATGATCGCATCCACTTGAAATTCAGAGCGAGCGTTGGATGCCTCTTTCTGAACGATTTTGAGTTTGTCCGAATCCAACTTACCTTTGTTGATCAGTCGATCAAATCGTATCTGACGCTCTTTATAGCTATTGGGTATTTCGGTGCCTAAGACCAATGTTTGCCCCATACATGGGGAAAAACCGGCCAAATACATCACACCAACACCAAGCAAGGTAAAAATGTTGCGGGTCATCTTCGTTTTCATTGTATCACAGAACAGATAAAATCAGATTTTCTCATGTCAATCCCATCCTTTGACCTGGAGCCACTTCCTTTCTAGCACTTCCAAAACACTAATTTTATTCTCTTTTTCACCTCAAGCGCATGTCAGGAAATTTCCCCAAAAAATTAACAAAATGCTTTTCTTTTTTAAAACATCACGTGTTACAATAAAAGCCATTCTCTGGTCGTATCTGCACGGTTATCATTGCATCAGCAAACAAATCTTTTTTGCTGAGCACAACCGTGATCTGCCGCTGTAACAGCTCGATGAACTAAAACAAAATCAAGGTTGTATTGGACGACGGTTTTTCAAAAAATCGTGGCTTTATCTTGAGTACTTGACGTTGGATGCATCAAATGCTCATCAACCCCATCTTTCGTGATGACGAAAGAATCATGTGGAGGCGACCTCACCATGGACCAAATGAAACGTGTACATCAATCACTACCCACAGACATTTCCTCAACCAAACAAACTCATCGAATCGAACGACTTTTTGAAATTTCCTCCGATTTGATGTGCGTTCTTTCAACCAATGGATTGTTTGAAAAAGTCAATCGTGCTTTTGTGAAAACGTTGGGATATACCGAAAAAAATCTCGAAAAATTGTCGTTGGTCGACGTCGTTCATCAAGATGATGTCGACAACACACTTGCGGCGCTTCAACGCGTGCAACAGGGCGAACCCATGATAGAGTTTGAAAATCGATGCCGCCGAAAATCGGGGACCTATATTTCTCTTTCATGGAATATGTGCGTTGATGAGAGTGATCCGCATGTGATCTATGCCACTGCCAGGGATATATCCCGCCTCAAAGACTTGGAAACGAAACTCAGAGCTGAGATCGAAGAGTCCCACAGTTTCATCAAAATGGCTTCTCATGATTTGCAAGAGCCCGTAAGAACCATTTCTTCCTTCACAAACTTTTTGTGTGAAGATCTACCCGAAGAGGCTTTGACCGAAGAAGTCAAAGAATATTTGGATTATATCATGATCGCTTCGAGTCGATTGAGACGGCAGATTGAGGCCACGTTCGACTATGGGAACATTCACAAACAAGCTGTTGCATGGGCGAAGGTTTCCATTCCCCAAACCATCGAGACCATACAGTCAAAGATGAGTTCCATGTTGCGGGAAAAAAACGCAACCATCAAATGGTCTGGAGATGTGGTAGAAATTTCCGCATGCAAAAATCTATTTGAAAAAATGCTGCACCAGCTCATTGAAAATGGAATGAAGTTCAACTCTTCCTCGTCTCCTCTGGTAGAAATCCTCACAAGAAATTATGATGTCCACCATATTCTTCTTCAGGCCGTTGACAATGGAATCGGCATTGAAGAAAAATACTTTGAAAGGGTCATGATGCCCTTCAAAAAACTGCATAGTGAGGACGAATATCCTGGAACGGGAATCGGTCTATCGACAGTCAAAAAAATCGTCAAAAAACATGGCTGGACCTTGCAACTGGAATCAACTCTCGGAAAAGGTACGACAATTTCTGTTTTGATTCCTAAAAATGGATAATGTGCGTAGTAGTAAAGTATAGGAAGGATAAAAGATGGTTGTTGATGTTGCCCTAAAAATTTTGTCGATTGAAGACTACAAGCCGGATCAAATTCTGATTTCAAAGGCTTTCAAAGATCGACACAACTTTGCTCTTTTTCAGATGGATAAGTTTGAAAAAGGCATTGAAGCTGCTCGGGGAAACCGTGTAGACATCGTGCTTCTGGATTTGAATCTTCCCGATTCTCCCGGGAACCTGGAAACCTACAAAGAATTCTCAAGGCAATGCCCCAACATTCCTGTGGTGGTATTTACCTCGATGGCCGATGAACAGATGGGACTGCAAGCTGTCCGTTTGGGTGCCCAAGATTATCTCATCAAAGGCAAAACCAGCAATCAGGTGTTGATCAATGCTGTGCAATTCGCCTTTGAACGCCATCGAGATGAGCTGTTCATACGAACCTTTCTTACTCAAAGTGCCAAACCCATTGTCGTATTGAATTGGAAAAACGAAGTGCGATGGATCAACGAACTTGCGGAAGACTTGTTTCATCGCTCTGCGGCCGAATGGGTTGGACGCATTTTTGATTTTGAGTTTTCTGAAAATCCACAATTCAATTTAAATCTCGATGGAGACGTGGTAGGTGTAGCAAGATCCGAAGTTGAAATTCGAGGAGAGATTTTTCATGTACTCACGTTTGGAGAATCTTCGACCACACTATTTTAACAAATGCTTATGACGAACCATCAAAAAGAAACCAACAATCAACAAGTTCCCATCAGCTATACGCACAATGGGAAGAAGATTAAGGCCTTTGCGACCGAAATAACCAAAGATCATTTGCTATTGATTTCCCCCCACCTCTTTGACCCAAATGAATCTTTTTGGATTGAGCTTAAATATTACAATTCTTCTCTTCTGCTTTTCATTCGCATCGATGAAATCTTACCCAATGCTTTTTTCTCTGAAGTCTCAACGAAAAACTCTTTTCATGCATTGAAAGCATCTATTTTGGAATCTTCTGATGAGTATACCGATTTTGTAAAACAGTATGAGTTTGTCCAATTGAACGAAGATAAACGAAAAGCACCTCGGTACAAACTGAACATCCCTGTTACCTACAAAAATGAAGAGCACTTTCTGTCCTCCTACGCATTGGATATGAGTCGAGGAGGAATGTTCATCACAACAGATTCTACGATTCAACCTGGAACTGTCGTGGAATTGAATGTTGAAATTGGTAGCAACAAATCCATCACTGTAAAAGGAAAAGTTTCCTATTCGGTGAGCGAAGATGGAACCGACAAGACAGGCATTGGAATTCAGTTTCTTGAATTTTCAAACGAAACCCAAAACCTTTTCAATGAATTTCTTTCTGGGCTTGAGTGGATGAGAAACAAAAATTATGGAACGGCCATGGATCACTTTCCAGAAATGGGAACAACCAAGCAATTTCTGGTACCTGAACTCATGTTTTCCATTCAAAAACATCATAGAACTGGAATTTTGCATCTCATTCATCACCATGAAAATGATGTTGAAAAAATTTACTTTCATGCAGGGTACCCTATTTTTCTCACGAGCTCGAATCCACAAAATAATCTGGTTGCAAATTTGCAAGAATTTGATGTCATCAATAAAGATGTAAAAATTCCAGATCATTTAAAATACCCTCTCCACTCGATAGCATTGATTGAGCACTTGCTCAAAAGTGGTCAAATCAATGATGTCCAATTGCTTCGACATGCCATTTCGTTCTATGAAGAAGCGATCATTCGTACCTTTGCTCACATGGATTGCAATTATCACTTCGAAAAAATGGAAGAGCTCCCTTCCAATGTTCCTCGATTTCCCTTGCGCTTGAACAAAATTGTTTTTGGAGGCATTGAAAAAACATTCGAACCCTGCATTTTGAACCATTGGCAAAATCTCACCAACGAAATTTGGATTGGTCAAACCTCTTTTCCGACAAAAACAGCTCACTTGCCTGCAGATGTAAAATCACTACTAAACTTTTTTCAAGAACCACATACCTATGGAGACTTCGTAGACTTTACCTCCAAAGTTTCAAAAACTGCACCCTCTGTCATTCTTTTTTCACTCAAATTGGCGGGATGGTTGACTCAATTTGATCAGTATCCCATGCATTTGGTCTCAAGCTCAAACGACTCTCTCCATGCATCTTCTGTGATCAAAGATCAAAACTATTGGATTGAACTCGCACAAAAAACATTGACTCAATATGAAAAAGCAAATTTTTATGAAATTCTCGAAGCTTCACGAGGGTTTAACTCTCTCATGCTCAAACAAAAAGCAGAAAAAAAAGAATGGGAAATCAACCATATCCTGGGACAAATAAAATCAGAGCAAGAACTATGCGAGCAACTCCACCACATCAAGCCTTGGATTCATCTTGCCCATGATGTTCTCGCATCTGTCATTCTCAAACGACTTTATGATCGAAGACTGGACTGGGGTCTCCACCTTGAAGCCAAGGACTTGAAAAAAATTCGGCAAGCCGACCGTGAACTGATGGAAGGTATCTTATATCTCTACAAACAAAACATCTCTCAGGCTCTGCAATGCTTTGAAGAGTCTAGACAAACCTATTCCAAAGATCCTTGGTTTGTAATGTATCACGCATGGTCTTTGTTCCAGTTTGATCGGTCCAATGCCGAAAATGCAATGTTCGAGCTTTTGGAATGCAAAGACAATGGATTGGAAGTACCTGAGCTGTATTACTTCATTGGAAAAATCTTTGTTGAGACCAGTGAAATCCACAAAGCCAAAGATTACTTCACCAAAGCCCTTCACTTAGATCCCGACCTACCTTTGGCCAAAAGCGCACTTGCTCAAGTCATTTTTCATTGAACATCGAGTACTACCGGCGCAGCAAATGGTGCCCCCGTTAGGAATCGAACCTAAATTTAGGGATTAGGAATCCCTCGTTCTATCCATTGAACTACGAGGGCAAAGCCCTCGTCTATACCTTTAGAAGCGAGAAAATATTTTGGCCTTGAATCTTTTCTCTACCTTTGAGATCCATCAATTCCATCACAAAACTGATTCCCGCGATGTCACCCTTGCATTGCTGAACCAATTCCACCGCTGCTTTTGCAGTCCCCCTGTGGCAAGCAAATCATCCACAATCAAAACTTTTTGCCCTGGAAGAATAGCATCAGCATGCATTTCCAAGGTGTCTGTTCCGTATTCCAATTCATAAGAATTTTCGATGGTTTGGGCAGGAAGTTTTCCTTTTTTTCGAATGGGAACAAATCCAGCCCCCAAATCGTTGGCAAGAGCTGACCCCAGAATAAATCCACGAGCTTCTACAGCACACACGACTTCTACTTTCTTTTTGTAAAAAGGTTCTGCCATCGCTTCAATCACATTCCCGAATTCAACAGGATCTGAAAATACCGTTGTCAAATCATAAAAAAGAATACCTTTTTTGGGAAAATCAGGAATCTTGCGCACCTTGTTCAATAACGTTTCCATAGTTCTACTTTTCCTTTCTATACAATATTAAGCAACTGATCGATTTTGATCACCGGCTTCCATTGCCTGTTTTTCAATAAATTGATCTTGATTGAGCCTTACCGATACCACCCGAGAAACACCAGGCTCTTCCATCGTCACACCATACAAATTGTCCGCCATTTCCATGGTTCGCTTGTTGTGTGTAATCACAATGAATTGCGTTTGTTTGGCCATACGCTCTACAATAGACACGTATCTCAAAACGTTTACATCATCCAATGGAGCATCCACCTCGTCAAGCACACAAAATGGAGGTGCTTTGTATTCAAAAATAGCAAACAGCAAAGCAATCGCTGTCAATGCTTTCTCACCTCCCGAAAGAAGGTTCATATTTTGAAGTTTTTTTCCTGGAGGCTGTGCTTGAATGTCCACACCAGATGTGAGGATATTTTCCTCATCCGTAAGAACCAAGCGCCCTTTCCCTCCCTGAAACAATCTCGGGAAGATTTCGCTAAATTTCTCACTTACGGCTTTATAAGTTTCCTCAAATTTTTCTTTGGAGGTTTTGTTGATTTTTTTGATAGCCTCCGAAAGACTTTCCAACGATTTCTCCAAATCATTTTTTTGTTCCATTAAAAAGTCATATCTTTGAGTATGTTCTTGAATCTCTTCAATGGCTGCTAGGTTTACGTTTCCGATTTTTTCAATTTTAGACTTTATGTCTCCAAGCTGCCCTTTCCGTTCTGAAACTTCCTCAACAGTCAAAACTTCTACGGTTTGATCATTACAGATTTCATAGAGATTTTTCTCATACTTTTCTTCGACTTGCTGTTGCAAGTGATTCATATGCATCGAATGTTCACTGATTCTCACTTGCAATTGATTGAGTTCTGTTTGTTTCTCTTCTCTTGCTTCGCGAGTATCTTTCAAAATCAATTCGATTCGTCGAATGCTTTCAAGAACCTCGTCATGTTGAGATTGCAACACTGAATTGCTGGATTCTAAGGTTCTGTACAGCTCTGTGGCTTGTTCAATGTTTTTTGAAAGTTCAAAAAGCTGCTCTTTTGTCTCGACCAGCTTTTGCTTGGACTGATTTATAAGAGCTAAAGTTTTTTCTTTTTCAGAGGCAAAGTCCTGAAGCTGACTGCTTACAATCGTCAACTCCCTGGTGTAGCCTTCAATTCTCTCTACTGAGCTACTGAATTGAACCTTCAATTCATTGCTTTCTTCATAGGAGGCTTCGTATTTTTCTTTGGACTCTTTTACCGCCAACTGACTAGCTTCAAGGATCTGAATAAACTTTTCTTTTTCACCGGTGATCCCCACAAGCTCAGTATCAAGTTCATCCAAAGAAGTTCCAATTTTGTTTTTCTCTTCAGTATACAAAGAAACTTTTTCTGCAACTTCAGAAAGCTTTTCTTTTGTAAAACCCAATTGATCTTCGACTTTTTGGAACTCTTTCTCAAGATCCAAATTCTTACGAAGTTCACGCTCCAAGTTTTCTGAGATTGCCTTGAGTTGCTTGGTTTGATTGTCCAAATCGGCCACAACTTGTCGATATTCGTCGTCCTTGTTTTTCTTATCCACGACAATGGGCTCCAACTTTTCTTTGAGTTCATCAATTTGCGCTTGAACTTCAAAATCTCCCAAGGATCCATCCAGAGATCCCCCCTGCAGTACCCCATGATCGGACAAAACTTCACCTTTGAGAGTTACAAACGAAGCCCTGCACCCCTTGGTTTGCAGCTCCAAAGCATCCTGAACGCTTTTCACCACATACGTTTGGCCAAACAAATACGAAATTGACTTTTGCAAACTAGGATCGATGTCGACAAAATCCAATAAATTCCCCAAAATGGCGGGGTCAGAAAATCTTTCATGAGTGTAGGTATTGTCAAAACTACCTGACAAGAAAATACCTCGGCTATTTTCAGACTCCAGGTGCTCGAGGTAGGCAATGGTATCTTGATGATCTTTGACAACAATGCATTCCACAAATTTGTCCAACGCAGCTTGAACAGCCTTTTGGTATCCTTTGTGGGGTTTGACCAGGTGTCCCAACACTCCAATCACATTTTGAAATCTCTGATCACCTTTTTCACGATGAACCATGATTTGTTGAACACCTTTGGCATATCCTTGATAGGTAGATGAAAACTCCTGCAATGCAGTCAAACGAGTTTGATATTCATTGATTTGTTTTTCCAAACTCAAAATTTCTTTGTGAAGATCCGATTTTCTTGAATCCAACACTTCTATCGATGCACGAATATTCTTTTGATTTTCTTCAAAAGAAAAACACATTTGCGAAATTTCTTCCAAGGAAGTTTTATACGTAAGATGTTTATCTTCTTTTTCTTTGATTTCAGCTCTCAACGAATCGAATTGCTTCTGATTTTTTTCAATTTCTCCATTGAGCTCTTGTTGACGATTTTTCTTTGACTGAATTGCATTCAGAAGTGCGTTTTCTTTTTTGGAAAGTTCAATGTCCTGACGCTTAATTTGTTCTAAATTTTGTTCTTCTTCTTGAAGTAATTTTGAATTGTTTTGAACAATTTCATTTTTTTCTTCAAACTGTTTTTGAAAGCCAGATTTGATTTCCTCTAGCTTTGTGAGTTCAGTCTGAATCGCATCAATTTTGGTCTTGTTTTCTTCAATTTTTGAAGACAATTGTTGAACCTTTTGTTCCGATTCTTTTAACAAATCAGAGAGTCGAAGTTCATCTTGCATTTTGGTTTCTTTTTGATGTGTCGACTTGTTGATTTCATTTTTTTGTGCAAACAAGTTTTGTTGAGATTGCTGAAACTTTTGCTCAACTTCTTCCAATGTTGTTTTTTCATTTTCATGAGCTGCTTGTGTTTCACTCAAGGTCGACCCAAACTGAACTAAGGAATCTTGGATTTGTTGTTCAAATTTTTTGCACGATTCAATTTCTGATTTGATGTGACTATAATCACTCACTGCAATTTCAATATCCAAACTCTCAAAGTCTTTTTTGAGTTCGTGATATTTCTCAGCTTTCTTGGCTTGTCTCTCAAGCGAAGAAATCTGTTTTTTCAATTCAGAAGTAACATCGTTGACACGGAGCAAATTTTGCTTCGTGTATTCCATCTTTCGTTCAGCGGCTTTTTTCCGATTCTTGAATTTGGTGATTCCAGCAGCTTCCTCAATCATCATACGACGATCTTCTGCTCGACTCGAAACAATGGCTCCAATTTTTCCTTGCTCAATGATCGAGTAAGAAATTTGTCCGATGCCGGTATCCAAAAACAAATCAATGATGTCTCTCAATCGACATGGAGTTTTGTTGATAAAGAACTCACTTGTACCATCCCGAAAAATTCTACGAAGAACAGAGATTTCGGAATAGTCATTGTATTGTGCAGGAGCTGTTCGTGCATCATTGTCCAATGTTAACGTAACTTCCATCATGCTTGTTGGAGGTCTACGATCACTTCCTGCAAAGATCAAATCCTCAGAATTTCGTCCTCGCAGCTCTTTGTAGCTGAGCTCACCCGTGACCCATTTCAAAGCATCAACAATGTTACTTTTTCCACATCCATTGGGTCCAACCACAGATGTGATAGGAACATCAAACTCAAACTGAGTTTTTTCGAGAAACGATTTAAATCCAGTCAATTCTAAACGTTTAATCTTCACAGCAATCCTCTAAAGGGTATTCACTTATCAAATCGGCATCTATCAATAAAGATTAAAACACAGACCTAAGGAAAAAAAATTCTCTTTCATTTTGATACATTAGGACAAAGATCGGATTTTTTTGGGTTTGGTTGAGTTCAAGTCAACGACCGAAATCTCCCCATCGCTCCAATGACCCACGTAGGCGAACAACTTTCCTTCTGCATTTTCAAACACCGTGACCGTTTTGCTCAAAGATGAAATCCCAAGGCGTACGGGTTCCACACCATCAGACACGGTAAAAGAGAAAAAATCACCCGAACTAGTGGGAAAATCGAGTGAAGGTCGAATTTTCAAAGAAATTTCTTGCCCATCGGATACATAACTTTGTGAGAGACTTTCAAGAGCTCTATTTGTTTGAGTACCAGATCGACTTCCAAAAACCAAATACTCTCCATCGACCATGATCTCGACCATGTATCAGCCCCTTGAGCAAGTAAGGAGCCGACACCAAAGGTGATGGTGGGAGGACTGACCAGAAAGCAATTTCCAGTTCTTCTTTCGAAGACAAAATGCTTTACCTTGTCTCCTGCCGCGACCCCCAACGACGCCAAGTCAATGGATTGAACCGTTACGTTGGCACCCGCAATCGCAACGATACCGGCTGATTCAGGGATGACACCTGCCGTTGTAAATCAACTGCCAATATTCTTTTTTGGGTTAGACCAAACGTCTTTGGTGTTGGCGGAGATCAACTCAGGTTGTGATACGCTTCCCGCATCAAAAGAAACGAACATTGGAGCTTAAAGAAAGATTCTGAGCCACTTCGATCATCCTATTGATCGATTCGTAGGTTGTGAAGATTCAATTGATCCAGATTGCCGGACGCTAGACCGACCATGGCATAAGGAGTTGAATCTTTTAGATAAAAAAAGACGCATCCAAGGCAAACTCCATGGCTATTTCAGAAACCTTGGTTCCCAGTGTGTTCAACAGCTCAAACCAACGGATTTAGGAGCCCCAGCGATTCCATATAAATAATAGACTCGATTTTCAAAAATCCGCACCGCATGGGCTCCAGAGGCAAATTGGGAGACAACGTTGAGGGCCAATGTAGGCAAAGCAATTTTGTACAAAGCACCATTTGCGCCGCTATTTTTGATCCAATCCATACAATGCTTGGTCGCCACAAACCAAATCTTTGACCAGAATTTACAGAAGAGTATTACCGTGGGCGGTGATGAAAAGTCTATCGAGAATCAAATTCCTCTCTCCAATCGTTTCACCGTCGGTCAGGAATATACATTTTTCTGCCATTCACTTCTATCAAAGGCGCATTGGAAAGCCCAAAAGGATTGCAAACCAAGGTTTGAAATCGAACCGTAACAGAAAGAGGCGAAGGATGAACTGGAGTGACTCAAGAAAAACCTCAATGCTCCGTTGTCGGATACATATTCTTGATTGATGGAGGCAAGATTCGATTGAAGACCTGAAACGGACCCTCTTACTTCCAGTTGAGTTTCCATTTCGACGTTTCCAAGGTCCATGTTTCCGTTCCCTGTCCCTGCATCCACAACAATCGAATAGACACTGGGCATGGCTTGAGACAAAGGCGAATTCACAATGGCTCGACTCGCGATTATGACAGCCCCTCCCAAATCAAGCGGAGTCATCTCGGTAATTGCCGTTGTCAAAAGAAGAGTTTGTCAATGCAAGCCACGCAAAATTTGTTCCTACCTTCCATATCTGCACTGTACACGCGCATGGGACTGACACCCTCATCCAAGGTCATGGATATCGGAGCCTGTCCAGCAGCAAGAGGAGAGTTGTCTGGATCATCGTTTTGATCCAAATCAAGGCGAGTGTGAAGATCTGTTCTCATGGCTGAAATCCGCGCAGAAAATTGATCCAAGACAAATGCTAATTTGACTTGTTTTCCATTGATGCTCACGGTGCTCGATGTGACATCGATATCAACCGGTCGTGATTGAAATTGAATCAAATTTTGATTGGATCCACAGGACAGCAACAACACCACCCACATCATTCCAAAAGCAATCGAACCCTTTCTCATGTTACATGATATCCTTGGTAAAAGTGAATGAAGCTAAGTCAAATACCGAAATTGAATCTGAGAAAAAATTCGTAGAGTAAAACCGATTGTTGGGAGAGTCTACAAAAAGATCAACTGGATCAGCTCCCTCAGACAAATAAACTTTTGATTGAACCTGGTAGTTGTTCGCATTGATCACATAAATGCTTTCTTCTCCCACATGAGAAACAAACAACAATCCGTTGTCCAAAACAACATCCTCTGGATCATTGCCCAATGGAATGGTCGCCAACACTGTCGGGACAACCACTTCCATATCAATGCCATTGTCTACAATGACCGAGGAATCAAAAACAATTAAGCTCTTCAAACCTCGATGAACCACAAAACCTTTTCCAGCACCATCAAAGGTGATTCCACGAAGGTCTCTCGTGCTTCCAGCAATCACCGAAAAATCCAATGCGGCTTCTACATTCAAATCATTAGGATCCAAGACATGAACCACATTGCTCGTGGTAGATGTTGCATAGATCAAATTGGAATTCGAATCCGCAACCAACCGATAAAGCCCTCTTGCAGGAAACTGATTCGATGAATCTCCAATATTGGCCGCTGTAAATAGTCTTTTGCCATTGAATTGAGAATCCGTGTTCATGTCCATCGCGGTTAGATTGCTCTCACGAATAAAAGTAATACTTCCCGTGAGCTTGTTGGCTACCAGCACAAGATCCCCATGAATACTTGATTGAGCCGTAAGAACACTGCATGGATTTTCATCGGTCTCAATCGCATTGGCCAAGTTCGAAGATATAGGGCTGGGCACGTTGACCGCAGAAAAAGAAATGGGCAACCCCCCCGTTCCTGGAACACTGTATTGATAGACGAGCAAAGCATTGTTTTCACGATCTGGCACATAAATATTTTTGTTGGTTGGATTGATGAAAAACCGTCCACCAAAACTTGGAATGCGTAGCAAAGTATCGGTAAGAACCTGGTCCGTCGACAAATCCAACCCCACGATGGCCCCAGAGCTTTGATTCAATGTAATGTTGGCATTGACGGTTACAGCCAGGTTCGACCCACTGATCATGACCGTGGATACGGGATTGTTCAAACGATATTCTCCCGAAGATTGAAACACGGGAGCTTCACTTCTGGTGGGGCAGTTATCGTGGGTAACGATGAGGAAAACAATGTGGCGCTTTTTCATGGAGAGGTCATATCAAATACATCAAGCCTAGGAACAATTGAATGGGAAATTCCTCAATCTCCTAGAACGCACAGCATCATTCCACATGGGTTTCGACAATTCATTTGCCAAGAAAAGCTTGAAAAGAGTACATTCGCGCCACCTTTTTTGGACCAATCAGGCCACCCTAGCTCAGTTGGTAGAGCAACTGATTCGTAATCAGTAGGTCGCGAGTTCGACTCTCGCGGGTGGCTCCATGCAATGCCTGCGATTTGGCCCTTTATCGGTACGAAATCACAAGATATAGAGAAAGCTTATGCAATATGATTTCATCATTGTTGGCCAAGGCATCGCAGGAAGTCTTTTTGGCTCACTTCCTGCGAAGAGCCGGAGCTGTACCCGGTGATTGATGCTTCACATCATAACTCTTCATCATGGTTGTTACGTAGGCATCATCAACCCCATTTCTGGCCCCAGACTTCATCTGGTAAGCCAATTTGGCGACTATTGGGAACATGCCCACCAGATGTATGGCTCACTTCATCATCATAGTGGGACTCAGCATTCATAAAGTTCGCCAACATCGACTGCTCAAAACTTTCCGAAATCGACTACTATCAAAAAAGGCTTTGCTCACTGCTTACCAAAACTACCTAGGAAACACTCCTCTTTCACAAAAGTATGTTTGCCAACAAAAACACACCCTGTCGTAGAAGTCACAACAAGTGCCTATGTCGACATCAAATCTCTTTTGTCCTCTTCATCAAAAGATTTGCAGGGTCATTCATCTCTCCTTGAAGAAACGTTTGTATATGATGATGTAGACATAAAAATTCTAGAATTTCATACCGAGGCATCCGGAGCTCAAGCGATCGCACGGTAAGGCATCAAATTCGATTCAACCTTGGTTTTCGTATTCGCCTCTCAATCCATCCAAAGGAGAGAAATCCTCACTTGAATCCACCACCATTCAAGATGAGATTTTACAAAAATTGGGGCCACTGGCTTTTGCCAACCCATGATCATCGAATCATGTTGGGAGCCAACTTACTCGTGAACAACTGAATTGTACTCCCAGCAATGCAGCCAAAGAATTTCTCTTGGAGCAAAAGAACATCTCAAACATTTTTCGTATCACCTTGTTGCCCATCGCTTGAATACGTCCCACAACCATCGGTCACATGCCTTTCATCGGAAGACATCCTCAGCACCACAACTTGATCTGCTTCAATGGTTTGGCAGCAAAGCATGTTTGAAAGTTCCCTATTATTCGAAATGTTTGGTCGACCATTTGATGCAAGATGCTTCGCTTCCAAAGGACGTTACTGATGCCTATGACTGGCTATGCCACACGCACATCAAACAACATCTTCCTGAAATCACCAATGCCATCGATGCAACCTGCGGCAATGTTGGGACACACTTTTTTGGCCAATGGTTTACGGCCTCAAGGAAATCTCTTTGTTTCTTTTTGATCTGCAAAACAAGCCATTGAACAACAAAAAACGTTTGCATCTTCATACCTCAGCATCGAGAATTTCATATTTTCAAGAATCTCACACCAATATGGAAATGAGAATTTCACGCTCTCTGCACAATTGCATGGACATCATCATGTACAACTTAGGATACCTACCCCATGGAGACAAATCCATTACGACTCTTGCATCCACAACACTAGAATCTTTTGACCAAGCATATCGTCTATTGAGACCGTTAGGATGGATGAGCGTACTTTGCTACCCAGGTCATCCTCAAGGTGCCATTGAAACCCAACAAGTTTTAACGTGGATCGACAACCATCAAAACCATTTTGAACTTGTAGAAAAATCTCTTGGGCCCACTCCATCAAATCTTTCCCCTATTTTTCTTCTACTTCGCAGTCGAAAAACACATTCATTCGTTTCAGATCAGCTGATTTGTTAAAGAGAAGACATCAAAACTTCACCTTTGATTTCTAGGTCTAGAAGTCGTTGTTTTCTCCACAAACCTCCACCGTAGCCAACCAATTTTCCATTTTTTCCAATGACCCGATGACAAGGAATGATGATTGCAATTCGATTCATTCCATTGGCTCTCGCCACGGCTCGAATGGCTTTCGGATCTTTTAGCATAACTGCTTGTTCTTGATAGGATCGTGTTTTCCCATATGGAATCTCTTTCAATCCATTCCAAACTTTTACAGAAAATGCTGAACCTGGAGTATGCAAAGGGATATCAAATATTTTCCTCTTTCCTTGAAAGTATTCATTGAGCTGCTTTGATACCAATGACGAAAGAGTGTTCTTTCCCTGAAAAATGTTGGCCTTCAAACGCTTTTGCAAGTCTTTCAACTCAGATTCCAACATTTTTCGATCACAAAATTCCAACAAACAAAGTCCTTGTTCTGTTGTCCCAATCATCATCGGACCCAATGGCGTAGAAATACGATCAATATAAATAGACGTCTGTTGCGAAGCTTTGAAAGGAAATTGGCCACTTTGTTTTTTGGCAGCCTGACCAAAACCACTCAACGACTGGTATCCACTGCCAAAAGCTGCGTCCACTACTTTCTCGCCTTGTTTTACAAGATCCAAACTCATGCCAATTCTCAACGATCGTAGATAGGCTTGAAACGTCATATCATGATGTTTTTGGAACCATCTTCGAACACGAATAGGGTCTACCCCCAGGTCTCGAATCTGCGCATCCTTCATGACTTTCTCTTCCTTTTTTTCCAGAGATGAAAAAATCAACTCCATCCAGTCCGGAATATCCAAAGAGGTTTGAAAAGGTTTACATACCTTGCAAGGTCGATATCCATGAAGCATGGCCTGTTTGGCCCTTGCAAAGAATTCAACGTTTTCCGGTTTTGGTTTTCGAGCTCGACAAGAAGGTCGGCAAAAAATACCAGTGGTTTTGACTCCAACAAAAAAAACACCCTCAAAATGAGTGTCTCTTTCAATCAAGGCCCTGTACATTCGTTTTCGGCTAGGAAGTGTCATATCTTTCAACCTTTACAGGATTCAGAAATACTTCCTCAACCGAAAAATGAACAAGCAATTTCGATGAGAGTAGAATCTACCCTTCCGTGGAAAAATGAACATCCCACAGATCTTGCAACTTTGGATGCATTTCCACTTTTTGAGCGATCGAGGCCAGTCTTGGACAAGATTGAACGAACCAATCGTATCCAGGTCTCCAGTGACTCATTACATAAATATAAATATCAATCGCCGAAAACTCATCTCCAAGAAAATAGGGAAGCTTACCTTGGCCCTCCATTTGACCCCACAATTGTTTGCGACGGTCATCGGTCGATTTTCTCAAGTCTTTCTGTCCGTCCAATGGACGCACCCATTTTTGGGGCGAATCTCCATACGTAAAGGTAGGATAAATGGCAGCATTGATGAACATGATCCAACGCCAAAAATGAATGTCCTGAGAAGGAATAAAAGTATATTCGGGACACATCAACTGTGCATATTGTGCGATGGCAAACGTTTCTGTCAATACAGACTGATCTGGCAAAACCAACGTTGGAACCTGAATCAGAGGGTTCAGTGACCTCAGATAATGCCTTTGTTTTGACTCTTTGTCGTAATCGACTTCTTCTACCTCATACGAAAGATCTGCAAGGGTCAAAAATGCCTCGGCGATCGCAGAACCTGTTCCTCGACAGCCGATGAGTTTGAGGTTTGTTTCTTTTTCCATGCTGTTTTTTCATATCATAGAAATTTGATCTATAACTACACATCTTATATGAAAATCATAAGGAGATGATGTCTATGAGCATACGTTCGATATTTCAAGTTCAGCCCACAGGAACCAAAGTCTCTCTGGTCGTTCTTATGGTACGTTTTGTAGCTGGACTAGCATTTGTGATGCATGGTTTTCCAAAGATTCAAAATCCCATGGGATGGATGGGACCAGAAGCCACAGTTCCAGGGGTGTTTCAGTTTCTTGCAGCTTTGTCTGAATTCATAGGTGGCATGTTTTGGATGGTCGGTCTTTTGACTCCGTTGGCCAGTGTGGGGATTTTTTGTACCATGTCTGTCGCCATCTATTTTCACGCGATGGTGCATGGAGATCCATTTGTTGGAAGAGGCGCATCCTATGAATTGGCTCTAGTGTATTTGACCATTTCCATGTTGCTGTACACCTTTGGTCCCGGAAAGTTTTCTGCAGATAGAATCTTATTCAAATCGTAGTCACTCAAAATGAATCAAGATGAGTGACCCATTGTTTGATGACTCCACCTTGCAAAAATCCAAGAGATTCTAAAATGATTTGACTAAATGGTGTGCATTCGGCCATCAAAAACGATGCTCCTTGCTCTTTTGCAAATTGATGTCTTTCTCGAAGCAACGAGCGATAGGCCCCCTGCCCACGAAACTCGAGACGGGTGCTCCCCCCAAACAAAAAACCTACGTTCCCAAACAATTTGATCCATGATGTAGAGGCAGCCTTTCCATCTACATACGCAAGATAAGCTCGTACTAGGTTCTTTTTTTGAAAAATTTCGTGTCTCAAGCCATTTTTTAACCACGTCATATCTTCTTCAAAAACCTCTTTTCCAATGGATAGAAGTTCCTCAAACTGATCTTCCGTTTCAATCTGTCTGCAATCTACTCGAGGAGAACCAGGCACCTTCAACTTGGCAACAGAAATATACATCAACTGCATTTTTCTTTTCATGATGAACCCACGAGAAAGAAATACATCATCCAAATTCGGCATTGATGGAATGTCATACGACTTCCACTCCATAGATACTCTACCGCGTTCTAAAGCTATTTTTTTTTCAGTATCGATATGATCACCTGCTGCGTCCGTCGACATAGGCTTTTTCCATCGCAAGGAATAAAAACAAGGTTCATTTCCTTCTCCAACATATCGATCAAAGCAATCCATGACTTCAGCTTGCATACCAAGGTCAGGAACTTCGGAAACTTCAAACAGCTTCAAAAAGGCCTCTTCAAATTCTTTCTTTTCCGAGTTCATTGGTTTGTTTTATTCACAATCAGTTTTTACCTTTACAGAAACATCTTCTTCACTCCACTGAACATGAAACACGATGGGTCTACAACACACCTGACAATCCTCAATGTACTCCTGAAAAGACACACTTGGGTCAATCTCAACCACCAAAGACTCTCCACAATAAGGACAACGAATGAGCTGCTCAGCAAGATCAAAAGTCAACACAATGTCCCCAGCAAAAAAAAGCCTCTTTTGTGAATGACAAAAGAGGCTTTCATAGATGCACTTTGAAAAAAGTGAATCAACTAGATTCCAAAATACAAAGCAAATGCAACCGGAATGGTGAATGCATGAGCTGTAAATCCAGATCCTGTAGACATCTGGTATCGAAGCTGAGCACCAATGGCGACACTTCTGGTCAACATGTAGTTCACGCCTCCAGCAAAAAGCAATGCAAATTGTCCGTTTCCATCATTGGATACCGCACCCAACCCAGCTTGAGCAAATGGCATCACACGGCTATTGGTTGGCATAGGCAAGTAGCTTGGACATTGGGAAGAAAACTTACATAGCTGTATCCGCTGGATGCATTGATGCTTAGATCCACACCCGGAGCAAAGATTTCTGAAATGAAGTAGTTTCCTCCGATATTGAAAGAAAATGAATTACTGCTATTGCCGGATACACTATAAAATTGAGGCGTCATTGAAAATGACAACTCAAGATCTCCCTGACCCACTCCATAATTTTGATCATTGATCAAAGGAATCGTGGTTGACGTATTGGCCTGGACATTCCCTGCTAGGAAAGCAAAAGCCACAAACAGCATGGCAACATATTTTTTCATGGACATTCTCCTGAAGTTAAAATTGTTTTTCCTGGTGACGAACTTTCACCAAAATCTGGGAATGGAAATATATAAGATCAAACCTAGAATCAAGCATCAAAAATAGCTTTTTGCGTCAAATAAGTACGTGAGGGAACCATACCCTTCGCAAAGTTCACCAAGGTCTGGTCGAAATCAAAAAAGTAGGATACCGACACCTTGTATGAAAACCGTTTTTTCGATTGCTCTGTGTCTATGGGTTACCATTTTCATGCATCCCCAAAAAGCATTGGCTTCCATCCAATCGAGAGTAGAGACCATGGTTTGTTCTCTCATTGATGAGCAGTTTCCAGATTTGCGAAAAAGCGAGACCCCTCATGCCGACCATTGTTCCCTCAAAAGCATTTCCATCTATCATATTGAAGTTTCTCCCTACATTCACCCTGATCATTTGATGAGTACTCTTACGTGGGGAACCTCCAAAGATGCACGAAAAAGATATTTTCGCATTCAGTATCACCCCAAACGTTTCAATGAAATTGCACCCACGGACTCAGCTTTGAAAGCTGCACTTGTGCATCAACTTTTTCATATCCTTGAATGGTCCCAATCCAAAAATCGAATACCTGTGGGGTATCGCTCAGACCAAAAAATCAGTGGAAAATCTGCATCCTCTCTCAAATCTAAAAACCAACAAACTCAAAAAGAAAGACGAATAGATTGTCTTACGATCAATCTGATCGGATCAGAAGGATTGAGCGATTACTATGCATGGGCCGGTACATTTGTCTCCTCGGATGAAATCAATCAAATTCATTTGCCTATGGATTTGATCGCCGATCAATCTCTTCCTATGAATTGTGAGCAATTCAACTCACCCTAAATACAAAAATCATGAAATCACCCATGTTATCACGCAAAGAAAAGTGGAAGAATATTCTCCGACTGGCTTGGCCACTCATCATTGCCAACAGTTTTTGGAATCTTCAGTTGACCATCGATCGAATTTTCTTGAGCAACCATTCCACAGAGTCTCTTGGTGCGGCCATGGCTGTAATGGGAGTTTTTTGGGTTCCCATGGCACTGCTTCAACAAACAGCTGGATACGTAACAACTTTTGTTGCCCAATATTTTGGATCGCAAGAGAAGCACATGATTGGACCTTCTGTCTGGCAATCCATCTATCTTAGTCTTGGTGGGGGAATTCTTTTTTTGGGTCTGATATTTTGCTCTCGAAAACTTTTTTTCATGATGAATCACTCCCCCAACATCACGGAACTTGAAATCCTATATTTTAACTCCCTCGCCTATTCAGCATTGCCAACCGCACTGGTGGCTGTGGCAAGTGGATTTTTTACAGGATTGGGCAACACCAAAACAGTGATGGCCATCAATGCGGTTGGTCTTGTGGTCAATGCCCTATTGGACTACGCCATGATATCAGGGCACTGGGGATTTCCTGCGATGGGTATTCAAGGTGCTGGATACGCAACTGCCCTGGCTGGATTTGCCAGCGCTTTGTTTGGTCTTGCGTTGGTATTCACACGAAAACATGATCGAGCTTACCAGTTGTTTTCTGGATGGATTCCCAACCGAAATTTGCTCAAAAGATTTTTACGTTTTGGCATTCCCAGTGGACTGCAATGGGCATTGGAAGGAATGGCATTTACTGTATTTTTGATTTTGATTGGAAGGTTCGAGTCTGGTGACGCTGCGTTGGCAAGCAGCAGCATTGCAGTGACCGTCATGATGCTAGCGGTTCTTCCGGCGTTGGGAGTTGCTCAGGCCGTCATGGTATTGGTTGGCCAACATTTGGGAGAAAAAACCAGAACTGCAAGAACAAGCAGCATGGAGTGAGTTCAGTTTCTTCTATGGTCTCGTATGGTTGGATGCAGCTTTGTAATTTTCCACTTTATCGTCGTTTCACAATGAACAAATATATACTCCTTTGGGAACAAGTCAGCACGATTGTCCCCTATCTTCCTGTATGTTTCCACTTTTGTAGGTTTTGATAGTTTGAATCTTAACTTTTCTTTGCTCTCAAAGGTGCAGGAGATGTACTTGTATCCATCGCAGCCTTGATCGTGCCTTGGCCGCTGATGGTGCTCCCCACTTATTTGATCAGTGATCGGCAAGGAGCGATTTACTGGGCCTGGGATTTGCCACTGTTTTTGTTGTACAGTCATTGGTGTTTTGGGAAGGTTCTCACTGGAAAATGGAAAACCATGAGCGTCATTCATGACTAATTTTTTCTAAGATTTTGTCCAAAGATAACTGATGAATCTTTGCACCAAACAACAAGAGAAATCAAGAACATAAAACCACAACAGCAGAATCACAACCGAAGCCAAACTTCCATACGTCAGACTGTGGTTAGAAATTTTTGAGATGGTGAACGAAAAAAAAGAAGAAATCAAAAAAAACAATACCACTACGACAATATTTCCACGGCTAAACAATACATAGGGAATGTTTCGACAAACCCCATGCGTGTATACCAACGAAAAGGTAAGCATCATCATCAAACCTACGGCCACACCATTGCCTACATAAATTCCCCAAGGAATTGAGTGCAAATCCAAATGTAGATAAGAAAGAACCAATTTGCTCAAAATACCCCAAAAAATAGTCATGGAAGCACATGTCACCATAAAAACTCCAAACACAAACGTGAGCCCAATGGACACCAGCTTTCGAACCAATACATTTCTTTTCTCTTTGACCTTATAAATTCGATTGAGCTGCCTCATGATCGCTGACATGCCATTGCTGGCCGTCCAAAGCGCAAGAAAAAATCCACTTGTAAACATCCCACTTCTTCTTTGTCCCGCAGCCGAATGAAAAAAATTCATAAATAGAACCGACGATTTTTGAGGCATCTGACTTTCTAACCACTGTTGCAAATGAGAAGAAAGGTCTTCAACAGGAAGATAAGAAACCATAGAAAAGAGAACAAACAAACCGGGAAATATGGCCACCAAAAAATAATACGACAAAGCCGCCGCTCCATCAAAAAGCACGTCATCCGAAAACGTTTTTTTCAACGCCTTTGCAATCGATGAAAACAGTTCCTTCACCGCAATGAAAAATTCCTATGCAGCCACCTGATAAACTTTGATCAAGATGTACAAGGTTGCAAACCATCCCGAGGAAAAAGACAACGTTCGAACATAAGGAACGGCTACCATATAGCTCACGTAGTGAATCAATCGACTGAAGAAATAGATCTGCAGTGCGCAAATTAGGGTTTCTCCTGTGTTCTGTCCCATCAACAGTACATAGGCAAGTGTCGCAGGAGCCAGCAAGACAAGATTTTCTACTGCATTGTAATGAGCTTTTTTTGCACGTTGAGCCCATGGACGAAGCATTGGAAGCCCTTCCTGATATCCCATGGCACCAACCCCTTGAACCACCAGAGCATTCAAAATGTAGGGAATCCAGAGAACAGCGGTGAGGATCAAAGATAGTGTAAGCCAAAAAAGGGTTTGTGACATTGCGTTTCTCCTTTAGGGTTGAATGGATTCGAATGTACCGAATTTACATCGAAAAACAAGTTTTGACAGACAACTGATTCACATTAAAATTGATCTGTCGCCAACAACACAAGTGTACAGGCTTGCAATGTCTCGATGTTTTCTTGTTGAAGAAAAACTTCCAACTCCGCATTTTCCGCACCTGGGTTAAAAATCACTCTTTTGGGATGAAGCGCTTTGATGGATTGCTGATGCATGGATGAAACCTTAGGTCCCACGTATAAGGTCAATGTATCGATTGGATCTGCAATCGATTCCAACGATGGGTAGACTTTTTTTCCTTCAATGGAATCGTATTTCGGGTTCACAAGATAAACCTTATGACCATGTTCTTCTAGTTTCCGACAAGCTTTATAACTGTAGCGTTCCGGATCATCCGAGGCTCCTAAGATTGCAACATTTTGGTTTTGATTTTGTATCATACGTTTTGTATACGCCGAGAAAAATCTGAATGCAACTTGTAGACAATCTTCTTTGCCACATCAACGCATGCGTTTGAGCTTTCTTGGCGTTCGGCCCAACCCTCTTTTTTCTCGATTCGCCAAAAAATTGCGGTGCTGTTGAATCATATAGTGAAAAGGCTGCAGCATTTTGTGATGAACTCCCGAAGAAACATTCACATGTTGACTGGGTCCCAAGAGCTCGATGCATTGATGAGCAGCCTCTATGGTTGAATAGAAATTGGATTTTGGTTGTGTTCGAATCAAAAACCTTGATGGGTGAGGAGGATCAAACGTAATTCGAGGAATCTTTGCAAGGTTTGGGCTCAAGCGGAGTGTCTTCTTGGAAGTTGCCCAAGTGCCATCAATTAAGAAAATTACGATTTTTTGTTGAGAAGTCTGGAATGTCTCTTTTCGTTGTTCTTCAGAAAGAAGGCTTAGATTGGTGCTATGAGCTCCTGGGTACAACAGAAAACACGCATAATCGTCATGGTCGATCCATTTCTGAATTTCGTGATTGGAATCAAATTCCACCCCATGAAAAATGTTAGCGTTTTCCAAACTCAAATAAGTCATTCTCCCAGTTGCTATTCTTCGTCGTCTTTCGAGAGGATGCTGAAGAACAACAAAAACCATATTGGGATCGAAAGAATCAATATGGTGACAGTAACACCATGCCTTAGGGGAAAGACACGTAAAGCACCTCAAAGGTTCTGTCGGCTCACATTCGTTTTCAATCACGGGAAACATCAAATCAATCTCTCAAGCCAGTTTATATGCGAGATCCAGGCATTTGAATAGTCGTATTTTTAGAGATATCTGCTGCAACTTCTTGACCCCCACCTTTGAAAAAGGATACAAACTCCATGTACATGGATCAAAAACTTTGCATTCGTAAGGCCTGCTCTGACGACGCCTCATCGATAGCTACGATTTATGGCTACTATGTCAATCATTCGGTGATTTCTTTTGAGTATGAAGCTCCCAGTTCACAGCAGATGCAGCAGAGAATTTATATTCTCCAGGAGAAATTTCCGTGGTTGGTGGGAGAGATTGAAGATCAAATTGTAGGTTACTGCTACGCAGGACCTTTTCGTACCAGAACAGCCTACCAATGGTCTGCAGAAACCGCAATCTACATTGATCATCGATGGTGTGGAAAAGGTTTGGGCAAACAACTTTACCATGCGCTCATCCAAGAACTCCAACAGGCAAAGATCTACAACATCATCGGTGGCATTACTCTACCCAATGAAGCAAGTGTAGCCCTGCATGAACATTTTGGATTCGTGAAAACGTCCCATTACAAAGAAATTGGATTCAAATTTGGCCAGTGGTGGGATGTAGGATTTTGGCAACTCCAATTGGACAAACCTTTCTAAAAAGATGAAGTCAAAAAAAAACATTTTTATGGGAGTGATTGTAGGACTATCGCTTGTAAGCTGTGCAGGAGCTGGCTGGATCTATTGGATCATTCATACGTGGCCAGAATTTGGAGGCTCCCCTACGGCAGCACAAAAAGTGCGCATGGAGTCGTCCAAAGCGTTTCATGAAGATCACTTTGAAAACTCTCCTCCACATTATGAATCCAGCTTGTGGGTGAATCTTGAAGATCGCATGCATGCGGGCAACCGCATCCCCCCTGCAGCTTTCCCAAAACAGATTTCATCGTTTGAAACTCGCCTTGATGGACTTCATGCCATATGGATGGGCCATGCTACGGTACTGATTGAAATCAGCGGTTATCGTGTTCTAACCGACCCTGTATTTTCACAAGTTATCTTTCCAATTTCTTTGCTTTCTCCCATGCGAATCAATCAACCCCCTGTGGCATTGAAAGATTTACCTCAGATCGATGCCGTGACCATTTCCCATGATCATTATGATCATATGGACATGAAGACTCTGCAATTTCTCTCCCAAAAAGGAACTCATTTTTTTGTTGGACTTGGTTTGGCTGCTCATTTGCTTCGCTGGAACATTCCACAAGATCAAATTCACGAAATGGACTGGTGGGAATCTCAACCTTTTCAAGACCTCATCATCCATTGCACTCCCGCACGGCACTATTCAGGTCGAACGTCCATGGATAGCTCTACACTGTGGGCTTCGTGGGTGATTGAAAGTCCAACGTACAAGGTTTTTCACAGTGGAGATACAGGATACTCAAGTCATTTTTCTCAAATCGGAAAAAAATTAGGTCATATTGATTTGTCTCTGGTCAAAATTGGTGACTACGGAAAAGATATTGCTTGGAAAGATATTCACATGATCCCCGAACATTCAATCGATGCCCACGTTGACCTCGGTGCATCAGTAATGATTCCAATCCATTGGGGGACATTCATTCTCTCCAATCATTCTTGGAATGAGCCCATTCAACGGGCGCAGGCCGCTGCCGACAAGAAAAACATTCACATGATTGTACCCATGTTGGGTCAAAGGTTTACTTGGAATGAATCTTTTCCCAAAAATCCATGGTGGGAAAAGCTATAAGGTCTGGTTTTTTTCTGGAAGAAAATAGGCATTGGCTTGACGATTGAACAGATAATACAACTCCAAAAACAATACAACAATCGTAATCCCCTTCACCAGCCCCAAGCTACTTGGTACATTTTGAGCCGAAGGTCCCATCAAGCTAGGATTAAAAAAAGAAAGAATCACCCCACACACTCTCCATCCACTGTACACCATTCTCCCCCAGTGATGGCCGAGCAACATCGCAGGCCCAGCGGTCAAACCAACCAAAATAGAAACCACAACAATAGACTGCTCAAATCGGGTAACCTTTGGCAAAAGTCCCTGACCAATGGTCTCCATAAGTTCCGGATGGAACAGCAGCCAGGCATAGACAGTGGACGCAAGACTCCCAAAAATCAAAAAAACACTGATCAATGTAATGGCCAGAGGTCGTTTCATGAGTCGCATCATGAATGATTTTTGATCATTGCGCAAGGTCTCAACAAAACGGTTTTTTCCTTGGCTATACCTCTCCTCGAATCGGAATTTTGATGTATGAAACCCCATTCTCCTCTTTGGGAGGAAATTGTCCATTTTGAATGTTGATCTGAATGCTCGCAAGCAAAAGTTTTGGAGCCATCAAGGTCTTGTCTCTTTGTGTACGAAAAGAAACAAATTCATCCTCTGTTGTCTTGGCTTGAAGTTGAATGTTCGAAGTCTTTTCTTCTCCTATGCTGGAGCAAAATTGCAGATCTCTTCCACCAGGTTGATAATCATGACCAACATATACCTTCACATGATCGGAAAGTTCATACAATTTATTATGAACAGAGTGATACAAATCTTTTGCACACCCTTTTGGAAAATCACACCTTCCCGTACCAAAGTCCGGCATAAACAGTGCATCTCCTGTAAACACAACCTGATCATTGACCAAATATGAAACACATGCAGGAGTATGGCCGGGTGTATGAATCACACCAATCGATAAAGATCCAGCATTGATCTGATCTCCATCTTTCACCAGAAGATCAAATGCTTTTCCATGGGTATCGAAATCATCACCGAAATGAAATACATCTTTGAACGTAGATTGAACCATTCGTATGTTTTCATGAATCACTGTTTTGGCAGAAGGCAATGTCTTTTTCAAATATTGCGCACTGGTCAAGTGATCGGCATGGGCATGGGTTTCCATGATGTAGTGAACCCGTAGGCCTTCTTTGTCCAAAAAGTGAAGAACCTTTGCTGCAGAACCATAAGAAACAGAGGAACCTTGGGGCTCATAGTCAAGCACCGGATCAATCACTACTGCATCTTTGGTGTTCGGGTCGAAGCCAACGTAAGTCAAGGTATAGGTTGCTGGATCAAAAAATTCTTGTATTTTCATGTCTTTCTCCCTTCAAGTGATTTTACACTATCAAAAATTCATCAAAAAAAAGATGATCTAGATCATCATGATTTCACTTTGAAAGTTGTTCTACCAAAATCACAAGCCCCATAGCCAAAACAAAAAAACCAAAGCTTTTTTTGAGGACCCTTTCTGAGACGAATTTTGCCATATAGGTTCCTATGGCGATGCCAATTGCAGCAATGCCTGCCAGAGAGCTAAGAAAAATCCATGCAACGGACTCACCCGATACCAACTCTCCTGTAAAACCAAAAAGAGAGTTCACCGCAATGATCATGAGTGAAGTTCCAACAGCACAACTCATAGACACCCCTGCAAAGCCAATCAAAAAGCAGGAATGATCATGAATCCTCCTGCGCCAACAAATCCTGTCAACACCCCGATCAAAAAACCACCAAAAATGATTTTTCCATGGTGCATTGGTTTAGCAGTGGAGTCACGGGAACTTGTATTTCTTCTTCCCCGAATCATTGAATAGGATGCAGCCAACATCATGATGGCAAAAATCATCATGATGAACATATCTTTGGTCAAAACAAAATCATTCAATGCAAAAACATGAGTCGGAAGCAAAGGAATCAAAAAAGCTCGGGATAAAAACACGCCCAAAAATCCTGGAATAGCAAGCAAAGCACCAACTTTAGGTTTTACATTTCCTTGTTTCATTTTTCCCACCGCACCAACCGCAGCAGAAAGTCCAACAATGAAAAGTGAATATGCGGTTGCATGAACAGCATCCAGTCCAAAAAGATATGTAAGAATGGGGACCGTCAAAATGGACCCACCTCCTCCCAACATCCCAAGAGAAACTCCAACCAAAAGCATGCATAGGTATCCCAAAACAGTCATGGTAAATTCCTCTTAAGGAAAATTTTTATCAATGATGGGCTTACTTATGTGAAACAAACCCATTCCAGCCATCATAGCAATCACAAACACCACACTTTCTACATTTCCTGAGAGTGGCTCACAATGCCAGGCCCGGGACAAAACCACCCAATCCCCATCCGATACCAAACAAAGCAGCCCCCAAAAACAATGTTGGATGCAATTCTGTTTTGGTAGGAATGTGTGAAACTGATCCTCTAAAATGGGTGATTTTCTTTTGTAATCCATGGATACAATGCCGCATGCACTGCAATCGCTCCAACCATCACAAACATCAAAGCGATGTTCCATGATCCAAACACATCTAAAAATCCAACCACTTTTTGAGGCTGTGTCATCCGGAAATTCCAAGACCCAACGCAAAAACAAGTCCTACGACAAACGAAAGTAGTTTTGATCTACATTCTTCTCCTTATCCCCAAAATTTGCCAAGCCATACAGCCATCATCCCGAACACCATAAACGTCAAAGTTGCAAAAATAGAGCGAAGAGAAAAGCGACTGATTCCACAAACCCCATGACCGCTGGTACACCCATTGCCTAGTACCGTTCCATATCCAACCAAAAGCCCTGCTATTGCAACTCGGACCCATGAGTAGCCAAGTGTATTTTCCAAACTCGCAGGATAAAACAAACGTAACATTAGTCCACCGGCCAAAAGTCCTAAAAGAAACATGGCCCTCCATATCCAGTCCCGCTGAACCCTCCTCAAAATCCATAGAGGATTCCACTGATCCCTGTCACTCTTCCATAAAAAGCAACATCAACGTTACGGAAATTCCAATCGATACTCCACCAATCAGGGCTAGAACGATCTCTTGTGTGTTGAATGGCATCATTTCTCCTGTTTTTTAATATGAAATCAATCCTACACGAATGTGAGGTGATCCATGATGATCTACATCATCATAAATTATTCTCCAATCAATTCGAGTAGACCTTCCTCATTTTGATCTCAATTCTTCTTCCATCCTGCTCAATGAAACCACGATTCTCCAACTCAGCCAAAGCACGGATGACGGTTGCAGTCCGAGTAGCACAGTAGCTCGCGATTTCGTTACGGGTCCACAAATGGTCGGTATAAAGTTTTTGAATCAAAAGAATGGCCGACGCGACTCGCTCCAAAATGAGCCCTTCAGAAATCATCACACTGCGATTTTCTGCTCTTCGAAGTTCTTTGGCCAAAGCTCTTGCCAAGAAAAAGTAAGCTTTGGGCTCCTGATCAAAAAGATGCATCACTTCTTCTTTTTCAATGCACACAATCATGGAAGGCTCCAAACATTTTGCTGTAGCATGGTGCATTTCATCAGAAAACAAAGACCGATGACCAAAAAACTGATGAGCTTTGAAAATCCGCAAAAGACTCTCATTGCCTGATGCAGACAGCTTGGTCAGAACCACCAACCCCTTTTCTACATAGTACAAAGCAAAAGGCTTTTCCCCTTCCTCATAGACACTTTGTCCTCGAGCAAATTCTTTTGTTCTGCCTTTCTCAATCAGCCGGTTGGCCAGATCAATCTCTTCCTCGATCCGAAAATCCATAACGAACTCAGATCAGTCCGCATTCCAAATTGGCTGGCACGGCGATATCAATTTTTTTTGGACGTTCAAGATGCAATTTTTTCATGATTTCAACAAATTCTTGTTTCGATTTTTCTACCCCTAAACGTGGATTGTGCATTTTTTCCTCGCCAATTGTGCTAGAGGTAAACCCTTTGTAGTCATGAGCCGGATACACGATGGTATCATCAGGCAGCACAAAGAGCTTTTTTCTCACGCTCTCAAAAAGCTGCGCCGCATTTCCTTCTTGAAAATCTGTTCTTCCACATCCTCGAATCAACAAGGCATCTCCTGTAAAAACATACCCCTCACAAACATAGGACGTGCAGGTGCTTGTATGACCGGGAGTTTCCAAAGATTTGAGAACAACCGACCCAAAGGAAAACGTATCACCATCGGAAACATGAATGTCTGCACCTTGTACCTTGGCATGCCTACTGACTGCAATCTTACATCCAAATTGCTCCCTCATTCTTCCCGAAGAAGTAACATGGTCTGCATGAATGTGTGTTTCGAAAATGGTAGACAATCTGAGATTGAGTTGCTCGATCAACATGCAATCGCGTTCAAACTGCTCCAACACAGGATCAATGAAAATGGCCTCTCGTTGAACTGCATCAAACAGAAGGTAGGTATACGTAGAGCTTTCTAGGTCAAAAAGTTGTTTGATGTTCAATGCTGGCACAAAAAATCTTTACCTTTCCTACAGTTCATCATTCTCCAGGAATTTCTGGCTCCACAATGACCGCCAATGCATTCAAAGACTCTTGCCATCCGAGATAACACATTTCGGTTGGAATGACAGAAGGGATGCCTTCTTGGTTGATCCACAACTCCGTACCACAAATGACTTTGGAAAACGAAATGGTAACGTTGATTTCTCCGGGGAGCGAGGGATCCTCGAATCGGTCTACATAGCGAATCAATTCATTGGTTTTGAGCTCAAGGTAGGTTCCCCCAAAATAATGCTTTTGTTCATTGGAAAAGTTGGTGAAAGACATTCGATATCTTCCACCCACCCTCGCATCCAATTCATAAATATGGCCGGTGAAACCATGAGGAGGAAGCCATTTTACCATGGCGTCAGGATCCAAAAAGGCCCGATACACACGATCGACCGGGGCTTTCAACACCCGATGCAATGTGACAGAACCTGGGGAAGGATTTGGTTTCATGGGGCCTCTCATTATAAAAAAAGCTCAGCAAAGCCGTTTTATTTGTTTCATATTGTATGAGTTTTAAACGAAAAGTCTATCTCACAGAAAAGAAATGGCCCGGAAGTTTGTTTTCACGCATGGACCACAAGAAAGACTTTGTTCTCAGAACCTCGTCGGATTTTGAAATCGGGTCTTGATCTAGGACCCTTGAGGAGAATAAGCGCCGATATGTGGACTGGTAGGATCTACTTTCTTTCCAGACAAGTCCATCGTCAGGCCAAGATTGGTTCCTGCTTGAACCAGAGGAGAAGTTGCAGAAGGCACATATGCAGTGTCTGATAGTTTAACCAAATCAAGGTTTTGGGCAATTCCGTGCATATCAACACCATTTTGGCTTTGTCCTTGGCTCAGAGATTTGTTGGATCCGTTGATGTTGAAGGTGCTGGTGGAGCTACCATAAGCATTGTAATCCAAATTGTAGGTTCCATTGAAACTGTCCATGCGAAGAACATTTCCAACAAACACGTTGTTTTTCATCTCCACGTCTGAAACATTGTTTGCCAATCGAGCCAAATCTCCACCGCCAGTTCGATAAAACAAGTTGTTGTACAATTTGATTCCAACCACGGGAAGATTGTCACTCAAGTTCGGAGTCACATACAGAATCAAATTACTTCCTCCCGATGACACAAAACTACTGTATGCAACACGTCCTGTTCCCGTTTTCATCGTAAGAGCACCAGACCCACCCAAGGCATCGTTAAAACTTTTGTGAAACATCACAACATAGTCCTGTAGCTCATGTCCTCCAACAAATCCGCCCTGACCGTTGTCATAGGTTACGTTGTTGATGGCAGCCAAGTTGTGTCCTGTCGTGGCATCAATTCCATTTTCACCAGCACCAAAGGAAATCGAATCTGTAACAAGAAAGCATGCACCCAGGTTGGCCAAATCACTCGTTCTATTGTGAAAGGTAATGTTGTCAACTCCTGCTCCAGACGATGTAATTCGCTTGAGAACCACGTGATCCAACGCGCTTTGACCGCTCTTGTCTCCACCTTTGATACGAATGTTGTTTTGATTGGCATTTTTGATCGTCGAATCATAGACCATCAGATAGTTTCCTGCTTCCGCAGCAATGCCATTTGCAGAGGTGTCTTGAATGTTGAGCCCATCAAACGTAATGTTTTGACACGCTGTAAAGTTAACCCCATTGGCTCCTCCACGGATATCAAGGTCTTGAATCACAATGTTCGATCGGCTGCTGCATGTGATTCCATTTCCAGATGATCCCAAATTGATTCTTGGTTTTTCTCCTGACCCATAGGATCCAATCACAACTTCATTTCCATTGGTTCCACTTCCACCAATGGTCAATCCAGAAGAAAACTGTGAACCTCTCTTGATCAAAAATACATCTCCAGCAGACCACGTGATGTCCCCCAAACTTTTCCATGGCTGGTTGATGGAACCATTGCTGGATCCTGAGTAAGTTGAGTCAATGTACTCAATGTTGGAGGTGCGAACATAGATTTTTTCAAAGGCATTGCAGGTTGAAAAATCTCCATTGCCAAGTTGAGCTTTGACATAAAAGCGGGTTCGGCTTGGTGAGCCTACAGACACGTTGACGGAAAAACTTGTGGAGCTATTCATCGCACTGGCCCCAAGCTCGGAGGTACAATTTTGGTCGCTGTAAATTCGTACCATTGAATTCGCCTCTTTGACCCCTGTAATGACAGGCTGACTAGAACTGGGGGAGCTCCCGAAACTTGTGATTCGAGGACTGGTCATTCCTGTGGTGAGATAGGGAGCAAAACCACATGTGGCAATTTCTGGCAGCACCAAACCGCTGACCTGCGTCTGAGAAGAACCCCCACTGTTTCCTCCTGTATTTCCGGTGTTTCCTCCCGTATTTCCAGGATCTCCCATACCGTCATTGTCGGTGGTTTCATCGGGCATCTCTTCCGGATTGGCAGCTGGAACATTGCTTCCATCACTGATGAGGTCTTGTCCGGACAAAAAGGCGCTGATTTCACTGAAACTGGTACAAGCGCTGCTACCGAGCGTCATGACGGACACGAGTGTGATTTTGATGAATCGATGGGAGAAGCTTGAAAAGCAAAGATGGGTTCATGCCCGTTGAATTTGCATAAACTCGGCCAACTTTGAAAAAATGACAGCTTATTCTAACTATTTGTTTTTATGTAAAAAAATTAAGATTCTGCGATTCAACCAGCCTTAAAAAAGCACAAGCTATGCATATTTTGCACACATCATCAAGGCAGCAACCCATCTATATAATAGAGGAATGGGTCCGAAGACGCTTTCTATGCCTGCATTGCAGAACACAGTTCCACGAGCACTCCATTGCAATCTCTCACGTAACCGATCGTTTGTCCCCAGGGCATCACTTCGGGCTCCTTCAATGCAGCTGCACCATTGGACACAGCTCGATCAAAAGCAGAAGACACATTCTCCACCACCAAACCAATTTCAACCCCAAAGGGAGTTTTCTCTTTGGCTACTGCTTCATAGGGAAAACCATGCGACGATGCTGTGTCGTGATGAACAAATCCCAACTTTGTGGATCCTGTATTGAGCTCTCCGTATTGTTTGCTTTCGTGCAAGAAGCCTATTTCTGCTCCAAAAGCCTGCACATAGTGATTCAGAGTTTTCTCAACATCAGATACATAGATAAGCGTATATCCAAATTTCATCAACGTTCTCCCACAGCTTTTGATGGCTGTACCTCTATTTCGACAACAAAGGTTTGAACAAGGTCCAATGTTTTTTCACCAACACAGACCATAAAGCGACCACAACCACAGCCATGGGAAGTCCTTCGTGACTGGCAAACATGTGAATTCCAAGAATGTTTACAACGACCGGACCCAGCAGCACAATCGCTGCAGGAACATATCGATTGGCAAGCAAGAGAAGCCCCGCTGTAACTTCAATGATTTTGACCAGCTTGAGCAAGTACCCCGTGGCAGCAAATCCTGCCATGATGGTTGCCATCCTTGGCTCAAGGGGTGGCATGGGCATAAATCCCTTGCCCCCAAACGCCATCAGTAAACCATTGAGCCCAAATACAAAAAAAATTGCGCCCAGCAAATACTGACAAATAATGATCACTTTTGTTTTCATGGTTGTTTCCTTGGTCAAGGTTTAGTTGCTAATCCCTTTGCATCATTATCAAAATTGTCAAAACAAGTGTACTTTTCTCAACATCCTTGGCGATCCTAGAATTCCACCAATCATGCACCAAACCGAATGCATCTCATGGAAATCGAAGCGTGATCGATTCCCTCATAAGGAAAGGCCAATGGATCTGAGTCCTGACTAGCTCCCACCACATAGAGCAAAGGCAAATAATGCTCCCACGTAGGTATGCTTTTTTTCCCTTGATCTTCATCTCTTGGATGTTGAATCAGCGACACAAAATCACGGTTCTTCACTTGATCTCTGATCCATTCATCAAACTCTACCGCCCACTTCCAAGGTTCTGCGCTTTCATCCCACTGAATTTCTTTCAGATTGTGCACAACATTTCCACTTCCAACAATCAACACCCCCTGCTCTCTCAAAAACCGAAGTTTTTTTCCCAACTCAAAATGGTCCTTGGGAGTTTTTGCTCGATCGAGGCTCATCTGAATCACGGGAATGTCTGCTTGGGGATACATATGGCGCAATACGGACCACGCTCCATGATCAAGACCCCACGATTCCAAATCCACGTCAATCTGATCATCTGGATTCTTTGAGACAATCGCTTGGGCCAAAATTGGATTTCCTGGAGCAGGATAACGAATCTCAAACAACTCTTTTGGAAACCCATAAAAATCGTGAATGGTTTTGGGCTGAGGCATACCCGTCACCCATGTTCCTTGCGTTTCCCAATGAGCAGAAATCACAACAATGCTCTGTGGTCGAGGCATCGCATGAGCCATACCAGACAAGGTCTGCGTAAAGGAATTTTGTGCGAGTGCATTCATCGGAGAACCGTGCCCCAAAAACAAAACGGGCATTTGCAATTGCTTGTTCATCCTACAAAAGTTTCTCTTATTTTTTCTTCAATAGTTTGAAGGCATGATTCCATTGGTTGTCTCGAAACCCTGGAATGCACCACAACATGCACAGCGGCTCTATGGCTCTTGCAGCTTTGGCGGTTCCCATATCTTCTGTCTCCCAACCAAATTGTTCGAGAATGGATGACACTTGATTTTTGGCATGCGAATCATTTCCACATATGAACATGGTAGGTTTGATTCCATCAAACGATGGATCTACCATATGGGCACTTCCCACAGAATTGAATGCTTTCACAAATTTTGTTTGCGGAAATTTTTCCTGCAGTTCCTCCATCAGCGAACGATCCAACGTGGTAAAAAAACGCAACACTCCATCTTGAGGCTGAGATTCATCAATGGGATTGGTAGCGTCGATCACAATTTTTTCAGCTAGGTTTTCTCTTTCTGCCAACGTCAACGCGGCCTCTGCAACCAGCCCTTTGACCGCCAAAACAATCACATCTGCCCACGCAGCGATCTCTGCAAATTGTCCTCTCGACCCTCGCTGCACCTGAAAGTCATATTTTTTGAAACCCTGTTCCAAAGCTTCTCCAACCATTCCACTTCCCAAGATTCCTATTTTTGTTGCCATGTTTGCTCCTTTTTTGGATTGACCACTTCAATGAATCAGATGATTCACAAAAGTTCAAATCCTAGTTTTTTAAAATCATTCAAATGTTTTTTCCCAAGATCTACCAACGCCTCTCCAACCAATGCAATCGATTGCTGCCATGGATGACCAAACCATACATTGGCATAGTCCTGACAAAGAAAAACAGTGTAATCCCCGTTGGGAAAAATGGGAACCAACCAACGATCAAACTCTTGATCAAGATCCATAGGCTTTCGAGGATCAAACTCATAACTAGGATGATGCCAATCCATGGCCCACATTTTTTCGTGTTTGTTTGTCAAAGCACAAAACATTTCTACCGCAAGATCTTGCAGAGCTTTTTCAATGTCTTGCCCATCATGCTGACCTTCATGTTCATAATAAGAGGATACGTCAAACATCATGCGGGGATATTCGGTCCGGATGGAGGGCCATTCTTGTGGATCCATGCTAGGTCGAAAAGAGTATTTCTTAGCAAAAGAATCCCATACAAGGTAATTTTCTTTTTCTTCAAGAACCTGCCAATGCGTTTTTTTTCTCATGACTTTGATCGTATCAATACTTTGGGAAAAACCAATCTATTTGAGTCTTTCAAGTTTTGATCATCTTCATTCAAGGATGAACTTCCTTGGCCAACCGAACCAAATTTTGATCGTTGGCAGGAACCACAATATGTTCGATGGCTTTGGCTACTTTTTCGTTTTCAAAAGCCTGTGACCAGCTTACTCTGGTTCCCTTCTGTGTAGACGTCAATGCAATTGTCAAAACGTACTTGGGATTTGAAACATGGGAAATGACAATTTTTTTCTTGGCGAGGATTTCCTGAAATATACTTTCGTTTGGATAATTTTTTCCATCTGGCCCATGCATAACGTACAACCACTTTCCTCCAGTAGCAAAATCACAAACGTCAAAGGTGTTGGTGAACCCATCTGGACCCCACCACCGAGCCAATCTTTTTGGGTCTGAAAAAGCCGCATAGACTTGATCGACAGAGGCAAAAATTTCAATGGAGGTTTCAAAAGTCATGCTGAATTCTCCTTCCTAAAAAAATCTTCACACCTCAAAAGTATGGCGAAAAACGCCACCTTTTGCATAGTCAATCTTGACATGAAGTGTTCCAGTGCCTTTCACTGTCCATTCAAACGATGCCATCGCATTGAGACTTCTTCCAGAGCGAAATACTGTGGATGCAGCCATGGAGCGCTCAAAAAGGTTGGCATACCTTCCCTGCAAATGTTCAACCTGACGATCTGCTTCTCCTTGCAAGATTTCCAATCCTGAGCTGGCTTCCGCATACATTCGCGCTGGATAGCAGGTTCCTTTTTGTTTGGCCACCGAACTTCCATAGGTGGGAAGATACCCCTGATTTTTCACCGTCAATCGCAAGGTCGATATTTTTTCCTCCGAAGAAGATGTTACCTGCTCAATGTTTTGCTCATGCAACACCACATGCGGGTTTGATTTTGCACAAGCCAGCACAAAACCAACATTTTTTTCTACTTCTTCTTGCAAAAATTCATGTGGTGGATTGGACCATACATATAGCCCCTTCCATCCTCCCAACTCTACCTTTCCCAATTGAGGATGATCAAAGGGTTTCCACTCTTTGAAATAAGTACCCGGTTGAAGATTGTCATCACACCATTTCAACATCGAACAAATTTTATCTTCGTCACTGGCTCTAGCAAACCAATCCACGGCTGGTCCTACCTCAACACCTGCTTTTTTGGCCAGGTGCCACATTTCGTTTGTGAATGCATAAATTCCTCGACTGTTGTAGGCCCATTCCAAAAAGCTTCCATAAAATTTCTTTTTGGGATGGTAACAAAAATCCTGAAAAACAGAGATGTTTGGATAGTCCGTGATCTCTGTTCCTCGTTTTCCCAACGCTTTGTACACTTCCAAATCCGTAAAATCCATCTCATGATCTTCTTGGTTGAGCAAAGGTCTGAGAATGACCGCAGAAAAAGTATGAAAAGACTGCGCTCCGACGATATTGGGCCGAGCAACAATCGCATCATAAACAGCTCGTGATTCTGACTGGCTCAGTGCAGCCTCTCCAGACCCTTGCTGCAAATTTTGGGGTTCCCAGTTCGTTGGAAACTGTCGGTTCATGTCAATGCCAAAACGGTTGCGAAAGACAAAAGGAGCATTTTTGTCTGGATACAGTTGCCCTTCGGGAAGCAATTGATAGTAAGTTTCGTTGGGATCACAATCATCCGGCTCTCGAAGAAGCATCAGTCGTGGATCTTTTTTGCTTACCTTCCAAGGACCCGCAGGGTCTTCGATTCTCATTCCAGAGGTGTGTCCATCTCCATCAATGTCTTCTTCATAAAATCCGGGCAACAAATTTTTGTGAGGCCACAGTTGATCGGAAGACCGAATATTATAATGACGTGTCATGATGGATTCCACTCCATCCACACTGATCCTGGGAACCACATAAAACGTGGACCGACCGAGCAACTGCTTGATCTCTGAATTGGCATCACATTGAGAAAGTACGTGGTGAATCAAGTAGATGCAGGCCTGGGATCCCGCCAATTCATTCGCATGTGTATTTCCATCTACCCAATAGGCAGGTTTTTCTTGGTGGGAACCCGTTTCTCGATCAGTGATGGTCAAGAGCCAAATGGATTTGCCCGATGGGCAGCTTCCTATGGTCTCCAGCGTGCAAAGCTGAGGGTATTGTTTTTCGCACTGCTTGAGAAAAGCTTCCAACTCAGCATTCGTGAAGTAGTGATTTTTCTTGTACTGCATCATTGATCTCCATTTCACACACAGAAATAGCAACTTTTATGCCTGATTCAATTCCATCCTTACACCGAAGGAGCAAGACCAAGAAGAATTATCGACCAAAACCGAACTCATGCTGTTCGGATTTGAATCATTGCGCCACTCTGGTTGCACCAATTTCACAAGACATATTTCAAACAATTGTTTGAAACATTTGTTCACTTTTGCTATACCGTCCGCCATGAAAAATCTGATGGTGTTGGGACTGATCACGTTCACAATCTTCTCAAGTGCATTGTCTTTCGGACAAGAAGTGCAAGAAATTCACGAAAAGGATCTTTGGAGCTACGCCTCCTCAAAATCCCCTGAGTTTTTGCGGCTCACATCTCAGGCATTGGAAAACGAAGTAGCCTTTTCTGAGTTGAAAGACCGCTACGCACCAGAAGCTTTTGGAATGGCCATGTATCGTAGAACCAACGAAGAACCCTTCATTGCATTCAATCCGGTTGTATCTCCTCAAAGCGTGTTTGAGGCAGGAGTGCGGAAAAAATTCAACGTAGGGATTACAGGCAAAGCATCTGTGGGTCTGGACAATCGAAACTTTCAATTCAATGGTTCCACCCAGACGCCCTCCATTGCAACAGCACGCATAGGATTCACCATGGACCTGTGGAAAAACTTTTTGGGTCGACTGGACCGAGCTGAATTGCAAGCTCTCGAGGCCAACCAACAGCAGTCTTATCTGTATCAAAGCATTGGCCAACATGCGTTTTGGATCAACCTTCGCTCCATCTACTGGAACCTCATCATGCTCGATGAGCAAATTGAGCTAGCCCAAAAAATGTATGAGCATGCACAGCAACAAGAAAAAGTGGTTCGAAAACAATATCAGGAACAGGCTTCAGACATGGCAGAGCTTTCATTGTATCAGTCCCAAACATCTTCACGTCAAAACGAGGTACTGCATTTGAAATTTCAAAGGGAGCAGCAAATTCAGCGGTTAGCTTCTATGGTGCCTGCATTTTCAGAGAAAAATATAAAAATTGTTCCTGAATCTGCCGAGATTGTTCGAGGCAAAGTTTTGGGATGCATCGCCACCATTCAAGGATTTCAATCTCTTCCCAAAGACACCACCCAATACGATGAAATCCTGGAACAAGTTTCTGCGCATCGAAAAGCCCAATTGACACAAGCCCGTAGCTACAGTGAGGTGGATGTGAATCTTTCGGGAGATGTATTTTCCACAGCCGTAGATCCTGAAATTGCACCAGCTTTTGGAGAAGTGTTTGGAGAAAAAAGACAAGGCTTCCAAGTTCAGCTCAATGTTTCCGTTCCTTTGGGAAAGAAAGATACCGAAAAGAAAAAACTTCATTTGGTAACCCAGCAACAAGAAAAAGATGAAAGTGAAATTCGTTTGATGATGCAATCCAGTTTTGATTTCATCAAAAAATCCATTCCTTTGTTGATCACTTCCATCGAGGCACAAAAACGAGACATCGACAGCCTTGTTGTGCGAACTCGGGAGGTAAAAAAGAAATACAATCAAGGTCGTATTTCTATTGGCGATTATATCTCAGATCAAGATCGTCTTCTTCAAAGTGAGCTGGCGCTTCGATCCAGTCAAAATATAGTGATCCAAACACTTTTGCAATATTTGTCTGTTTACGGACAGACAGACTGTGACTTCAACAAGGTGCAATCATGAAAAAACTCATTCAATTTTTCGTCAAAAATTTCAAATTTACGTACATCATGATGTTTTTTGTCATGGTGTATGGGATCATGGGCCTCAAGCAAATGAATTCCGAATCTTACCCTTCGGTAAATTTTGCCACAGCTACCGTCACAACCATGTATCCTGGTGCATCTGCGGATACCATCGAAGAACGCATCACCAAACCCATCGAAGATGAAGTTCGAACGGTCAAGGGCCTCAAAGATACCCGATCTCTTTCTCAATCAGGAAAAAGCAAAATCACCATTCGAGTAGACATGGACCACTATGATGTGGACGAAGTCATGGACGATCTTCAAAAAGCAGTGGAACGTGTATCCGATCTTCCATCCGATCTTCAAGAAAGACCAAAATTTGAAGAGCTCAACTCAGAAGAGTTCCCTGCGATTGAAATCGCACTTGCGGGAAGCAATGAACTCCGCAAGAGAGATGCTTTTGCTGATTTTGTCAAAGATCATCTCGAAGACCACAAAAGTGTTTTGAATGTTCGTCTGGTTGGTTTCCAAGAGCGTGAATTTTCGGTGGAACTGCTTGCCGAAAAACTTCAACAATACCATGTGAGTGTCGATGAAGTATTTTCTGCTCTGGCAAGGCGCAATCAAAACGTGCCTGCTGGAGATTTGAAATCCTCCCATGAACAACTCCTCGTCAAACTGGATGGAAAAGTCACCACAGCCCAAGAACTTGAAGATATTTATATCCGATCCAATTTTTCTGGACAGAAAGTACAACTCAAAGATGTAGCCTTGGTGTCCGATTCTGCTGCCGAGGCTGAAGTTCTTGCGCGGGTCAATGGAAATGCATCGACACTACTGGTGGTCACGAAAAAAGCAGGAGAAGATACCATCAAACTTGTAGATGAAATTGAACACGAACTTTCAAGGATTGATCTTCCAGAAGGGTTTTCTTGGACCATCTATAACAATGAAGCTGGCAAAGTAAGAAAGAGAATGGAAGTTCTCGAATCCAACGCTTTTACCGGATTGGTTCTGGTCATTGTCTTTTGCTTTCTTTTTTGCCAGGTCGAATCGGCTTGTTTGCCTCCTTGTCTCTTCCCTTGGCGGTGATGGGAACCATGGGATTCATGGCCAGCTTTGGCATGAATCTAGACGCGATTACGGTCTTGGCCTTGGTCATTGCTTTGGGAATGCTCGTCGACAACAGTGTTGTGATCAGCGAAAACTTTGCTCGACTGGTCAAAACCGGTATGCCGGTCAAACAAGCTGCTGTTGAATCAGCGCATCAGTTTTGGTTGCCTATTTCTTGTACAGCTTTTACGACCATTGCTGCTTTTTTGCCGATGCTCGTCACCAAAGGTGTGATGGGAGAATTCATCAAATACATTCCCATCATTGTATCGGTTTCTTTGGCCTTGAGTTTGATTGAAAGTTTTTTCCTGCTGCCATCTCGATTGATTTTCGGATCCAGCAAAAGAATCAACAAAATTCATACCGATGGAGATGGCTATACAGATTGGTTTTCAAAGCTAACATTGCGTTTTGAAAACATGATGGCCAGTTTTGTCAAACACCGCTACTTGGTGGCCGGTGGATTTACATTTTTGATTTTGTTTTCTCTTTTTATGCTTGTCAAAGTCAACAAGTTTATTCTCTTTCCTGCCGAGCAAACCGAGATCTATATCGCAAGAATTGAAACTCCAATTGGCTCTCCTCTTGAAATCACAGATCACTATGTCCAGATTGTGAGCCAAAAAATCAAAGATGTCTTGGGAGATGATGTAGAAAACATCGTTGGTCGAGCTGGGGTTTCTCAAACGGATCCCGGTGATCCAAAAGCAAAAGAAGCCAGCAATGTTGGAATGGTTTTGATGTATATGACCCGAGAAGCTTCTTTTGCACTGGATTATACTCAGGTTCTTCGAGACCTTCGATCGATCGATGTACCTGGACTGTCAAAATTGAGTTTTGAGGTTCAAATCAATGGTCCTCCCGTAGGAAATCCAGTCGAAGCAACCTTCCGATCCAACAACGATGCGCAGCTCAAAGGAGCCACCGATGCTATGGTAGAGTATCTCAACTCCATTCCCGGAATTGTTTCTCCACAAACAGACATCGTAGTAGGAGACGACGAGATTCAATTGCAATTGGATTATCAAAAAATCTCAAGACTCGGACTTGATCTACAAACCATTGGGAATGCTGTGAAAACGGCTTTGGAAGGAAGTCTTGTGACGGAAATCACCCTCAACAACAAAAAGTTTGATTTGAGAGTGAAATATGCTGGAAAAGATAAGGAAGAAATTTCCGACCTACGCAACATCGAAATCATGGATGCTCGCGGAAATTTGATCTCACTGTCCAACCTTGCCACGCTCAAACGAGTGCCCGGAAGTCCTGAGATCAAGAGATTTGATTTTCAGAGATCTGTAGACGTCATCGCAGACATTGATGAATCTCAGATCACAAGCATTCAAGCCAACCAAAAAGTACTAGAGTACTTTGAACAAACCATCAAAAAAGATTTTCCTGAAGTCTCGATCGTATTTGGAGGTGAACAAGAAAACACCAATGAGTCTATGGAAAGTCTAGCCAATGCCATGGTACTTGCATTGATTGCGATCTTTGGAATTCTTGTTTTTCTGTTTGGCTCTTATATGCGCCCTTTGATCATCATGTCTACGATTCCTTTGGGCCTTTTGGGGTTTGCCGTCGCATTTTATTTTCACGGCAGAGCTGTAAGCTTCTTGTCCATGATTGGAGTCATTGGTCTTTCTGGAATCATTGTAAACTCTGGAATTGTTTTGGTGAGCTTTATTGATGACATGCTTGCCGAAGGAAAAATGGACCTACCAGAAATTTTGGTGAAAGCTTCAGGAATGCGTCTACGTGCCGTTGTGGTGACCTCCTTAACCACCATCAGTGGACTCTTTCCCACAGCTTATGGAATTGGAGGAAAAGACCTCATTTTGATTCCCATGACTCTGGCCATGGCCTGGGGATTGACGAGTGGAACCGTTTTGACTCTCATATGGGTTCCATGTGCCTATGCCATTGTTGAGGATGTCACTCACTTTTTTCGGAAACGATTTTCCAAAGAAAAATCGTTAGAGAAGGCTGCTTAGATGGAAAAGCGCACCACAGATTCGAAGCAACGGATTCTTGAATCGGCCGCTTGTTTATTCTCAGAGAAGGGATATGCGGCTACTTCTGTAAGAGACATCGCGGATTCTGCGCAGGTCAATGTAGCCTCGATCAATTACTACTTCTCCAGCAAAGAAAGACTTTGGGTTGAGCTTTTGGTGCAGGCCTTAGACTGCTTGAATGAAAAGTTTCGTGAGATTGACTGTGAAAAGACCAAAGATTTTTCAGATTTGATTGACCAGATGTATCTGATTTTGAAAAAAAATCATAACATGATCATGAACATCATGAGAATTGCGATGTCTCAAGAAGCGAAAGACATCGACAAACATGGCTTGGATCAAGAAATACTCTTCACTCCTCCAGGATCGAAAATCATTGTCGAATATTTGCGCCGTGCACTTCCCACAACTCCAAAGAAAATAGACCAGCAGTGGGTTGTTCAAGGCATCTGCGCCACGCTGTACCACAGCATCAAAATCATGTGTTCACCCTTTGCAAGCAGCCATTCTGAACATCCAATGTTTGATGAAAAACAAATTCGAAAAAATCTCAAACGAAGTGCAAAATTGTACTTCGATGCCCTTTCCTGAATTTTGTTTATGATTCACAAGTATTTGTTTGTAAGAATGCATCTGCAGATGCCATTAAAACATTGAATCTTTTTGCATCCATCTTGTCCAAAATTTTTGTCATCATTCCCATTCTTGGATTTTTTTCATAAAAAGATCGATTTTTATGGATGAATCTCCAATACAGACCGTCAACAACATCACACCATTTTCCTTTTTTGTAATCGCTCATTTTTAACCAATAGTTCGAACCACAAATATAGGGTTTGGTCGCAAAAATTCCGCCTTCGCTGAATTGTCCCATCCCAAAAACATTGGCCGCCATCACCCAATCTGCACTATCCACAAACATTTCCATAAACCAGCGATAAACTTCGGTGGGCTCAATTTCGCTCAACAACATCATATTGCTCACCACCATGAGACGTTCAATATGGTGATTGTATCCATACTTTTTAGCTTTCCAAATGGCGTCATCCAAAGGTGGGATTCCAGTCTCACCGTCATACCAAGAGGAGTGCAACTTTCGATGGTGATTCCAAAAATTACGGTTGGTCATTTGTTCGTCGAAGCCATGATAGATTCCACGAACAAATTCTCTCCATCCCATCACCTGTCGAACAAATCCCTCCACGCTATTCAACGGAGCTTTCCCCTTTTGAAATCTCTCGACAACTGCATCAATGACCTCCATTGGAGTCAAAAATCCTACGTTGATGTATGGGGAAATTACGCTGTGAAACAAAAAAGGATCTCGTGGACTGATAGAGTCTTGGTAACTTCCAAACTGAGACAAAAAATCATCACAAAAGTACTGCAACTGACATAAGGCTCCCTCGCGATCGGTCATCAACCAAAAGTCTTCGCTTTTTCCAGGATGATCTTTGAACCTTTCATTCACCAAATCCGTCACCTCCCGATGCACGTCATCGGTTTGAATGCGATTTCTTCTGACAGGAATCTTCATGTCTTTGGGCATTTTTTTCCGATTTTCGGAATCAAAGCTAAATTTTCCACCGACAGGTTTTGCCTCGTCCATGAGAATGCCCGTTTTTTTCCTCACGGATTCATAAAAATGTTTCATCATGGGATTCTTTTTTTGGCTGAGAAAGGAATTGAATTCTTTTCGAGAAAAGAAGAACATGGGAGATGAAACTTCCTCCCATTCAATTTTATTTTGACTCAAAAAATCTTTGATGCGCGTTTCAAAAAAATGATCTTCAATTTCAAAAAAAATGATTTTTTGAATGTTTTTACGTCGGACAAACTCTAAAAGTTTGGTTTCATAATCTTGATTTGGTTTTTCTTCATGTAGTTTTCGATAGCAAAGAGGATATAGGCTCTGCAACTCCAAAGCTTTTCGCCTCATCGATTCAAAGAAAAAAATGATTTTGTGTTTATGATATTGAAAATGAGTCGCTAGACCTCGATCCTCTGCCATGAAAATCCAGTTGAAATCGATACCTTCGATGTACTTCAAAGGAAAAAGTTGATCTCCTAGGAGCAGTAGCGCAGTATTTTGGGTTTGAGTTTTGCTCATTCAACCACAAAAGACCTTCTAAAAAAAATCATTGTGAGTCTTACGAAGCGGCCCATTGCTTGGCTTGTTCGACCTGTTGGTATGTAAAATGCTGAACCTGCGCGTGCACAAAATGCTTGGCCAAAGCAGGTCCCAACTCAAGCAGCACTCCATCTCCACACAACGCGACTTTTTTGATCGATGTATGATGATTGTGGACAAACACAATGTGTCCAATCAAACTTCCCAGATTTTTCCATCCGGGGAAGGTTTTGGTTTGAATGACCAAACCATTGAGTTTTCCGTTTTTTTCAATCCAAGAATCAACTTGTTCCGTCAACACACCAAATCGATCCGCGGTCAGAGGTCCTTCGATCTGAACATTTAAGACTCCATGGACCTTGTCCAACTGATAATTTAAATCTGAAGTATCGGCTGCAATCCATTGCTTCGCTTCATCCAACATCGCATGGTCAAAAATGCTCACAGAAAAAGGCATCATGGAACTGACCAAACGAACAGCTCCTTTTACCCAAGCATGATCGGTAACAATGGCAATTTTCTGAAAGGTCTGAATGTGATCAAAGCCCAACTTAACATCTTCCCACGCTGCACTGGGTGTAAAACCTTCAAACCGAGGTCCAAAAAGAAGCAAACAACGAGCTTTTTTTCCATCCCCACGAATTTGATTCAACAAAGGATGCAGCACATTCTGATAGTCTTCACTCGTAACCTTGCCCACCGCCTCAAAGCCATAGACTTGGTCACCTTTCATCATGATTTTTTCCAGCATATGCTCTCTCCTTTGGTTTAGGTATTTCTGATCATCAAAACCATAAGTCTTTTACACACCTTCCATCGCCAGGAAGATCTTCAAAAGTTACCAATCCTTCGAAATGATCCACAGGGAGATTTGCAATCAAATCAGGGTTCTCAATCAATCTCATGTTGACGGCAACTCGTCTTTTGTTTTCTTTGTTTGCATGGACAGCAAGCCAATAGGCATTGCATCCACAGGTTGGACAAAAGTGAAACTCAATTTTTCGATCCCCTCTTATATAATGAGAGGTAGTTCCCGATACCGAAATTCCTTGATCCAAATAATCATACGCCCAAAGAGTTGCATAGCGTCGACAAACCGTGCAATTGCATGCTGTGACACTCGATGGCGCTTGCCTAAGCTCCCACCGAACATTTCCACAATGACATGATCCGTTTATTAACATCACAATCTCCTAACCAATAGATAAAACCAGGGGCACCTATCTCTTTTCAAACGATCAATGCGTGATCGACGTGATGTGAATGTCGGTGAGCTTGGCTCCTTGCAATGCTTTTTCGACCTGAGCCGACGTCACAGCATCTTTGGATGTGAAGTGAATGGTCCCTGTTTCCAAGGTGAATTCTACCTCAGAGGTAATCGACCGAAGCGCCTCCAAAAACTTCTCTTGATTGGAAGTTGTCACACCTTCTGCTTTGAAACTGCATCCCCACGCATGTCCCAAACACAACAAGCTTAGCAACATTCCTGTACCTATGTTTTTTGTAAGTGTCTTGATTGTCATGAGATGTTTTATAATCACCATTTTTATGAATGTTCAAGAAATTGCCCCACCAATCGAAAGACGTTTTTCGCTGGATTTTTCAAATACGATTGTGATACCTCCAAAGCATGGTTCAGTGGAGGGGAAGGTCCTATGAATAGATTGGTTCTGCTTAAGATGGCCTTGCTTTCTGCATTTGTGGCTACGGAGCTTCATGCACAAAGTACATGGATTCAAAAAGGTACGAATCAGCTTGGGCCAGCCTCCATTTCACAAATGGGAGGGTCTGTTCAAATCAATTCCAGTGGAGATCGATTTGTCTCCACATTGCCGAGTCCGTTGGCCAGTGGTGCAAAAGTATTTGAATGGAATGGAAGTGCGTGGAATCAAAAAGGCTCTGATCTTGGAGCTGGACCCCAAGCGAATACATTTGGATTCTCTTCCGATATTGATGCAATTGGGAACACTGTCATCCTCGGGGACTACAGTGGAAAAAGCGATCTAGGGTTTGCACGAGTATTTGAGTGGAATTCATCCATCTCCAATTGGCAGCAAAAAGGAGCCGACATCGATGGAGAAGCGGCCTATGATTTTGCAGGATTCAGTGTTTCGATCAACGCAAGCGGCGATGTTATTGCTGTAGGCTTTCCTTCCAACGACACAGCAGCTGTCGATGCGGGATGTGTAAAAATTTTCCAATGGAATGGGAGTGCGTGGATCCAAAAAGGCGGAACCTTTTACGGGCAGGCTTCTCAAGACTTAGCTGGAAGTGCTGTCAGTATAGATGAGACTGGAGATGTCATCGCTTATGGAGCCATGGGGGCTACTGGCAATGTTGGGAGAGTTCGAGTATTTGCATGGAATGGAGCCACTTGGATTCAAAGAGGCCAAAATATAGATGGTGTTTCCATCGGTGGCAACTGGGGAAACGCTCTGGATCTCAATGCAAATGGAACCACTTTTATTTCTGCCAGCCCCAACGTGGGTTCCTTTGCGGGGTTGGCACGAGTTTACGAATGGGATGCCTCCAGCAATCTTTGGCAAACCAAGGGGGACCGATTTTGGGTACGGTGGCGTATGGACAGTTGGGCGCTTGAAGAAGGCGTAAGCATCAATGCCAGTGGCAATCGAATCGCTGTTGGAGAACCAAGCTATGCACCATCCAACAATCAACTTGGACGTGTTCAAGTTTTTGAGTGGGACGGAACAGATTGGTTTCTGTTGGGAGCCGCAATCGATGGACCATCGAACTATAGTTATTTTGGTCGTTCGGTTTCCCTCAATACTTTGGGAGATCACGTGGCCAGTGGAGGCCCATGGCACGAAACCAGTCCGGGTGTATATCCTGGTGTGGCGCAAGTTTTTGGTTGTCGATGGCTCTTAGAACGCAGGAAGCGCTTGTGAAATATCAGAAAAAGGATGGGAAAAGGGGAAACGTTTTGTTCTGTGTTGTAACTTTGAAGACTTCCAATTCAACGCTCAAAAATTGATCAATGGACACAGAAATTTTGGAATCGCTCTCTCCCAACAAATGTGTTCTTCCGAATACAAAATCATGACCTATGTAGATTTTTCACCCATCGAAGTAGAAGATGCGTGCGAGGATGGATGGATTGGATTTGAACATCAATACACGTGTGCTCCAGCTCAAGATTGGCATTTGACGATCATCGGTAATCCTGTCCGTGATCCATCATCTATTCATGTCCAGATTGTAAGTCCAAAAAAAGAAGCCATCGCATTTCAATTGATCATGTACAACATGATGGGACAGATCGTTCATCAAGAAAAACAAATGACACCTTCAGACAGCCAAGTGTATGATTTATGGATCGAGAAACCCTCCTTGGCCAAAGGGCAATATATTTTGACCTTACATAGCCAAGATGGAAAAACGACTCGAACGCATCTATGGATCAGATGATGTCTTGCCCTGTTCCCCCAAGCTCCCACTGCGCAAAAAAAATGCAAAAACACATTCCAAACCTTTAAAATAACAAGGTTTTTATTTTTATTGTATGGCATAAGAATTGCTGTATTGTTATGTGACTACTTATTTTGGAGGTTGTATATGACTATGTATCATCGGACGTATGGCAGAAACACTTGGCTATCCATGCTGGGAATTGTTCTTGTGGGGTCTCTTCTCACACATTGTGGGAGTAGCAAAGGCACCTCTTCCGGTTCGGCTCTCTCGAACGCAGTTCCTACCATCACAGAGATTGAACTCAACAGTTCTCGTGAGATCATTGTGACTTGGTCTAAGGCGATGGAGTCTCAGAGTGCACTCACCCTTACCAACTACCAATTGGATCAAGGCCTACGTGTGAAGGCCGCTAAAGTGATTGATTCTTCAGGCACTCAAATCGCACTGTACACTGACAAAAATATGCTTCCCAAAAAAACCATTCTTTCTGTTGGTGAAGTCACAGATACATACGGAAAAACTTCCATATCTACGAGCAAAGAATTTACTCCCAACACCAAAATTGCTTTTGTTTCTGAACTCAAAGGAACCGGAGATTTTTCATCCTGGATTCCATCCAGCAGTATGTCTGATGTGGAAGCAGCAAACAACGTTGCCAGACCGAAGCCGAAGCTCAGGGTTATAGTGGAACTTTTATAGCATTTGTAGCCAAGCAATCTTATGATGCCTACCTAACCCTAAAAACGAAACAGGGCGGGTGGTCACGTACGGATGGCGTCACATATGTAGAATCTGGAGAAGAACTCAAAGACGACCAAGAAAGACGAACAACATTGAATGCTACAGCTGATGGCACACTCCTAGACATCACCCCTCTTGAAATTTGGCGAGGAAAGTCTAGCAGTACAGCAAGCGAACATTGCAGCAACTGGACCAATGGAACCAATGGTAGCCAGGGCGTATTTACATATGCCTACTATGCATACTTAAACAACTATATTGTAGGTGGTGTAACCACAGATCTATGCAACACTCAACGTCGTCTTCTTTGCTTTCAGGATGGAGACGGCATAGTTACACCTTCCAAAGAACCCAGTGCGATCAAAACCAAAAAAATGTTTGTTACATCTCAAACAGGCAACGGTCAGCTCACCACATGGCCGCTTACCATTGCCCCTGGAACTGCCATTCCTGGAGGAGTCAAAAGAGGTGATGCGATTTGCAATCAATTGGCACAAAATGCAGGTGTCGAAGGTACATTCAAGGTCTTTCTATCCGCAACAACCACAACCGACCCAGTAGATCGATTTGTAAACGGCACCGAGGGTCCTTATGTAACGGTGACGGGATATAAGCTAGTGGATGATCTATCGATGTGGTCTCTACCTGAATCCATGGTTGAGTTTGATAAAAATATTTTCAAATTGGGGATTGAAGATGAAACGGGTGAGCTAGAGTTAGTAGACAATCCGTTTTTTCTAGGTATCAATGCCTATGGAGCTATTTCTAACTGTAGCAATTGGTCCTCCCAAAGTGGCAATGCAAATGCAACGGGTGGTATCGGTTTTGGATTCAGCTATTTTTTTGATTCCTATGCTTGCTCTGCTTCACACCGATTGTTGTGCGTAGAAGAATAATTCTTTGTAAGAAATCGTAAGCGATTGATTTTGCTTTTGGTGGGCCGATGGAATTGTACCGGAGCTATGCACCTTGCTTGCTGAACAATAATCTTTCTTGCAGACAACTATTTTTTTTCCAACAACAAAAATCCGGACATTTTCAGCAGCTTGTCACGCTCACGTTTGGGAATCAGGGGCTGCAGCACCTTTGCCCAGGTGGGAATGGGAAACGGTCGACCCAGGTTTTTTCCTTCCTCTCCCAAATAGAACAAATCTTTTTTTGCCCACCCATGATTCTCAAAAAATGGAATCCACTCTTGAGGGAAAAATCGAAATGGTGATCCGCCCATTTCTTCATCTTTTCGTTTGCCTCTCAAATGACGATACATTTCCTTGGCATGATATTCTACAATCCAATGGTGAAAATTCGATTGCTCGTAGAGATCCTTTGCAAGTGATGACACTTGATCTTCAGTCAAATAGGGAATCACACCTTCCGTTAGAACAAGGCTTCGACCATTTTCCCCATTGAGTTCAGAAAACAATTTCTTGCGTTCTGTTTCATGAGATAGATCCAAACCAATTCGAATGACCTCACATAAGGGTTTTTCATGCATGAGTTTTTCTTCTTTGAATTGAATCACATGTGGGTGATCAATCTCTACCCATAGAAGCGACTCTGGCAAAGACAATCGATAGGGCCTGGTATCCAACCCAGCCCCCACATTGACAACCATTCCTAGATGATTTTCTACAAAAGATTGAATGATCTCATCAATCACGCGGGTTCGAATAACAACGGTCCATTCAGCATAGCGAGAATCTGAAACTCGATTTGCAATCCTCTTTCCTTTTTCACCTGCGAGAGTTTCTGCATAGGGGTCTACAAACAATGCATCGAAGCGCTTGGATTCTTTTGCACGATACGCACTTACCCAAAAGGCAGTATCTGATATTTCATGAATCTTTCCAGATGCGTTCGTCGCCTTCTCTGGGTGAACGTGGTGACCATGGCTTTGGGTTTCCTTCAATACCGTTCTCCAACAACTTCTACCCTAGCCAATGCGTTGAGTTGTTCCATGTATTGTGGCTGTAGAGAAACTTCCTGCGCTGCCCAGTTTTCTTCCAAACGTTCAATTTTTCGGGTTCCGGGAATCGTCGCTACATCTCGTGAGAGAAGCCATGCCAAGGCCACCTGTGCTGGAGTCGCATCCATCTCTTGGGCGATCTGTGATACTTTATCCGCCAACGCAACGTTGTGGGCTATGGCCTCCTCCGAAAATCTTGGGTTTTGCAATCTCCAATCCCCTGGCTGCAAATCACTGCGAGAGCGAATCGCTCCCGACAAAAAGCCTCGCCCGAGTGGACTGTAGGCAACAAATCCTATCCCCATTTCTCGAACCGTAGGCAAAATCTCCACTTCTACTTCGCGAGACCACAAAGAGTATTCTGTTTGTAAGGCACTGATGGGATGAACACGGTGAGCTCGAGCAATGATTTCAGGAGTCGCCTCTGACAACCCCAGAAAACGAACCTTTCCTGCTTGCACAAGATCTGACATGGCTCCAACAGTCTCCTCGATGGGAGTTTCTGGATCCACTCGATGTTGATAATATAGATCAATGCAATCGATCCCAAGCCGTTTCAACGAAGCATCGCAACTGGCTTTTACATATTCTGGCCTACCTTTGATCCCAAGCCAGCTTCCATCTTCACCTCGTGAAACGCCAAATTTGGTAGCCAAGGTAATTTGATTCCGTCGACCTTTCAGAGCCTTTGCCAACAGTTGTTCATTGGTGAAGGGCCCATACATGTCGGCTGTATCCCAAAATGTGCACCCGATTTCCGCTGCATGATCCAAAACTTTTAGATTCTGTTCTTCTGAAGAATCTCCATAAAAATCTGACATCCCCATGCATCCCAAACCAATGGCTGGGACCGTAAGGCCTTGTGATCCAATATGTACTTGTTTCATTGCACGATCTCCCAATGTGTTGATTTCCACATCCATACATCTAGATTCATAAGATGAAAAGTCCTACGCACATTGATTTTTCATTTTTTCTGGTTGATATCATCGCATGATGTATCGATATCAAAAATAGTTTATAAGGAAGAGACTTAGAAATTTATTGAATCTTACAGCAGTGTTGAGTGTTAGGTGAAGCAGGCATGCATCTCAGTGCATTAAAAAAGTTAGAAGGGAAGAAAAACAAAGTGAGGCTCACAGAAATGAACCTCACAAAGTCAATTGATTTAGATGGTCGTTTGAACTAAAAGTTGATGTTGGTATTTCCGCATCCGGATACAAGCAAGCCAAATAACAACGCGTACAATCTGTAATACCATCACCATCGAGGTCAATATTGACACATTTGATTCGTTCTACATCTCCCGAGGTAAGTCCAGAATCAACAGCCACTTGATCGATGATTTCTTCCAATGCGATTTCAAAATATTGTTTTCATGATACATCTCCAATTTGTTTTGGTTTTCCTTCACTCTACTTTGGTGAATCTCAGCGGTAACTATCGCAAACGCCATACCATAAAAGTTTTTTAAGATTTCAATGGCTTACAATTGATCTGGCAATTTGTCGGCGATATGAACCAAGGATTCCCCCAAAAAAAAGGTGAGATTTTGCTCAATACAAACTCCCCCAAAATCTATGCTCCCCTGCGAGCGGCATCAATGGCAGCCACATCGATTTTTGTCATCGTCATCATGGCTTCAAAGGCACGCTTGGCTTCGCTTCCACCTTTTGCCAGAGCTTCGGTGAGTGTTCGAGGAGTGATCTGCCAAGAGACTCCCCATCGGTCTCTGCACCATCCACATGCATTTTCGTGTCCCCCATGGTTTACAATCGCATTCCAATATTTGTCTGTCTCGTATTGATCCTCTGTAGAAATCTGAAATGAAAATGCCTCGCTGTGACGAAAAGCCTCTCCTCCATTGATCCCCATGCAAGAAACGCCCAATACTGTAAAATGCACCACGAGCACATCACATTGCTTTCCTGAGGGATAATCGGAGGGAGCATGTTCCACAGACTCGACCATACTATCGGGGAACGTCTGTGCATAAAACTGTGCAGCTTTTTCAGCATCTCGAACATACATGAGGCAAATTTTATTTTTTGCTATTTTCACGCTTGTTTTCTCCACACAATCTTTATTGCTTTTCAACATAGGTTTTGAATTGATTGAGAATGGATTGCCAACCGTTTTTTTGCATCTCAACAGGATTTTGATTTTCTGCATCGAATTGTGTCTCAACTTCTGTTTTGTCCCTTATCTCTCGAAATTCGGTGACTACCTCTCGTTTGTCTTCCAAAATCATAATGATTTTGCTTTGATGAGTGACTTCTTGATAAATTGCATTCAAATCAAAACCAAAACTTCCATCTTTGGCTTCCATTCTTGCAAAATATTTTCCACCCGTTCGAAGATCAGTGCTCGCACGTGGGCAATGCCAGTCCTCGGATGCAAAGTTCCATTGCGTGATATGACTTGAATCTGTGTATTTGATCCAGACCTCGGAGAGAGGTGCAGAAATTTCAGCACGAATGATTATTTTTTCATTCATAAATCATCCTTTTCATTTTTTTTTGTTATCAATTCAAAAAAAAGAAAAACATTCTGACTATAGAGATTTTCCATCATAGTGATGGACTTCGATGGTTTGGATGTCCACATTTTCCAAGCAGCGAATGTTGATGGCTCTCATATCTTTGCCATCGGGAGATAGACCCTTCCCAAAAGAGCTGACCCCACAATTTGTACAAAAAAGGTGATGAATGACTTTTTTGTTGAATTGATAATCCTTCAAACATTCCTCGCCTTTCAAAAGCGTGAACTTGTCTGCCGGAGCAAAACTCAACAAATATCCTTTCTTTTGACAAATCGAACAATTGCATGAGATCGCGCTCGTTACTTCCATATCAACTTCATACTGAACATTGCCACAATGGCAGCTTCCTTGGTATTTCATCTTATGACTCCTTTCTACAGCAAATGATATAGTTGCGGAATTCGGCGTCCCGAAGCACATACCCAGTCCAGGCGAAGGCTCCAACAATGATGGGAAAAAAGAAAGGGTCTCCAACTCTCACATGTGTGACCACGGCTCCACCAAGATACGCTGTCAAAAGCAACGTTCCAAAAAATCCGATGCGTCCAGGAATGACATACAGCAAAGCTACCAGAACTTCGACAAACCCAATTTTGAACATTAGATCAAGGCTAAATCCAAGATGGTTGAACATTTCTTCTTTGCCATCCCAATCAAAAACTTCCCTCTGGCACTGACCACAACCATAAACAAAAACACCAATGCACTCATGACCCAACCAACGATTTTTTTCTTATCTTTCATCAAACAAATCTCCTATTTCCATCTTGTTTTCGAGTTGTATCTTGCACCTCTAAAAAAGTCACACTTTACGTCAAATGCACCTGATAACGAACCCCTCTGCCCTCGCCGATCGAAACCAACGCACCAATTGCTGCAAGATACTGAAGATCTCTGGTGGCTGTGGCTTTTGAAACTTTGGTCAAGGACTGATATTTTTTAGCAGACATGCCTCCCTCAAAACCATCGGGCCCCTCTTCCAACATTCTGCGAAGCACTTTTTCATGTCTCGGGTTCAGTTCTGTTTTGTGTCGATCAAAAAATCTGGTTTTTTTGATGATCAATTCTATGGTTTGTTTTGTGTTTTCTTGAGACGTAGTGATCAAGCGGATGAAGTATTCTACCCAAGAGGTAATTTCATTTGCTTTTTGGTTTTCCTTCAATTTTTCGTAGTATTCTATTTTATGATGCTGAATCGTCTTCGAAAGCGAAAGAAGCACCGGCTGTCCCACATGCTGTGACAGTATTTTCTCCGACAAAGCTCTGCCAATTCTTCCGTTTCCGTCTTCAAATGGATGGATGCTTTCGAAATAGATATGTGCGATCGCCGATCTCACGGGGGCATCATGCAGCATATGTTTACCATCCGACTTTGCATCGTTGAACCATTGGATGTATCGATTCATTTCGTCGGGAACTTGCGCAGATGGAGGCGCCTCAAAATGAACCTCAGGTTCGACAATATCCGAAGATACAATTTGCATCGGTTCTGAATGAGTGCGCCATGCTCCCACATGAATTTGATTCGCGCGAGGGAATAGACTTTTGTGCCAGGCAAAAAGCATCGTTGCACTCAACTCCATGGCAAAACCCTCCCTTACTTGCACCATCATCGTCGCCACACCTTTGGCTCGATGATCTCGAATGTTTTGAATGGGTGGCCCAACCTGCAGTTGATTTCGAATGGATGAACGAACATCCTTTCGACTTACAAACTCTCCTTCGATTTCAGAGGTTTTCATGGCTTCTTCCACCATGATGTCGATGGCTGCATTCAATTGGAGCTCCGGATGCAGCCCATCGTAAAGGCCTTTAAGATAAAGCGCATTTTCGACAAATTTCTCTATCTCCAAGCGAACACTTTTCAGGTCATATCGAAAATACGGCCAATCTGATTGCTGCCAATTGTAGTCCATGAGCCGATTGTAACACGAAATCGGCTCATATTTTATGTTTTTTTGAGCCAATTATGCATAAAAATCGGCTCAACATTTCGCCCACAAACAGTTTGTAGAATCAGAGGAGTGATCTCGAAAAAATTCCATGTTCCATTCTTTGCAACTCCACACATTCTACACTGTTGCTTGGATGTCCCAACCAACGCAATCCTGCTCACTTCCTTATTATAACCACTTAATATCATTAAAAAATTAATTACTTACACAGGGCACAAAACTTGCTATGTTTATGACAAATAATTTGGAGGTTGTAGATGAACATGTATCGTTATTATTATCGCAAAAGCGCTTCGCTGACCTTGGCAGGAATTGTATTGTCAGGAACCTTGCTATCGCATTGTGGAAGCGGAAAAGAATCATCAACAGGCTCCTCTCTATCGAGCTCATTGCCCACCATCACAAAAGTCGAACTCAACAGCTCTCGTGAGATCATTGTGACGTGGTCCAAATCTATGGATTCACAAAGTGCGTTGACGCTGAGCCACTACCAATTGGATCAAGGACTTCGTGTTGCTGGCGCAAAAGCAATCAACGCTTCCGGAACTCAAATTGCTCTATACACAGACAAAAACATGCTCCCCAAAAAGACAACACTTTCTGTGGACTCCGTGTTAGATACGCAAGGAAAAGCTTCCTCATCAATCAGCAAAGAATTTACGCCCACAACAAAAATTGTGTTTGTCTCTCAGTCTTCCGGAATTGGAAAACTCTCTACATGGACGTTTGCAAATGGAAAGTCTGGAATCGAGGCTGCCGATAGTGTTTGCCAAAAAGAAGCGCAAGACCAAGGCTATACTGGAACTTTTCTAGCGTTGCTAGATGATAGCACTCGTGAAACCTACTCAGAGCTCAAAAATGATCAAGGAGGATGGACCCGAACCGATGGAGTAACCTATGTAGTATCTGGAGACGATCTTAAAAATGACAAATTCAGAAGAACCACGGTAAACACAGATGCAGAAGGAAATGTCATCAATGTCGGAGACATCGAAATTTGGACAGGACTTCCTTCAGCTACCAATTGCAACAACTGGATGGATGATACCAACACCTACCAAGGAACTGTTGCCCGTTCTTCACGAAGTTTTACGGTGGGAGGAGCCTTTACCATCGCTAATTTGGCTTGTGACAACGTCCGCCAACTGCTTTGCATACAAGATGGAGCAGGCCTAACCATTCCATCATCAGAGCCAGCAGCCATTGAAGCAAAAACCATCTTCACCACATCCGAAGATGGAAATGGAAATCTTACAACCTGGTCCTATACACCGCCTCCTGGAACCGTTGTGCCCAATGGAGTCAAACGCGCCGATTCGATTTGCAACAAATTGGCCAGTGATGCAAACCTTGAGGGATCGTTCAAAGCATTGCTTGCCACTTCAACAGGTACAACCACGAATCCGATCAATCGTCTCATAAGTACCGCCGGACCTTATGTCACGGTAACTGGTCAGAAAATTGCAGATGACTTGTCTCAATGGTCTTTTTCTTCCGCAACATTGGACAAAGATCTTATCAGTACCCTGATTGAAGATGAAAATGGGCTTGCCTCACCCAATGACATTTATATCATTGGAAATAGTCCTTTCTCTGTAGCGTCTCCAAAAAATTGCAGCAATTGGACGAATACGAGTTCAGGAAATTACTACTCCTCCGCTTCACCGTATACAAAAGGAATAGGATTCTTGGGGGGCCTTCAAAACTGCAGTCAACCTGGAAAAATAATCTGCGTAGAAGATTAACTTGATGGTTGCTCCTAGCAACAATATGTCCCTTTCTCAAAAATTGATCTCATACAACCATGAATCTCTTTCATTGGGTTGATCGGGGACTTTTGTCATCCCGATTTTGGTGAGAACTCTGGTGGAGGCTGGGTTGTTTGAGGAGCATCTTGCAATGACCTTTGAAATACTCTGATTCTGACGAGCGTAGCCCAACATCCCCAAAGCGACCTCCGTTGCATATCCCCTGCCCCAGGAAGGCTTGTGAATCATATAGCCAAGCTCAGGATCGGCATCCTGAGTCTGTCTGAGCATGACCCATCCCACAAATTCTTTTGAATCTTTGGTTTCTACACACCAAACACCGCATGCTTGCCTACCTTCTTCCCGCCATTTCAGGTGTAACGTTTTGATTTTTTCCAAAGATTGCGGTGTTTTGAATCCGGTATACTTCATGGTCTCAGGATCTGACATCAAAGAAACCAATGCCTGCAAATCCCCTGACTCAAATCTACGTATTCTCAACCTCGTTGTTTGCATCCACATGGTGAAGTTGTGTACCAGGAATCTTATGATGAGGGTAGATGAGTTTGTGGAGCCAAGAAAAATCGACGATCACATGTTCTTCAAAGGTCCATCACATTGGTAAGAGTTCAACACAATCCCAGATGGCAGGACCGACGAATTCACAAGCTCAAAAGATCGAGGCGGAGTTCCTTGCGCAAACAATCTCTTGCCCTCGCCCAACAAAACAGGATTGACCGCCAACACAAGAGTATCCACCAATCCATGTTCTAAAAGGATAGATGTGATCGTAGAGCTACCCGACACAATCACGTGCGGTCCTTTTTGCGCTTTGATGCCGAGCGTACCATCCTTCACGTCAGATCCAACAGACTCAAACGGACCCCATTCCAAACTTGCAGGCCGATGCGTAACCACATGTTTTTTGGCCGCTTGCAAACGATCGGCCATGGGACTGCTCGGCGCTTTTGGCCAAAAACTCGACCACAAATCGTAGGTACGACGACCCAGCAAAAGGTCAAAACGCTCTCCATACAACTCCAGCATCGCGGCCAAGCCTTCCGCTGTTCGATAGGGTCCGCTCCAGTTGCCATAAGGAAAATTATTCTCATCGGCAGAATGCTGAATCACTCCATCCAATGAAATGTGCTCAATCATGGTCAGTTTTCTCATGTCGTTTTCCTTGATCAAATAAAAACCATTTGCGAGATCAACTCATTTTTTCGATAAATTCTCAATAAAAATAAATTGTACTCTTTCGTTTCAAAGCAATCATCAACCAAAGCTCTTTTCCTGCTTCATGAATGGGGACCCACACTCCCCTTGCAGAATCGGACGCAACGATCCTTCCAACGTCTGGCATGCGAAAAACACACCTGTAAAAACAATGGATTTGACATTAACCACTTGAAATTTATATATAATTTTTTCATGGTCACATTTCCCCACTGTGGTATATTGCGTCAATTATTGTCGATCTTTAGGGGGAAGAGTCGTGAAAAGTACATTCATAAAAGTGCGTTATTTTATACTCGGGTTGTCACTTTGGATTGCAAGCTTGGCTTTTCTAAGCTTGGACTATGCTTCGGCCCAAGAAACAAAAGAGATTCAGACGGCAATTTCCCAATTCCGTCTTGAACAAACATCGAGTTATCAGTGGACGCCTTTTCAACAAGAAGTTTTTTTCGCTTTTCAAAAGGAGATTCTCAACAACACAACCGGCTACATCAAAATGCCCACTCAGACGGGAAAGACACTGATCATCAGTCGGATCTTGTCCGCTGTCGTACAGCAATCGAAGGCCAAGGGTAAACCCGTTCCACAAATTTTGATCACTACACCTTTTGCAACAGGTGTGGTCGATTTGTATGACAAAATTTCGAAATATCATCCAGAGCTCCACCCCTACTTGGGCAGAGTAACCAAAAACTTTTCTGAGTATGATGCTCCAATCCGCATCACAACGAATCTTAGTTTCTTGCTCCACACCCGAGATGGAAGACTGGATCCAAAAAACTATTCATTGGTCATCAATGATGAGTGCCACTTGTTATTGGGAGAACACATCAGCCAAGAATTAAAAAAATATTTATCAGGATCTGTGGTGATTGGTTTTACAGCCACGCCCAACTACAATAAAGAATTATCTCGACAGGCCAAATCTCTATACAAAAACGTTTTTTATGACAAAGTTGATTTTCGAGAAGCGATTGCCAGAGGGATTCTTGCTCCTCACGATACCTATGTGCTTCCCTATATCGAAACAGAATCAACAAACCCAGAAAATGCTAAAACCAAAATTCGTGATCTAGAAAACCATCGAATTGATCCGCAAAGAATAGTGGAAACCTATGAAAAATTTTACGATCATCGTCAAGGCACTCCTACCCCTTTCATAAGCCCAGAAGGAAGCGGAATCGCTGAAAGAGAGAGAGTATTTATTCCAGTCATTGACAAAGCACATGGAAAGGCCATTGAAGATGCCTTCAATCAAAAATATGGAGATGGATTTGCTGCGCTTATTGTAGAAAACACCTCCATTGCAAATCGCTTCAATGCTCTGGAAAACATCAATGACACTGAGCAAGGAAAAAACATCAACAAGAATCAACTCCGAGTGATCATCTCACCTCTCGTGTTCTCCGTTGGTGTATCCATGCCCTGGGTTACCGGTGTTATTTTTGCTCGCTTCTTGGGCTCTCACTTGTTGCTGGAACAGATTTTGGGAAGATCCGCAGCCTATGACATCGATGAAACGGGAAAAATTCTCAATCCCAACAAAAGAGTTACTGCGATTCAGTTTCTCTATACAAATAGTTTACGGGCCCAACAAGCACTCGTCACTCAACTTCTCAAAGGCTTCTCTCTTGAGTCTCCATCTCATTTTTCCATCTCAGTCAAACAATATCTCCTCAAAATGAGAGAATTCATAGACATCACTTGGTTGACGAAAGAAGATTTTGTAGCTTACAACATGAAATGGAACGAAATAACTGCTTCTTCCAATGCATCTTCAGAAATAAGTAATCTTGAAGAACTTCGAGAATTGCTAAAGACTTGGCATGAAATATTGGAAAAAGTTCAAGCCAGCCCATTGAATAAGCGCAGAACCACAATGATGGAAGAGCTTGATCGATGGTATGGCGATGGTTTTTACGAAAATCTAATAGAGCCAAGCATGATCCGGGCATACGCCGACAAAGGTATCAAACACACTGACGGAGAAATTATATATTCACGTGATGCCCTACGAACCCTACATGTAGGAACACAAAACAACTATGTATTTCTTTCAAATGTTTTTAGGGGAAATGTTTTTAGCAATTGGCCAGATATAACCTCCGTAAGGTCTTGGTTTATGGACGAGACGAAAAAGGTATTTTCAACTCATGCTCCTTCAAGAGCGCAGGTCGACTCCATTCGAAGCAAATTTTTTCTCTCCATTTATAGCGAAAAAATTTATGGCCCCTTACCTCCAAAAAACATTCGTGAGGTGCAAAGCGAGCTTCAAAAATGGAACAAAAAAATTGAGACAGCGAGGTCAAAAGATCTTTCGAACCGAAACACATACTTTCATATTTCAATCAACACAACCTACGGAAAAGACTACTACGAAGAAGTTTTTGAGCCAAAAATCAAAGAAAACTTTCCTGAACACATTGTCGATGGAAAAATTGTATACAGTGATGAGTTGCTATCAAAACTGGAAGTCTATAGACAAGAAACATATATCAAAAATTTAAGATATTTTGCTACTGCTGATGGAGGAAACTGGACACCACGAGAAATCCTCTTTGAATGGCTTGCAACAGAATATAAAAATGAATTGAAAAACAAAACCATTGACCCAACGATGACGCTCACATCGTACAAATTGAGATACTTTTCTGAATGTAGCGCCACAAAACAATTTGTCACTGGATCCATAAATCTTTTTGATATGAAAAAAGAAGTGTCTTTTTGGAATCGTACCATAGAGGAAGTTTTATCAAGAGATAAACCGCAAAGATGGAATCTTTTCAAAGCACTAATCAATGATCATTTTGGAGATCATTTTTTTGAATCCGTACTTGAAGTAAACCTACGATCCTCTGATTATTTCAAACCATACCTGGAAGGTGAAAACGCCATTCAAGAAGATGCACTTTTTGAAAAATTATTTATCGAAAGCATCACAAAGTATACCCGAATCTACGAGCTGCTATTTGTCCAAAACAGTGGTTCTCGATGGACGAGTAGCGGAACCATCATAACCTATTGCAGAAATCAAAATGTATCCCTGCAAGATTTTTTTGCCCATACTCACAACAGAGAAACGGCTCAGACCCTTGAGCAAAAAATAGCCTTTGTCACAGAAGATTTATTGTTTATCACACGCATCGATGGACTTCAAAAAGAAGCTGAAAAAAATGATATTATTTCTACGAAGCAAACCTATCAATTGATTTTGCAAGATTACGTAGGCCTATACTCAATCAAAATCGGAGCCATATCTCGATGGGATGCTTATCAAAAAGCTTATGAACTTTATGGGAAACAATTGTTTTGGCCAACACCAGATGAATTGAAGCAGCATTTTGCAAAAAAAGGGTTTAAAACCTTGAACGATTTTTTAAAAGACAACGGGATCCAGAGAAGCTCAAAAAAATCTGGAGATCGATTGTCTATGGGTGTGGATCCTTCCATGATCGAAATTCATGTCCTATTGGAAAATATTGTAGGAAAAGATCGCTTCCAATTGATGACCACACATGTTCAGGAGTTGGTAGCATCAGGAGTAGATCAACTCCAAGCCCTTCGATTTGTCATGATGGAATCGCTGACAAAACAGGAATTTTCAACTTTTCGATCTCAATTTGAACAGATCAATCAAAAGATCATCAAGGAATACCGAAAGTTTCTTGTCAATTTGATTCTCACCAAAACAAAATTGGCGTCATTGTCCGGTACTGCCCAGTTGGGAAAAACAGCCTTGGGGCAGGTGGAGTTTCTTGCGGCTTTGATTGTGATGGAAGCGACCAAGATCATGATGCAGCAGGAAATCCCCTCAGCTCAAGCCTATGAAATGGCTCGTCAAAAGATATTTAGCCCAGAGCACTTGAAAAGCCTCGGAGTGTTTTTGGGGACCTCCGTGGCTACGCAGTCGCTTTTGAATTCAAGTGTATATGCATACTTAGCACAAGTGAATTCAGAAGAATGGAGAAGTATTTTTGTAGAGTTCTCGACATTTGTGGGTCGAGTTCTGGGTGCTTTTTCCATGGGCATGGGCTTGGTCGCTCAAAGCACCTACAACTCTTGGACATGGATAGACAATATGGAGCATCGCCTGCTTCAGAGAAAGTGTCTTCACCAAGAGTACGAACAGGCTCATCATGCACTATCCGAAACCATCGGCTCTGACATAACGCCTGGAATGATTGATCCATCGTGGATGCCATCCGTCAATAAAGATGAGCAGGAATGTCAGACCAACCGTCATTTTTTCTCTTCGTCTGCGGAATCTGGATGGAAAATAAAAAATAGCATGCAACTTTCAGAAACCACAGTGGAGAAACTTCAGGATGCATTGAGTTTGATTGACCCGGTAGACGTCATGGTTTCATTTGGCATTTTGTTTGTGTCCTCTACGATCTCATCGGCCCTTCTCCCTGTCGGGTTAAATACCTTGTTGATGCTTAGCATGAGTTCAGTTCTTGAGTACCAGTATCAAAAACTTGTCTACGGATTGGAAACACAGGATAAAATCAAGCGTAGATTGAAGTATTGGACCACTCGTTTTGAAAATCTTCAATATCTCCCACACAATGTAGCTTTGAAAGAAGCCATGGATATAGAAAAAGGATGGAGAAGAAATCAACCGATCGTGTCGCAAGAGTGGCTGCAACAGTTTTATGAGGAATTTATCCATGAAGAAGAGCTCTTGCTTTTGCAATTTGATCTCGAATCTGCCAATTTGCTGAGCCAACATCAGGCAGCAATGCTTCGAATCATGTATCACATCGAAAACTACGTCTTTTGGGCACATCTTCAGGAAAATGATGATGAAGTGATCTACAAAGCCTGGGAAAAAAAGCGGCTTTTGGAGGCTGGCGAAGAGAGCGATATTGATTTTGATTTGAGTCTATTGAGCCATCGAACCTTTCCTCGGCTTTCGGGGGCCATCAATGTAAACCCATTGATGAATATGGATGTAACCGTCCGAATGTTTCGGCAGGATGGAAAAGCGTTTTTGGAAGAACTGCACAAGGTTGTCACGACTCCCATAGAGCAAATGAAATGTTCAGCGAATGCCATGGAAGGTGATCTTTTTTGGAAAATTCGAGATGTTCGAGAACAACTGCAGATATTTTTGTGCTCGGGGCAGGCGCTTGCACAAATGAATGAGTTGGCTTTTGAACACTTGCACAAACCCGTCCCATCACAAAGTCTCCACATGCTTCTCGAGCGTGATATGAGAATACTAGAGCAAAAAAAACCATCCACCAATCCCCATGCAGCGGCACAATGGGCCGGATGGTTTTTGTGGCAGGATCGAACCGACTGGATTTCCTCTCACGTGGCAACCGAGTTTTTCTTGAATCAACAAAGTTTGGACTTTTTTGGACAAACTCCCCAAGACTTGATCAAAATATTTGGAGTTGAAACTTTGCAACCTTACCAATTTGACATCGAAGAGGACGAAAATGACCTTTCATTCATTGGTTCTACGCTTGCGCCTTCCGCGATAAAAAGTGAAAAAAATATAGAAGAGAACGAGCCAAAATTCGTGCAAACTCACGGACTCTCAAGCTCTCCTCCTGCAAAGCAAATGAGAACCCTCCATGATTCGTCAGTGGCTTGTGAATACCAAATTCCTTTGAATGCCGAGCAAGTGGTGTGCTCAATGTATTTGTACGACCCACAAACTCAGGAAATGGACCCTGAACCCATTTTCGAAGGAGAAAGCACCATCAGAAATGGAGAGTACAAAATTCAAGTTCTTGGTCCCACAAGGCAAGCAGCAAATGGGCGCCACCTCATCATTCGCGTATCGTTTTTTGCCCAAGATGCATTGATCGAAACCAAAGAGGATCTGGTTTACATTCCACCTCAAAACACAAAACCCAGTCAAAAACCCTACCGAAGCCGAACCACAGGAAGATGGGTTTATCCGAATTAGGTGCTAGGTATGTTTGTGCGCTTTTGTGTTTTAAACCGCAACGTGTTATACGACTCGTCAGCGGGGACCTTTCTAGAATCATCGTAGAATTGAACTCTACACCCAAGGAGCGTTAAGATAATGAAATCATTTGTCTTTTTTTTGGTATTGGTGTGCACTTGGATGAACAATGCGTTTGCATTGGATTCCCGGGGAAAAAACCTATTTGACAACTTTGCAGAGGCTGTAATTTATGGAGATGTAGAAAAAACCAAAGAGTATCTCGACAATCTCCTCTCCTACAACCGAGAAATTGCCGTCAATGATCCAGAACATGAGTTCACCTTTCACACAGCCATTCCTTTGGAAGATGATTCGACACAACAAAATGCATTGCAGGTAGACCAAGAGTATCAAGGAAAATCCCCACTGCTCATCGCTCTGGAAAACAAAAAAACGTTGGAGGTCACAGGCGTAAAAGATTTTTTGAAACAAAACTCAGCTCCTGTAGAAAATGACCCTTATCACCAAATTTTTTCCTATATGATTTCAAAAGCTGTTGGACCTGGCCAAGTCCCAGATACGAAAAAGCGGGCTGAGCTAGGTCTTATCCTCTTGGACTTGAATCAAGGGTTTCAAGTCATCCAAAAGCATTATCTACAAGGAACGTCGGTTCACCATGGGAGAACCTTGCTGATGCAGGCCTTGATCAAGGCCAAACTGGATTGTCACCACGATATTTCCTCTTCGATCATGGGCATTGAAAAATGTCACATCTGGAGCAAGTTGAATCTGATTCGAAACCGTCAAATCACTTTTGATGGAAGCACATCTGCATTGATTGATCACTTTGACATCAATCAGGGAGATGTCACTGGGAAAAACGCTCTGATGTATGCGGTGGAGTCTGGGAACTGTACCGCCAATGCTTTTCACAATATCTTCTTGAACAATGACGGTGGTTTTTTTGGACAATACAAACCTCTCTATTCCCTTGGAGATGAAAACGGAGATACACCGCTGATGTATTTTGTTCGGATGTGCGGCACCACCCAAGGCGCGGATCAAACCATGCGTTGGATGGGAAAGTTTTTGGTCGGCGCCATCAATCCTGGATTGGGTTACAATCCGTTTCAAAAAAATAAAAAAGGTCAAAATGCACTGACATTAAAAAATGCAGAAGGTGAAACCTATCTTCGGCCCTTAAGAATCATAGACATCTCGCCGGATCAACAAAGGTATAACCAAGCCGGAAACTACAATGTAATTTCTGCGTTGATGCTGCTGTTCGATCAGCCCAGCTATCAAAACCATATTTTGAATTCTCTTTCAGATGAACTCAACAGGGCCAATCAAGAATATGATCGATTTGCATCATTGGCAGAGAGTGCTGAAGAGGCCATCCAAAAATATCAAGCCTATGTTCGAAACATATCGTCTACAATGGCTCAACTCACCAATTTAGATATTGATCAAGAATGGGAAACCTACGGCATTGATCCTGACAACGACAATGTCTCGTCCAATGCAAAGACAATCAACGGTTACCGATATTGAGTTTGGGTGCCCGTTTCTGTTCCCGATCATATGAACCTGATTTTTGCACTTCAAAAGTCTTTTTCTTACTTTTCATTCCTTTGATCAGATGAAATTGAGATTTGGGTAGCTTCATATGGTTTGCCAACAACTCTATGACCCTCTGATTGGCTTTTCCTTTTATGGGCAAAACATGTACGCAAACTCTATAAGAACCATCTGACAACTCTTCTACTTCCTCTTTTTTTGCGTTTGTTTTTACAATCACGTTGATTTTCATATTCTCATCTCATCTCATCTCATCTCATCTAAAAAGAGATTACATGAAACTGATATTCTTTGACAGCTCTACATTGGGACGTGTAGAGTACACTCCGATGTCACAAGAAAATCAGCCATGTCCTGCATGTCAATCTCCTTATGGATATCATGATGGAAGATTGTGGATGTGCTCAGAATGTTTTCATGAATGGTCCGTAGATGCAAACCAACATGAAGATATGGATCACGCAAATCATGAATCTGGATTCATAGATGCTCACGGAAATGATCTACACGATGGATACGGTTGCGGTCATCAAAGACCTTAAGCTCGGCAAAGATACCATCAAATCAGGAGCCAAAGCAAAAAACATCAAGCTGCTTGCCGAGCCCATAGATGGGCATGACATTTCATGCAAAATCGATGGCTACGGATCCGTCTATCTAAAATGCTCCGTGGTCAAAAAATAAACTCATGAGTTGATTCGAGCACTCTAAATTAGGTGCCAGGCATCTGCGGGGATGCAACTTGTCAACATAGCTAATTCTCTTTCCGGAAATTCGATCTTGAGGAAATGTAAACTCATGACGGGTAAGACTCGTTGCAATCGCATTTTCATACTTTTCATCATGGATGGATTCTAACCACTGGATTAGAGTCTTTCTGTCTTGAGGAATGTAAACATCGTACTCCTCATTTTTGGGAACAATCAAGGTGTTGAATTTTCGATGATGAGGGTGAAGAGTACTCCATCGATACATATTCAATCGACTCACAGCTCTATGTCGAATGGGATTTCGGTAAATATAATAAAAAACATGAGCATAGTGTTCAGCAGTTTTGATGATCGTCCAATGATAACGTTGACCATATATTCGATTGATTCGATGGCTTGATCGAGCAATCGCTCTGCTCGTCTCCGTCATAAAATATCGCATGGCCTGAGACAAGTTACTCTTGGGAGTTGAAATCAACATATGAAAATGATTGGCCATCAAAACAAATCCATGACATTCAATCTCATATTTCTCAATCGCTTTTTCCATAACATTCGCATAGATCCCAAACACTTGACTCAGAGGAATATCGAACCATGTCCGATTGTTGGACCTTGCACATACGTGGTATGGATGAATATCAGACAGTTCTACCCTTTTTCGTGCCACCCTCTCATCCAAAGCAATTCACGTACCAACTCCTTGACAACCCGCATCCGCAAAAGATGCCTGGCACATAAACTCTTTTTTTAAAAACCAAAACTTGTTAACTACTCCTATAAATCTGGGAACAGTACGACTGTCCTCAGAATCAAAATCGCCAGCTACGAATCGTTACCAGCCTCCACAAAGCACTTTACCTTTATGACTATTTCCACTTAACTTTGACTTCATCGTCCAAACAAATTCTTTGCCGTCCAAGATCTCAAACAAAGAACTATCTTGCCACCTCAAAACCAGTTTTGATCCTCGAGACATTGCTTCGACTTCAATATCCTCCGGTCGTATAGAAAACACTGAGTATGAGTAAAGTCTAGGTTTAGAGAGACCTGTCACACGAACACCAACACATTCAGTTCTATAGTCATCTGTCTTCAGCGCTCTTATGGGATCACCTTGAGCAGGGACACCCTTACAATCAAGGTAGATATATGCTTTTTCCTCTACCTCTCCTTTGGTATTTTTTAACTCTACAACAACTTGCACTTCTGCCATTACGTACTTGCTTGACTTCTCAGGCCAGGTGATTTTGCATGTATTGACTACTTCCTTGGGGAACACGCCAGAGTCCCAGAAAAATGCCCTCCCTTCAGTGGGATCTATAAAGACAAATGTCACAGTAAGGTAAAGTATCCTCAAAATAATATGACTAGTCTGCATAGGAGCCTCCATTTTTTGGATACGCATGCATCAAGGGATACTCGACTGCCCACGAAATCCCTACTTCTTTGACAACCCGCATCCGCAAAAGATGCCTGGCACCTAAACTTGGGGACATGAAATTCTAAACTTTCAGTTTATAGTAGGATTAGGAATAGTTCCTAAAATTTCATTTTTGTCGCTATTTCTTAAAAAAAAATAAAAGGTAGAATCAATAACTCTAAGCATTTGCGTTGTTTTATCAAAGTCGAAAATAGGTGGCTTGATCTGTTTTTCACTCTGTAATGTGGCAAAATTGTATAACAAATTGCTCATATCTGATGCTCTAACATCGTCTCTCCTATGATGAAAAGATTTAATTTTTGATTCTAACTTACTTCTTTTTATACCTGCCACAACTTCATTAAAATCGAAATCTAAAAAAGCTTTAACTGTGTAATAAGGAAGATAGAGTGGCATAGTTTTTAAGTCATCAGATTTAGTGTTCTTTGCATTTTTTCTGCCTTCGGCAATAGCTTCAAGAGCCCTCAAATGCCTAGATCCATAGCTATGAACTTTTTCACTTTTTGCCTGTTCTAATATTTTGATATCTACTATTTCAACTTGTTTAGTCTGCCTATTTTTAATTGATGACTTTTCACAAACAGATTTTAACAATTCTTGTACGACCCCAATACTATCAAAAGCATCATCAATTAGTTGATCGAGAAAATCATTGGCGATTGATATATTAAGTTTTTCAGATCCAATCTGTGCAACCTTTTTGAAATCTTCTTTTTCCCAGGGCTCAACAGGAATCTCAAAGATTCTATCTAGCAAGTCTCCATTGAACTGAATTAGTCTATTCTTCTCTCTCCAAACACCTAAAATGATGAAACGAACCCCCAATTCCTGAAAAGACCTCAAATCATATGCAAATTCTTTTTGTACTTCTTCTTTTAGATAATGAAAATTCTCTAAAACAATTATTTTTTTTGAATGGATCTTATTCAAAACAAATGCAATATCATTGGGAAGCTCCAAGTTTAGATCTATTGATTTGATACTTTTAGTTTCGGTCTCACTATTCACTTGTTGCAAACTTCCACTTACTCCGGAATCAAGAAGAGTTGGAACTTTAGCCTGTAAATTCGCTTCAACAGCCGCCTGATTGCTAGTGCACATACTTTTCTGACTCATAGTCTCTATATCAATACCCGAAGATCTTAAAACAGATTTATATATATCAGTTAAGGTGAATTTAGGAGTCAAGCTAACAACAATATTTTGTTTATATGGTAAGTGTTTATCGACAAGTGATGTCTTTCCTTGCTTTGAAGCACCATAAACTACTATCTGTTTATCTGATTGCAATGCCTCAGCAAACAGGCCATCTACTTCCTCTCTTTCTACATAGCTTAATACTTGATCTTTACTAACTCCAAATACATTTTCCAATCTTAATTCAGACATTTTTGCCTCGCCTTCTCAACAATAATCTTTGGAAAAAAATTACCACAATTTAAAAACTATATGTCTTGGAGCTTGAGAAAATCTCAGGAGGAGCTTTTTCATTGTATCTAAGTTGATAGAGGCAAAACAAGACGCGGGACAGAAAATGAAAGAAAAAAAAATCGTTCTTCTTAAGCCCTGGCACTGGAAATTTATTTGCTGCGCTCTCGCGCAGCGAACAACATTGACTGCGTCAGGTCTGTCGGTGTTTCAAACATGCATCTCTAAACTTTACCGATCAAGAGAAAAACACCTTGTCTTTTTCTCTGTCAAGACAGCCCTGAAACCCGGGGACCTACTTCGAAGCTCCCGTGAATCCACCACAAAGGCCTCATCTAAAAATGAGGCCTTTGTGGTGGAGGCGGGGGGAGTCGAACCCCCGTCCAAAGGCACCTCTGCTAGCGGCGCTACACGTTTAGCTTTTGGTTTGGTATTCCAGATCAAGACTCCCAAAAGCAGGATTCTGGATCTGTAGTCTACTAGAGTTTCGGACCCCTTCCCGCAGACGGGGAAGATGCCCTAGCCTGTTTGGTTTCGTTCTGTCACGCCGACAGGCGCGTCGTTCCAGAACGGGTTGCTTCTAGTTAAGCAGCCAATGCGTAATTGTCATTTGCAACTACAGTTTTCTGCCTTTTTTACGAGGCCTGGCAGAACCTCGACGTGCTCCGATAGGGTCGTTGTCTCTGTCGAAACCATTTCGCCCCCAACTGATCATTGTATCCCGGTTTTGGCCCAATGTTCCACGTAAAACGTGATCCTCGGCCCGCCCGCGCGGACACAAGCTTTGGCAGGATACACCATAAAAAATTGCGAGAAAAGCTTGATTCCACAATCGTTTTGGGTATTCTGCGGTCGAATTTCCCGGATGGGGAGAATTGTTTAATCATATTAGCTAGTTAGAACGATTATGGCAACAAAAAAATCAAGCGAAACCAAAAAGAAAACGGCTTCTAGCGCACGCAAAGCCACATCCAAGAAAAAAGCTGCGTCCAAAAGCAGCGCGGAAAAAGCTCCCAAAGCCCCTAAGAAAGCGGCACCCAAAAAGGCGAGCAAAAGCGTAGCTCCAAAGAAAAAAGAGAGCACCAAATCCGCGGAAAAAAAAGAATCCAAGAAGAAAACTCCTGTCGCGGAAAAAGCCCCCGCCAAAAAAGAAGTCAAAGAGACCAAAACCATCGAGGCCGATGCTTCTGAGCATTTGATTCAAGACGAAGAAGGCGGAGAAAACATCGAAAAATTGGTCGATGGTCCTGAAGATTTTGATACCTCTACCAAAACCTTGGAAAAAGGATTTGCACCCGAGGGTGGAGAGAGCACGGCCGAAGATGAAGATTTGTATGCCAATGATGAGACCGATGCGTTTGAATCCTACGATGATGATCAATACGTAGATTATGATGACGAAGAAAGTTACGACGGACCTGATTTTGCGGACGAAGTTTTCGACGACTACGACGAAGACGACGAGGAAGAATAGTCTGTTTTGAAACGTATTTCATTGGGGTTGACCGGTACCAATGCCTCAGGAAAAGGTACGGTGGCCGACTATCTGATCTCCAAAGGTTTTGACTACATTTCACTTTCGGATGAGCTTCGCCAAGAAGCCATCGATCGAAAACTCCAAACCTCACGCGAAAATCTAACTCAATTGGGAAAAGAACTTCGACTCGTGCATGGTCCAGGGTTTTTGGCCAAGCGTTTGGTCCAAAAAGTCAATCCAGAGGGATGGACCATCATCGATTCCATTCGCCATCCCAAAGAAGTGGAAGTGCTTCGCTCCCTACCCCATTTTGTGTTGCTTGGAATTGATGCTGACATTCAGCTTCGATATGAGCGAGCCGTTCTGCGCGGTCGAGATGAGAGTGCAAAAACCTTGGAAGAATTTGAAAGACGAGAACAAGAAGAAAATCAAAACCAGGAAAACAGTCAACAGCTCTCCAACACTTTGCGATTGGCCGATTGCATTGTGCAAAACAATGACAGCCAAGAAGCGCTCATCCAAGCCGTAAACACTTATTTGAAATCGGTCGGCGTCTTGATTTCCTAAACGTTTTTCTCAAAAACGAAAAAAGTCACGAACATTGTCCACGCGACCATCGTCAAACGTGAAAGTGTCTCCAAATCCCAATGCAGATGCATTGACTGCATTTTTGGAACTGACACGAGGGTCATAGGGTCCGCCACTTTTTTTCCCACAGTGCAAGCTGCTGCCGGCAAGCATCAACACCATGCATACCATGAGCACACGATGTTGTTTTTTTCCCGCACACAACAGAGAAAGAAACATGAGCAACAGCAAATATCCAGAGAGTCCATACCCTCCCAGGCTTGAGCTTGCCGTAACTTGATAGCTGATGAGAATGGGCATCTCTTCTCCATCGGCAACTTCCTCGGACAAACCTGTGAATGAGATCACACGCGTGGAAGGAGTAATTTGTGAAGCCTGTGCGATCAGACGATCGCTGTTTCCGATGGAGCCATTGCCATCAACATCTTCATACACATAAGCCTGGGTCACGGCGGTCATGGATCCATCGCCTTGATCTTCGAACTCGATCCCAGAAACCACAAACGTGTCCCCACGCGAAAGAATTCTTCCGGAGGATACAAGTGTTTGGCCATTGGATTGTACGGCATTGCGAGATTGGTTGGAAACCACCAGCGTAGCCGTGCCCTCCAAATCCACTTGCAGATCAAAGGTGGCGTTGGAAGTAGATCCAAATCGAGCCAACAGAATATGATAGTCACCCTGCGAGAGTTTGGGATTGGTGGTGGAGTCGATCACAATCTGCTCATTGCCACCATCCTCAATGCTCCCAAACAAAGCCTGCTGCGAACTTGAGCTTCCTGAGTAACTATAAATACTGTCTGCATTGGCTGCGATCGAGAACTCGCTGTCTTTGCGAACATAAAGATCCAAATCAATGGAGGGCGTTGCACCTGTAAGTGTAAACGTGGCCTTGGTCGCGCCACTGGGAACCGAAACAAACCAACCATACGTCGGCAACTGACTGGTCAAGGTGGAAGTGATAGGGACTCCTGATTGCAGCCGTCCATTTTCGTTGAGAATCACGTCGATGTCCGCAATGGTGTTCCCCAACGTCACCGGAATTTGCACGGACGATGCCAAGGCGTCGATGTCGGGATCAAAACTCTCCGATGTTCCGCTGTACAATTCACTCGGGATAAGGGGTGGAAATGGATCAAAGGTGTTGATGGAATGTTTGACGGCCTCAATCTCCACTTCATAGTTTCCAGCAGGCAATCCTCCACACAAAAACTCTCCGTTGCCATCGAGATTTTGTCCCGAAAGAAACGATACAATATTGTTATCTCCATCGGCAACATCTCTGCACACCACATTGACAGCCAACACGCCATTTCCATTTCTTCGTGTTACGGTTCCTGTGATTTTCCCCGCGGCATTGAGTGCGGTGGAATCATACAAACCCATGAACGCAAACTGATCATCGAGTTCCAGAGAAGCCAAGCTGTCTTCGGTTCCGGTGGGACTGACGGCAAAATACATGGTGGGAATGTATTGACTGTCGGTGGCGTTGGTCGCGGTTTGGAATTGGTCTTCGTGAATCTGCGTGTGCGTAAAATTGAGCATGTGACCGAACTCATGTGTTGACACCGAGGCCACAAGATCCAGTGTAAGGGCGGTGTTTTCTCCATTGAGAAAAATCACACCACAGGTGATGGCATTGCCTGAAAAACGCGTGGGGGAAGCAAAGCCCAAAATTCCACTGGTGTCGGATACCACGGATCCAAACAATTCTTGGAAAATCGCGCCGTCTTGATCATACACCACCAAAAAATCAGATTGAGGACATGTGGCTCCTGTCAGATCCACAAAACTGGTGTAGTTGGCGTCGGTGATGTTGGTCGATACATCGGAACATGCTGAAAAAGACATGGGACTCGATGTGGTCGCATTGGCCCACGCGGACAATGCATTGTCGATGCGCGTGTCCACGGCCGATTCCAACAAGGATCCGAGTGTGCCCTGGTCACGATTGCAGGTGATGGCCGAACCAGTATCCCACGCGTAGGGTACTTTTGTGGACTCGTTGTATTCCAAATATCCGGCCGCATGAAGATGCACAGGTGACAAACACATCAAGAGCAAAAAAATCGAACGCAGATTCATCATTGGGAGAGCCCCACGATGTGTTTGAGATCTTTGTAGCTGATGATGCCATCGCTGATCTGAGATCGATCCATGGCCGAGGATTGCATGTACGAGATCACGTTTGGATTTTGCAAATTATGCAAATACGCATCTTTGAGAACCAAATTGAATACCGAGGCATGGCCTGTGGATGTCGTTTTGATTCCGAACAGTCCTTGGAATCCGATCGGACTCGAAAATCCAGAACTCGGATGAGGCTTGGTATAAAAGGAAACCAACTCCTGTCCCACATAGTGGGTGGGATTGCCTGCCAGAGGAACCACCTCTCCTTTTGAGTTTTTGATCCCCGCGATTTTGATGACTTTTTGTTTGCTGCTTGTACCTTTGAGGGTTTCTTTGATGTCAAACGTGACTTGAATGTAGGGAATGGAATTTTTGTACACAAAGTTTGGGCTGGTCTCGACCTTGGTCACCACGCCATAGAAAATTTCACCGGCTCCTGCACTCATTTTCTCCAGACTCATGGCTGCAAGTTGATAGGAAAAGGCAGTCGTGGAAAAAAAGATGACACAGACAACCCAAAAGGTTTTGAGCAACTTCATTTAAAAAGACCTCCGTATCGACAACATAGGCGTGCCCCGCAGGTTGAAAGGAATCAAGTCATTGGACCGATGGACCATGGCTTCTAAATAAAAAGGATCCACCTCGATGCTCAGGGCATCCTGAATGGGAATTTCAAGAAAAGGGCTCAACGCCGCGTTGATGCCCCAAAAAGATTTGGAATTGCCAAACAGGTACTCATAGCTTACACGGGCCCTCGCCCCCACAGTCAAAATGGAAAACTGAAAAAATCTCGCATTGAATTCCGCACCCAGTTGAAAGGTTTTGAAAATGTCCAAAAAAGAAAAACTTCCGGTAAGTCCTGCAGCGAACTGTCCTTCTCGCAGCGTTTTGTACGCGCCCGAATCGATGCGAATTTGATCGGCTCCGTATTGATACAACCCCAAGGCATATCCGCCACCCCCACGAACATAGAAGGAAGAATCATCAAATTCATACGAAGATTCTTTGTTTTGTTTTTCTTTGTTTGGCTTTTCTTCTTCTGATTCTTGAGGTGCAGCTTGAGTTTTGGCTGGTTTTGATGGGTTTCCTAACTTTTCTTTCATGTCGTATGAGGGGACAAAGTCTTCCACATTTTTTTTCACGAGCGTGATGTCGGCACTCTGCGCCCGGGAGATGAATCCCATCAAATACGAGCCTTCATTGTAGGGAATTTTGATTTTGATCCACTGTGCATCGTAAGAAACAACTTCAAATGTATTTTGTGGATCTAGGGTCAACAGTCGACGAGAGGAAACATTGGCTTCCCGATAGGCCATGACCGTGTTGACCTGTTTGGCTTGCAAATAAATTTTTGTTTCGGCAAGGAGTACAGAAGAACTCCCCACCATCAACAAAATCAACCCCGCAAACCAGGACCCAAGGTACAAAACCCTATTCGTTTTCAAATTTGTCAAATGCCTTTCCTGGATTGGTGTGTCCATCTACATTTTGCAATGAATTCACAGGAAGGGCTTTGGCAAACTCTTCGTTGGCTTTTTCTTGGTTGCCCATTTGCGTATAGACCAATCCCAATTGATAATGGGCATCGGCCAAATTGGGATCGAGTTGCAGAGCCTGCTGCTGCATATCGATGGCTTGCTCATAACGTTTTTCTTTGGCCGCCACTTGTCCCAATCCATAATAGGCTTGGGAGCTACGTGGAGACAAACTACGACCTTCGTCCAAATGTTTTTTTGCACGTTTGAGGTTTTCTTCTTTGAGGTAAATCATGCCCAACAAAATTTGCGCCTCAGCATTGGTTCCATTGAGGTCCACCGATTCGGTGAGTTGTTTTTTGGCTTCTTTGGCTTGGTCGGTATCAAACAACGCCTTTCCAAACAAAAAGAGGAGTTGGCTATCTTTGGGATGATGACTGATGTTGCCACGAAGATCAGACACTGCATCTTGGGGACGTTTGGTGGTCAGCTGCAACTGTGCGAGCTCCACCAACACTTCACGATCTTTAGGGTCTTGTCTCAAAATGCTTCGAAGCTGAGAAGTCGCGGCAACGTAGTTCTGATCCTGTTTGTACAACTGCGCAACCTCATAACGGGCTTCGATCAGCGAATCGTCGTATCGAATGGCGTTGAGATAGCTATCGATTTTTCGTGCACGTTGGTTTTTGGGATCCAAACTGCGAGCTTTGCCAAGCCAGGCTTGAGAAAAGTCGCTTTTGTAGCTGATGGCTTTGTCAAACTCTGAAACTGCATCTGCGTGTTGGTTTTGCCCCATCAAAATCAATCCTTTTTCATAATAGCCTTGGGCTTGTCGGGGTTCTAGTTCAATGTATTGATTGATTTCGCTTTTGGCTTCCGCAAAATTTCCCCACATGCGTTGAATGCGTGCAAGGTAAAGATACGTGGTGGAGTTTTTTGGATCCAACACTTTGGCTGCACCAAAGGTTTGATAGCTTTTGTTGAGGCTGTTGCCTTCAAAATAAATTTGTCCCAGAATCAAATGACTTTTGAGATCTTTTGGGTTGCCCGCAATCGCGAGCTCCAAAGCAGATCGAGCAGAGTCATATTGTTTTTTCTCGAACCACAATGCACCAATGCGCGCATTGCTTGCGGCATGGCGAGGATCAATGGTCAACGCTTTTTGATAGGCGGCAATGGCCTGATCCGCAGACTGACTTTTTTCCACGGCATAGGCCCATCGAAAAGCAATCTGAATGTCTTGAGGTGCAAGCTGCATGGCGGATTGAAAACATCCGCTTGCTTCTTTCCATGCGTTGAGTTTTTCAAAGGCAAGTCCCTCTCCAATATGAGCTTTGACTTGTTCGGGATACAACTTGGCAGCTTTGCCATAGGATTGCTGCGCAGGTCGATACTGCTGCATTTTCTGATATGCGGCTCCCACAGCAAGCAAGGTATGTTGATCTTTGTCATTGATCTTGAGGGCATTTTGATAGGCAATGATGGCTTTTTCCGTTTCGCCGGTTTCTTCCAACGTATCTGCAAGAGAAACATGATAACTCAAAGTCTGCGGTGCAATGATTGTCGCGCGTTGATAGTATTCGATGGCCTGGGTTTTGTTCCCTGCGGCTCGCTCAAGATTTCCCAAATTCCACAACGATTTGTCCAGTCGAGAGTTTAGAACAATCGCATTCTCAAACGACTGCTTGGCCTGATCTTTTTGGTTGGCTCCAACATAAATGATCCCAATGTTTTCATATGCAATGGCATTTTTTGGATTGATGCGAACGACTTCTTTGTATTCATGCAAGGCCTGGGGTTTTTTGTTTTGATCCCGATAAAGATCGGCAAGCACCATACGTCCTTCTTCGTGATTGGGTTGATCCAACACCAACTGTTTCAACGAGTCCTCTGCTTCTTCGAAGCGTTTGAGATCGATTTGCAACGTGGCTTGTTCCAAAAACAAATCGGTTTGTTTGGGATTGAGTTCAATCGCTTTGTCATAGGCTACCAAAGCTTTTTCTTTTTGGCCTGCATTTCGATAGCTTCGTGCAAGCGCAATGGAACTTTCTGACGTAGGAGCCTGACGTGTGTGCAAGAGCTCATAAGCTGCAATGGCTTCTTCCCATTGTTTTTGTTTTTCAAGAAGTTCGGCTTTTTCCTCCATGGCTCCGGTGTTGCCAGGATCTTGTTTGATCACCTGAGAGAATGTAGCAATCGATCCTTTTTCATCTCCGATGCTTTTGCGTAGCTGTGCAGATCGAACACCTGCAGCCGAATTTTTGGGATTCAATTGATAGGCATAATCATAGGATTTGATGACGACACGGTTGTCTCTTTTGAGACGATCTTGGGTTTTGGCCAAAGCAAAAGCAACAGGAGCGTTTTTCTTGTCCACGAGCAACGCACTGGAATAATAACGCTCGGCTTTTTCATCCTCACCTTGAATCACATAAATGTCTCCCAAGGCTTTGAGTGAATCAAAGTCTTTTCCGTTGATGGCAACGGCTTTGGTATAGAACGTTTCGCTTTCTGAGTAGTCTTTGCTCTGGAAATTGATGCCTCCCAAGGCTTTGAGTGAATCAAAGTGAGCGGGATTTTTTTGAACTGCTCGTTTGTAGGCATCTTCCGCCAACGTTCCCTGTTCTCTTGACCAGTACATTTGGCCCAGACGCTCAGAGTGTTTGTAATTTTGAGGGTCCAGTTCTTCGAGTTTTTTCTTGGCAAAGATTTCGGTGTCCAGATCTTTCAAGGGTTGAGACACGGTTGCAATCTGTTCCCAATCGTAGATGGAATCGGGTTTGATTTTGATGGCTTGGATGTAGCTGTTTTTGGCCTTGGTCCATTCTTGCATGGTCGCATACGCATCGCCTCGTTTGGAGAAGGGCTGATAAGAGTTGTTTTTGAACGCAATCGATCGATCAAAATCATCGACACTCTCTTGCAGTCGTCCAACGCCCATCGCCGCTTGACCAAGATGATTCCACACTTGGGGATCATTCGGTTGGACCTGAGATGCCTTGACCAAGAGTGGATAGGCTCGGTCGGGTTTTCCAAACGCCAGCTCAATCACACCCGATTCATACAAAGCACGATGACCATAGGTATCGTCGACCTTGGTCAATCGACTGTATTCTTTGAGGCTGCGTTTGAGTTGATTCTGTTGCTGCAGAGATTGGGCCAAACCAAAACGAAGGGCTCGATCATTTTTGTTTTTTTTCAAACCAGATTCATAGTAGCGCTGCGCTTGTGCGGGTTGTCCTTGAAGATCATGAACTCTTCCCATGAGCAGATAGGCCTGCGCGGATTGATTTTTGTCCGCGGCAAGAGCTCTTTCCAACGCGGCCTGAGCTTTGTCCCATTGTTTGTTTTGCATGTACACCTGAGCCTCTTGAACATAAGGCTCAGCCTTGCCACCCTGGATGCGACTGGCTTTGGTAAAGTGTTGCAAGGCCTCATCGGATTTGTTTTGTGCCTTGAGCGATCGTCCGAGAGCCATCTCGACTTCGTAGGGATCATGATTGAGTTTGCTTGCATTGCTGTAGGCTTTTTCGGCTTTGTCAAAATTGCCTCGTGTTTCAAAGGCTTGTCCAAGACCAAACCATGCCTCACCATTTTTGGAATCCATTTTGAGAGTTTCTCCATATTCTCTCATGGAGGCATCGATGTTGTTGTCTCGCAAATAAGCTTGGGCCAAGGCATTGCGCACACGAATGTTTTTGGGAAAGTCGATCCTTGCAGCTTCCAACTGAGTGATTTTTTCTGCTCGGGTCAGCTTGGTTTCACTGCTCAATGCAATGCCCACACGAGCTTGTTCATTGGTGGGGTCGATGGCAACCGCTTTGGAAAAATATTTGTTGGCGGTGCGATCATCTCCATTTTTTTGTGCGTATTCTCCAAGGGTTGAAAACGTTGTGGTGTCGTTGGATCCTAGTTTTACAGCTTGTCTGAGATTTTGTTCTGCCTGAGAATGACGGCCCACTTTGTCTTGCAATTGCCCCAACCAATCGTAGGTCTGAGCATTTTTGGGATCCATGATGGTGGATTTTTCATAGGCTTCGATGGCTTGGTCGGGTTTGCCTATTTTTTCATAGACCCTTCCAGACCATTGATAGGCAGAAGCATTTTGTGAATCTTCTTGAAGAGCTTGCGCAAAAAACTGCTGTGCTTTTTGGTATTGTTTGAGCTCAAAACTCTGAATGCCTTGTTGAAGATAATAAGACGAGTCCAATGCCATTCCCAAGGGACAACCCAGCGACATTCCAATCACAAAAAAGTACGATACAATTTTTTTCATATTCATCATAAAAATCCCTCTAGAATCAGCAGTCTTCCCTACTGCATGTTCCTAAAATTATACGTTACTTGGAGCTTGACTCAAAACATTTCAGGTCATCGCGGTCCAAAAAAGCGCCTGTATTTTCGCTATGCGATAAAAAACCGGGCGCACCCGAACAACCTCGTGTGCATTGCGCCATTTTCTACGGGCAAAAGATTACGTTATGCGCTATGAATGTACAGCAATATTGATGCGGTGGTTTCACATCAACGGCTTTTCCTGACAAAAGATCAACGATAGAGATCGAGGCTTTTGCGACATTTTTGCTGGTATTCGCCCTTTTGGTCAGAAGCAATGCAATGCTCAAGCGCAGAAATGGCTTCTTTGCGTTGGCGCAGCTGAATGTAGGTCAGAGCAAGAATGTATTGTGACTCTGGACATTCCTGGCCCCAGGCCCCTGCCGTTGCTGCCTGACAAGCTTGGTCCGCAGAGCTGAGTAATTCTCTGGCTCGCGTGTAATTTTTTTCCTCATAAAAATGTTTTCCCAAAGGTTTCAAACTCAATACAATATTAGGATTCATGGAAACCGCCTTTTCATAGGATTCCAAGGCCTGCTTTTGTTGTTGGGTTTTTTCGTAGATCAATCCCATGTTGTGATAGGGGCGTTCCGGGGTCGCATAGGTCACACTCTTGAGAGCTTCCTGACAGTGTTTGAGCGCTTCGTCGTAGCGAGCTTGCTGATACAAAAATCCACAAAGATTGTTGTGCGCTTCGGAATAGTCAGCTTTGAGACTGATAGCTTTTTTGAAATGGGTTTCGGCTTGAGGAAGCAGATTTTTGCTCGCATACAACAAACCCAAGAAGTTTTGGATTTCTTCGTTTTTGGAATCTAACTTTTCAGCATCCATGGCCTCTTTGAGAGCCTGGGCTTCATCCCCTCTCAAGTAGAGCTTCTGTGCAACACGATATTGCAATACCGCATCTTCAGATCTTTCCACTCGTTTTCCTCCGCAGGCGGCAAGCGAAAGAGACACACAAACAAACATTAAAAATAGAGGGGTTTTGCGCATGCCCTTATCCTAGGGAACTCCCAGAAATAAGGCAAGAATTTGCTCTTGGTCAATCTCGCGAAGCCATGGGTCGCAGCAAGACTCATGGTTGAATTTGACTTAGGCCAATAGCAACGCCAACCGCTCTTTGGCCTCTTGGGACACATAGTCAGGGCTGGTCTGAATCGCATGTTTGACCGTGCCTTTGAAAGGACTGTTTCCACCGGGAAAAGTTTCACTCAAGGTCTGGATGATTTTTTTGGCATTGCCGATGTTTTGTTTGACGGTTTCCAACACCATGTGAACATCTACATCTTCTTCATACCAACAGTCATAATCCGTGACCAAGGCCAAGGTCGCGTAGGAAATCTCTGCTTCACGCGCCAATTTGGCTTCGGGAAGATTGGTCATGCCGACCACACTCATGTCGAGAAGACGATAGAATTTTGATTCAGCCCGCGTAGAAAACTGAGGACCTTCCATGCCAATGTATCCTCCTCCTTCGTTGAAGGCCACACCCGCTTTTTGGGTGGCTTCGATCAGAGCTTTTCTCAACGTTGGGCATGCAGAATCGTAATGATACATGTGCCACAATGCCTTTTTCGAAAAGGTGTTGGGTCTCCACTACCGTGCCAAAATCAAAAAATTGATCGGGGATGAACATTTCTTTGGGTTTGATAATTCTTTCAAACTTCCCACAGCACTTACACTCAGGAGCCACTCGACTCCCATTTTTTTGAAGCCAAAAATGTTGGCTCGATAGTTCACTTCCGAAGGGTTGAGCACATGACCCACACCGTGACGGGGCAAAAACACAAGTTCGGTTCCATTGTCCAGAGTTCCAGTCAAATACTGACCAGAGGGAGCTCCAAAAGGTGTATCTACAGTATGGGCTTCGAGTTTGCCGAGGCCTTCCATTTCGTTGAGTCCACTTCCACCAATGATTCCCAGTCGTTTTTTCATCCTTGTGTTCCTTTCCTAAAAACGTTTTTTGTCATACCTGAGCGCAGAAATTTTGCAATCGAAACTCACCCCTACGAAGTTTTGATACTTCCCTTGGACAATTGACCACAGGCCGCCATGATGTCGTTGCCGCGATTTCGGCGCACCATCGTGCGAATCCCGTGTTTCATCAATTCGGCTCGATATCTTTCCACCGATTCTACACTCGGTCTTTTCAAGGCAGGAAAATGCTCGTTTTCATTGTAGGGAATCAAGTTAACCTTGCAGGGAAAGTCTTTGAGGTAGCTCGCCAAACTTTTGGCTTGATCGAGTGTATCGGTTTCGTTTTTGATCATGACGACTTCAAACATGATGGACTTTGGAAATCGATCGGCAATGGTTTTGACCTCTGCAATGAGCTGTTCCAAATTAATCTTTTGATTGATGGGCATCCAGTAGTCTCGGCTTTGATTGGTGCTCCCCGTGAGCGAAATCGCCAAATTGACTCGTGTTTTTTCTACAAACGATGAAAGTTTTCCTGCAAGACCTGCAGTAGATACACTGATTTTTCTCCGTCCCAGTCCATAGCCATGAACATGATGGATGATTTCAATGGCCTTGCTGACATTGGAGAGATTTTGAAGTGGCTCCCCCATGCCCATGAAGACAATGTTGGATACAGGAAGTTTTTTTTGTGACCGAACCCACCAGACCTGTCCTACTATTTCTTCGACCGTAAGATTGCGCGTGAGTCCCATCAATCCCGTAACACAAAATTTGCACGCAAGTGCACATCCTACTTGAGAGGAAATGCACAATGTGTTTCTCTCTTCTTCCGGAATCCACACAGCTTCGATCACTTCTCGATCCGACAATTCAATGCGAAACTTGGTGGTCCCATCTTTGGATTCGAAAGCTTCGACCTCCCACTGAGGGAAAGAAAATTGTTGTTTGAAGTGACTGCGAAGGTCTGCAGGAAGATTGGTCATCTGATCAAAATCATGTTGATGATGTTGATAGATCCACTGAAAAACTTGGCCCGCGTGAAACGCGGGCCGTTTGATTTGCAAAATCTGTGCTTCGATATCCTCGAAGCTCTGTGAAAGAATCGGTGTTGGATTCATTTACGAGGTGTGAACCAACTGAATTCCTGGAAAGAAATAGTTGATTTCGATCGTAGCGTTTTCGGGAGAATCCGAACCATGAACCACGTTTTGTTCAATTCCATCAGCGAAGTCTCTGCGAATGGTTCCTTCTTGAGCTTCTTTTGGGTTGGTTGCACCCATGAGTTTTCGATTTCGTGCAATTGCATCTTCACCACGCAGCACTGCTACAACAACCGGACCTGATGACATGAAGTCGGTCAAGCTATCAAAAAAATGTTTATCACTGTGAACGGCATAAAAACCTTTGGCTTCACGTTTGCTCAACTTGACCATGCGAAGGGCTGCAATTTCGAGTCCTTCTTTTTCATAGCGGCTGATCACTTCACCGATCAATCGTTTTCCGACGCCATCAGGTTTGATGATGGCCAATGTGTATTGTGTTTTCATATTCTTATACTCCTTACAAAAAATAAAATTTCTACGCTATTACAAATGTTCTATGATGGTTTGACCCAACATGGCTGGACTTTCCACGACGGTAATGCCAGCTTCTTTCATGGCCTCTTTTTTGGCTTCTGCAGTTCCTTTGCCTCCGGTGATGATGGCACCTGCATGGCCCATTCTTCTTCCTGGAGGCGCAGTGGTTCCTGCAATGAATCCAAAAACAGGTTTTTTGATGTTCTCTTTGATGAAAGCCGCAGCTTCTTCTTCGGCGCTTCCACCGATTTCTCCAATCATCAAAATCGCCTGGGTTTGATCATCCTCCTCAAACAATGGCAACAAATCAATGTAGGTGGATCCGATGATGGGATCTCCACCAATTCCAATGCACGTGGATTGACCCAATTTCAACTGAGTGGTTTGATACACAGCTTCGTAGGTTAGGGTTCCACTTTTTGAAATGATTCCGATTTTTCCAGGGGTATGAATGTACCCTGGCATGATTCCAAGTTTTGCACCTTCAGGTGTGATGATGCCGGGACAATTGGGTCCAATCAAACGGCTTTGCTATGCGCGAGCACATTTTTACTCGAGCCATGTCCACCACTGGAATGCCTTCGGTGATGCAAACGATCAAGGGAATCTCTGCTTCGATGGCTTCAAAAATTGCATCCGCCGCAAAAGGTGCAGGAACATAGATCATGGTCGCATCAATGCGATGGGCTTGCGTGGCTTGATAGACACTGTCAAAGACAGGAATGCCTTCGATCGATTGTCCACCCTTGCCGGGAGTCACCCCTGCAACCACTCGGGTTCCATAGTCTTTGCATGCCTTGGCATGAAAAGAACCGTTGGAACCTGTAATCCCTTGAACCAATACGTTTGTGTCTTTGTTTACCAATACAGACATTTATTTTCTCCCTGCATGTTTCACGGCCAACTGAGCGGCTTGGCCCATATCGGAGGCCGTGATGATGTTCAAACCAGACTGGTTCAAAATCTCTTTGCCTTTTTCAACGTTTGTACCTTCCAAACGAACCACCAACGGAATGTTGAGTGAAATTTGAGAGGCTGCATCCACAATCCCTTGTGCAAGAACATCACATTTCATGATTCCACCAAAAATGTTCACCAAAATGCACTGAACATTTTTGTCACCCACAAGAATTTTGAATGCTTCGCGGACCATTTCCGTGTTGGCTCCTCCCCCAACATCCAAAAAGTTTGCGGGAGATCCTCCTGAAAACTTAATGATGTCCATGGTGGCCATCGCCAGTCCGGCACCGTTGACCATGCACCCAATGTTTCCATCCAACCGAATGTAATTGAGGTTCCATTTGGCGGCTTCTAGATCTTGAGGATCTTCTTCGAATGGATCAAAATATTCTTTGATGCTGGGATGACGAAAAAGTGCATTTTCATCAAACGTCATTTTCGCATCCAATGCGATCAATTGACGGTCTTTGGTTTTCACCAAAGGATTGATCTCTACCAACGATGCATCGGTTTGAATGAACAACTCGATGATCGAAGACAACATGTTCTGAAAAGATTTTTGTAGATCTTTGTCAAATCCAAATGCATAGGAAAAGAGCCTTGCTTGATAGGGCATGAATCCTACCGCGGGATCAACATGAACCTTGAGAATTTTCTCAGGCGTTTTTTCTGCTACTTCTTCGATGTCCATTCCACCTTCAGTGCTTCCCATGACAACAATCGAAGATGTTGCGCGATCGAGCAGTGCAGCCAGATAATATTCTTTTTCAATCTGACAGCCTTCTTCCACCAACAAAGTACGCACTTCTTTTCCTTGGGCACCGGTTTGAGGTGTAACCAAAGGTTTGGACAAAATTTGAGCTGCATAATCTTTGAGTTCATCTTTGGTTTTGGCGAGCTTCACGCCTCCACCTTTTCCTCGACCCCCGGCATGAATCTGCGCTTTGACGACCCAAGGTGCTTGGGTTCCCAAAGCTTCCGCAGCCGCAACAGCTTCCTGTGCTGATTTGGCTGTGGCACCTTTCAGGGTTGGGATATTGAATTTACGAAATAGCTCTTTGGCTTGATACTCATGGATTTTCAACGGATGTACCCTCCTACCTTTTCCATCAATTCGCTGACTGCATGGACAGATGCATCGAATTCTTTTTGTTCTTCTGCTTCCAATGTGATTTCGATCACTTTCTCCAGTCCTTTGGCTCCCAGTTTTACGGGCACGCCCACAAAAACTCCTTTTTTGCCGTATTCACCTTCCAAACGAACACAGCAAGGCAAAATTCGTTTTTGATCGAGCAGTATGGCCTCGACCATTTCCACCACGGCCGCAGAAGGAGCATAAAAGGCTGATCCTGTTTTCAAATAATTTACGATTTCGATTCCACCGTTTCGAGTGCGCTCTACGATTTGATCCACCGTTGCTTTGGGCAACAGATTTTCCACAGGAATACCTGCCATTGTAGAATAGCGTACCAAGGGCACCATGGTGTCTCCATGTCCGCCCAGCACAAATGCATTCACATCGCGAACCGAACAATCCAAAGCCTCCGCCAAGAAGGTTCGAAAACGTGCAGAGTCCAATACTCCAGCCATTCCGATGATACGTTCACGTGGGAATCCACTGGTTTGCGCAGCTACGTAGACCATGGCATCCAATGGATTGGATACGATGATCAAAATGGCCTTGGGTGAATGTTTGACGACTTGTTCTGTTACCGATTTTACAATTTTGGCATTGATCTGAAGAAGATCATCTCGACTCATGCCGGGTTTGCGTGGCGAACCGGCGGTGATCACCACAACGTCAGAGTTGGCGGTGTCTTCATACTGGTTGGTTCCTTTGACGGCAACATCATATCCTTCGATTGGGGCTGCTTCTGCCAAGTCCAATGCTTTGCCTTGAGGAATGCCGTCGGTGATGTCCACCAACACAACATCTCCCAAAGATTTGCTCGCTGCCCAATGAGCTGCAGTCGCACCTACATTTCCCGCCCCTACGATTGTGATCTTCTTTCTCATTTTTTACCTCATGTTTTTGACGATCGCTTGGCCAAACTCAGAACATTTGAGCAAGGTTGCACCTTCCATTTGTCTTTCCAAATCATAGGTGACCGTTTTGTTAGAAATTGTTTTTTGCAGTGAGTTTGTAATCAAGTCTGCGGCTTGATTCCATCCCAGATGTTCCAACATCATGACACCCGACAAAATCACAGATCCAGGATTGATTTTGTCCTGACCTGAGTATTTGGGTGCAGTGCCATGCGTAGCTTCAAACACAGCAACTTTTTGTCCCATGTTGGCCCCTGGGCCCAAGCCCAAACCACCTACCTGAGCAATCAATGCATCGGAAAGATAATCTCCATTGAGATTGGTGGTTGCAAGGACATCATATTCACTGGGGCGAAGCAAGGCCTGCTGAAACATTGCATCTGCAATGCGATCTTTAATGACAATTTTTCCCGATGGAATTTTTCCATCATACTTTTCAAACAACTCTGTTTCCGTGATGGTTTTGTCTGCAAATTTTTCTTTGGCAACTTCATATCCCCATTTGGCAAATGCACCTTCGGTGAATTTCATGATGTTGCCTTTGTGAACCAAGGTCACAGAAGATCGATGATTTTCAATGGCGTATGCAATGGCTCTTTCCACCAAACGTTTGGAGCCAAATGGACTGATGGGTTTGATGCCCACGCCGCTGTCTTCACGCAAGTTGGTTTTTTTCAATTCGTTTCGAAGAAAAGAGATGATTTTTTTGGTTTCTTCTTTTTCGGATTCAAATTCAATTCCAGAATAGACGTCTTCGGTGTTTTCTCGAAACACCACCATGTTGATGTCTTGGGGGCGTTTTACGGGAGCTGGAACTCCATCAAAATAACGAATGGGTCGAACACATGCATACAAATCAAAAATTTGTCGAAGCGTAACGTTCAAACTTCGAAAACCTCCTCCTACGGGAGTGGTCAACGGACCTTTGATGGCAATTTGATAGTCTTCGATTTCCTTGAGCGTTTGGTCGGGAAGATAGGTTCCGAGTTTTTGATTTGCTTTTTCCCCAGCATAAATTTCTTTCCATTCAATACGCTTGCTTGAACCATAAGCAATTTCTACGGCAGCATCGAACACAGGTTGAGAAGCGGCCCAAATGTCTGGACCAACTCCATCTCCTTCAATGAAAGGGATGATGGGATAATCAATGGCTTGGATTTTGCCTTGATCATTGACACTCACTTTTTGGCTTTTCGAAGAATGACTCAATTCACACCCCTTTTTTAGAAAATGACTATAAGACTATAATATATGTCTACTTGATGGCATCGACATCTGCCGACCATAAGTTGGACTTGCCTATATCACTAAGAGGCAGAAAATGCCAAAAAGGTTCTTCTTGCTGGTGGTGGGATGGAAAGATGGGTGTGGAGTTAGCCCAGTTTAGGTATCCACTTTGGTGTATTTGAAGGGTGCATAGGAACACCGCCCCCGGGAATCTCTCGTAGAACAAATGATTTTGATGGCTTTTTCAACGCTGGTCACTCCAGGGTTGAGAATATCTGAATCCAGACAGGCCAAATCTTCGACCCTTGTGGTGGGATCCAAAGAATCAATCAAACAATAAGGTTCCCCACGATAGGAAAAATCCGAAACATCGGCGGCAGACCCTGTTCCTGTGTTCAAGGGAGGGTTCCCAAGAGCATCGTACTCCTGACCATCGCAGACCACGAACGAAATCTGATATTTATAAGGTCCCGAATCGTCCAAAAAGTCTGCACAGGTTGTGTTGGTGATGCCCACCCCCTCACAAGGAGACCCGCTTGTGGCGGCCTCCTGAGTGTACAAATCTGCTCGGGTCATTCCTTGCGCATTGATGCCTGCGTCCGCAGTTGCGAGACTACCATATTGAACCATGGCCCCGGATTCCAAACCGAAAGTACGTTGGTCTTCCGCGCTATCTCCACCATCGGCCGTACCCAAGGTGTCAAAATCGACGTCCTTGAGTTCCTCCAATTTGAGGTTGCAGATGTCGGTCAGAGTATTGGTGTCTGTGGCTTTTCTCCCACCTCTCATGACCATCATCGTCATCCCCGCCATCCCAATCAATCCAATGGCCAGCAAGACCAATGCAACCATGATTTCTACCAAGGAGAATCCATTGTTTCTGCTTTTTTCGGTTCGGAACTTGCTTTGCATGTAATGCCCTATTTTGACATATTTTGGGTGTGGAGAGAACGTAAAAATCGGATCTATATAATGCTAAGCGTCGTTTTTGGTACTTGACCTGGACCCTGGGCCTTGCGAAGGCAGTAGATCGGCCAGTTCATATTCCTTCAATTTGTAGAGAAGAGACCGATGGCTGATTTCTAGAATCTTAGCAGCCTGGGTACGGTTTCCCTTGGTTTTTTGAAGGGCCTTCGTAATCAGATCGATCTCGATACGCCGAATTTGATCCTTGATGGATAGGTTTTCTTCGATCTCTATGGACACATCGGTGACACGACGTCGTTTGGTGCGAAAAACATTGTGAACAAAATTGGGAAGGTGTTCCACCCGAATCCACTCATCGTTGGTCAAAATCATGGCACGTTCAATGGCATTTTCCAACTCTCGAACATTTCCTGGCCAATCGTATTCCATGACGGCACTCAGTGCATCAATGTCGAGCCCTTGAACCGTTAGATTCATGATTTGATTTTCTTTTTGAACAAAATGATCCACGAGATGAGGGATGTCTTCTTTTCTCTGTCGCAAAGGTGGAATATGGATGGGCAATACGTTCAGTCGATAAAACAAATCTTCTCGAAACCTTCCCGCTTTGACTTCTTCACTGAGATCTTTCAAGGTCGCAGCTATGATACGAACATCAATATGAATGGGGGCCACTCCACCCACTCTACGAATTTCGTCCTCTTGCAAAACCCGCAAAATCTTGGCTTGCAGGGCCAAAGGCATTTCTCCGATCTCATCCAAAAACAAGGTCCCTTTGTCGACTTCTTCAAAAATACCTTTTCGATCTTTTTCCGCACCCGTGAAGGCTCCCTTGACATAACCAAACAGTTCACTCTCCAAAAGATTCTCAGGAATGGCACCACAGTTGATGGCGATGAATTTTTGATCTCGACGTGAACTGGATCGGTGAATGAGATGTGCAACAAGCTCTTTTCCTGTCCCACTTTCTCCTTCGATCAAACAGGTTGTTTTGTAATCGGAGATTTTTTCCACCAGCTTTGTGATGCGATTCATGGCCGCACTGGGTGCAATGAAATGTGAATCAGATTGATCACTTTGAATGACTCCTTTGAGTCGTGCTAGCTCTTTTCGAACCTCCAAAATTTCTTTGACATCTCGAACCAGGCTAGAAAATTCCATCGGATGAAACGGTTTGGTCAACACACGATAGAGTCCTGCATCCAACGCACTTGCAGCGAGATCTCGATCAAAAGCACTTTGCAAACCAATCAACATGGATTTGGGATTTTTTTCTTGGCAGATGGTTACAAATTGCCTTTGCTTTTTGGAAAAATCGGAAAGATCAAAAAAAACAAGATCAAAAACCTCTGACTCCAAACGCTCCAAACCTTCGTTGATGGACTTGCACCATACGGAATCAAAATCAAATTCTCGGAGTCGATCAAAAATGTCTACACCATACTCAGGATCTGAATCCACAAGCAATACTTTGATGACCTGAGTTCCGGAGCGCATCATTCAAACATTGTAGGGAATAATGTGTGCAAGCGCAAAAAATAAAGGATCAATCCAGCACACAGATACGGCCCAAAAGGAATGGCCGTTTTTCGATGGGCTCCTCCCAAGGCCATCAGGGTCAACCCAACAATCGATCCCAACAGTGATCCGTAAAAAAGAGTAAAACAAACTCCTTTTACTCCTACATGCGCGCCAAAAAATGCCATCAACTTGACATCTCCCAATCCAAGTCCCTCTCGCAGTGTGATTTTTTCGTACACCCATGCGACGGCCCACAACAGTCCTCCGCCCAAAGCAATGCCCAACAAACTTTCATACAACGAAACGGCCCATCTCATTTGGGCAATCTGAAAATGAATGGACAAAAGCAGTCCAATGGCCAGTCCCCAATACGAAATTCCATCGGGGATGATTTTGTGGTCCATATCAATGAAAGTCACCACAATGAGCACACAAGCAAACACAAAATAATACAAGGACTCAAAAGAGATTCCATAGCGTGAAAAAACAGCCCCGGCACACAATGCTGTAAGCCCTTCAATCCAAAAATGCCGTGACCCAAAATACACTCCACAAAACCGACACCGACCTTGCAGCACAAGAAAAGAGATCAAAGGAATGTTGTCGTACCAACGAACAGGAACACCGCATCGGTCACAGCGGGAACCCGGTGTGACAACACTCAAAGAAAGGGGCACACGATAGATGCATACGTTGAGGAAACTTCCGACCAATCCACCTGCAATCACAGAGATCACGGTAAGGTACATCTCAAAAACATGCTGTTGTTGAGCAGTCATCAACTATTTCAAATCTTTGAACCGAAACAAGGCCACGGCAATGGTAATGAAAAACAAAATCCAAAATGCACCATACACCCCCCCAAAAAAAACTCGATTCATCCCTACGGGCACACCGTGAACAATGTCGTTGTTGATCACAAAGTGATCAAAACTAAATACTTCAAGCCAGTTAAAAATCTCTGCCGAAAAGGGAAGTTCAATGTCTTTCACCCGAATGGTTTTCAAGATGATGCGTACAAGATCATCGGTAAGATGACCGATCATCAAAATGGAAAAACAGAAAAGTCCACTCATGAAAGATGAGCTGTACGAGGAAAAAACCAGAGCGATGGATACCAGAACACACAGCTCAACATAAATCAAAAAAGAGGCTTTCCAAATGTTCCAATCAATTCCATGGTCATAGACCGACAACATGATCAATAGAAAGCACGTCATCATCACAACCTTGACAAACAATGTGGTAGAAAGTCCCAAAAATTTTCCAATGACAAACTCTGTCCGAGAAACTGGTTTGGATAAAATGGTGTAGATGGTTTTCCGTTCAATTTCTTTGTACACCAAGGATATCCCCATGGTGATGGCCACCACAGTGCCCAAAAAGAAAATGGTCGCAAGTCCCAAATCTTTGATCACTTTTACATCTGCATCACCAACGGCAAGTTGAGCCAAAAAATATGCAAACAAAATCAACAGAGCCATGAAAAACATCAACCCATAGAGAACTTTTTGACGAATGGCTTCTCGATACGTGTTCAAGGCCAAAGAAAAAATATTCTGAATCACAGGTGGTCTCCTATCTTTCCGGATCGATTTTCATCTTTGTACAGCAAGTCTTCCAAATGCATGCGATGGTTTTGGAAAGAGATGATGCGGTGATCACTCTTTTCCGCCCATGAAAAAACGTCTTCTTGTGAGATTTTGTCAGATTCGGAAAAATCAAAATGTTTCGATTCCCGATTCTGCTGAGCTGAACAAGCCCCTTCCACTCTTGTGGAATGGCTGGCGTTTGGTCCCACGATTTAAACACCAACTCTTTGTGTGTAACATCGGGACGAACCAAATCAGACACTTCCCCATCCGCAAACAACTCTCCATCCTTGAGCATGACCACTCGATCACACAAAAGCTCTACATCCGACAAAATATGAGAGGAAAACAAAATGGTTTTCTTTTCTTCTTTGAGTTTCAAAATGATGTCTTTGACGTCTTTTCGACCCAAAGGATCCAATCCCGACATTGGCTCATCAAATATAATCAGTTCTGGATTGTTGATCAAAGCCTGAGCAATTCCAAGACGCTGAAGCATTCCTTTGGAATAGTTGCGCAATCGAAGATGTTTTTTTGCAGTAAGCCCAACAAGATCAATCAACATATCAATGCGCTTTTTTCGCTCTTTGTAATTGAGTTCAAAAAAACGACCGTAAAAATGAAGGATTTCTTCTGCTTTGAGATATTGATAGTAGTAAGTTTGCTCCGGCAAATATCCAATGATTTTTCGAATGGTCTGATCCGAAGAAGGTCTACCAAATACAGTGATTTCACCTTGTGTAGGAATCACAAAATTCAAGATGGACTTGATGGACGTGGTTTTGCCTGCACCGTTGGGACCAATCAATCCACACACCGTATGCTTGGGAACAGAAAAGGAAACCCCTTTCAATGCGCGAAAAGGTTTTTGCCAAAAATGAAGTCGATAATTCTTCACCAACCCCACAATTTTGATTGCATCATCACTCATAATTTTTGATCTCCTTCAAAGGACTTGTTTAAGATGGGAAATTGGGATTGATAAATGCCGGCGTCGAAATCCTGACTCGGGGAATTGAGAAGCACAAAAAAATTGAAGGGAAGAAAAACATATTTGTCCTTCCAAAGCTCGTAACTTTTTTGAATTTGTTCTTTGAGTGCAGCGATACGCTCCTCGGCATACGTTCCATAGTCTGTGTCACGATAGTGAGCTTTGAGGCGATTTTCCAACTTTCTCAAGGTTTCTTTGTCATGAATGAAATTTTTCTTTTGATTCAAAATTTCCAAGGCCAAAAGCTCTTCCATCACTTCCACGCCCTTTTGTTTGTCAACCTTTTGACGATAGATCGATGCGGCCCAGGTTTTGAAATATTCTGGAATGTCTGGAAAACGTGATGCCATTTCTAAATACTGTGCTGCAGATTCTTTGTCTTTCAAATCTATGGAATAGGCAAATCCAATATTGATAGGAATCACCCAAATCTTTTTGTGGTGGTTCCATCCTGTGGGGTGATACAAATAGTGATTCCAGGTTTTCAACGAGATATCAATGATATCCTTGGCTTTGGCTTTTCGATCCCCTCCCCCTTTGGAAATGTCCAACACAGCGGCTCCCCAAATGGCAACATCTTCAAACTTGGGTTCCAAATCCAAAATGAAGGCAATCAAGTTGCGCAAAAAAGGATATTCATCCGAGACGATGTGTCCATTTTCCAACGATACATCGATGGAATGCAGCCAAAGCGCATCGTTGAGCGCGCCTTCATGTCCAAGCAAAAAAGGTCGAACGAGCTCGGCCGAAGGAAATGCACTGTAGTGATCCTTGACCTGGGGCATCTCAGCTTCAATCCTTCGAATCTGAGTGAAGGAGTAGATGATCCCACTGATGGCTAAAAGTATGAGAAGGTGTCTATTCATGCAAATGTTGTAACCAAAGATGTAAATTTTAATGGAAAACAAAAAAAAGGCGAAACAAAAAGGGCCGGATCTTGAAGATCCACCCCCTTTTCTGCATCCGGTCTACACCAGGATACATTTATCGATCTGTATTCGTTCTACTCAAGAGCGTTTACGATGATCATACCGGTCCAGCTAACTTCACCGCTAGCAATGGATCCGTTCATGGAGTATGCAGAAGTAACTCCATCACCATCTAAGTCGCCGTTCGCACGAGCGGTAGAGGTAGCAGCGTTACCAGTACCAGCTTGAGTAGCTACATACTGATAGTATACTTCACCGGTTACACTCAACAACTGGTTCCAGTTAAGAACGGTAGGATCAAAAGTTCCTTTCGTTCCTGATGGAAGAGTAGCTGGGTTCGCAGCAGCGGCCAAGAATCGACGAGCTTGCGCGTTACCTGTAGCAGGGTCAATGTCTGATCCTACATAGTAAGCGGTCTCACTGTTCTTGATCTGGGCTACGTTGGAGCTAGCTTCAGAAGACATGGCTTTGAAACGGAACTCACTGATTGCAGGAATTGCAACCGCGGCCAAGATACCGATGATGACTACGACCACCATCAATTCGATCAGGGTGAAACCCTCTTTACGTTTTAGTTTTTGGATCATTTGTTCTCCTTTAAAGGTTGGTTAATGACTTTGTTACAACGCCTATCACTATCGCAAGAGCCATACCAAAATCATGTAGGTAAAATGGTAAAAGCTTTTTCAATGAAGTCAACAATTTAACCTTTTTTTGATTTTTTTTCGGCTTGTTTTTTGATCAACTACGCAAAAAATGCTGACAAAATTCGTCAGCCGTCCCCATTTTGTCAGTCGTCCAAGCCCAATTTTTGGAGTCGATACCGAAGAGATCGGAAGCTGATTTTGAGCAAATTGGCCGCCTTGGTTTTATTACCTTTCGCGTCATTAAGCGCCGTCAAAATAGCTTTTCGTTCGATGTCTGCAAGAGTTTCTTCCAGTCCCCCATCTTCCATCTCTTTGGAGAGCTTGTCAGATCCGCCACCTGTAATTTTGTCTTTGATCTTGACTGGAATGCTGTGAGATGTGAGTTGGTCACCATTTTCCAACACAACAGCTTGCTCGATGATGTTTTCCAACTCTCGAACATTTCCAGGAAAAGAATACGAAGCCAGTTCCTTGAGAAAACTGGAGTCAATTCCTTTGAGTTCCTTTTTGTACTTTCGATTGTATTTTTCAAAAAAGTGTCTGGAAAGTTCCGCAATGTCTTTGGTTCGCTCACGCAACGGCACCAACTCAATGTGGATGACATTCAGTCGATAGTAGAGATCTTGACGAAACAGATTTTGGTCTGCCATCTCTTCCAAGTTTTGGTTGGTGGCTGAAATCAACCGTACATCTACCTCAATGCTTTGTCTCCCCCCCACTCTTGTCAATGTTTTCTCAGCCAAAACTCGCAGCAACTTCGATTGCAGGTGAAGAGGAAGCTCACCAATTTCATCCAAAAAAATCGTCCCTTTGTGGGCGCTTTCAAAAAGTCCAATTTTCTTTTGATCGGCCCCAGTGAACGCTCCTCTTTCATACCCAAAAAGTTCGGCTTCGATCAAATTTTCCGGAATAGCGGCGCAGTTGATGGGAATGAAGGGCTGCTCAGATCGATTGGAACGGTAATGAATTTCCCTGGCGACCAATTCCTTTCCAGTTCCACTTTCCCCTGTCACGAGAACACTGGACTCTCCCGGTGCAATTTTTTCGATCAATTGCAAAAGTTTTTTGGTGGGTTCGCTCACGCCAATGATTTGTTTCATCTCATACGAATGATACGAAACATTTCGATAGGCCGCGGTCTGACGTTTGAGTTCAAGATTCTCTACTGCATTGGAGACAATTTTTCGAACTTCGTCAATTTCGAAAGGTTTGGTGATGTAATCGAAGGCTCCCGCTTTCATGGCTTTGACAGCAATCTCTGTGCTTCCATAAGCAGTCATCATAATGACTTGTGTATCCGGAGAAATTTTTTTGATGTTCTCAAGCAAACTCAACCCATCCATGTGGGGCATGGTCAAATCTGTGATCACCAAATGAAAGTATTTTTTTTCAAGTTTTTCAATGCCCAAAAGACCATTTGCTGCTGTATCAATCGAGTATTTTTTTGAATCAAAAGCTACAGAAAAAAAGTCCAAAATAGATTCTTCATCATCTACGACCAATACTTTTATCACAATCTCTCCTTCGGCAAATCAATGACCAACTCGCATCCCTTTTGATTTTCTTTATCGCGAAGAGAAACACGCCCACGATGACTGGATACAATTCCCTTTACGATGGAAAGCCCCAACCCCGTTCCCTTGATTTTGCTGGTATGAAAAGGTTCAAACACTTTATCTTTCATGCCTGCGTCCATTCCAGGACCAAAATCCTCAATCACGATACGGTAGTATACGGAGTCATATTCTTTGAGGTGAACCACAATGTTTCCCTTGAGATCCATGGCCTCAGAAGCATTTTTTAACCCATTGATCAGAACCTGGTTGATTTGTTTGGGATCAATGTAAATTTCCATTTCATTTTCCAACGTCATTTTGCAATCAATGGTGACATGAGGGTACCCTGCTTGGAAATTCGAGATCGACTCCACCAGAACTTGAGACAAGCAAATCATTTGCTTCTGAGATTCAGAAGGTCTCGAAAACGATAAAAAATCCGTCAGAAGTTGATTCAACCTTCGAGTTTCTTTTTTGATGATCGCAAAAAGCTTGGCCTCGGCATGTTCCATGTTGGATTTTTCATTGAGCAAATCAATGGAGGCACTCAAAGATGTCAGCGGATTTCGAATCTCATGGGCAATCCTCGCGGCCATTTCACCAATGGCGGCCAAATGCTTGGATCTTTCCATCAAGGTTTCTAGATTTTTTACTTCTGTATTTTTTTCCTCAAGCAGCCTCTCCACTTGGTACATTCGGCCGGAAACAAATGCACTTAAATATGCAATCAAAAAACATGCTCCTGCATTCACAATGATCGAGATCGTGACTTTTTGTTCAGGCCAATTGTTCGAGATGGATTTGAGATCTTCCAAAAGATCTGGAATGCTGTTGAAGAATGCTAGGTTCGCCAAAATTCCATAGAGCAACGCACTGATCGCAGCCACATAGATGGCCCCGGGTTTCAAAAACAAAATCGAAGCATGAATGATGGTCAGCCAATAGAGAAATTTGAACTGACTATCAACTCCCCCGGTAAGATAAATGATCACAGTGTGAAACAGAATATCCCATACCAACTGCAAAAACCCAAACCGATAAAAATAGTAGATGTTGGAGAAATAATACAATGCCAGCAGAACGATCGAAACAAAGACATGGCAGAGTGTAACCAGAACAAAGGCTTGATGAAGTTTGGAACTTGGGTTGTCAGCTCCTGGTTGAAAAAACATGGTGGCCGCAAGAAGCGACAGAGCAATGCATACTCTTGAGAACAAAAGTACTTTGAGTTTTTCCTGGTACTTTGATTCGATTGGCTTGAGGGGCGTGTAAGATGTAGCAGAGAATGGAGGATTCATTTATCCAACACTGCCGGCCATCTGGAACACAGGCATGTACATCGCAATGACCAAGCCCCCAATGACCACACCCAAGAACACCATCATGATCGGCTCGATCATGGATGTGAAGTTTCCACCGCAGCATCCACTTCCTCATCGTAGAAGTCGGCAATTTTTCCCAACATGGCGTCCATGGCACCGGTAGCCTCTCAACCCCAATCATTTGCGTTACCATAGGAGGAAACACTTCTGTCTCCATGAGCGGCTCCACGATGGTTTGACCTTCGCTGATGGAAGTTCGTGCATAAACCAAAGCATTTTCAATGGTCTTGTTACCTGCTGTTTTTGCTACAATGTTCAGAGCATCCAAAATAGGAACACCACTGGACAACATGGTTCCCATTGTTCGTGTAAATCGCGCGACCGCCGCACTTTTCGAAGAAGAGGTCCGACGACAGGAAACTGCAACATGGCTTTGTCGATCAAGAGTCGCCCTTTTGGATTTTTGTAGGTCATTTGGAATCCGACCACAATCGCAGCACCAGCTCCAAAGAAATACATGAAGTTCTCTTTGAACATATTGGAAAGATTGATCACGAATACCGTCGGACCAGGAAGTTCCGCACCTCCCATTTCCTTAAACATGTTTTCAAAAATGGGGATCACGAATCCCAAGAGCACACAAATCACAATGATGGCCACAACCACAATGGTTGCTGGATAAAACATGGCACCTTTGACTTTTCCTTTGAGTTTGAGCGATTTTTCCAAATACGCAGCGAGACGAAGCAAGATGGTATCGAGAATACCTCCGACCTCACCCGCAGCAATCAAGTTTACAAAAAGTTCGTCAAAGGCTTTGGGTTGTTTTTCCAAGGCATCGGCCAGCGTAGATCCGGATTCCACATCCTGTTTGACCTCTGCCAAAACTTTTTTGAAGGCTGGATTGTCCTGTTGGCCGATCAAAATCTCCAAACATTGTACAATGGGCAAACCCGCATCGATCATGGTGGCAAACTGCCGCGCAAAAATAACGACTTCTTTCCCTGCGATGGATTTGGGAAGTCCAAAAGATACACCCCCACCCTTTGCCTTGGGTTTCACACTTTTTGGACGAATGCGCTGCTGACGGAGCCATGCCACGACGGCAGCCTCGTTGGCCGCATCCTTGACACCGTTTTGGGTCTTGCCCTGTCGATTGACTCCTGTCCAACTAAATTCTGGCAAGGTCTACTTCCTTTGAAGAAATGTTCATGATCCTACAATTGAAAAGATCTTAATATTGTAACGTATTTTGCCCAAACCACAAAACCGATTTTTGATCTTATGATGACGTAGGCTGTCGTAGAAAAAAGCTGTGATCAAGCGAAGAAAAATCAGCGTCCCATGGGTTTTCTCGGACGCCCCGCAACGTTGGTTCCGCCAGCATCGATGAGCTGTCGCAATTCCTCTGGGTCACTGGAACGAAACATGGCTTCTTCCATGCTGATCGCTCGACGTGAGAACAAATTGTAGAGGGACTGATTCATCGTCTGCATCCCGAATTTGGCTTGTCCCACCTGCATTTGAGAGTAAATTTGGTGAACCTTGTCTTCTCGAATCAAGTTCCGAATCGCTGGGTTCGGAATCATGACCTCGGCAGAAAGAACACGACCATTTCCACTGGAGTTGGGAATCAGGATCTGTGAAATGACTCCTTCCAACACAAACGACAACTGCGCACGAATCTGTGATTGCTGGTGCGGTGGAAATACGTCAATGATTCGGTTGATGGTTTGCGCGCACGAGTTGGTGTGCAAGGTTGCGAAGGTCAAGTGACCTGTCTCTGCAATTTTGAGTGCCGCTCCGATGGTTTCCAAATCCCGCATCTCCCCGATGAGCACAACATCCGGATCCTGACGAAGAATGTACTTCAAGGCGTTTTGAAAACTGTTGGTGTCCGCACCCACCTCTCGCTGATTGACGATGCAAGACTTGTGGGGGTGCATGTACTCGATGGGATCTTCAATGGTTACGATGTGATGATGTTTGTTTTCGTTGATCATATTGATCATCGAAGCCAATGTCGTGGATTTTCCAGAACCGGTAGGACCTGTCACCAAAACCAATCCGCGGGGTCGATCGATCAACTCTTTGACCACCGGAGGCAATCCAAGAGTTTCAAACTCAGGAATCTCATAAGGAATTTTCCGAAATGCCCCGGCCACAGAACCCATTTTGTAAAACAAATTTCCCCGAAACCGGGATAGCCCTTTGAGTCCAAACGAAAAATCCAACTCCAAATGCTCTTCAAAAGTGTGCTTTTGCGCATCGGTCAAAATGGAATAACAGAGTTGTTTGGTATCTTTGGCTGTAAGTTCCGGCAAACGCAAAGGAACCAAACCTCCACTGAGTCTCAATTGAGGTGGGGATCCGGTCGTGATGTGCAAATCACTGGCCCCTTTCTCAATCATGGTCTTTAGCATTTGCTGGAGTGTTACCATAACGGTATTGTAAAACGATTATCCTTTGTCGGCTACAGAAACTCGCAAAACTTCTTCGAGGGTGGTCATGCCTTCTTCCAATTTGGTCAACACAGATTGACGCATGGATTTCATTCCCAAACGCATGGCTTCACGTTTGATCTCTGCAGTATTGGCTCCATTGAGAATAAACTCTTTCAACTCTTCCTTTACAGCCATGACCTCATAAATCGCGATTCGTCCTTTGTATCCTGTCTCACTGCAACGGGCACAACCCTTGCCCTGGAATAGTTTTGCCGTATTGGCTACTTCTGGAGACATCCCCGCATCAATCAAGGTCTGCGCAGGAATGTCGAGGGGTTCTCTGCATTCCTCACAAATCTTACGCGCAAGTCGTTGAGCCAAAATACAGTTTACGGACGAAGCCACCAAGAAGGGTTCAATCCCCATGTTGAGCAACCGGTTGATGGTAGACGGTGCATCGTTGGTGTGCAAGGTCGATAGCACCAAGTGACCTGTGAGCGCAGCCTTGATCGAAATCTCGGCCGTTTCAAAGTCCCGAATCTCCCCGACCATGATGATGTCCGGATCCTGACGTAGGAAAGATCGCAGAGCCGCAGCAAAGTTAAGACCAATGTCCTCATGCATCTGCACCTGGTTGATCCCTGCCAGGTTGAACTCGACAGGATCTTCTGCTGTAGAGATGTTTTCCGAAACCTTGTTCAATTCCGAAAGCGCCGAATACAGCGTGGTCGTTTTACCAGATCCCGTAGGACCCGTAACAAGAACCATTCCGAAAGGTTTGTGAATGGAATCGAGAAAATCGCTCAACGCTTTTTCTTCAAATCCCAACTTGGTCATATCCAATTGCAAGTTTGATTTGTCGAGAAGACGAAGTACAAGTTTTTCGCCAAAGAGCGTGGGAAGAACCGAAACCCGGAAATCCATCTCTTTGTTTTTTGATAACTTCAATTTGATACGACCATCCTGAGGCAAACGTCTCTCCGCAATGTCGAGTTTGCTCATGATTTTGATCCGTGAGGTGATCGCATTTTTCAATTTTAGCGGTGGTTTCATCACTTCATAGAGAACACCGTCAATACGAAACCGAACACGGAAAGATTTTTCGTAAGGTTCAATATGAATATCCGACGCATTCTTCTTCACAGAGTCGGTCAAAATCAAGTTCACAAGTTTTACAACCGGTGCAGCTTCTGCTTCGGCTTCACTGAGGTCGTCGAGTCCTTCCTGTTCTACATACTCGATCCCTTCATCATCAAAACCCGCCAACACATCATCGAAGGCTTCACCCGCATCATAGTAACGCTCAATGGCCTCTTTGATGGCAACTTCAGAGGCGACAACAACTTCTACATTGTATCCGGTCAAAAATTTCAAATCATCAATAGCATAAATGTTGGATGGATCCGCCATGGCCACGATCAAACTCGCACCTGATTTGTTCACAGGAATGATTTGATGTTTGTCGGCAACTTCCCGGGGGACCAAATCAATCACGCTTTGTTCAATCTCAAAGTCTTCAAGATTAATCGAAGGTACACCATATTGTTTGGAAAGGAAGTTGGTTAAATCGCCTTCCTTGATGTACCCAAGTTTCGTAAGGTGGTATCCAAGTCGCTTTCCGCTCTTTCGACTTTCTTCTTGAGCCTTTTGAAGCTGTTGGCTCGAAATCAGATTTTGTCGTACTAAGAGTTCGCCTAGCCGAGTACTCATCTTCTATTTCCCACCAGAGAGATGTTCATCATATTCATTTCCATTTTTTTCCAGCACCGATGCGCTCTGATTCCAAGTTGAACCGAGCCTCTCCATTTTGATTTTTTCCCAATTATGTTTAACCCTAGAATGATCAAGACAACTCTATTTTACCCGAGCTAAGCGTGGTCCCAAAGAAATTCGCGGCAAAAATTGAGCCATCCATAGCGAAATCATAGCATATGTTAATCTTTTTTCCCAATAAAAGTATATAAATATTAGCATATTATGCTTTAAACGATTGAAATAGTTTTTTTATTTCCACTACATCTACTTGAATTTGATTGCTGAGCGCCTCTTTGTTGGCAAATTTTTTCTCCATGCGGATTCTTTTGTGCCAAAAAAGCTGCACTTCTTTCCCTACCCAATCCACACGGCGATCCAGAACATGGGTTTCCACCACCAACGATCCCCCCTTTGAAATCGTTGGACGAAACCCCACGTTGGTAGCGCATGGCACAATTTTTCCATCTTCCATCAAAAACGTTGCGTAAACCCCTTGGCCTGGAATCATGGTTTCTAGGTTCACAAAATTTGCAGTTGGGAATCCCAGTTTTTGCCCATTGCCCATCCCCTTTCCGATGGTTCCGCGTGTGAAAAATCGATGCCCAAGCAAGGAGTTTACGATGTGGATTTCGCCACGTCTGAGCAGAGCTCGAATCAGTGTGCTGGAACATGCCACATGATCCACCTCCATGGCTGGAATCACTTCGACCTCAATGCCCATTTCTTTCCCAAGCTCCTTGAGAATTGGGGGAGACCCTTCTCGATCTTTGCCAATGTGCGTGTTTTCTCCAATGCACAAAATCCTCATCCCCATATGAACGTTCATCATGTGCAAAAAATCCCGAGCAGAAATCTGCGCCAACGAAACATCGAACGGCAAATGAAACACATGTTCAATGCCAAGGTCTTTGATCAAAGACAATCGATCATCAATGCTCATGATCATTTCGGGTGCTTCAAAACCCAACACCACCGCTGGATGAGGAAACAACACCAAGGCTTGGGTTTGCAATTGATGTTTCTTTGCCAATTGCTGTTGCGTGGAAAACAAACATTGATGACCACGATGCACGCCATCGAAATTTCCAATTGAGACCACACTTGGAACAGGGTTGCGAGGAAGATGTTTCAAAGAAACCGTATATTCTGAACTCATGATGCTTGCAACTTCCTCAACTGCTCTGCTTTTTCAATGTACGTCGTAGCCAGTGGATCCATCCCAAATTTCTTTTGCATCTGTTTCCAAATGTCGATGCTATGTTCATAATCCCCCAGATAAAAAAAACTCAATGCATAGTAGTGTGCCACTTCTTTCACGGTCCCTCCCTTGCGAACTGCGCTTGAAAACCATTGATTGGCTTGGTCAAAATTCTGGGACTGAAATTGAATCAACCCTGCGTGATAGTCATATTTCCATGAGGATGGATTGATTTCAATGGCTTTCTGTTGGGCCTGCCATGCCGAAAAGAGATCGTTTTGCTCTTGATGGCACATGGCCATCAAGTCCCAGTATTCGGCATGATTGGAAAAAACTGCATTCTCTGCAAGTAGCTTCTGCGCTTGTTCTGGCTGCTTATTTTTCACACGACAAAGAACCAGATTGAAAAAAGCATCGTCGTATTCCTGCCGTCTCAATTCCCATGCTGATTGATAAGCCGCGCAAGCTCGATCCAAATCTTTTTTATGGAGCATAACATTGCCCCATTCATTGAGTGCAACGGGAGAGGCGATATTTTGAAGTCTTGCATACGACCACAACGATTCGTCACTTTCCCACACTTGCATTTGCCGAAGCCCATAGGCAAGCATGAGAACAAGCAAAAATGCGTATACGGTTTTGAATCCTTTGACGGCGAAGATATTGATCTTTTCGAACCACAAAAACAACGCTAGCCACACACAGGGCCCCATCATATAGACGTAGCGATCGGCAATGAGTCCTTCTGCAGGAAGAAGATTGGAGACCGGAAGCCAAAAACAAAGAAACCCCAATAGGAAATGGCGAGACGGGGTTTTCCATGCCATTTGAACCGCTCCCGCATAAATGGCCATACCCACAAGCCCAGCCCACAATCCAAGGTCTGTCATTCCTTGAACGACATCAAAGTCGCGCGTGGGAGACATCCCAAAAGGAACAAACACCAAAAAAAGATGCTGCCCAAACAATTTGACGACCGTTCCGATGTGGGTCCACGCGGAACCACCCCAAAACTGCGCTCGCATCCCCACCCCATGTGTGACCAGCATGTGTGCCATCCCATAAACCACGCACATCCCCACAATCCATATCCATGGGGTTTTCTTTGGACGAGGAGATGAAACGTTTTTCCAAGCGCCCCACTCCATGCATCCAATCCACAACACAAACGAGATGCCCATCTCCTTGCTCAACAAACTTAACCCAAGCAAAGAAACAATCCACACCCAAGATCTGGTTCCCGGCTTGGTATAGAAATAGATGGCTCCCAACCCAAAGAATGCATACATCAAATCTGGCAATGCAGAGGCAAAGGACACGGTTTCCACGTTCATCGGATAGATGGCAAACCAGGCCCCAATCGCCAAAGCACTCACCATCGAAACACCTACGTTGCGTGCGATTCGATAAACCCAATGAACATTCGCAACATGAAACAAGACACTTGCGGCATGAAACCCCCAGGGCACCACACCAAAAAGTTGCGCCAAAAGAACATGAACCACCGTGACAAGGGGTCTCCAATACCCACTTGCGGCCGGCTGCGCATGCAAAGCCCAAAAATCATGTCCAAACCCTCTCCACAACGTGGATAACCTTAGCAACGAAGGGTTTCCATGAATCATGGCCCAGTCATCCCACACAAAACCAAAGCCTAGTGTCATGGCCCATACGAATACTGTCGAAACCAAAAGTGCCACCACCAGGAGCGTCTCTGTGGGAGATGGGTTGGAAGAGGAAATACGGTTATGGTTTTGCATCTTCATCATCTGAGCTATGATATTGTATACCCTGTTTTTGTCAGGATGAGTATACTTAGCCACCGAAGAAGGAAGGTTTTGTCGCTGCAGCGATAGTGGCACATCGTACATTTTGCCTATGAATCAAATTGAACCATTTTTGTACGGGAAGTACATCATTCTCGATCGCATCGCCGTTGGAGGCATGGCCGAGGTCTTCAAAGCCAAGGCGTATGGCGTTCGAGGCTTTGAGCGACTTTTGGTGATCAAAAGAATTCTTCCTCATCTGAGCAGCGATGAAGAATTTGTTGAAATGTTCATTGACGAAGCCAAAATTTCGGTCGAACTCAACCATGCGAACATTTGTCAAGTCACAGACCTTGGAAAAATCGATGATAATTTTTTCATCGCGATGGAGTTTGTCAATGGCAAAGACCTACGTGGCATTTTAAAAAAATGTTTCATGACCTCATCACTGCTCTCCATTCCTGCATGCATCTACATTGTAAGTGAGGTTTGCAAAGGACTGGACTATGCTCATCGAAAAGTAAACACGATCACGGGAAAAGCTCTGGATGTGATTCATCGAGATATTTCACCACAGAACATAATGGTTTCGTACCACGGTGACATAAAAATCGTAGACTTTGGAATTGCCAAAACAGCTTCCAAAATGCACAAAACACAGGCTGGTGTTCTCAAAGGGAAGTTTGGATATATGTCTCCGGAACAAGCTGAGGGGATTGAGCTCGATTATCGAACGGATATTTTTTCCACAGGAATCATTTTGTTTGAAATTCTCAGTGGGCAACGATTGTTCATGGGAGACACAGATTTCGAAACACTGGAAAAAATCAAAAACTGCAACATCCCCAACATCATGGAATTGAATGAAGAGGTTCCTCTGGAGGTCAAGTCCGTGATCGACAAAGCCTTGGCCAAAGAGCCTGATGATCGGTACGAATCCGCGATGGAAATGCATTTGGAGTTGTCCAAAATTCTGTACAACAAATATGAGGGGTTTTCACCTGAAGATTTGTCGAATACGCTTCAAGACCTCTTCGCAACAGAAATCAAGCAAGAGAATGAAAGTTTGCGTAGAGCCATTGACTCGATCGCACAAGAAGATCTAGATCGTGTAGAAGGTGCAAAAACCATCAGCATCAAACGAACCAAACCTAGCTCTCCTTTTGAAGTTTCCAAAGATAGCAAAATTTGGATTGCACCCACCAAACAAGTTGAATCGGGCATTCGAGTCGTTTCACCAGACACAAGTTCAAATCTCTTTTCCAAAGCCAAGACTTTCATCTTATTTTGTGTGATAGCCTCGATCCCTCTGCTTCTGTGGAAGTTGTTTTTTGATCCTCAAACATCGGTAGAAACTCCTCTTCAACAAACTCAAGTTGAAAAAACTGCAGAGAAAGCGATGTATCGAGTTTCTACTGACCCTATGGGTGTGGAAGTCATCATCGATGGTTCTCCCATGGGCATCACTCCTTTGGATGCAGAGTTGCAACTCAACGAAACTCATCGCATTGCTTTGCATCTCGATGGGTTTGTAGACCAAACCATTGACTATGTGGCCGACGAGTTTGATTCCGAGCTCTACTATCAGATGGAGAAAATTCCACCCAGAACAGGAACCATAACAGTACATAGCGATCCTGCAGGAGCAGAAGTTTTTGTCGACGGAGTCAAACAAAACCAAGTGACTCCGACAGAATTGCCTAATCTTTTGATCGATCAGAGTTATGAAATTGAAGTACGCAAAGATGGATTTCAAATCAAAAAGTCAGAATTGTATTTGGATCTGGAGAAAGAAAGCATTGCTTTTTCTTTGGTTCCGATGAAGGTTGCAATTCGCATTGAAACCAACCCCTCCAATGCCAAGGTTTTTGTCGACGGAAAATACAATCGAGAAAAAACCATTGATGCGACTTCAGCCAACCAAACCTATGAAATCTTGGTCAAAGCCGATGGATACGAAACAACAAAGCAATCCATACAAGCCTCTGATTCGTCCGATACGGTAACGATCAACTTGAAAAAAGTAGATCTGGGCACAGGTACTCTCAATGTGAGTGCCATTCCATGGGCCAAAGTTTTCGTGGATGGAAAAGACATTGGCTCAACCCCCATCATTGGGCACAAAATTTCGGTGGGCTCTCATCGCATCTTGCTGAGGCACCCTGATTTTCCCGAAGTCGTCAAACAGGTCAACATTGGAAAAGATGCTTCTGAAAAGATCATTGTTGATTTGAGATCTCAGCCTTAGTTGCTCAGTCGCCGCAAGGCTCCCCCGGCCAAGGCCGGGTGGGGCACTCATCACAGACATGCGTAAGCTCCCGTTTCGAAGTTCTGGGAAAATGGCTCGCCTGATCTCAAGAAAAGATCGATCGACTTTCCGGCTGTGCTTTAGTTTTCCCAGAACTTTGAAACGTATGCTTTCCCCTCTCAGATGCTTCGCTTCATACACAAGAAGAAAAAAAATAAGAAACAATGATGCATGCCCATGGTATGCATCTCCTCTTTTTTTCTTTTTTCCCCTGATCATTGCATCTGATGAAATGGGGTACGTGTGAAGTCCTCGGAAGGAAACTCAAGCGCAGCAGGTGATTCTGCAGTGCCGGAGAGCCATTTCCTGCAGAGGACTTCACAACGGATCAAGATCGTCTGTGCGCCCCTTGTCTCCGGCCTCGGCCGGAGGACCCTTGCGGCGATTGAGCACTATTGAGGATAACGCCGGATGATGCTCAATTCAATCTTCCTCTTTTCAGGAGGTACGCCACGATGCTGGAGTTTTCTGAGGACATCGGCGTCCGACATATTTTTTACTTTCGCCCAGCTCAAACTTGGATTGCATTTTTCGACTTCTGGCAAATCCACACGCAGCGTAAAGATGTACGCAGCAATGTCCCACCGATCTTTTTCAGACAAGAATGAAAATGAAGGCATTTGGTTCTCTTCCTTGCCTTCGGTGATGACATCAAATGCATTTTGGGGTGACATCCCATCTTCTGGAGAAGGATTGGCAAAAGCCTTGGGCTTGAATTTCAACATCGAAGCCGCCTGAGAATCCGCTTGTCCGGTAGAACCGTGACACAACCCGCAATGCTCCTCATACAATGTACGCCCGTTGTGAAGATCAGGAAGAGCCTTTTGAGAAAAAGAAGACTCTTGGGCGGCTGTGGGCAATTCAGCTTCCTTTTTTTCCCTCTCAAGAATGGGCTTTTGATCAGACCACGATTGCTCAATGGAAAGCAGAAAAAAACAACTAAGGATTCCAAGCAGAAGTGCTCGCATGAATCTCCATTGTCCTCACTCCTGGCTTTGGAGTCAAGTGAAAGCTATGTCCATTCCTTGTTGGAGTTCTGCACTCCCCAAATCGCCAATGACAGTAAACTTGGACAGTTATTTCGTCAGATCAATCACGACAATTTTATCATGAAAGGCCTGAGGCAATTTTTGTATCAAGCGATTTCGTAGATCTTCAACATGATCTGCCCCTATTTTCAAAGAGATCGAAGGTCGAAACTGATCTTCACGAGCCCATTCACAAAGTTGCTCAAGAAAATGATCGACCATGTGAAGATTTCTCCAAACAACAAGAATCTGATAAGCAAGATTGTCTTGCTTTTGATCCATTTTACCAAAGTCCATTCCATAAAATGCACTTAAGATGCTAACAAGATTTTTCGGCGCATGCTCATCTCTTTTTACAACATCCAAAGTCGCCACATATATAGACCATTTTTTTACCAATGCATAAAAGACATCAAATAAAACTTTTGATGAGAGACTGTTACTTTCAACCCACGCACTGATCGTACCAAAACTAGATCCATTGTAGTTTTGAAAAACCTGAATGAAACTATTTCGCAATCCACCTTCGGTTGGAATCTGATTAAAAATATCGATGTTCTTGTTTAGGAATGCAACAAAACTTTGTCTTAGGGAAGGCGTCTCTGCAATTGGAGTCATGAACTTATCAAATGATGTCGCCATTTCATTTTCAATCAACTGTCTGACTTCATACGAGTGATCTGTCCGAATTGCCTGGGTATAATTCAGAAGCGCATCTCCACCACCATTTTCCAAAACTGATTTGATCAATGGGGAACGGCCACTATATGCATATTGCTGAATCTCCTGCAAAGTAACAAACTGCAGACCCGGAACCATTTTTACCAAATCTGAATAAAGTAGATCGAACTGTTTCATTTCTCGATAGGTCCTGATCGCTCCGGCGATGCCATAGGAAAATGACTCTTCCAAAGGAAAGATCTCCTCATGGATGTCATTCGGAAAAAATTTTCTTTTGATGATTCTCGTATAGTTCGAATTCTCTTTGAGCGCACCTTCCATAAAAATGTAGGTTTGATGGTTCTCTTGCAAATTGTCGATCAACATGTCCCAAAATGTACCTGTAAATTCTGCATCATGATGTTCACCAATGATTTGGATTCTAGGAAATCGATCGATGTCGAAAACACACCCACAAAAGTCAACTTTTTTAGATGGAGATTGAGCTTGAACCTCACCAAGCACAAAACAACATAGAGATAAAAAAATAAAAAGAACCTTCTGAAAAAAATTCATGGCTTCCCCCAATAGATAAAAATCAGATTATTTGATGTAGCAGGTTAAGCATAATGCGTCAATGCCTGAAATCAGGAATAAAGGCAGTTTAGATCCCCAATTCCAATTTGGCTTCGTCTGACATCTGATCGGGGGTCCACGCTGGCTCCCATGTGATCTCGACTTTGGCTTTTTTCACGCCTGGCACAGATTCCGTTTTGACCTTCACATCATGTGGAAGTTGTTCGGCAGCTGGACAGTTCGGCGCCGTCAGAGTCATCACCACATCGACCACGTTGCTGTCTTCATTGATTTTAATGTCGTAGATCAATCCAAGGTCATAAATGTTCACTGGAATTTCTGGATCGTAAATGGTTTTGAGCATGTCAATGATCTCTTTTTTGAGACCTTCTGGAGTGTTATCGGGAATCGGTGAGTTAGGATTGAGAACCGAAAAGCCCTCTTTGCCATCTTTGGCAATCCAATCCACAGTTGCTCCACGGAGCCACTTTGCACTTTCTGGATCAATTCGTGTAGCAAATCCTCCATCGCGAACAATTACGTCATCATCTTGTTCGTTGGAATATGGATCCAATCCAAAGTGATAGGTAAACCCTTTTTCATTGCGTTCAGTGATCGCAATGCGAATTCCAGCTCCATTGTCATTGCTGCTTTCGATAAAGTGTTTAGCTTTTTCTCTGGCTTTTTCTGTATAGCGTATCATACGATCAACATCCTTATTGTTTTTTGCAAAGCATGAACAAAATGATCTACTTCATCTTTGGTATTGTACATGGCAAAGGAGGCTCGAATGCTTCCCTGAATGTGAAAAAACGTGTGCAAGGGTTGCGTGCAGTGATGACCTACTCGAAGCGCGACTCCGTCCTGATCCAACAACGTTGCAATGTCTTGAGGATGACACCCTTCTACCACAAAAGAGATCACTCCAACTTTTGACTTCGCCTGCCCAATGAAACGAAGTTCAGGGATGCTCGACAATTTTGCCTGTGCATAGTCGAGAAGTTCCCGTTCATGCTCGATGATACTCTCATACCCAACGGAAGCAATGAAACGTGCCGCCTTGGCCAAACCTACGGCTCCCGCAATATTCGGAGTTCCTGCTTCAAACCGAGCAGGACTTTCTTTGTAGGTGGTTTTTTCTACACTGACTTGATCCACCATCTCACCACCGCCATGATAGGGGGGTAGTTGATTCAGTAGATTTTCCTTTCCCCAGAGTACGCCGATTCCCGTAGGGCCATACATTTTGTGTCCTGTCACCAAATAAAAATCACACTTCAATTGTTGAACATCCACAGGAAAATGATGAGGGGCCTGTGCCCCATCAACCACCAAGGTCGCTCCAACCTCATGCACCATGTCTGCAATCCTTGATATGGGATTGATCGTTCCCAAAGTGTTGGAAACATGATTGACCGCAACCACTTTGGTTTTGGCATTCAATTGCTTTTGAAAATGATCCAAGTCCAGCGTTCCACTCTCATCCACATGGACAACACGAAATTTCAATTTTTTCTCTTCACATAGAATTTGCCAAGGAACAAAGTTAGAGTGATGTTCCATGATGGTCACCACCACCTCATCCCCTTCGACCAAATTCTTTCCCAAACACGAGGCCAACAAATTCACCCCTTCGGTCAGTCCTTTGGTAAAAATAATTTCACTGCTTGTTGTGGCGTGAAGAAAAGTTGCCATTTCACTGCGTGCTTCTTCAAAGGCCTGTGTGGCTTCTTGACTCAAACGATGAATGCCCCGATGTACATTGGCATAGTGCAGTCGGTAAAATTGATCCACAGATTCCAACACTTCAGCCGGTTTTTGAGACGAAGCCCCATTGTCAAAATACACAACAGGTTTTGCAAAAGATGGATTGCTCAAATAAGGGAATTTGGACCGAATGCTTTGTTCCCATTTCTTTGGGTCTTTTGCATAGGACAGATCAGTCATGCTCCCAGCCTTTTCCAATGATTCCTCGTACGAGTCCTTGAAAAGAAAGAGACAATTCATCAAAGACTTCACCCACGAAAGCACCAATCAAAAGTTGTGTGGCCTGAGCCCGATCAATTCCTCTCGACTGAAGATAGAACAATTGTTCTTCATCGAGCTTTCCAATGGTTGCCCCATGAGCACATTTGACATCGTCGGCAAAAATTTCCAACTGTGGTGCAGTATCTACCTTAGCCTCGTCCGAGAGAAGAAGGTTACGATTCATCTGCTGTGAGTCTGTTTTCTGTGCTCCTTCATGAACTTTGATTCTTCCCTCAAATACAGCATGAGATTGATCTGCCAGAACTCCTTTGTACAACTCTTTGCTTGTACAATGGGCTACACGATGATCCATACAGGTACGATGATCTACATATTGATGATCAACATTGGAATAAAGCCCAAACATGTCTCCATGAGACTGTATCCCATCAAGAACAATGTCTACATCGTTTCGTGCAAATGCAGCTCCACGAGAAAAAGAAAACGATTTGATCGTTGCATTTCTCTGAGCCAATCCATAGAAAAATCCTTGATGATAGCTCGTCAAGTTTTGATCTTGAATTTTCACATGTTCAACAAGTGCGTTTTCCTTCGCCGATACTTGCGTGGTTACATTGAACGCGACTTGTGATGACTCCAAGTGAGGAAAATATTCTAGAATTTGAATGGACACCTGAGATTCTGCAACGACGAGATTTCTATAGTATGCGCTGACTTTGCTTGTTTGTTGATCCAGATAAAACAAAATCAATGGCTTGCTTTGGGTCTTTTTGACATGGATCCATATGGCCTGCGCATGAAAGGCAGTATTGAGCTGGTAAAACGGATGGTCATATCGAGGGGCAAACGAGGTTAAAATGGTTTCTGCCTCTATTTTTGTTTTTGGGTCTAGCTGATCAAGATTCTGAATCATCAACGCACTTTGATCGTCGATGCTTTGATCCACCAATTGACCACCCCAAAATGCCAAGTACTGAATTTTCTGAAAATCAACATGCTTCTCAAAATCACTCTTCCAATTTTTCTGAAACGAATCTTTTGAAGCAAGCGCAGGAAAGAACTCTTTCCGAAATAAAGACAAATCTGCATGCTTCCAAGCTTCTTCTTTTTGCGTTGGAAACCCATTTTTTTCAAATGCTTCAAAAGCCTGAGTTCGAAGAGATTTGTACCATGAATTCTGGGCCGTAGAATTGATCCACTGATCAAACTGATCTTTGTAGTGAGCTATCATTAAATCACCTACACAGAAGGAAGTGCATTTTCGTTTTGTTCATACTGCGCGATCCAGCCGTAACCTTTTTCTTCCAACTCTCTCGCCAGTTCTTTGCCACCGGATTTGATGATTCTTCCATGCGCCAACACATGGACATAGTCAGGAACGATATAGTCCAAAAGTCGTTGATAGTGCGTAATGACCAACATGGACCTTTGTGGAGACCGAAGCTGATTCACGCCTTGAGCAACAATTTTCAAAGCATCGATGTCCAATCCCGAATCGGTTTCATCAAGAACCGCAAAACTCGGATCAAGAACCGCCATTTGCATGATCTCGTTTCGCTTCTTCTCTCCTCCAGAAAAACCGTCGTTGACATATCTTTTCAGAAGATCATCCCGAAGTTCAACCAATTCCGATTTTTCTTTGAGAAGACGCAAAAACTGAGCTGCATCAAGTTCTTCCTGGCCTCTGTATTTTCGAACAGAATTCAAAGCTGCTTTGAGAAACGTTGTGTTTTTCACACCTGGAATTGCAACGGGGTATTGAAAGGCCAAAAAGATTCCTTCTCCAGCTCTTTCTTCCACAGAAAACTCTGTCAGATCTTTTCCTTTGTAGATGATTTGGCCTTCATCAATGGTATAGTTTTCTCTTCCCGCCAACACTTGAGACAACGTACTTTTTCCAGAACCATTGGGTCCCATGATCGCGTGAACTTCTCCCTCTCCGATGGTCAATTCAATTCCTTTGAGAATTTGTTTGCCGTCTACAGAGGCTTTGAGATTTTTGATTTCCAACATAACTAACCAACACTTCCTTCTAAACTAACTTCCAACAGCTTCTTGGCTTCCACTGCAAATTCCATGGGCAATTCTTTGAATACCTCTTCACAAAATCCATTGACAATCATGGCCACTGCATCCTCAGAGGACAGACCTCTTTGTTGACAATAAAACAACTGATCCTCCCCAATCTTGGAGGTTGTGGCTTCATGTTCAATTTGTGCAGAGTTGTTTTTGATTTCCATGTTTGGAAACGTATGTGCACCACAATGATCGGTCATGAGCAATGAATCGCACTGGGAATAGTTTCGTGCGTTCTGAGCGCCCTTCATAATTTTCACCAATCCACGATAAGTGTTTTGACTTTTTCCTGCTGAAATCCCCTTGGAAACAATCGTGCTCTTTGTATTTTTCCCAATATGAATCATTTTGGTTCCGGTATCGGCTTGCTGATGATTGTTGGTTACCGCCACAGAATAAAACTCACCCACCGAATGATCTCCTTGCAAAATACAGCTGGGATATTTCCAGGTGACGGCTGAGCCGGTCTCGACTTGCGTCCAAGAAATCTTGGATCGATCTCCTGCACACTTACCTCGCTTGGTAACAAAATTATAAATCCCACCTTTGCCGTTTTTGTCCCCAGGATACCAGTTTTGTACTGTTGAGTATTTGATCTGGGCATCTTTGAGTGCGACCAATTCCACCACCGCAGCGTGAAGCTGATTCTCATCTCGTTGAGGCGCCGTGCAACCTTCCAAATAACTCACATAGGAACCTTCATCGGCAATGATCAAGGTTCTTTCAAATTGCCCTGTATTGATGGCGTTGATTCGAAAATACGTGGAGAGCTCCATGGGGCAACGCACGCCTTTGGGAATATAAACGAAAGATCCATCGGAAAAAACAGCTGAGTTCAAGGTTGCAAAAAAATTATCTGTCACAGGAACAACGCTGCCCAAATATTTTTTGATCAGATCAGGATGCTCATGCACTGCTTCGGAAAAAGAACAAAAAATGATCCCAAGCTCAGACAATTTTTCTTTGTATGTGGTTGCCACCGATACACTGTCAAAGACGGCATCGACTGCCACTCCTGCAAGAGCAGCTCGCTCGTGCAAAGGAATGCCCAACTTCTCGTACATGTTCAAAAGTTCAGGATCGACTTCGTCAAGACTCTTGGGTCGATCTTTGTCTGTTTTTGGAGCCGCATAGTAATAGATCGATTGATAATCAATTTTTGGGTAGGTGACGTTCTGCCAAGTCGGTTCTTTCATGGTTTTCCAATATTCAAACGCTTTCAAACGCCAGTCCAACATGAACTGAGGTTCATTTTTCTTGGCCGAAATCATGGCGATGATGTCTTCATTGAGTCCCATCGGAAACTCTTCCATCTCAATGTCGGTCGAAAAACCGTATTTGTAACTTTGAGATAGTTGTTTTTCGATGTCTTCGCGTTCGGCGATTTTTTTATCGACTTCTTTGATTTGAGCTTGGCTCATGCCACCTGTTTCCTTTTGGAATAATGTTTTTCTTTTTTCATTTTCTCTTGCAGCATCAACAAAGCTTCCGTCACAGCCTCAGGTCGTGGAGGGCATCCGGGGACGTAAAAATCCACGGGCACGATTTTGTCCACGCCTTTGACCACGGAGTATCCCAGAGAAAAAAGTCCTCCGCAGGTTGCACAACTCCCCATGGAAATCACATACTTTGGGTCAGGCATCTGATCGTACAAAAGTTTCAATCGACTCCCCATTTTGTAGGTCAACGTACCTGCAACAATCATCAAATCTGCCTGACGAGGAGTAGCCCGAGGGATCGCACCAAAACGATCGATATCGGTTCGAGGACCACCCGTTTGCATGAGTTCAATTCCACAGCAGGCCAAACCAAACAAAAGATACCATTGTGAGTTGGCGCGGGACCAGTTGACAAATTCATCCAATTTGGTCAGAAAAATCTCACCGCCGACATCATTGGCTATGCTGGGTTTGTTCATGCTTTGTCTTCCTTCCTCGATTGATCCGTCTTGTCCTCAAAGAGGTCACTCCATACACGATCCATACTCTGTTTCCAATCAGATCTTTGAATTTGCTGGCTCAATGCCGAGAGTTTCAAGCGCTCCAAAGCTTCTCGAACGACCTGGTTGACCAATCTCCAATGAGGTTTGATCTCGCACCAGGAAGTTACACTGCATTGATGTTCAGACAGTGCACACTCGGTGATGGCAATGGGACCTTCCATGATTTCTAGAATTTGTCCGACAGAAATTTCATCTGAAGTCTTGGCCAAGCGATACCCTCCTCGAGGTCCTTGGATGGATTCTAAAATAGATGCTTTTTGAAGTTGTTTCAAAATCTTGGATACCGTAGGCAAAGGCAAATGAAGTTGCGTGGAGAGAGCCTTGGCGCTGAATAGGCTTTGATCCTGAATTTTGGACATGTGAACCAAAATCACGATCGCATAGTCGCTGAATTTGTTAATTTGAATCATAATATATAGTACCATATACGTACTATATGAGCAAAAGTCAAGTTTTGCGCCTCTATTATGTAGACAGGCTTTTGCATGTTGCCCATTCAGCCTGGATTCAGCCCTTTGTCTGTATATTCAAAGACATATGAAACCCTATTTCCTAAGGAGAAATGTCATGAACACAAAAAAGGCTGCTTTAGCTACAGGATTGATGGCCATGATTGGAAGCCAAAGCCCTGTTTTCGCTTATGAAAATTGGTCTTATGCTCGCGCAAGAGTTCTTTCTTCCGAGCCCATCTATGAGACCATGGAATATCCGATCTCAAGTCAGGTTTGCCGCTACGAACCTGTCGAAGAAGTGGTGATCGAATCCCAGAAACGCCCCAATGCGGGGGGAGCCATCGTTGGAGGTCTACTCGGTGCGGTCATTGGCTCTCATAGTCGCCGACGAAAGGGCCAAAATGCTCTGCTTGGCGCAACGGCTGGTGCCGTCATCGGCCAAAGTATCAATCGAAAAACCACTACGCAAAAGAGAATCTATCAAAGCCAAGAAAAAGTGTGTCATGAGAATGTTTCGTATCGCAAGGTCGAAGAGCTGGTGGGATATCAAGTAGAGTACGAATTTGCAGGCCAACGGTATTCTACCGAAATGGATCAAGAGCCAGGAAATTACATAAAGATTCGCCTTCAGGTTGAGCCTGTGGCAGAATGACATCCATGCTACGCAGGCTCAGCATCATTTTGTGTACCGCCGTGGGAATCGCCATGGCAATTCCTGCCATGGCTGCAGATTCGTCCAACTCTTGGATGAACCGTAGATTGGTGGGACAATATCAGAGACGCAACGGTGGTGATGAAGCATCTATGATCAGTCGCGAAGAAGCAAAAAGACTTGCACTGGTCAAATTTCCTGGGCGAGTGATTTGGGCAAAACTGGTCGGAAGACGCTATTTCGTTCGCATCAAATCTGAAACAGGTCAAATTCGCGACATCGAAATCGATGCGTATCAATAGAAAGTTGTCATGAAAATTTTGCTTGTAGAAGACGAAGATCTGCTCCGAGCCAATCTTGCAAATTTTTTGCGCCAAGAACAATACATGGTTCTCACCGCACAAAACGCAGAAGAGGGTTTGTATCATAGCAGCGAATCTGGAATCAATCTCGGCATTTTTGATCTTGGATTGCCAGATTTTTCTGGAGTAGAGCTGATCAAAAAAGTTCGCGCCGCAAAAGTCAATTTTCCCATCTTGGTTCTCACCGCAAGAAATACCTGGGAAGAAAAAGTGGAGGCACTGGAAGCAGGAGCTGACGACTATGTGGTCAAACCTTTTCAAAAACAAGAAGTGCTTGCACGCGTTCGAGCTCTGCTCAGAAGATCGGCGGGAAAGCACCAAGCCATCCTTGAACATGGTGCTTTTGCATTGGATCCAGCCTCACAAAAAATTTCCTTTTACAAATCAGATCTGGAACTTACTGCCTATGAATACAAAGTGATGGAATACTTTATGTACAATGCAGGAAAAGTAGTTTCAAAGGCTGATTTGATCAAACATCTTTACACCGATGCAGACGAACGAGATCCAAACATCATCGAAGTATTTGTTCGAAGGTTGAGAAAAAAAACTCAAGGTCCACAAGGACAAGAGTTCATCAAAACTCAGCGTGGTCAAGGGTATGTGTTTGATGAAAACGCGTAGTCCTCAACCCAGATCTTTCCAGTCTCGATTTTTACTCATCAGCTCTGCGGTATTTGTCATTTTTGTTCTCTTGATGACCGCACTGATTGAGCGTTCTTATTTTTACACTTTGCGATCGAATCTGCGCACATCGATGGAAAATCAAATTTACTCTTTGATTGGCTCGATTGACTATCACGATCACGAGGTTGAAACCGGAAACGAAGTTTTTTTGAATCCCGATTTTTTTGACGATGCAATCAAAAGATATGCTTATGTCCTAGACTCTCAAGGGAAGGTTCTATGGGAAAGCAGCAAAATTTCCTCTCAAATCATTGACCCATCAGATCTACACATCAACGAATGGCTTTTCAAACGAGATCACTCTCAGGATGGCTTCAGCTTTGTGTTGGCTCATCAAGTGGAATGGATTCAATCGGCACAGCAGACTCAAACGCTTACGCTGGTCGTCTATGAAACACCCACTGAATTTCAACGATACCTAAGAAAATTTCGCCATATTTTATGGATTCTTCTGCCCGCCATGGGCTTTCTTGTCATTCTGATTCAGGTGGTACTGATTCGCTGGGGCCTCAAACCCATCAACACCATGGGAGAACAGATCAAATTGGTCACACAAGGAAGCCAAGAAAAAATTTTGGGAAGTTATACACGCGAACTGGAAACTCTCAAGCAAAGCATCAACCACCTGATTGAATACGAGCACATTCAGTATCAACAGATCAAGCAATCTCTGCGTAACATTGCCCACAGTCTAAAGACGCCTTCGGCCGTGATCGAAACCATCATTGAAAAGGAAGATTTTGATTCTTCCAAGAAGCAGGCCATGCAAGATCAAATGAACAAGATTCGCTCCACCGTCGATTACTATTTGCATAGAGCTTCCCTGGAAAGAAAACGTCTTTTTGTTGCCCCTTTGAGGATCCACCCTCTTTTGACTTCTTTGCTTTCTGGATTGCAAAAACTTTATGAGTCCAAAGGCATCCACCTGACCTGGGATTGCAAGGAGGAAACTCATGTTAGCATGGAAAAAGAAGATTTCATGGAGTGTTTTGGAAATCTCATCGAAAATGCATTCAAATATTGCACATCCAAAATATCTGTACGTGTTGAGAACAAAGAACATCAAGCATTTTTTGTCATCGAGGACGATGGACCAGGAATTTCCGAAACATTGAAGGAAAAAATCTTTCAACGAGGGTTTCGCATCGACGAGTCTGTCGAGGGCCAGGGACTTGGCCTTTCCATTGCCTATGAGCTCATCCAAACCTATCGGGGCAGCATTGAGGTAAGTTCCAGCCAAACATGGGGAGGCCTATGCCTACGTATCAGCATCCCCTCCTCCCATAAAATCTAGACTTTGACTGTTCAGCTTGGGTTCAACTTGAGCTTGGTATGATGAAGTCATGAAATGGAGGCTACTATGAACAAAAACAACATCACTTGGATTCTGCTTTTGGTTGGAATCACCTTGGTGGGTGCAGACATGGCAGAAGCTAGACCCTCTCAACGATCCTCACAAGGGAATCACCGACAAGGGTCCGGATCATCCAATCAGCATCGGTACCAACACCGAGACTCACATCGGGCTCCTATGGCTCGACGACGACAAGCGATTCGTAGATATGATCGACGCCACGATCGACGAATGCAACGACGACGATCCTACCATCGTCATCATCATGGTCACCACTATGGGTGGTACAGACCCTCAGGATTCTCGGTGTGGCTGAATCTATAAATCTGGGTCGTACTGATATGATAGGGCGTGGACTTCTACGGGGGTTCACGCCTTTTTTTATCCATATTTTTTTTTGATGAGAAGCACAATAATCATTGTCTAATTTTATCTTTTCTGTAAAAAAATCAGTTATGTCTGATCTATTGCAAACCGTAAACAACCTTATCGACCAATTCAACGGAGCCATCGGATTTTATCTCTTGCTGGGGTCTTTGATCCCGACTGGAATTTTTCTAACCTTCCGTTTTGGATTCCTTCAAGTGCGAAAATTTGGACACGCACTAAAAGTAGTTCGAGGCGATTTTGATGACCCCAATGACCCAGGTGACATTTCTCACTTCAAAGCATTGTCCACGGCTTTGTCCGGAACCATTGGTGTAGGAAACATCACCGGCGTTGCCCTGGCCATTTATGCAGGTGGCCCTGGTGCAGTATTTTGGATGTGGGTCACAGCTATTTTTGGGATGATGACCAAATGTTGCGAATGTACATTAGGTCTCAAATACCGAAAAACACTTTCTTCGGGATTTTCTTCCGGAGGCCCTATGTATTATTTGGAAAAAGCCTTTGGCAGAATCTCTCCAAAATTGGGGAGATTTGTTGGAATTTATTTTGCGGCTGGCTTTATTGGCATCACAATCGCCATGGGAAATTTGATCCAATCCAACAGCTTGTCGCAGTCCATGCAAATCACGTATGGCATTCCTGCATGGACAACAGGGTTGGTATTGGCCCTTATGTTGTTTGCAGTGATTGTAGGAGGTATCAAAAGAATTGGCGATGTGACGAGTTATTTGGTTCCAATCATGACGGCTATATACATTGCTGCCGCATTGGTAATTCTTGTGATCAAAATCGGGGAAATTCCACATGTCTTTCATGAAATTTTATACAAAGCATTCGACATCAAATCTGTGGGAGGTGGGATGCTGGGATCCGCATTCATCGCAGCCATTCGCAACGGTGTGTCTCGGGGAGCATTCTCCAACGAAGCAGGACTCGGATCCGCACCCATTGCCCATGCAGCTGCAAAAACAAAATACCCTGTTCGCGAAGGAATTGTGGCCTCATTGGGACCGTTCATCGATACAATTGTCATTTGCTCTATGACCGCGTTGATCATTTTGTCCACAGGAGTTCATTTGGATCAATCATCCCAGGCCAGTGGATCGGATCTTACGATTCACGCATTTGATCAAGGATTGGCCGTGATTGGTTTGCACGGGATTGGAGCTCATATTGTGACGTTAGGGCTTATCCTTTTTTCTTTTTCAACTGTACTCGCGTGGGCCTATTATGGTGAGCAAGCCGTCGTCTATTTATTCAAAGAAAAAGCCATCAAAACCTATCGGATGCTGTATTGTGCTTTCGTATTTTTGGGTTCCTTGTTCGCGGTAAAGTTTGTGTGGAGTTTGGGAGATTTGTGTTTGGCGCTGACAACTGTACCCAATTTGATTGGAGTGTTGATCTTGTCTGGAGAACTCAAAGAAGACTTCAAAGCCTATTTTTCTCAAAAATGGTGATTGCCTACCCATGGCTCTGCATCTGAATCTTGAAAAGAAAGATCTTTCACGATATCTGCAAGGCAGCGGATGGATTGATTCGAATGAGACCGTGAGCCACGTCTCGAAGGCTGGCGATGGCAACATGAATTTGACCTTAAGAGTTCAAACCAATTCAAGACAATTTATTCTCAAACAATCTAGGCCCTGGGTAGAAAAATATCCTCACATTGAAGCTCCTCAAGATCGAATTCTGACAGAAGCTTGCTTTTATGAGATCGCATCTCGCAATTTTCATTTAAAGAAACACATGCCAAACATGATTCATCTGGATCAAGAAAATCGCATCATGATGCTCGAAGATTTAGGAAACTGCCCAGACCTGACAACCGTGTATCATGACCAAACTCTTCAAACCACCCAACTTGATCAGCTGCTTACGTTTCTAGATCATCTTTATGCAACTTCTGTCTCTTCCAATGAAAACAAACTACACAACCGTGAAATGAGAACTCTGAACCATTTTCATATCTTTGTGTTTCCATTTGAACCTCACAATGGATTGAACCTAGATCAGCATTGCCATGGGCTTTCTAGGATTGCATCTCATGTTTGCTCCAATGAACCCTTGAAAAAGAAGATCGCTGATTATGGGAAACGCTATCTTGCCGATGGAGATACTCTCTTGCACGGTGATTTTTTTCCAGGAAGCTGGCTACAAAGTGAAAATCATATGTATGTGATTGACCCAGAGTTTTGCTTTCTTGGTCCCAAAGAATTTGATGTGGGAATTTTGCAGGCGCATTTGCTCTTGGCCAAACATCCTGTTCATATCATGGCCGACATACTCGAAAAACTCAGACACCATCATTTGATCTCTCATCATGTTGAATCATTTTGTGGGATCGAAATGCTCAGAAGACTCTTGGGGGTGGCTCAGCTTCCTTTGAGTCTAAATTTGGAAGAGCGTGAGTATCGAATTGAACTCGCTATGGAAATGATTTTATCGGAGTGACTAGGGTTTCTTTTTTTTGAGGCCAGCAACATATACGATCCATATGGCACAGTCCTCTACCTTGGACTGTTTGGCAAAGGTTCCATCACCTTCTCCATCTTCATCATCATTTTCCCAATACACGACAACATCATCAAAACCCGCATCTCGCAATACATCTGAAATTTCTGGAATGGTCCACATTCTCCAGTGGTAATGAAAAACTTTTCTTCGCTCCTGTTTTCCTTTTTTGAAATGAATGTAAAACAGAGCATCTCGATCAATCGGATTGAATGTTGCATGTTCCCAAAGGTAAGTGAGTTGATATCCATCTTCGAGTGTAACTCTGCGCTCTTCTTCCTGCTCTTGAGACATCTCATACCCGCCAAGCAAATCGAAGACCACCATTCCCTCGTCTTGAAGATCTTTATAGCATTTGAAAAAATACTGAAGAAGCTGAGCTCGACTTCGTAAAAAGCCTATGGAGAAATTGGAGATCGATATGATGTCGCTTTTTTCTGTTTTCACATCCAGAACATTCGCCTGATGAATGTGAACTCTACGTTGCTGGTCTACGGTCAAAGCACTCAGATGATGTTTTTTTCCATATTCCAAAGGACTCGGATCTAGATCAATGGCAATGCCTCGATGGTCATCAGCTTCTCTGACCCACTGGCAGGTATTCAAAAATGTAGAACAAAAATCTTCACGAAAAACGGTTGCCTGTTCATCAAAATTCTCTTGATAGATCTGGTCAATGATTTGGACCTCGCTCTCAGGATCCTGAACAGCCGCCTCATAGAGCTCATACTTGTGATAGTCTTGTAGCTTTTTTTTCGCTTTTTTCTTCATCCCACACTCATCAGCAACACAATGATTTGAAAAATGATTGAATGCGTGTATGAACGATGAGAGGGAAAATGTAAATGAAAATTCTATCTTGGAACGTCAACGGAATTCGAGCCGTGCAGAAAAAAGGGTTTTTGGATTGGTTCTCAGCTCAAGATGCAGACATTGTCTGTATCCAAGAGACCAAAGCCCATAAAGAACAGCTGGATGAAGACCTGATTCACCCACAAAGCTACAACTCCTTTTGGTTTTCCGCAGAGAAAAAAGGCTATAGCAGCGTGGCCACCTATTGCAAAAAAGAGCCGCTCAACATTCACTATGGAATGAACGACAAAGCATTTGACATCGAGGGACGAACACTGACGGTGGAATACAAAGACTTTGTGGTGATCAATGCCTATTTCCCCAACAGCCAAGACCTTGGAAAGCGACTTTCGTACAAAATAGAATTTTGCAACTCCATGTTGGAGTACTGCAATCAATGGAGAAAAGCAGGCAAGCATATTGTTTTGTGCGGCGACTATAACATTGCGCACAAAGAAATCGACCTCAAAAGACCCAAGGCCAACGAACAAAATGCAGGCTTTTTGCCAGAAGAACGTGCCTGGATGTCTGAATATTTACGCCAAGGATATGTGGATGTTTTTCGCAACTTTGAACCAGGGCCAAATCACTACACTTGGTGGAGCTACCGAGCCAATGCCCGAGCCAACAATGTTGGGTGGAGAATCGACTACTTCACATGTAACCCTGAATTTCAAGATCGACTCAAGGGATGCTTTCACCAAAACGACGTGATGGGCTCCGATCACTGTCCCATCGAGCTCAATCTAAAAAAATAGCCTCTACCCCAGACATCAATCTTTTTTTCATCCGGCACCAAGTCTTTGACTTGGTGCCGGATGAAAAAAGAACGTTTTGATGCCCGTTGATTTTTGATCGAGGTCTGGAGACTCGGTTTTAATTCCCGCACTTGAGAGCGTCAAAAGGATTGGGGGCCTCCCCTTTCTCCGTGGTGAAGTGAAAGTACAAGATATCTCCGGCTTGCAATTTTAATTGTGACAAAGGAGCATTGGGAGAAATCCAACGATCCTGATCATAAGGTTCGTTGGGATCTTTTTGATGGTCTTGGTCATAGCTCCAATACGTCCATCCACCGTATTTTTTATCGTTTGGATTCGATGCATCGGTGTATTCAGAAAGATTTCCAATTTGGTATACATACTCATTTTGACCATAATAAAAATAAGTTTTTTGATTGGATACACTTGTCAATTGATACTTCTCCATCTCTTTTTCAAGCTGTTGAAGTTGATGGTTGAGTCCTTTCAGAGATTGGTCAAGAGCCATTCCCTGTGATTTTTCTTCTGCACTCAAATTTTGCAAATCTCTGTCGAGACTCCACTCTACAATTTCTTCTTGCAACTCATTCCTTTTGTTTCGTAGCATTTGGATGTTTTCTTCCGTGTGCTGAGTCACAGATGTTTTTTCCAAATAAGACAAAAAAGATTTTTCCGGTTGAGGACTGATCGAAAAAATAGAGAAGCTCCCTCCTTTCGCACGTGAATCCAAAACCATATGAACAACTCCTGGAACCCGAAGCTCGTTGCACAGTTTCTGCTGAAACGTTTGTGCATAACCTTGCGAACTCAATCCACCTGCAACAACCACAACCAACCACCACATTTTTTTCACGACGAATCCCCCTTCTTTTTGTCATCTTTGACAAAACGACTTGGCTCAAAGCCAATGTAATCAAGGTCATACATAACGTTGCCAAGACTTTCAATTTTTACAAATCTTATTCTCTCCAAAGGTTCCGATCGATCGGACGATGCTTGCGAAACATCAAACGGATCTCCGGTTCGAGGAGATTTATCGTTAAAATACCACATGTTGGGACGAAGACCTGCACACTGTCGGATGTTGTCTGGAGAACATTGAGAAAACAAAAACCAGTCATCTCTTTTTCCCGTCTCGCTGACCCATACTCTGGCCAACTCCAACACACATCGAATGTCATCCATGTCGAATCGACGGGAAGATATATAGTTGTCCAAAAATTGATCTGAATCAAAATCTTCTGGCTTTACCTCATCAAAAAAAATGGTGGTGTCGTGAGCAATGGATTTTTCCTTTTCTTCATCTTTGACATAACAAAAAGGATTGCTTTGAATGTACAAATCAGGTCCTGCATGGTTGGCAATGTATCCATCTTGCACTTTCAGCATCAGAGATCCATTTGCGCCAAAGGAAAATAAATATTTTTGTTTGGCCTGTGAAATCATTTCAAAATGTGTTTTCATTTTTCGAAACCAAGAAGTGTTCCATTCGGGGGCCAACGCCAGCGACCGAAACACCTTTGTGACTTTGGTCCCAAACCCGGCATCTTCGAAAAAACTCTGTGTAGATACTTGTCCAACGGAGGCTTCTGGACCCAAGGTGCTTCCAATCCACACTTGCCAATGTTTCGAAATATCGGAAAACACATCTGGAACAGAAATGATTGCATCAGGAAGAACAACCTCTTCTGTTTGAGCATCTTCTCGTTCGGTATTTCCTTCCACTTCTTCACTGGCAGAGGAGGAAGAAGATCTCGCAGAAGAAGATCGGTAGATGAAAGAGTTGGGTACAGGTTTGGGGGATGGGACATTTTGATGGGAAGCGACAATGCCAACTTTCTCTTTGTTGGATGAGCTTTTTTCGGAATCGTGATCCGCAGAGTTAGATGAATCTCTGTAGGGATAGAAAAAAGGTGCCAATTTCGGGTTGGACTGGATCATCGAGTCCACAACCGTTTGCTTAACAATATTTTCCTTTTCTTGAGTTGAAAGGGGCATATCCGAAAGAGAATATTCTACAGCGCCCTGCCCCAAGGAAGATCCTTTTTGATCTTTGCTGCTCGATTTTTTCTTCTCTTGTGCAGCTACAGAACTCAAAGAAAATTCCGACGGATTGTCTTGAAAATCAACCGAACCCATCGAAGGTTTGGAGGAAGTTTTCCACGCGGAAGAAACCTTGTCAGAAGATGCTGGTTCAGTGGCCGCCGCAGGTTTGGTTTCGATCACAGCTGTCTGGGAAGAGGATTGCTTCGAAGGTTCCTGATCCGCAGAAGATTCGACCAACTCAAATACGTGCTGCGTGAAATCCGTAGATGGTGGTGTCGATTTTGTTTGAGAGATCCGAGGCATGGAACCATCGCTCATGGCCCAGCTCACCACCACAAAAACAATTGCGGCAAAAAACCAAAACAAGGAAAAGATCCGTTTTTTCTTTCGAATGGTTTGCTCGGAACTCATCTCTATGTTCTTTTCCTATGTCACGAGCCCAAAGTCAAGACGCTCGAATCCTCAAAAGAGAAGCGAAGGGCCCAATCCAAGCGAAACATCCGCCATGAAATCACCTCCATTGGGGTTGTTTTGTGAGTAAAATAGGGTTTTGAAATCGAATCGCAATCCAAAATGAGAACTTCTCCTCCATGGAAAGATCAACAGACCGCCACCTATAGATCCGTATACACTTGAATCCCCTCCCAATCTTAGATAACCCAATCCGAAACTTGTATAAAAGTCTGCGTGGGTTCCATCTTCAACTCCAAGGAAAGATGGCAAATTCCAATACACCACCGGAGCGGCCGAAAAAAGATGTGGGCTCGTTTTTCCTGCAAGGCTTTGCCCCTGGTCCAAACGCATGGGATTCCACAAAACATCCACCCCCACCCAAAGCACTGGACCGATATGATAAGAATACTGCACCGCAGCTCCGGTGGACGCTCTGGAAACATCTCCAGTATACAAAAGAATCTGAGGGCTTAGTTCCTGAGAAAAGCCGACATCGCTGGATCTTGCGTGCACCATGGAGGAAAAAAAACACAAAATGCATGCCAAAATCCCTTCAAACGCATATGATCGCATACGAAAAGCATTCATGTTCATTGTACCATCCATAATGAGTTTCCATTTCTAGCGATCCATGAGATTTCCGCAAGAACAAAAGAATCTTTATTTTTTCCTTTCTGCTCGGTTCTTGGCAACGCTAAGCACTGGAATCATGAAAGCCGGTTTGGCCTGGCACTTGTATGACCTTACGGGGAGCAAACTCCATCTCGGTCTTCTTGGATTGTTCGAATTCATTCCCTTGATCACATTTGCCCTTATGGGGGGGAAAATTTCGGATCAGTACGATCGGCGAAAGATTGTGATCTTTTTCAACACCTTTATGGTGCTTGCGACCTCTGCACTTGGATTTTTGGACAAAGCTGACCTTTTGCAAATTTGGATGATCTACGCTCTGGTGTTCCTCTTTGGATTGTGCAGAGCTTTCTTTTCACCCGCCGTTCACTCGATTCTATCCAACATCGTCAAATCGGGAAGTTTCCCCAAAGCCTTGGCGATGAGCTCTAGCTTGTGGCAACTTGGAGTGATTTTGGGTCCTAGTTTGGCTGGATATATCTATGCTGTGCAAGATTCCGCATTTTGGATGTACAACATCAGCGCAATCTTGAGAATCTGGCTCATGTTGGCCATTTTTTTCATGACAGGACAAAATTTTAAACCAGAACCCTCGGATGGGGAAACCTCTGTGTACGAGGGCCTGAGCTATGTTTGGAAACGAAAGATCATTTTGGGAGTGACGAGTCTGGATCTTTTTGCAGTGTTTTTGGGAAGCGCTGTTGCCATTTTGCCTGCGTTCGCCAAAGATATTTTGATGTTGGATGCTGCAGGGTATGGAACCTTGAGAAGTGCACCCGGAATCGGTGCAGCCCTCATCGCATTCTTTTTGGCTCGGTACTCGATCGACAACAAAATCGGACGTAGACTGTTGATCACGGTTTTTGGATTTGGTTTGTCGATTGTGGCCTTGGGAATGTGCTCAAACTTTTGGACTGCGTTTGCGGCGCTATTTTGCATGGGAGCCTTTGATTTGGTTTCCGTTGTGCTCAGACAATCTATCATTCAGATGCGAACTCCGGACGACATGAGAGGAAGAGTTTCTGCAGTCAACATCGTATTCATCAGCGCATCCAACGAACTTGGTGATTTTGAAGTTGGACTGGTGGGACAACTGTTTGGGATCACACCCGCCATCATTGCGGGAGGCGTTGGAACTTGTCTCATTGTTGGAATTTGGACTTTTCTTTTTCCAGGTCTTCGAAAATTGAATTACTACACGGACATTGACCAAACTCTTCCAGAACGAGAGCTTGCGTAAGCTGCAAAATTGTTCGCTATCTTGTTAAAAGTGAAATTCGTACCCCAAACCAACGAAGTGATACATGGTTCGAACCTTTGCATTGGCTAAGGTCGCATTGATTCGTTGAGAAGATGTTCCACTAAATTTCGTCTGCTGATAGAAAAATTGATACTTGAATCCAATGTGGTGATTCCCAAACAAGGCATACTGTGCGTGAATCAATGGGGCAAAACCGATCCCCCCTTTTGGATCGCTTCCACTGCTGCCATCTGGAGATTCTTTGACCAAATTCAAAAGCATCACATTGGCTTCTCCGGTGAGAGTCAGTTTATCCATGGGTTTGGTTTTTCCACCTACCCCGGCGAAAACGCTGGTTGTTTTTTGGCCTACAAACAATCCTATGGAGTTCTGCTGGTTGTCTTGCACATCATCGGCCTTGAATTGCAAATGCTGCACACCCAAGGTTCCAATGAGCTTCGTATGTTCGTTTTTCTGGGATATTCCATACTCTCCACGTGCTTTGAATTCAAGTTGCATGGCTTTGTTTTTGGCATCCAAGTTTAAAAAGTTGCTACCATTGGTGTCGTTGAGTGCAGCTTGAGCGTTGAACAAAATGTAAGAAAATCCACCCTGTGCAAACAAATCCAATCGGTCATTCATCAAGCGCAGGGCTTTGTACGAAGCACTGATTCCCGCACCTACGCCTGACAAGGTATAAGAAATTGGCTGTGTGGAAGAGGAAAACGTGTAGTTATGGATGGTAAACATCGGATAAGCCGCGAGAACAAGCTTCTCTTCATCATCATCGGTACCTGCCGATGATGATTTTTCCTTGGCAACCTTGGGAGGTTTTTGTTTTTTTACCTTTTGTTTCTTTGCATTGGGCTCTTCGAAAAACTGATCCAATTCATTTTTGGGAGGAGCTGTGGGAGCCGAACGTGGAGCCTGTCTCACAAAGGTCTGCGTTTGAGATTTTGGCTGCGAGGGTGCGGACTGAGAAGGTCCACCTATGGATAGATGACTTTTGTAGATCCATCCATCGAAACTAAACCCAGGCTCAAGCTCGATCTTGATTTTGACCCATCCAGAGCGAGTTGCACCCACTGCATTGATAGACTGACCTTTTTTCATGGTCATGAGCACTTCACTCTGATTTTGAGCCGAAGCCGAAGGCTTGGCATACACAGGCGCCTGGCTGGATTGAATGTAAATGGCTTTTTTCTGCGCGAACGCGTCAGAAAAACCAAAAAGAAGGATCACGATAGGTAGGCAGCGGAGGAGCAAAGATTTCACTGTATCTTCTATGATAGCAAAAAAGCCATTCTGATCCCACTCTTCTATTTGAATTCTTTCAATTCTTTGCCATCAAAAGAATTGAAAGAAGACTCATCGAGTCATTTTAGTGGTTTCAGCCCCAGTTCATCAAAAAACGCTTGATCACTGGGCTTGCGACCCAAGAACTTCTTGAGCGACACATCAACCGATCGACTTGATCCTGGAGCCAAAATTTCTTTTCGATAGGCCATACCTACTTTTGGATTCAAGATTCCTTTTTCCTCGAACTTCGTAAACATGTCTTTGGCATACACTTCCGACCACAGATACCCATAATAAGCACTGTCATACCCGTCAGTGTCTGTATTGACTCCAGCCAAATGACCAAAAGAAGCTTGTCGATACATGTTGTCTTCCAGTTCCAAACCAACCAAATCAGCATAGAGCTTTTGAATATGCTTTTGTGTGTCTTTGGCGGCTTCAGGGTTGGAGTGAAAATCCAAATCCATCTGCGCGTAGATGACTTGCGATGTGTATCCCAAAGCTTGTCCCAACTGTTTGAGTTCAATCATTTTTTTCAACACTTCGTCTGGCAAAGACTCTCCAGTCTTGTAATGTTTGGACATCATTTTGATGGTCTGTGGTTGCCATACCCATGATTCCATCATCTGAGAAGGAGCTTCCACAAAATCCGTGGCATCTGGGACTGCATATAAAAGTTGGTTTCTTTGAGCATAGACTCCATGACATGTCCAAACTCATGAAAAGCGTCTCGACCTCATCATGAGACAACAACGATGGGCGATCTTGAGTTGGAGCATTAAAATTTGCGGCTACAATATTGAAAGGAATTTGAATGTTACCATCATCTTTTTTAGCTCTTGCCCGGGCAGAAAATGAGGCGGCATGTGTATATTTTCCTTCTCGTGGATACAAATCCAAAAAGAAATATCCCAAAAGGTCATTCGATTTTTTGTCATGCACTTTGTACGCAAACACCTGATCATTCCAAAGCTCAACCTCCGTATTTTTTTCAAAATGAACTCCGAGAATTTGTTGGTATATGTCAAACATTGCCGACAAAACATGATCGATGGGGAAGTATTCGCGAATTTTCTCAGAATCAATTTGGCCCAAAGACTGTTTTTTCTTTTCAAACAAATAAGATGTATCCCACAATTCTACATGGGTGGACTCGATCTGCGAAGCATCGCAAGTCTTACCAAGAACCCACTCGCATTTAAATGCACGAAGATCCGCAAGCTCTTGATCTCTTAACCCAGAAAGTTTTTCCGCCAAACTCTGCAAAAAAACCGATACTTCTTGTTTGGACTTGGCCATGCGGCCACGAAGTGCAAATACATAGTCAGAGTGCGTTTTGTATCCAGAAAGATTGGCAATTTCCTCTCGAACGGAAAGCATCTTTTCCAAAACATTCACATTCTCTTTGCCCCCTCTCTGAAAAAACAAGCGAAGCATCTTCTCCCGAGTCTTTTCTCGGTCAGCACTTTTCATCAATGGAACATAATCTGGATACGCGGTGGTTACGATGTATTTTCCCTGTGAGTCTTTTTTCAATCCCGAAAGATAATTCTTGTCGACTCCTTTCAATTCACTCGCCGTAAAACTGTTTTTCAATACACTTTTAGAAATATTTTTAGAAAAAGTTGCTGACAACTCAGCCAGTTGTTTTTTCAAAGCAATGACCTTTTCGCGTGTGACCTGGTCTTCAATTTCAGACCCGAACAAAGCAAAATTTCTCATGATATCTTTGAGAAGTTTTTCCTTGTCCCCTTTCAAACGTTTTCCGTCCCTGGTTTTGGCGTAAGAAGACAACACTTGATACAAGTCAGGCCTAGCAAAAACGGTGACCAGTAGATCTTGGCTTTTGGTCATACAAGCTTCACCGGCTTTTCGAACATTTTCATCGGTATGCACCAAAGATAGAAATTCATTGTAGTCAAAACCTTCATATATTTTTGTCAGTCCTCGATTGAACGGAACGACAAGGTTGTCAAAAGTTTTCTTCCCTGAAACCGACAACGTCGATTCAATATCTTTGATCGCCTGACCATAGTTTTGATTGCATTGCTGAGTGACAGTATTTGCTGGAGCCATAAAATCGGGTAGATCACTGACTTCTGCCAATGAGTATCCCCAAGATAAAATCATTACCAACGACAAAATCCACGTTTTCATGTGCATATTCTCCTTGAACCATGTCTTAAAGCAATCTTGCTTGATGTCAATGTTTTGAAATTGAATCGATGGCTTAGCTTGCACGCTTGCGTTTGAGAAAGAGCAAGCTCAATAGAACAAATACAAAGGCACTCAAACATAGAATGACTTCCGCCGGAAAATCTGCGGTCTCAAATCCTTGAAATCTCAGAAGAGCCTGATGAGCATAAAAAAGAGGATTCACATAAGCCAATGCACGAATCCATCCCAAACTTTCGGAAACAGGAAACAACGCGCCAGAAATCATCCACATCGGGAACAAAAGAGTATTCATCCATGAGTGAAATTCTCCAACAGACTGACTCAGCCAAGCCAACACAAAAGACAAACTTGCCATCAAAATACTGACGAGAATCAATACGACAAAACTCGAGAGCCAAGGCCATGGTCCTGACCAATATCCCAAAAAAATCGAAAGGAGAAAGAAAGGAAAAGCTTGAAGCATGGCAAACAGAGTACAAGCCCCCACTTTGGACATGACGATCGTAACGTTGGAAACGGGACTGACCAATACGCTCTGCAAAAACCCCTCATCTCGATCTTCGATGAGGGATATCATGGAAAATACCGATGCAAACAAAACCACCATCAAGAGCATGCCTGGGAAAAAAAACTCCAACGATCCGGTTGCAAATTTGTTTCCCAAAGAACCAAACGACCGAGCAATGCCAGATCCCAAAAAAAGCCAAAACCCGAGAGGAGTGACCATGGTGGCAATCACTCTTCCTTTTTGTCTGATAAAACGCAAAAACTCTCGTTGAATCAAAGATGAGATTGCAGAGGTCATCTTACTTGCTCCGTCCCTCGAAACAAAGCCTCACCTGTTGATTCAAAATACACATCCTCTATGGTTCTACGCTTGGTCTCAAAGTGCGACATGGAATGTGTATGATTTTCAAGAAGTGGTGAAATCTGGGAAAATGTTTTGTAAAACACTTCTACACTTTTTCCATTCCGAACGTAGGTCAACCCCATGGAATCCAATTGATCCGTAACCGGCTTTACAGAATCCATTTGAAAATAAGCTTTCCAAGGAAGAGACAATCTTTGAAGGAGCTGCTCTGGAGACCCATGAAGAATTTGACGACCTTTGTGTAAGAGAGTGATTTGGTCACAATGCTGAGCTTCATCCACAAGATGTGTGGAAAAAAGAATACTGAGTTGTTCCTGTTTTTGCATGATATCCAGATAGGACCACATCTGCTTGCGAATGTTTGGATCCAACCCAGTCGAAGGTTCGTCCATCAGCAGAAGCATCGGACGATGAAGCAGCGATTTCGCAATTTCAACTCTTCGAAACAAACCTCCTGACAACTGATCCGTTTGCCGATGAGCATGATCGGACAATTCAAAGACTTTGATCAAATGTTCAATGCGTTGTTTGATTTCGGCTTTTGGAAGCCCAAACAAAGTTGCAAAACATTGTAAATTTTCCAATGTTGTCAGTTTACGGTCCAAGCTAGGTTTTTGAAAAACGATTCCAAGATTTTTTCGCAGTGATGAAAGGTTTTGATCGTAACTCTGACCATGAAAGCTTACTTGTCCCTGATAGTCTACGAGCATGGTTGACAAAATCTTTAACCATGTAGATTTTCCACTGCCATTGTCTCCGAGCAAAGCAATTTTTTGACCACGTTCAAGCTCCAACGAAACATTGTCCAGGGCAAGGTTGTTCGAGGAGTACCGGTAACTAACATTCTTACAGATCAACAAAAGAGGCTCTTTCAAAACATATCTCCCTACATTGAATCCATCATCAGTAACGTTAAAAGTGCTGGGAGATATATCACCGACCCCAACAATACTTGCCTCGCATTGCTTTGTGTTTGGCTACGCAAAAATCGAAAGGTCAACAACAACAAAAACAACCCCAAAAAAATGGACCCAAAAAAGTACACGTTTCCCGCCATGCCCGTTAAGGTGGGAAACATCGCTACGGGAATCAAGGCAAAACAGTACAAAAAGGCATGACGACCAACAAACGCGCCTGAATCCAAAGAGTTTGTGATCATGCTCATGCCCGCATTTCGGTAATCTTCACGATACAACCACGCGATGGCCAAAAAATGTGGCAGCTGCCAAAAAAACAAAATGGCAAAAAGAATGGCTCCACCCATTTCAATTTTCGATGTAACAGCAACCCAACCAATCAGGGGTGGCAATGCGCCGGGCACGGCTCCAATCAGTGTGTTCAACGTGGAGGTTTGTTTCAGTGGCGTATACAACAAGACATAACTGAAAAACGTCAACAGCAAGAGTCCAACACTCGGAAGATTCCCTTTCCACTGCATCAGGGACAGTCCCAAACCAAACGAAAGAATTCCAAAAATCCATGCCTCTTTCATTGAAATGGAACCCATTACCAGAGGCCGTTTGGACGTTCTTCTCATTTTGGCATCTAGGTTTCTTTCCATGATTTGATTGAATGCCGATGCACTGCTGGACATGATCAATACGGCAGCGCAAATCCACCATGCCCGATCTTGTTGCATTTGATCTACAGAGATCTGAGCAAGGCGGTATCCTGCAAAAGCTGTGATGGCCACCATCAAAGAGATTCGAGGCTTGCTCAAAGCAAGAAAGGAATTCATCTTTTGCACTATTTTTTTCACCGTGAGGGAGACCTTTGCTCTATATAATTACAATAACATTGAAAAAGCTGCGGAAAAATACTATCGATACCCCCATACCGTCGGGCATCGAAAAACGCGGACAATATAAGAAAAAGAAACAGAAAATCAAGGCAAAACCATTGAATCAACGAAAACAGATCCGCATGGACCAACTGACTCAAGCTGAATCGACTCCTGTGGATGTGGTCGTCATTGGAGGAGGAATCACCGGTGCAGGCTGCCTGTTGAATGCCTCTGAACGAAATCTGCGTGGTCTCCTGTTGGAGCAAAACGACTACTCCAGTGGGACCTCTTGGGCCTCTACAAAGCTCATTCACGGAGGCCTACGCTATTTGGAAACTTTTGATTTCAAACTTGTGTTCGAATCCTGCAAGGAAAGAAAGCGACTTCTCAAAGAAGCACCGGATCTTACCCATCGACTCGAATTTTTGTTTCCCATATACAAGGGTCAACGTAGGGGACTTTGGACGGTGTGGATGGGCACCTGGCTCTACTACGTTCTTTCTTTCTTCTGGAATCTGGGAACACCCACTCGACATGGATCCAAAGGGACTTTAGAGCTGGAGCCTGAAATCGAAAAAGAAAACCTGGAAGGTAGCGTCGTCTATGCAGATGCTCAAACCTCAGACAGTCAGCTGACCGTATCCACAATCCTTTCCGCCTGCGATTTGGGAGGGATGGCCCTGAACTACGTCAAAGTTAAACGAATCGAGGATCTATCAAAATCACTGAAAAGGTTCATGTTTTGGATCGAATTTCAGGAAAAAAATTTGTGATTCAAACCCGAAGCCTCATCCTGGCTGCAGGTCCATGGACAGACATTTTGGAAGAATCTTGGCTTGCATCCAAAAAGAAAAAGCTTCGATTGACCAAGGGTGTCCATATTTTGGTGCCTTCCAGAGGATTTTCGTCCAAACGGGCCATTGCCATGCTTTCTCCCATCGATGGGAGAGTCACATTTGCCGTTCCATGGGAAAATCGACTGCTGATTGGAACCACAGATACTGATTACACCGAACAGGTGGACCATGTTGGGGTTTCTGAGAAAGACAAGCGCTATTTGCTCGACACCTTCAACGCTCACTTTCCTCAACACACTCTCAAAGAACAGGACATCATCAGCACCATGGCGGGCTTGCGATGCCTGATTCGTCAAGATCAACTCAACCCTTCCAAGGTATCCCGAGAACACTGGTTGGAAGAACCTTATCCTGGCGTTCTCATCATTGCGGGAGGAAAACTTACGACCTTTCGATCCATGGGGGAACATGCCCTCGAGAAAGTCATTCGCAGTGCAGGCTTGCCCGCATCTGTTGCAAAAAAAGGGACTCACATCTCTGGGACCATTCGAAACTTCATGGACAAAAAACTTGTTTCGTCAGACATTCGAAAATTGATCCGGGATTATCATGTAACCAACTTCGAAGACCTATTGGGAAGACGAACCTTAGTCCAATTTTTGGAGCCATCTCATGGCTTTGAACTGCTGGATGCCATTGCAAAAGAGTTGCAAGAGGAGTTCGGATATGACGAATCTGAGCTTGTAAAGCTTCGCGCTGACTACATGGAAAGCGTCCAAAGATACTCTTGATGACCTGCAATGGTCAGTTGACTATTCCCTGGATTCGCTTATCATCGGCACCGTTTTTGTCATCACGTAGATGCTGATTCCATCGGCAAAGGTAGAAAGAGGCATAATCATGAAAAAAATTGCGATCAATGGATTTGGAAGAATTGGAAGAGCCGTTTTTCGGATTGCATCCAAACGGGCGGATATAGAGGTCGTGGCCATCAATGACATCACGGACAACAAAGCTCTCGCACATCTTCTTACGTATGATTCTGTCATGGGGCGTTTTCCCGAAAAAATTTCTGTGGACGAAAACTCCATGACCGTACAAGGCAAAAAGATTGCCATGCTTTCTGAAAGAGACCCTCTACGTTGCCTTGGAAGAATTTGGGCGTAGACATCGTTGTGGAATCTACGGGCGTGTTTCGTAGAAGTCTCAAATTCAACAACACCCTAGATGCAGGTGCAAAAAAAGTGTTGTTGACCGTTCCTCCCAAAGACGAAGTTGATGCAACTGTCGTATTGGGTGTAAATGACGAGGTTCTCAAAGATCATTCCTTATTGGTGTCCAACGCCTCTTGCACCACCAACTGTTTGGCCCCTATTGCAAAGATTTTCGAAGATCACCTTGGGATTGAATCAGGTTGTATGACCACAGTTCACGCCTATACCAATGATCAAAACTTGGTGGATACTCCGCACAGTGATTTTCGTCGTGCGCGAGCCGCTGCAGTGAACATGATTCCAACCACTACAGGTGCAGCCAAGGCCATTGGCACCATTATTCCTTCTCTCAAAGGTAAACTGGACGGAAATTCGATTCGCGTTCCCATTGTGAACGGTTCAGTCGTAGATTTTGTTTGCAATGTAAAAAAAGATACCAGCATTGAAGCCATCAATGCCCTGATCAAAGAACAAGCCCAAACTACCTACAAAGGAATTGTGGAATACACGGAAGACCAAATCGTTTCTACCGACATCATCGGCAATCCGCACTCTTCTATTTTTGATGCCACCTTTACAAATGTCGTGGGAACTCGCATGGTGAAATGCTTGATGTGGTATGACAACGAGTGGGGATACTCTACACGAGTGGTAGATCTTCTTGAGCGAATGTAATCGTTATTTGGTTTTTTTCGCTTTTTTGGCCAACTGAAGTCGGACGTCTTTGATCATTTTTTTCGCCTCAGGAAACTGTGGGCGAATGGAAATGGCTTGGTCAAGTTCATCAATCGATTTTTCGTACAGCTCACCTTCAAAATAAAGAAGAGCAAGATAATAGTGAAGTCCAGAGTCACGCTCATGCATGTCAATGGCTTGCTTCAATTGAGTGATGGCCCATGACAAACCTCGTTCACGATGGGCCTGATAGTGACACCATGAAAAATATCCTAAAATCATTCCATCATGAGGATACTTGGTGGCCAAACCTTCCAAAATTCTTGATGCAGGATCAAACTCCATCTTGCACATCATGCTCAAAGCCTTGAACAATGTGATTTCATCATCAAAAACTGTCGCTTGTTGAATTTGACGTTTTCCCCTTCTCACATAAATCGATCTCAAAAAAGGACTTTTGAGCGTTTCATAGACGGTTCCCAACGTCGCTGTAATGGCCACCATGTTTTCATCGCTTGCATAACGTTGATACAAAGCCATTTTGTTCACAAAGGCTCGCTCCAACTGTTTGCGATCCAAGGGGTGGACCACATTCAAAATCTGAAAAAAATCTTTGTTCAAAAAGTGCATCATGTTTTTATCGAGTTCGTTGTTTTCTTCCTCTCGCAAAAAACTTAGGTCTAGTTTCTCTGTAACTTGAACGCTCTTTTGCAACACTTTTTGGGGTGATACTTCCAATCTTTCTTCTTCTCTTCCCTCAGGAGTCATCCAGCCGGACACCAAAAACAGGAGAACGTGTTTGGCCACCACAACCTCGTCCAAGGATATTTTTTGGCTCACTTGCGAAATCGTGCGAGGGACCAAAAACTGTTTCAGCGTTCGAGTAACAAAGGTTGATATCTGACTTTGTCGGTCGGGTGGGCTCACGATCACAAGCTTTGTAGATGAATTGATATTAAAATAATTATAAATTTTAGAAGAAACATAAAACCGATTGATTCCTTCTTCCATCACCTGTTCGGTGTGAATCGGAAGGTGCAAAATTTTCTCTGGCCAAATGTCATTGGGCAAAAAAGAATATCTACCATCAAACCATGAAAAACAATCCACCAACAACTGACGGTGTCGATGACTGAGCTGTTCCATGGCCTCAGATGGCGAAAGATATCGTTTGCTGACAACCATCTCGCACTGATCAAAATCAGAATGTGATTTGTCCAATTCATCCCATTGGTCTAGAGTAATCATTTTTCGTTTGACCAAAAAATCTCCAAAAGACTGTTTGTTCGGAGTCGCGTCGATGTAAACTGGGCATCCAGCTTTGACAAAAATGGATTTTTTTTGTCGATCCTTTTGAATCTCAAGAACGCCTGTCGCACTGGCTTGGTGAAGTTTTGCGAAAATCTCAATAAAAAAATGATCTGACAGGCTGCCCACAAGGGGTAGATTTTTTTGTATTTCCATAAACCTTGATTACAGTGTTAGAATAATAAGTTATTGTAACTCATCTACGAATGAAACAGACAAAAAATCTATTCTTTTTTCTCTTGGTTGCTTCAGCGGCTTTTGGATCCACGTATGCCTCACCAGATGACGAATCCAATTCTCTGCACTGCACAAAAATATTCCCCTGCTACAAAGACTTGCAGCCTCGAATTGCCTTTTGGAAATCCATCTTTTCTACACATGGAGATAATGCGGTGGTTTTTCATGACATTGACGAACCCGGTCGAGTCTATTCTGTATTGGAAACCAACGCCGCTTGCACAAGTCGTAACGAATCACTTCCCATCAAAAGAGAAAGAAATCGCATTCGGGAGATTCTCCTTTCATTGTCCAAAAAGGACATTTACGAAGACTCCTTGACTGAAGAAGAACAGACCATTGCAAAGGTTTTTCGCTCACCCAAAAAAAGTGATTTTTTCGAAGCTTCCAAAAATATACGTTGCCAGGATGGAAATCAGCACCAATTCAAAAAGGCCGTCGAACGATATCAATATTATCAGCCAGAGGTCGTAAAAATTTTGGGAGAGTACAACCTCCCGCAAGAAATTCAATACCTGCCCTTTGTTGAATCTTCCTACAATCCACTGGCTTTTTCCAAAGTCGGGGCTGCAGGACTATGGCAAATCATGCCCTCTACAGCCAGAAACTTGGGCCTCAAACTCAATGCATATGTAGATGAACGACTGGATCCGATAAAATCAACCCAAGCCGCGGCCAAATATTTCAGACAATCCTTTGACATTTTACAAGATGAAATCCAACGACAAAACTATGTCACTCAGGCTTCGCAATTGGGACCTTTGGTGATCACCTCCTACAATTATGGTGTAGGGGGGATGAAAAGTGCCATTCGACAATACGGACCTGACTACATGAACATCTTGGAACGATACAAAAGTCGAAGTTTCCAAACCGCTGTAAAAAACTTCTATGCTAGTTTTTTGGCTGCGATGGAAGTGGCTCAACATTCCAAACAGTATTTTGGCAATCTTCCACCCTTTATGCCGATTGAAGGCCAGTCTTTTGAACTTCCACGTTCCATTTCAATTGTGAAGTTTTCTCAACATTTCAACTACTCGTTGGATGAACTCAAACAACTCAATCCCAGTTTTTCCAGACGTGTGTGGAAGGGAACATTCGCATTGCCAAAGGACTACACTTTGTTTGTTCCCAAAGGCGTTCATTCCTTAAACGAGCTCAAAGAAACCGTATTGGCACTGAATCGAGATGATATTGAAGTCAAAGTAGATCAATATCGAGTGGAACGAGGAGATACAGCTTGCAAAATTGCTTCAAGTTTCCGAGTATCCTGTAGAGAATTGATTGTGGCGAATGATCTAAACTCCAAGGGTCTGATCCGAGTAGGACAAATTTTGATGATTCCAGATTCCTCTACGGAAACTGCGCCCCGTGTAGTAGCCTCGATCAAAGCTGCTCCTGAGCCTGCAAAAGATAACAGACCTACCATCATGGACGCTGAAAAAATAAAACCTAGTCCAGCCCCCAAAGAAGAAGTAGAGGAGTCTCAGACCCATGAACTTCCGGCCCAACCTGCTTCCCTGAAAAACATCCCATTCAGCTAGCCCAAGCCTTTGGAGCCAATGAAAGTCTATTCATTCAAGAAGAAGCCAAAGATCGGAAAAAACAGTATTTCATTTATGTAGAAACAGAAGAAACCTTAGGACACTATGCCGACTGGTTGTCGATTGGATGGGCCACGAAAATCCGCAAAGCCAATCGAATGAGCATCGATGATGATATTGTTGTGGGACAGAAGTTGATTCTTCCCATCGACAATACCGAAGAAAAGAAAAAATTTGAAGATGAGCGTATTCGATATCATTTGACCATCGAAGAAGGTTTCCGTGAAAAATATGCCATCACAGGAAACTCTACGTATCGTGTTCAGCGAGGTGACAACTACTGGTCCATCTCCAAAAAGTTGCAAGTTCCTCTGTGGTTATTATCTCGGTACAACCCTGATCTTTACAAAGAGCCCATCAAATTGGGAGATGTACTGAACGTTCCTGACATTGAGCCTATCGAACAACCTTAAGACAAGGTTGGATCGAAAGGCCTAGGTAAATCCAAGCCCAAAAGTTTTTTGACCATGCTTCTCAAATCATCAGGAAGATCGTCCTGAATCCGTTGCATAAGTTCGGTGGAAAAGGAAGGCCATTGCAACGAGCGTGCATGCAAAAAATGTCTTTTGGCTCCTGAAACATCCTTGGCTCCATGACCATTCTGATAGAGGGGATCCCCTACCAGAGGAAAACCAATCGCACTCAAATGCACACGCACCTGATGCATACGACCTGTAAGTGTTTGAACACGAAGCAAGGAGTGTTTTTCATTTTGATGGACACATTCATACAAAGTCTGCGCATGACGAAGGCGAGAACGATAGCGTTGCATATCATTTTTGATGGCCACCATCTTCCGAGGATTTTTCTCATGGTGTGCAATGGGAAAATCGATGCGACCTTCAGAGGGGGTTTGCCCCAACACCAAAGCCCAATAGGTTTTCTGGACTTTGCGCGCATCAAACAGTGAACGCAAATGCTGATACCCTTCTTGCGTTTTGGCCACAAACATCAGACCTGAAGTGTTGGTATCCAATCGATGAACGATCCCCGGTCTGAGAGGATCTTCTCCTACGTCAATGGCCTTCGGAAATCTCGCAATGATCCAATTGGCTACGGTGGTTGCATCATCAAAACGATTGGGGTGACTTGCAATTCCAGCGGCTTTGGAAATCACAGCATAATGATCAAATTCTTGTCGAATGACGATGTCCAAATTTTCATTGACTTGAATTCTTCTTTGGTCAGGATGAACAAACCCTTCCACCCAAAGGCGGTCTTGGGGAAAAACCACACTTCCCTTTTTGGCTTTTTTTCCGTTGAGTTTGAATACGCCCTGTTGAAGTTTTTCCTGCAAATAAGCTCTCGAAACCCCAGGAAATAACTCGACCAACCAATGATCTAGTCGAATCTTGGCCTGTCCCGAATAAGTAAACTCTTTTGTTTTTTCATCCACAGTAGTACACTCAATTGCAAAACCAGCTGTAGCATACAAAAAAAATACGGATAAGTCCTACGCTATTTGCAAGCAGCATGGGTCTACCAAGGAAGGTCATGGCAGTATGAACGGAAAAAAAACAACCCTGATCGCATTGATCGCGCTGATTGTGGGGTCAGCCCCCTTTGTTTATGCTCAAGATGATGATATGGAAGACCATCCGGTCTATCAAGACACCCCTACTCTCGATGAAGGGATATCAGAAGATCGGTCAGGATTTGATGGGTCTGAAGATTCCATCGATCTTCCAGAAGACTCCCCTAGCATGGATGATGGAGAGCCTTCAGAAATTCCAGACGATACAGAAGTTGACCTAGAGAGCCGAATTGCGCCTGTACTGCCAACCTCACCTACACCTGTGGATGAACCATTGGTAGAAACACAGCTCCCAGATACGATGGCCGAAGCTCCTCTGTCCATTGAACTCCAAGAAACTGAAAACCATGCCATTCCCGTCGAAGATGAACAAAACTCAGACATCCCAGCGCCCCACGAGCAAGTGGAACAGGTGGAAAAAAAATCCAGTCCAGAACCTAGAATCACAGATCCAGAGGTATTGATCACGGAAGATGAACAAAGCTCAGAATTGGCTCAAAGCTCGATTTCCATTCGGCCTGGATTTCTAAACCTATCTGACCAACCAGCCCCCCTCGATTCAGAAGGTTTTTCTATTGGGGCTCACTTGCACTACTTCATCAACCCTTGGGTGGGATTGAATTTGCCTTATTCGTTTTGGAAAATTACAAAAAGCGACAGTGCCCATTCGGTTGGAGCTGGATTGATTGGAAAATACATTGACTGGAAATTTCTTCGAGGGACTGCAGATTTCAACACCTCGTATGTCCGCTTGCTCGGACAAAACCGTATCTCTGTCAACGGAGGTTTTGATCTTGGGGTGGGAATGAGAAAAACCAAATGGTCTCCTTTTTTGGGACCGTTTTTTCGCTATGAAAACATATTTCTTCCTGGCAAAAATCTAGCCGCTTTCACCTTTGGTGTGGGACTCAATCTTACCAATTGGGCGGATTGACCTATCCAGTCATGAGTTCCCTTCGACTGGAATACACACAAAGCAAAACCATTCCGTTTCACGGAAACCGAGAAATCACCTATCATGAGGGCTTGGTGTACTCCTCAGAATCCAAAAAACTCCGTTTTACGTTTTCAGATGCAGCGTTTTTGGGAAAATACCGGGTCAGTCTCCACATCCTAGAGCCCGAAGACCCAACACCTTATCTCTTTTCAATTGACGAAGTTCGTCATATAATAGAATCAGAGAATCCTGAGAGCACTCAGGTATGGGGGGATCCAACTCATGAATATCATTTACTTTTTGCGGAAAGCCTAAAGCTTTTGATTCATGATAGGTTGAGCAATACGTAATATCATTGGGCAGTTATGAAAAGAACGTATACTTTTGTCATCATTTGGTTTTTGTCGGTTCTTTCTTTTTCTTACTTGCAATTGCATTCCATGACTCCGGCCGAGCATTTGAAAATGCTTCTACAGGTCGTCAACAATTCCAAGGTCGACATCAAATCCCGCATAGCGGCAGCACAGGAGTTGGGACAAATCTCCGATGGAACGGTAGTGCCGAAACTTGTGGAAAGCTACAACAAACTTTCCATTCTGGATCCAAAAGAAAAAGCTTTGAAAATGACACTTTTGTATTCAATTGGGAGCATTCCTGAGGAGACGAGCTTACAAACCTTGATCTCGCTGGCCGAAAGCTACAAAGCAAGTCCGCAGGAAAAGGATGTTATCGCACGAATTCTTTGGAATTATCGAGATCAGTTTGACCTCAATGCGTGGGAAACCATGACTACCTCTGAACACGTCAACCATACAAAAATCTATTCCTACATATGGCTTCTTGGCATCATTGGTGACGAACAAACCATTGACCTTTTTGATCAGATTCTTTCCAACTATGAAGGCAAACGAAACCGCGGTCTTCGCACACTACTCATCACCAGCATTGAGTGGATTGGTGGAGAGCGAGCTTTGCAAAGTTGTGAGCAACTGATTCCTTTTGAGGAAAAATTGGCCAATCATTGCATCCAACACATTCAACAAGGAATTCAACCCAGTTTCAAAAAACATTTGAACCTTGAATCACACAACATAGCCAATGCTTCAATTCGGCCTCAGACTTCGGAATCTTCAGATGTAGCACTTTACCAACCTTCTTCTTCTCAAGGTGCAAACACATCCAAGAATATTGGTCGACCAAACGAAGAAACCTATCAATATCAAGATGTTTCAAAAACCAGAACCATTGTATCCACGGCGACATATCAACAACTGACGGACTATATTGATACAAAACTTCCTGAGATTTACTCATGTGCCAACCAAAGAAAAATAGAAGGAACCATCAAAACTCAAATTGATATTGGAAAAGGTGGAAAGGTTCTTCGTGCCAACGTGACTGAATCAAGTCTCAACAACAAACAAATTGAAAAATGTGTGGAAAGTCGGCTAGCATCGCTGCAATTTCCACAGACCCCCTATGACGAACTTCGATTTCATTACAATTTTCGATTTGATGCCGTCGACCGACAACATTTTGACTTTTCGAGTCGATGACCTACCCATTGCCTACGCAATGTGAATAAAATTCATTTTTTATAGTGTTTTTCCAAAAGCTGATTGACGGAATGAAAAAAGGATCCGAACTCATCACCTTTTCGAATGGGCAACACCGGACGGAACTCTCCAGATTCTAGGGCTGTATCGATGGAGTTCTTGGCTCTGGTGATGGGACCGATCATTTTGTGGGTCAAAAACAATCCAACAAGAACGGTAATGATCACTTGGGCTGCAAAGGCTGCTGCCAAATAATACACGGTCTTTTGATCAGCACTCTGAATGATCTCAAGAATCTCTGGGTTTTGGATTCCCAAAATGCGCGTTTTTTCGAGCTCTTTCTTGTAAAGCTGAATACCAAGACCTGCAAAAATGCCCGAAGAAAGGATCAACACCAATAGTGTATATTTGAGCTGAAATCCAAGGTTGACGACCAAACGTTGTCTAACTCTTTTGTTTTTTTCCATGAGCCATCTCGGGTTGAGGACCAATCATTGCTACTTCCGTCGATTCCAATGCTTTTGTGTCCGACGATCTTGAATAATAATATTGAATGATTTGTTTGGCCAGTTCTGCTGGTTTTACTTTCCAATACTTTTGACTCACAATCACAATCCCGAACGCAATGGGGCGACCATCCAACGAAGCATACCCCACAAACCATTCATTTCGACCTTTTGGATCTTTGGATGTCAATGAACCTGTTTTTCCACCCACTTTCATTTGTGAAAAAGAGCTACGATCCAAAAGTCCATGAAAACTTCTTCTCGCTGTTCCTGTTTCTACAGTTTCTCTCATCATGGTCTGCATTTGTTTGGCGACTTTTGGTGCCATGGCAACTTTCCACGGTTTGATATCTTGTTGGTACACCATTTTTCCACTGGCATGATATACGTTCTCGACCAAATAAGGTTCCATCATCACACCCTGATGAAAAATGGATCCTGCAATCATTGCTCCGTGGATGGGACTGAGTTGCACATCCCCAAAACCTGCTGCAAGTTTTGCCAACTCAAAATCGTCTTTGCCGATCCCATCGTAATTGATCGAACTCACATCCATAGAAAAATCAAATGGAATCGACTGATTGAATCCCAAAGAATCTGCATGCGAAGCAATTTTCTTTTGGTTTAAGTATTTGATGCCGACTTTTCCGAAAATACCATTGGCAGACTGAGCAAATGCTTTTTCGAGAGACACATCTACTCCTCCCGTAAGAGGGAGATAGTTCTTTCGTAGTTTTTGAGGATATCCAGCATATCGAACCGTGGTCATAGGATTCAACCCGGCTTCTGAAATCGCTGCGGACGCAGTAACAATCTTAAATACGGAGGCCGCCGGAAAAATTGATTTGGAATACAAACAATCGCGATCAGGTTCCAAAGAAGAGTAAGAAGAAAGTGCCAACACCGCTCCACGGGTAGGGTCCATGATGGTTACTCCGGCCCAATCGACCCGATAATGCTCCAAACGGCGATCTACAAAAGCCTGTAGCTCAGAATCAAAAGAGAGTCGGAAGAGCAAATCTTGGTCATTTTTGTGAACTTTCACCACTTTGGGACCTACCGAAAGCTCACTGAGCTGCATGTATTCATCAAATGGCTTTTGAAGTGTGGCAGGAGTTACAGGCATTTTTGGAGTTGGGGCAAGATCTTGGTCATCCAACACTTTCAAAGCACTGATATTAGAAGCATTGACCATCGAACCATCTACAAAAAAGGTAGCCGTCGAAATTCCGGCAAGCGTCAAAACTCCCCAAACCCAGTAACGACCTATGCCTTTTCTGGGGGATGAATAGTTTTTTTTCTGATAATCTTGCCAACCCATAATCTGTGATTACTATTGTAACGACCCTGGGAAAAAGGAAAAGAAAAACTCCAAAGATACGAAAAAATTATGAGTCAAAAACCAAAGGAACTTGTTTTGTATGCCTTCGATGCCTGCCCTTTTTGTCAAAAGGTTTTCCGAAAAATCACCTCCCTGGGCATCGAATCAACCATTGTCCGAAAAGATACTCGGATTCACCCCGAATATGCTCGTGAATTGATTGCCCTCAATGGAACCACACAGGTTCCTTGTTTGGTCATTGATGGCGTACCTATGCTTGAATCTGACGATATCAATGATTATTTGGATCGAACCTTTGGTTGATCCAGACATTTTCTCCCAGCCTACCGATCTGCAAGATGATCGAGCCATTTTCCTCTGCGTTTCTTGCGTTGTCCATACCGATGCTAACTCCACCAATCCATCTCAAGCCCGGCGGCGCATGAGCCAATTCAGCAATGCTTTCCTTTGGAAAGCTCCTCTTCTCTTTTTCTCAGATCTTCTTCTGATCAATAATCTCTCGCGCTCGAAACGAAAGAGGAAAACTCAAGCGCAGCCACTCGATACACTCCTTTGACATCCATCCCTTCCGGCGAGCCATTTTCCTCTGCGTTTTGAGTGTGAGAGATTGTTGATGCAGTTTCCACCGATCCATCCCAAGCCCGGCGGCGCATGAGCCATCAAGACAAAAAATCTTTGGCCACAAAAAATATTTCTTTGCTCTGGCTTCGTGTGGCGTCCGGTCTTTGGATTTTTTGAAACGCAAAATGCATTTTGAGCATGTCCAAAAACTCCATGCTTCTCTCTCCCTGATACATCTTGCAAACCAAATGTCCTCCTTTGGACAAAACCTGGGTCGCAACCTCCAGCACTTTTTCACACAACTGAAAAGAAGCTTCATGATCACGATCTCGATCCCCTGAGGTTTTGGGAGCAATGTCGCTGGTGACACAAGAAAACGGTCCAAAAAAAGCCAAAAAATCTCCAGACTCGAGTTGATACAAATCACCCTGAATGAACCTGAGCTGATCATGATTCGGCACTTTCAAAGGATTGAGATCAACCCCCACCACGGTTCCTTTGGGTCCAATTTTTTTCAGATGGTATTGAATCCAAGAGCCTGGAGCCGAGCCCATGTCCAAAATATTTCCGTGAGGAGAGATCAATGAGAACTTTTTATCAAGCTCTTCCAACTTGTAAAAAGACCTGGCCAAAAGACCATCTTTTTTGGCTTGTTTGTAAAAACGATCTTTGTTGTTGAAACGATTTTTCACAGCGTCTACCAGTTGGTACCGATCCAAAATCCAAGAGATTTTCGCCCCACCAGTCCTTGGTTGAAACGAAAAATCAAACCAAAGGTCGTTGGCACGTTGACAAAATATCCAAAGGAATGATCGATCGTCATGTCATCCGAGTTACTCCAGGCCGATCCTACATCCACGTACAACCCCGATCGAACATCAAAAAATCGTGTCAAAAATCCTAGCGCTTGATCCAAAGGATCAAAGAACTTTGCTCCAATAAAATCGAACACAGGTAACCTCAGATCTTGACTTGCGACCCAGTAGTTTTGTCCTGCCAAGTCTTCAAATGGAATGCCTCGGAAAGTTACGTTACCTCCCATAATATAAATATTCGGTACTGATCCTTGACTTGTACCTGCAACAAAACGATGAGCAAGGCCCAATCTGGGCAAAAATTCGTGATACAAGCGAAAATCAATGTTGGCATCGATGTTGGAGAGTTCACCTCGCTGTGTATCGACCCCAGACTCTGTTCGGAAGAAAAAACGACTCCCTTCAATGGGTCCATGAAAATCATGAGATGTTCCATCAAAGGAATATACAAATCCTGCTTTGAGAAGATAGTAGCTAGAATCATTAAACTTAGGTTCTATAAAAGAATTCAACACTGAACTATCCACCGAATAATTTTGATACTCAAAATCTGAATACAATGTAACCTGTCGATACTGATCCAAAATAAAATTCTTTGAAACATCAATGCCGTAGTTGTCGATCCCACGACGAGAATTAAAAAAGAACGATCCAGAATACCCATAACGAAGATCAGAATATCCAATGCTGGCGTAGCGAGCGCTTCCCAAAAACACGCTATTGACAAAAATACCACGATCGCTGAACAAGTTGTCTGCATACCCACTGACAAAATATCGAAAATTAGATCCATCGAAAGCCGCAGCCGCAGACAGATTTTGAACTTTGATGTTTTGGGGAGCGGGCCGAGAAAGCAGCATTCCAGGATACTGGGGCTGTGAATCATGAAGAGGTCCTTCATATTCCTTTTTGTTTTTTCGATACACATCAACAATCAATTGATCATTCACCACCTCTTTTTCCAAAACATCAACCGCAACATTTTCCTGAGATTTTTTTTCTCCCTGAGCATCAATGTTCCAAAAATCCTTTTTGGTAGACCAGAGCACGGTATCATCAAAAGCTATAGGATATATGCTGTTGGACACTTCGGTCGATAGGTTGCGTTTGACCTTGGAGTACAAATTGTACTCGGAAACAACAAACACCCTTCCATCTATTTCTTGACTGAAAAGAACCTTGTCTTTTTGAACATCAACGCCCATCGTATATCCACCGATCCGATCAGAGTTCTTCTCATCTCGATCATACACAACCAAATTTCGTTTGCTTTCAAGAACAAGATAACGTTGATCTTGATTGAAAAACGCCTTTTGCAAGGGATCAAAATAAATTGGCTCGTCGAGTCCTGCAGTCCAGACGACCTCCCGATTGGGTTTGGCATGCAAATTTCTTTTGATGTAGGTCAAATATCCATCACGAAACACAAAGTGGCTGATCTTATGATCATGCCAATCCACGATCCGCGGTACAGATTCTTTTTGTTGAAGATTCCACAATTCAATCGTCGTTTCATGAAATTCTACATCTTCCTTATTGTTGTCTGCCTTTCCATTTGAGGCCAAAAAAGCCACCCACCCATTTCGATCAATGGACACATTGAGCAAGGTTTTTTGCGATGCAAATGGAATTTTTTTGTTTTTGGACGAATCAGAAAAATCTACGAAATAATGATCTTTTTTTACCGTCGAAATCCCTGTGAGATGATCCTCATCCACGAATTCAAAAGCCGCCAATTTTCCCGGATATGTTATTTTCTTCAATTGATTTCCATTCGATGCCGAAACTGCAAGCAAATGCATTTCATTTCGAGCATCCAACCATGCAACTCTACGATGGTCCTGTGATATGGAAAAACGAAGCATCGCAGAGCTCTGGTAGGTAAGTTTTTGATTTTTCCATATGAACCCTTGAAAAGGCCCAGAGGGTTTTTCTCCAACCGCTAAGAAGACAGAATCATCTTCCAAGAATGAAACCCACTGCAGTTTATTCTCCAAAACCCTTCGGGCCATGGAGTCACTCCACTCTATGGCATGATTGTTCTGAGAATCATAAATCACAATGCCTACTGGAGACTTGCTTCGATACTCTCTGTATTCCGAAGCCATTCGATTGTTGACCAAAAGAAGCGAGTACTTTTGATTTTGACTCGTCCACCCCTCAACAATCGGTCGGCCGTTGAGGTGTTGCCTGGACCAAAGTTCGACCTGATCCGAAATGCCTTTTTCTGCAACCATTTTGGATCGCAAAGAAATGACTTGCCTACCCTTTTGAACAAAATACTGAGGGTAAATATCTTCCTGAACATCCAGAGTTTCGGGCAATCCGTCAAAACTTCGATAGATCAATTCATGAGAGGCACTGGCCACACTTTGAACCGTGTAATCACGTTCATGACTTCGAATCACAACTTGGTCCTGAGACAAATATTGACCGTCAAAAACCTCTGACTCTGTGAGATGCGCAGTATCCTCTTGACGGTCATCTACATACAACTCAAAGGTTCCTTTTTCAAAAGCATATTTTTCTTTGAACCTTGATTCAGGGAATTGCAATTGAACGATGTCTTTGGTTTTTGGATATTCTTTCTGATAAATATGTGGGGACAATTTTTCATATGCGTTGAACAAAATAGACCCTTCGGGTCCCCAGGATGGACTCTTTGCTCCAACTCTCATTCGAGTCAAACGCAGCGATCGGTTCTCGTCATATTCATAAACCATCAAATCAAAAGTTGCATCTGGATTGGCCACGTACAGAATTTTTCCTCCATCGTGAGAAAACATAGGTTCCGTCTCATCTATCTCTTGTGTGAAGGTAATTTGCTTTTCCTCTTTGGTCGACAAGTCCATCAAAAACAATTCTCGGTTGTAGCTGATTTTACCTGAAAGCCTTTGAGTCTCTTTGGAATACACCATTTGGTTTTTCTTGGCATTGTAATCCAAATGACTGATATGTGCTTGCCCCTGTGTCAAAGGCTCGATACCATTGCTTTGTAGATCTGCTCGATAAAGATTGGAGTATCCATCTTTGTATCCAATGAATACCAAAGTATGTTCATCTACCACATTGGGATATTGAATTCGCTCGAACTGCTCCCATCGATGAATTTGAGGTCGATCAAAAATGATTTTCTTTTTGGCTTTTTCATAATGATAGGGAACGATTTTGATTTGGTCACTCTTCGATTGCTTTACAGAGTATACAATCCATTTGTCTGTTAGATCAGCGCCTTTTTGAAAATATTCCAGAGATTCATCAAAAATGTTTCGGTCTTCTACAATTTTCTCTTTGACCAATGATCCATCTTCTTGCAGTACGTTCAGATACAAGGCACTGCTCGGACCTGATACACCGCCTGAAACAAAAAATTGATCATAGCTTGTCAGAATTTTTTCCCGTTCTGAAATTTTTCGTGACGAATCCAATACATCATTCGCATGAAGAAGATGTCCATATTCCTTGACGAGGCGATCCTCTACTTTTTTCTCCAATTCATCCACTGTGATTCCCAAAGAATCTTTGATGTTTTTTTCAAAACTGACTTCTGATGCATTTTGAAATATTTTTTCTATGCCTCGCTCGCCATACTCTTCCCAAATGACATTGCAGATAAAATTTCCAATTTTGTACATGAGCCATGGACCCTGAATTTGCCATAGATCAGAGATTTTGTAGAAAAAGCCATTGATGAACGCATCTCGAAGAATCATTTCCGCATCACTGTCCCAGTAAATCGAATTGGTCTCTGCAACTCCCTCAATCATCCAAAGAGGCAATTTACGAGCATCTTTTGCAATTTGAAATACGTGAGTCTGTTCATGCTTGGCAACATGTTCAAACTTTTCCATTTCTCCTTCAAATGGAAACGTCACTCTCTTCCACGCAACCACCTCGGTCAATCCTCCCAATCCCAGTGGAACAGGTCCATCTACAATGGAAGTCTGTTCAAAATCTCGTCGAGTGTGATACAAAATCACAGGAATTTTTTTGGAAAACCGATTGGACACTCCAAAAGTTCGATTGTTGCGCTCGTATTCTTCTTCAAAAAAACCAATGGTTCGTTTCAAGGTTTCATTGGCTTCAGGATAGGCAAAAAAATCAAAATGGTCGGACTCGTATCGACTCCACTTGAATTTTTTGTATTGTGGCTTTTTCTTCCCCCAATACGGTGTTGGAAGAAACATGGTTCGTTTTTCTCTTCCCGAAATTGGAAAAAGAAATCGAATGAAATCGGTGATCAGATCTCCACCCTGCTCATAGGAGGATCCAGCATGCAACACATCTTGCCGACGAAGAGAGTCCAACTCCCGCCCCATCCCCAGCATCTCGGCTTGAATGATTTTAAGCTGGCGAGATTTTTCGGAGGAAGATTCGGCGTGCAATGGCGCTATCCCAACGCAGCACAACACAAAAAAAAGCGAAGCCGCTAGGATATGGCCTTGTCGTGTGTAACTTTCCATTGCCACCAAAACAAGCTTGCACAGATCAAAAGCGCACCAACGGTGGCTTTTTGTGTGATGATTTCGTTCATCCATAATAATCCCACAAAAATACCCAAAACAGGTTGCAAGAACAAACTCAATGAAACGACCTGCACTTCAACTTCTTGAATCACTTTATACCAGATAGTGTAGGCAAATAGAGAACAGAAAATGGCCAAAAAGAAAACCGCAGCCCAACTCCGAAGCGGCGGCTCAGCATATGAAAATGACGTAATTTGCCCAAAATGCATACAAGTATTGAGCAAGAAGGCGGATCCCATCATGGTTCCGATGACATCGATGGGATGATTTTGCTTGGTAAATATTTTTCCTGTCACTGAACATGTTGCTTCTGAAACCAAAGAGGCCAAAAACAATACATTTCCGATCAATCTCACGTTGGACCACTGACCCCATTGGTGGAATTCAATGTCGGAGAGCATAAAAAACCCTACGATAGAAACACCGGTAGCGATCAAAAGCCTTCTTCGAAGCGGTTCTCCCAAAAGCACAATCGCCATAATCATGGTGATCAAAGGTTCAAAAAGCACAAGAATCGATGCATCAATGCTTTGAGTATACTGAAGTGAGTAGACTTGAACATATTGTGACACAAAGAAATTGATGCACCCAACAGCCACCACGCCCAAAAGGTTTTTGCGTGTGAACGTAGGGAAACCTCTCAGCATCCAGATCCCCACAAAGATCAAACTCGCAACCCCATATCGCAAAAAAAGAATCACCGGAATGGGAAACCCAAGCATGGCAATTTTTGATGCTGCATACGACATGGCCCACACAAGTTGGGCCACACCCAAAAACAGCCAATTTTTGTATCTCATGTACGGTATTTTCCTACAGGGGTTTCGACTTGTGTGTTTGATTTACAACAGAGATAGGGATTCGCTGCCAACCCCCAAAATCTTATCGACTCCCCACTGAACTGGAATTTTTGTGGGGGCTCCCATCTTGTCGATGACGACGTGTTGTTTGTCTCTGCCGTATTCAAAAACTTCTTTTGTCACTTTTACATCTTGCTTGCAGTAATCAATGACCAAATCCATTTTTCCCTCTTTGACCCACCGAAGCGACTGCAAACCATCGGCACTTTTTTGCTGCCCCAAGGTTGCTTTGGCCAAAGTATCAAGTTTGATTCGATGGCCCAGCCTTTCTTTGAGATCAACCAACATGTCAAAACTGGGAATTCTTGAAAAATCTATGGAACTGTACCCGCGCAATACTTCGTAATCAAACCGAATGTGGTTGAACCCCACCACCAAATCAACGCTTCGAAGAAGATCAATGAGATCCTGGACCTGATCTTCAAGAAAGACCTTGTATTGATTGTCTTTGGTATCGAAACAAACCCCACAAGCCATTCCCATGCCTTTGATGTTGGACCATCCTCCCACTTCATCAGCACCACGCAGGGTTTCCAAATCAAAATACACGATCCTTTTTTCTGCTGGGGTTCCTTGAGAAAACAAATCAAACTGTGCGCTCATGGACATGGTCTTACCAAAAAAGAGGCAAAATTCCCAGGATCGTGAAAAATCACGAAAAACACAACCATTTCAGATACTACCATCAAGGATGGGGGTCAAACACGGACTTCAATGGGAAAAAACTCTTTTCAACAGGAATGATTTTTCCGGGATTGAAAAGACACTTTGGGTCAAAAAACTGTTTGACCACTTCAAAAGCTAGCCATTGGTGGCTCCATTGTTTTTGAGTATATGCAGATCGAAGAATTCCATCTCCATGTTCCCCCGATATGGTTCCGCCACACTCCAAAACCATGAGATAAAACTCTTCCATCAGGGACTGAACCCGCGCTCGAAGATTCTCTTTTCCAACATCAATTTGAGGATTGATGTGCAAATGACCATCTCCCACATGACCAAAAATGGGGCCTTCACAGTCATGCTTTTTCAGAAGTTTCTGAACTCGATCAACATATCCTACCATCCGGTCGACCGGAACACATGCGTCCTCAATGCATCTCAAAGGTTGTCGATCTTTGGCTTGTGCATGAATGATGGTGGAAGCCCGGGAGCGCAAACCCCATATTCTTTTCATCAGGAGCTTATCTGAAGTAACAAAGGATGGTTTCATAGATGGTTGAAAAGATGGATTGCATTCCCATTCCACCCACAGTGACGCTTGGGATTGTTCCAACCCAAGCTCTCTCATCAACGCTGGATCATCACTTGTCAAAGCTAGAGTAATCCAAGGGTCCACAAGTTCAACGGCTGAAGGGTCAGTTTGCAACAACTCCGAAACAAATTCCAAAGCTAGAGATAGCTGCGAAAAAGAATAGATCGCAAAAGTACGTTGGGGAGGAATAGGATGAAGCAGACATCGAATGGCCGAGCAAAATCCTAGCGTTCCCTCGCTCCCTACAGCAACTTCAACCAAATTTGCTGATGACGAAAAGATGTTCTCCAAAAAGTACCCGGAAGAGTTTTTTTTCACATTTGGTTTTGACGATTGAATGAATTGTCGAAAAGGTTGCAATTGTTTTTGCAGATCCTTCAACACATTCTTGGCGTCCAACAGCCAACCATGTCCCTGCATCGAATGCCAGTACAAATCCAAAATGTTTTTTCGAGTGTCTCCATAGTGTGCTTTGTGGGGGCCCGAAGCATTGGTGGATACCATGCCTCCCAAGGTGCATCGGTCTTTGCTTCCCGGGTCCGGTGCAAACCATAAGCCTTGTGGTTCCAGCATACGGTTCAACTGAGAAAGCACAATTCCAGGTTGAACCCACGCATGATTTCCATCGACTTCGATGAGGGCATTCATCCATCGAGAAAAATCAACAATCATCCCATTTCCAATGGACTGGCCGGCAACGCCTGTACCTCCACCTCTTGGAGTCATGTGCAATCGATGAAAGGATGCAATATCAATCAAAGCCCCTAGATCTTTTTCATCTTTTGGGAACACAACGACCTTAGGCATCAGCTCAAAAATAGACTCATCTTGCGAGTAAGTTCTGAGTTGATCAACGTCAAGGGAGTACCCTCCCTGACAGTGGAGTTTCAAATCTTTTCGAAGTGCTTCGACATTCATTTCACATCGTCTTGAAGCAGCGGCTGTTTGGCGTACTGGTCTTTTTTGATTCGTTTGAGAAATTTTTCTTCCATTTGATCTTGCAGTTCATAGATCTGCCAGGTTTCCATTCCATCGACTGGAATTCTTCCACCCGCAATTTGATTGTGTCCGCCACCTTTTCCTTTGTTGCGAACCAGATACTTCATCAATTTGCCTGCATCGATTTTTGAATTGGTGGTTCGAATCGAAAGGTGAAGACCATTTTCATATTGGCCTGAACACAGTGCCCATGCCGCCCCTTCCATTCTCATCATGATGTCTGCAAGCTCTGGCACGATGTCTGGAGTTTCTACATCTCCCAAACGAGTCACAATGGTGTTTCCAGCCACTTTTGCATTTCGAATGCCCTCGACCAAAAAACCAAAGTAGCTTCTTTGAACACGGGAATGAACGATCTTGGAAAGAAGTTTCTTGTTGGCAAGAGGAAAAAGGCGATGATAAGCCTCCACATCGACTTCATAGGCCTCTCTGCCCAAATCTTGTGTTTCCGATTTGATTCCATAAAGCAATGCTGTGGCCAAATTGTTTTCAATGGGGAGATCAAATTGAAAAAGATATTCAGACAAAATCGAAGCCGTTGCCCCGTAGTTCAAACGAATATCAACAAATGGAACGTCGTGCGTAGCTTTGATCATGTGATGATGATCGATGACCAGGTGAGGCATGACACCTTCTGGAAGATCGTTGTTCCCTGTTGTGGGTTGCGTGTCCACCATGGCAATTCGATCAAATTTTTTTGGATTGATATCTTCAATCGGCTTGAGGGCCAATTTGAGGTATTTCACCATGTTGGCATTTTCAGCTCTTCCCACGATGCCACCATAAGCAATGGTCGTTTTTGCCTTTCCAAGCACCGTTGCAATTTCCTTGAGAGCCGCTGCACTGGCGATGGTATCAGGATCAGGATGGTTGTGTGCAACAATCAGCAATGATCCCCCTTGAGGAAAATCATCAAAAAAACGTTCGAGAACGGATAGCTTTGATTGAGTTGTCATGAATGTGATTTCACTTCATACGTTGTTTTTTTCCGAATGCCAAGCACACAAAACAATAAGGAGATCAAAAGACCTGGAATCATAGGCTCCATACCCCAAGGGTAGGAAGGATATCCCTCCACCAGATGGGCTTGCCCCCACGCCAGCCAGCCACATGATGCAACCACCCCCATCACGCTGGAAGAAAATACCCACATCCTTCGACAAAAAATTCCGATCATGCCAAAACATAATGGAAAAAGCAGTCCTGGCACGGCCACAGAAGCTATAGTGTACCATAGTTGTACCACTGACGGAAACCACAGAACAAGAATACTTCCGAGTGCCAGCGAAATCCCCATAGAAAATTGAATCCATGTGCGCACATGACTCTCTCTGTGTTCGTCCAAAAATCGTGCGATCATATCTTTGCCAAGAGAAACACCTGAAACAAACACAAAACTGGTAAAGCTTGTGATGATGGTGGCAAACATTCCCATATAAAACAAAGCTCTCCATCCTGGAGGCACAATGGAATTGGCCAATTCAGGAAACGCAAACAAAGGTTTCTCCAGATGAGGCAAAAGAACACGTGCGTAGAGTCCTGCTGTCAGCGTACACATATCAAAAACAAACCATAACAAGATCGAAACAAAAATTCCTTTCCTGGCTGTCCGATCGTCTTTGGCGGCTAAACATCGATGATAAAAAGATGGATCTACCAAGGTCCAGAGTGCGATGAAAAACCACACCGCTACAAATTGCATCGACTGGCCTCCATCCCACTCCAAGTGAAGAGGTGGAAGGTCATGCACAACAGTTTGGAGAGGAGTCTGAAAAAAGATCAAATACAATGCAAGCGCTAAAAAGGCTGCTAACATAAAAATTCCAAGAACAACATCGGTGAGAACATCTGCAGCAAAACCCTTCCAAAAAAGATAGAGCGTCGAAATCAAGGCTCCGACCGCCATGGACATCCAAAAAGTCCACCCAAAAACATATTGTATGAGTACTGCCATCATCAACAAGTACGGCGCAGGAGAAGACAGAACAAATGTGAGCAAACTTCCCCACATGGAAAAATGCTTGCCGTAATTTTTTTCAAGCAAGTCTGGAAGCGAAAGCACTTGAGACTTTCGAACGTTTTGTGAAAACAATACTGCGAATGCAATCGCAAAAAAATAGTAGGGAATGCCCTGTAGCACCCAGCTGGATATTCCATATCCGTAGACAAACTCTCCCACACCCAGAATGCCTCCATACCAGGTAGAAAACAAACTCAACGCAAACGATGGAAGAGAAAGAGTTCTTCCCGCCAATACATATTCCGTCAACGAACGATCTTTTTTCTTTCCTCCAAAACCCAAGGCAAGACAAAACAACAAAAATATGCCGATCAGAGCAGCATCCAACGGGGAAGAATTCAAGACAGACACTGAACGTCCTGAGAAAGAAAAATGGCCATACCTCCCGGATCTCCTACAACAATGGTGCAGGGATTTTCACGAACAACATTGCTAACCCCGGCATACCCCAAGGGAGTGCTCTTTTTTTCCAGATTGTACTCAAATCCAAACAGGCTCACTTCCATCGGAGCCATTGGAATTAGGCTCATGGTGGTGGATGGTCGAACAGAGAAATGCCACGTTCCCTGAGGAAGCAAAAAATTCCATGTCTGATCATCATAAAAACGAATGCGCATAGAAGACACAAATCGCCAAGACAAAAAAAAGTGCGCAAGACTGTGATCCATACGTTTTCCAACAGCACCAACCACCACAACATCTCGTGCACCCATCTCTTTTAGATGCGCCAAAGCCTTTTCAAAATCGGTATCGTCCTGACCCGATCGATGTAAAAATTCAGCAGAAGAAAATGTCCTTCGTGTTTTTTGATCCAAAGAATCAAAATCTCCAATCACAAGATCTGGTTCAATGTGAAGGTTGCACAAGGCATTGGCTGCCCCATCGGCCGCAATCAACACATCCGATTGAGATTCGAGCTCCAAAATTTTTTCTCTGGAGGGGACATTCCCGTCCAGTACGAGTAAGGCTTTCATGCGTTGGCCTTGTTCATAAACCTGCCTTGCCAAAAGTAAATGAAAAACATCTGGAGCATTTGGAATCTGGGAATGAAACGTGTAAAAGCGTGTACATGAACCAAACCATTGAAAGAGAAATTCTTGAGGTTGACATTTTGCTTGTTGGAGCTGGACCCGCAAGCTTGAGCTGTGCCATTGCACTGCAAAATCTCATTGAACAACACAATGCCTCAGGGGCTGATCCCATTGAACCTCCCATGATTGCCATCATTGAAAAAGCTTCAGAGCTTGGAGACCACCAGATTTCTGGTGCGGTTCTTGATCCAGAACCTCTTTCGGAGCTCATCCCGAATTACAAAGAGCTAGGCTGCCCCATTGAATCAGATGTGACTCGTGAACAAGTGCACTATCTTACTCCCACATCATCCATCAAATTTCCGATCATCCCTCCCCCCATGAAAAATCACGGGAATCATGTCATTTCGCTCTCGGCCTTCACGCGATGGCTGGGAGAACAAGCTCAAAGCAAAGGCATTGAGATCTTCACAGGATTTCCAGGAACCGAAATCCTCTATGATGGAAAAAGGGTCATCGGAGTACGCACAGGAGACAAGGGCCTGGATGCCCAAGGAAATCCAAAAGACAATTTTGAACCCGGAGTTGACATTCACGCCAAATGCACGGTTTTCGGTGAAGGTGTGCGTGGATATTTGACCAAACATTTGATTCCGACCCTTGGCTTGGAAAACATTCACCCTCAGATCTTTGAGACGGGCGTGAAAGAAGTTTGGCAGTGTGCAAAAGGAACCATTGAACCAGGAATGGTCATTCATACGATGGGATACCCTCTCTCCTCAGACACCGTGGGGGGAAGCTTTATCTATGGGATGAAAAACGATTTGCTTGTGATCGGTTTGGTTGTTTCTCTCGATTATCGAGATCCTTCCATGGAGCCTTATCAAGAACTTCAAAAACTCAAAAATCATCCCTTGGTGGCCAAATGGATTGAAGGTGGTTCGTCGGTCGCCTATGGAGCCAAAGCCATTTCTGCAGGAGGATATTATTCCATGCCTACCCTCGCTTTTGATGGGGGAGTGATTGTGGGTGAATCCGGGCAACTTTTGGACATTGCCAAACTCAAAGGGATTCATGTGGGAATGCGTTCAGGCATGGAAGCCGCAACAAGTTTGTTTGAAAATCTACGAGACCAAAAAAACTTCACGCAAGAATCTCTTGCAAACTATCCAAAACGTTTTTTGAAAAGCAAAGAAGGCAAAGGCCTGTTTCAAAGCCGCAACTTTCACCAAGCTTTGGCCAAAGGCATGCCAAAAGCATTTTTTCATATTGGCATGCAAACCATTACCGGAGGGCGAGGTCTCCAAGACCCCATGCCTGTATCAGCCGTGGACCGAGACCACTTCGATCAAGCCAAATTGAGTATGAAACAAATGGAGGCCAAAAAAGTCAAAGGCAAATTTGATATCGACAAGTTGACCTCCGTATACAACTCGGGAACCCAACACGATGAAGATCAAGTTTCTCATCTAAAAATTCATCAATTCGATGTTTGCTACACAAGTTGCAACGAAAAATATCAGTTTCCTTGCAATCGTTTTTGCCCGGCCAAGGTCTACGAGATGCAGTCACAAGATGATCAGCTGCATCTGCAGGTAAACTTTTCCAATTGCGTGCACTGTCAAACCTGCGACATCAAATGTCCAGAAGACAACATTTTGTGGACTCCACCCGAAGGTGGTGGCGGGCCCCGTTACAAAATCCTTTGATAGTCTCGAAAGGCCGACAATCCAGGCCCTAAAGGAATTTTCTTGAATAATGGTTCATTTGAGCTATGTTTACGACCGCTTATGACGATTGAACTGACCAAAGAAGATTTGTATCGACCCGGAATGGAAGGCATCCCTGCATGCTATTCCAGCGTTGGGTTTATTGATGGAAAAGCCGGCATTCTTCAATATCGAGGCTACGAAATTGAAGATTTGTGCCAGAACTCGACCTTTGAAGAGGTGAGTTACCTATTGATTTATGGAGAATTACCGACCAGCAGCCAGTTGGCCGACTTCACGGCAGACCTGGTTCAGGCTCGCCCCATCTCTGATGAGCTGGCACACCTGGTCAAACAGCTTCCCAAGCATGGCCATCCCATGACAGCACTTCAAACCTTGACCAGCGCTCTTGGTCTGTACATGGGCGTCAAAGACCTGAAAGACCAAAAAGAATGTTATCAGGCCATGATCAATGTGATTGCAAAAGTTCCAACTCTGATTACTTATTTTGATCGTCATCGAAAAGATTTGGAACCTATTGCTCCTGATCCTCATTTGGCTCATGCCGAGAACTTTTTGTACATGCTATCGGGGGAAAAACCTTCCGAAATCGCGGCGAGAATCATGGATGTTTGCTTCATTTCTCATGCGGAACACACCTTGAATGCTTCTACATTCAGTGCTCGCGTCACAACCTCTACGCAAAATGACCCGTTTACAGCCGTATCTGCAGCTGTGGGGACCTTGTATGGTCCTTTGCACGGGGGAGCCAATGAGAAAGTTCTACACATGCTGGAAAAAATTGGCAAAAAAGAAAATGTCGCCAGCTTTGTCGAACAAAAATCACAAGCCAAAGAAAAAATCATGGGAATTGGCCATCGCGTGTACAAAACCAAAGATCCTCGCGCTCTGATTTTGCAAAAATTGGCAGAAAAACTTTTTGATGAAGTGGCCAGCAATGAGTTACTCGATACGGCGCATGAGTTGGAAAAAGTTGCTCTTGAAAAATTTGCAGCCAAAGGGATTTATCCCAACGTAGATTTCTATTCAGGGATTGTCTACAACGCTTTGAACATATCTACCGACATTTTCACTCCGATTTTTGCAGCCGCTCGAACCTCTGGTTGGATGGCGCACTGGAAAGAACAAACCGACAACAACCGGTTGTATCGTCCAACACAGATCTACAACGGTTCGCCCAAGCGCGGTTACAAAACCATCGATCAGAGATAAAGCCAAGAATGTCAGAATCCGAGCTCCAACTATACTCCCTGGCTACTCCGAATGGACAAAAGGTTTCGGTCGCCTTGGAAGAAATGGGATTGGATTATGATGCACATCTGATTGACATCAGCAAAGGTGACCAATTCACGGAATCTTTTGTGGCCATCAATCCAAACTCAAAAATTCCTGCTTTGGTGGATCCCGTAGGGAACCATGGAAAGCCCCTTGCCATCATGGAGTCTGGCGCCATTTTAATGTATCTCGCCGAAAAAACAGGAACGTTTTTGCCTCAAGACGTGGCTCTGCGTTCCAAGACCTTGCAATGGCTTTTTTTCCAAGTGGGGGGAGTGGGTCCAATGTTCGGTCAATTTGGGCATTTTTTCAAATACGCCGCAGACCAGTGTGATCATCCCTATCCTACGCAAAGATACACAAAAGAAGTAAAAAGACTTTTGGGAGTATTGAACAAACAATTGGAAGATCAATCCTTTTTGGTGGGAAAGGAAATTACGATCGCGGACTTTGCAACCGCCCCGTGGGTAGTATGCCTGGACAAATTCTACGGTGGAAAAGAAATCTTAGAGCTTTCTTCATTCACTCATGTTCAGAGATGGGTTCAAGCTTTTATGGATCGCCCCGCCGTGCAAAAAGGCATGAGCGTCTGCGCTAGATCAATCAATACGTAGATGGTAGGCCTGGGCCTTGTTATGCACGCATGGTTTCGATGCTTTGATAGTCTTCCAACAACAGCTTCTTTTTGAAAATCAGATTGCTTCGAGAACCAGAAGACATCACGTGTGTGTTTGACATCGCAATGGCGTCGCAGGGGCAAGCCTCTTCACAAAATCCACAGACAATGCATCTTCCCATGTCGATGATGAATTCAGCTGGAATTCTTTCTTTGAATTCTTGATCGGCAAACTCACCAATTTTTATCGTGATTGCATCCGGAGGGCAAACGGCCTCACATAGTTTACATGCTACACAACGCTCTACATTTTTTTCTCCCATGATAAGCATGGGATACCCTCGGTAGCGTTTTGGAAAATTCCAACGCGTCTCAGGAAAATTCATCGTCACTTTTTTTCGAAAAATGTGAGAGAAAGTGATGCGAAGCCCTTTGAGGAGGGATGGAATGTACAATCGATCCCACATCGATAGGTTCGGTCGTTGTGCTTTGATTACAGCCATAGTGCCCTCTCATAGTGCGCATAGGTTTGTTTGCTCTCAGAAATCGCATCTTGCTGTTGAGGATAATGAGGAAGTGTTTTTGCAAGATCTTGATAGACTTGTGTAGAGCTTTCCCAGCTGGAATCCCCAAACAGATTTTCCAAACATTTTTTTGTCCAGACCAAAGTATCAAATGCAACGGGAAAGGCTCGCGTTGATCTTCTTAACCTCTGAACTTTTCCAAACGTATTGGTGTAGGTTCCTGATTTTTCCAAAAAGCTTTCTTGCGGCAAAATCCAACACGCTTCTCCGGTTTGTTGTCCTTGATGGGTTACCGACTGAATCATGAACTTGATTTTGTGCATGTGTGGACCCATTTTTTCCGTCAAGTGATTGGATCCAAACCAAAGCAATCGTTCAGGCCCTTGATTGCTGGCATATTGCTGAACCAAATCTTCATAACTCATGACATGTTCATCCACTTGATCCAAGTGACCTACGATATTGGCCCCTTCGAACAACCCAAAAACATTCACACACATTTCTGATTGGCTCAAACCTTGGATCAATGCCTCCCATTGTTGGTCAGATACATGCTGCGCCCATTGATCAGACAGCATCACAACAAAAGGCTGCTGCAAAGCCTTTGAAAATGTAGACTCCGCCCATATGCCTTTGGCTTGATGAGCCAGAGATGAAATCAATTCATCGATGGTTTGAGAAACCATGGTTAAATCGACTTTTGAATGAGGAGTATACAAATCAGAAAATTCTGACATTCCCTCATGTACCGTATAAACATTCTTTTTCTTTTGAAGAACCTCGCGGCGGAACCGAAGAGCCAACACTGGATGTTTTTCTTCCAATGACTCCCCAAGAATCACTACATGCTGAGCTTTTTCTACGGCGGCTGCCATCGATACGTTTTGTTTGGCTTTGACCACCGACTGAATCGCGGTATACATGTTCATCACAGAACGAGATACGGGCAAATATACGTTGCCTCCACTTTTGCTGGCCAGACGTTTGGCCACAAAAAATTCTTCGTTGGTCAGCTCACTGGTTGAGATCACAGATATAGGACCCGAGCCCAGATCAGCCATCAAGTCCAACATGTAGTCTTGCCCTTCTCGATATTTTTTTCCTTGGACAAAACTATGAGGTTGAAGAACTCGGTTTTCCAACAAATTCTTGAGGCTGAATCTTCCTTTGTCACACAACCACCACTGATTGACCTCTTCATCAATTCGAGGAGTCATGCGCAGGACCTTTGCCTCTTTTCTCCAAACCTGGCTGCTACAACCGACACTGCAAGCACCACACACCGTATCGGTGGTTTTCATCTCCCAGGGTCTTGCTTGAAAACGAAAATCTCTAGAAGTCAGAGCTCCCACAGGGCAAATGTCTGCAAGGTTTCCTGTGTATCCTGTGGTCAACTGCGTACCTTCGGGAATAAAAATTTCGCATTTGGATCCCCGTTGACGGATCGACAATTCTTCTTTTCCCGCAATGTCCCGTCCAAAACGAACACATCGATCACACAAAACACACCGCTCTTTATCTAAGATGATGTGCTCCCCAATCACTTCATGTTTGGCTTTGTGCTGTTTCTCAAACGAAAAACGGCTCTCAAATTGACCAGAGTCATAAGTATAATTCTGCAATGGACATTCTCCACCTTTGTCACAAAATGGACAATCCAAAGGGTGGTTGAGGAGGAAAAATTCCAACACACCTTTGCGTGCTTTTTCCACAGGTTCGGAGTGTGTATTGACTTCCATGCCTTCTTTTACGGCTATGGTGCATGAAGTAGCGAGTTTGGGCATGCCTTTGATCTCCACAAGACACAAACGACAACTGCCCTCAACGCCGATCCCAGGATGATAACAAAAGTGAGGAATTTGAACTTGCTTGTCAGCAAGCTCTTGCAAAAGAACAGCCCCTTCGGTGAGCATCACTTCTTTGCCGTTGACAATGACTGGTACTTGTTTTTTTTCTGTCATGTTTATTCCCACTATCGATCGGATTCGCCCATCACAGGGTCAATGCTCGCCACCGCCGTGACGACATCCGCAATTTTGTTGCCTGGTAAAATCTCGGAAAGAACTTGCAGATTTGTGAAAGAGGGAGACTTGATCCGTAGCCTCCACGCATTCGGACCTCCATCAGAAACTGCATAAAACCCAAGTTCACCTTTGGGTGATTCAATCGCACAATAGGATTCTCCAGGTTCAGGAGAAAACCCACCGCTGATGATTTTGAAATGATGAATCAACTCTTCCATGCTGGAATATACTTTTTGCTTTTCTGGCAATACCACTCCAGGAACATCCGAATGGACGGGACCTCCAGGAACTCGATCTGCGGCTTGTCTCAAAATTTTTGCTGACTCTCTCATCTCCAATAGCCGGACCAGATAGCGATCATAGCTATCCCCCGTGGTTCCTACTGGAATGTCAAAGTCAAACTGATCGTAACAAAGATATGGGTGATCTTTGCGAAGATCAAAGGGAACTCCAGCGGCTCTCAAAATCGGGCCGGTCAATCCATAGGAGGTGCACATGGCTTCATCAATCACACAAATTCCCTGGAGTCGATCCACCCAAATCGGGTTTCGGTTCAAAAGCTGTTCGACTTCATCGATGACTTTTTCCACTCCATCCAAAAAGACTTTGAGTTGAGATATCCAGCCTTCAGGGAGATCTCTGGCAAGTCCTCCAATGCGTGAATAACTTGTGGTCATTCGAGTACCTGTGAGCATTTCTTGAAGATTGTATATGTATTCACGTTGTTGGAAGGTGTGAAAAAAGACCGACATCGCACCAACATCCATCGCAAAAGTTCCCAAACTCAAAAGATGTCCAGAAATTCTCGCAAGCTCACAGCACATCGTTCGAATGTGTTTGTTTCGATCGGTGATTTCAATGCCCATCAATTTTTCAATCGCCATGGCATAAGCAATGTTGTTGGAAAGAGGTGCCAAATAGTCCAATCGATCGGTATAGGGGATAAATTGATGGTACGTTCGATTCTCTGCAATTTTTTCAAACCCACGATGGAGATAACCCACATGAGGGTAAGCATGAATGATATCTTCCCCTTCAATTTCCAACACCAATCGCAACACTCCATGGGTGCTGGGATGCTGGGGTCCCATGTTCAAAATCATGGTTTTTTCGCGTGTTGGCTTCTCTTCGGTGGGAACAGGCTGCAACGGAAAATCAGGTTGATATTCCAGAGCACGAGAAACCGGATAAATTTTTCCAGACTTTTGCGCTTTTCGCTGAACCTGCATCAGTGCCCAAAGAACACCCTCAGGACGCGGTGGGCATCCCGGCACATAGACATCCACCGGAATCACATGGTCCAGCCCCTGCACTACAGGATAGCTATCGAACATTCCACCGGTGATCAAACAAGCTCCCATGGCAATCACCCATTTCGGCTCGGGCATTTGGTCATAAACTCTTCGAACCACGGGGGCCATTTTGTGCGTGAGTGTTCCTGCAACGATCATCAAATCTGCTTGACGAGGAGAAAAACGAAACACTTCTGCTCCAAATCGTGCAATATCAAATCGAGAACCCGCCACGGCCATCATTTCAATGGCGCAACATGAGATCCCCATGGGCATGGGCCACAAAGAATGTTTGCGAGCCATATTGATTGCATGGGATAGAGAGGTCGTGATGATTTCCACGCCCCCGTCCCCAGATTTTTTGGGGTCTTTGACGGTTTGATTGTGTACGCTCTCAAATTGAGGAAGAGACTTGTCCATGGGGGCTCCTTTTAACGTATTTTCGGGGATTTCACAAAAATATTGAGTAGCTAAAGCTCCTGCCTTTGCCTCGAAACCCATGACAGGTCCTCCTGAGGACACAGGTCCATGACCCGGGTCTTCAGCGCCGCTTTGCAATTGCTCATCGCGTTATCCAAGGCGTATCCTACCACTCCGACCGGCGTTTCGAACCCGGAGTATATATCATCGCCTTCGATCTTTTGGACTTCAAAGGAGGTTGGAAGTTGAGTCGTGCATTGAGGAGAAAAAATTCCACAAAATCCAGCTTGTGACGCCGCCAGAGCAAGGCGTCGAGATCGGGGCCAAAGGTTTCGATGCAAATAACACAAACAAGCATAGCGATTTTGCAACCAGGCCGCGTGAGCCATGCATCCTAACCACGCGTCTGTGCAAACAATGTGAACCAAGGACAACTTTGTTTGCTCCAGAAAATCCAAGACCTGTGGAGCCGAAAAACTCGGATTGATACAGATTGCATTTTTTTCTTTCGGGTTCCACATCACAAAGGTATCACTGACGCCAGGTACAGATTTTGATACCATGGGGTGAATGATCTTAAAATCATATGGATGTTGAATCGACAAACCATGGGTATAACGTGGATCGAGAATGAAGAAAACCTTTGAAGACATTTTACTGGGGATGAAACTCATGTCCCCGGATGAGCTTTCGACTCAGGGAAGTCATTTCGACTATAGCTTTGTGGACCAAATGACTCACGGTCAAAAATTTCGGATTCACTTTTTTCAGTCTCTCTCTCGAACCACCCGACAGGTTCGCCAAAAGGCTCCCACGGTCATCCTGGCCAGCATCTTGAATCAAGACATCAAATTGGAGATGGTTTTGGCGAGAGCATTCGCCTCCAGAGGAATCCATGCCGTAACCGTTGACACCATCAACATCAAAGACGTTTTCACCGCCGTTCATCGCTTGGAAGATCTAACCACCTTGATCGACAGCGTAAACATCATCTCACGCTCCTACCAAAAAGCATTCAATTGGATGAAGACAAAAAGTGAGATTGATATGGAGCGCGTGGGTGCAATGGGCATGAGTTTTGGTGGCCTGGTGCTATCGTACCTCACCGCCATGAATCCAGAAATCCGAGCAGGAATTTTTGCGATCACAGGCAGTGACTTCCAAGACATCTTTACTCATTCACAGGAGCCCTCTGTGCAGGCCGCACGCAATCGAATCATCTACAATGAGTTCATACGCACCGAAAATCAACCTTTGTCATTTCAAACAGACTTCAAATGGAGCCAATATCCCATCACATCAGAACAAAGAGAGTCATTTCGATCGTCTCTCGATCCATTTGTGTACACCGTTCCCGATCCCTATCGACTCAGCTCTCACGTCAAACAAGATTTGGCCAAGCGCTGCAAAGACAAAGCCTTGATGATTTTTGGATGCAAAGACAATGTGTTCACAAGACATCAAAACGATGTGCTCTGGGAAATTTTCGGAAAACCTGAACGAGAATTTTACGAACGTTCAGATCACTATTCAGCCGGATTCTTGATTCCTTTTGTCCATGCCAATCGCTATGTGTCTTGGATGGGAGAAAAATTCGGTATGTCTCCTTTTGAGTTGACCTCACGCAAATCAGAATTCAAACCATCCAAGTCGTATTACAGTTTATTGCGACAATGGATCAAACAAAGCAAAGAGACTGTATGATGAAAGCCATTCAATTTTCTCGTCTTGGAGGACCTGAGGTTCTTACCTATCAAGATGTTTCAACTCCAACCCTGGGTGACCAGGACGTATTGATCAAACTCAGTTACGCCGGCATCAACCATGTTGACATTCATTTTCGAAGAGGAATTCCCGGCATTCAAACTCCCCTCCCCCATATTCCTGGTGCGGATGGTGCTGGAGTCATCGCGGCCATAGGCAAGAACGTACGCAAGGTTGCTGTAGGGGATCGCGTTGTGATCCAGCCCATGCTTTCGTGTGGAACTTGTGAAGTTTGTATGGCTGGACAACGAAACTACTGTCACGATTTTCATATTCTTGGAGAACACAAAACCGATGGAACCTATGCGCAGTTTGTAAAAATTCCCGAACAAAATGCATTCTTGCTTCCCCCCTCGATTTCGTTTGAAACCGCGGCCGCCATCGGCATCGCGTATCTTACCGCCTGGGGCATGCTGGTATCTAAAGCCGAAGTAAAGCAAGGTGACACAGTGCTGGTGATGGGGGCAGGATCAGGGGTGGGCATGGCGGCCATTCAAATTGCCAAACACTTTGGTGCACACGTGATCACCTGTGCGAGCGATGATGAAAAACTCAAAAAAGCACAGGAGCTTTTGGGTGCAGATGAAACATTCAATTATACACAAGTGGAATTGGATCGAGAAATCCGAAAACGCACTCACAAAAAAGGTGTGGATATTGTTGTGGATCATGTTGGAGGAAAGCAATGGGTTCCCATTCTCAAAGCTACTCGAAATGGAGGAACCATTGTGACCTGTGGTGCAACCGATGGTTTTGATCCGCAAACCGACTTGCGGCATATTTTCTATCGTCAGCTTCGAATTCTGGGTTCGACCATGGGAACCGACCGAGAACTCCAAACCCTCATCGACCTGATCGGACAAAAAAAACTCGATCCCATCATCGATCATGTTTTTCCCTTATCCAAGGCTTCCCAGGCTCATCAATACATGGAAGATCGAAAAGTATTTGGAAAAGTATTGCTCAGTATTCCTGAGTGACCACTCTCTTGTTTGCAACGTGAATGTGTGAATTCTGTTGGTTTGAGGCAAAAAATTTAGTTTGATGCTTCGAGAAGATTCATCGAGGTTTGCACCCACATATAGTGAGCATTGACCCATCCCGAAAAAGCATACATCCGAGGAGTAAGGATGTTCTCAGAGGGTTTGGGATTGTACACTTGATACATGGAAATCAAATCATACCATGGCGCCATCCACCACAACAAACTGGTTCTTTTTTGCCTTTCTTCAGATGACAATGCCCCATATCGAACTTCTCGGACAATGCTTCTTGCCCAGTGAAATAACAGAGTGATCTCGGCCCAATCGGAGAGAATCTCTTTGCGATAATTTTCCCAAAAAGGGTCAAAGGCACGGCTTTCAAAGTCTCTACGAACTTTATCGTCAAAGTCGATCAACTCTCGAAACCCTTTTTCTTTTCGCTCACGCAAATACGCCTCATACACATCCACCTGACCCGGTTCCAAGCTCAAGACACTGACAAATTCCTGAACCTGCCGACACGCCAGGGCCATCTCATAAAAATGATTCTCCAACTCCATCATGCTTTGGTCAAAAGCTTGTGCGTCTTTGCGCTTTCGATGTTTCTTGGCTTCCAGAATATATTGCTTCATCATTTGGAGAGAGGGAGCCGCTACATGAAATTGCCTCTCCAAAAATCGCAGACTCCACGAGACTTTGAGTGTAGGTTCGCTGACAAGAGATTCAAGCACATCGAAAGAAATAAGCTGCGAAGTGTCCGTATCGATGACGATGTCTTCGATCCAAGGTTCTTCGTCCGTGCAGGAAAACAACATGCACATCATAACCAACAACCACGTTAGTTTTTTCAATGGATCAAATATGGTTTTGCTTTTTGGCTTACTTTCCGTCATTGGATCAATGTTCTTGTGTTGAGATCATTCAAACTACTTTTTTGCATCCTGTTTGACAAGGGCTTGAAGATTTTCTTTGGATGGATACACAAACTCCAAGTCCTGATAGCTACGGATATCACCCAATGATTCCTTCACATAGTCCTTAAGCTTCCGTGGCTTGGAATCAAACACCCCTATTTGGATCTCACTATCTTGGAGCATTTGACGTAAAATTGACGATACATTGTTTTTCATGGTGTCGAGTTTTGAAAGATCCAAAGGTGTAAAGCCAAAATCTTCCATTTTTATCCCCAGCAATGCATCTTCTGCAGCAACGACAAATAACACCCATACTTCACCATTGGGAGCCACCATTGCATTTTTAAGATTCTGCTCGATCTGCTCCAAGTCGTCCAAAAAAAAGCTAAGATCAAGCCAAGAAGATTGATACCGCAGTTCCTCAGCGGATGGATTCTCTATCCTTTGTTGTTTTTCATTCGTTTCTTCAATGAAATTCTGCAGATCAAAATCATCTTCGAAGCATGTGGAGTCATATCTATCTTCTACACTGTCTTTGATATAACGAGCAAGTTCGTATGGAATTTCGAGATCCAAGAGTGAAAGATCTTCAAAGGTAGAATAAGACGCTGGCGGTTCTTTGGCATCATCCTGATTTTTGCTTTCCAAAAACTCAAGTCCATCATCCCCTATTCGGTTGAATTCTTCTTCCAATTTTACCGAGAGGTCACGAAGATTTTCCACCCTTTGCAAAATATCGTTTTTCGCTCGCAAAATACCCTCGCAAGAATTGGCCGAATACATTTTTCCCTCTGAGCTATCGATCTCTTGATAGGTTTTTTCCAAATCTATAATTAGTCGCACAGCTTCATCAGAACTTGCCTGCCCCTCTCTCGTGGAAGAAGACTCAAGATCTTTGTATTTCTGAACAAGTTCACCGAGCTCTGCAATTTTTTCTTCGAGGATCTTCCTGTTCTCATCGGAGGCGTGTGTCTGGCGAGCCAAAGCATCTTGCAACTCTTCATTTTCTTTTTGAAGGTTTTCGACCTTGGTGTCGCCCGACGATTTGCTGCAAGCTCCGAAACTCAAAAGCGAAGCAATTAAAAGAAATGAGAGGATACGTTGTGGGAATGCATATTGATGCGCCATGTTGTTTTCATAACGCAAAACATTATTTTACACAACCCAAGAAGTGGTTTTTCAGAAAGCGACTAAATCTTTTGATTGCAGTGTTTTACAGTCTTTTAGTAGGCAAACAGTTTGACCTGAGCCATGACGTTGAAGACCTTGGCGGTTTGATCCTGTGACACTTGAGTATTGTTGACGGTGATGCCATCCAGAAATACAAAACTCTGTGTGATATCCAGTCCCACGGTCACGGGACCCAATTTCCAATCGATCCCTCCTCCGAGGTTGATCCCAGGTCCATGGCTAGCTTCAATGTCCGTGGTCGAAGGACGCTCCAGAAACAAGGCTCCATACGTAAAGCCGCCTTTGACATAAGGATGCAGATGCAAGGTTTCAAAGGTACTCAGGATTCCGCTCAAATCATAGAGTGCGTCGATGTCGCCCTGTAGCCAAGCATCCTTGGTGTTGGGGCCGTTGTCTTGGTAAAAACCATACAAACTGGCATCCAATGACAAATTCAGCGGAAGATCCACACCAAACACCAGACCGTATCCAAAATTGTCTTCGTCCACCAGCCCAGCTTTGGCCCCTATATAGGCTTGGCTCAATGTCGAAATGGACATGACCAGAAGAAAGGCTAGGGAAACGACGATTTTTCTCATGTTGTCTCCTTGCAGATTTGCAAAATTTTGTTAGATGTACCCCACAAAAAGTATAAGAAAAGACACCGGAGGTCAAAAAAGATGTCGGAAAAAACGATTTCACAATTCTTGGAAAAACATTATTTGCATTTCAATGCAGCTGCATTGGTGGACGCCGCCAAAGGCTATCAGCAGCACCTCCAAAAGGGTGGAAAAATGCTCATCACCTTGGCAGGAGCCATGAGCAGCGCCGAACTTGGAAAATCACTGGCGGAGATGATTCGTCAGGGCAAAGTCGACGGCATCTGCTGCACCGGTGCAAATCTGGAGGAAGACATTTTCAATCTGGTCGCTCATGATCATTATGTACGCATTCCTCATTACCGAGACCTTTCTCCCAAAGAAGAAGAGCAGCTTTTGGAAAAACATCTCAATCGTGTGACCGACACCTGCATTCCCGAAGAAGAAGCCATGCGACGAATCGAAGGTGTCTTGCGAGAAGATTGGATTTCTTCCGACCAAAAAGGAGAGCGCTATTTTCCTCATGAGTTTTTTTTCCGAGCCATCTCATCTGGAAAGCTCAAAAAACATTATCAAATTGATCCCAAAGACAGTTGGATGGTGGCCGCCTGTGAAAAAAATCTTCCGATTTTTGTGCCCGGATGGGAAGACTCAACTCTGGGAAACATGTTCGCCGGAGCATGCATCTCGGAAGCTGTGAAAAACCCTCATACGGTTCGCACAGGGATCGAATACATGATGTCTCTGGCCAAATGGTACGTTGAAGTCACCAAAACCACGACGCTTGGATTTTTTCAAATCGGTGGGGGAATCGCAGGAGACTTCCCCATTTGCGTGGTTCCGATGCTTCATCAAGACCTTCAAATGACCGATGTGAAAGTATGGGATTACTTTTGTCAGATCAGCGATTCAACAACAAGTTACGGTTCCTACTCCGGAGCGGTCCCCAATGAAAAAATCACATGGGGAAAGCTACGCGCCGATACACCAAAATTCATCATTGAGTCCGATGCAACCATTGTTGCTCCTTTGATTTTTGCGTATCTGCTGGGCTGGTAGTTGTTGGACGTCCAAAAAAACTTGTACCAAAAAATCTACGAAGAGGTGGCGAACATTCCAAAAGGATCTGTAGCCACCTATGGACAAATTGCTGCGCGAGTTGGATCCCGATTCTATGCGCGTCAAGTTGGATATGCACTGAGTGCGCTGCCTGAAACCACGCGCATTCCTTGGCATCGCGTGGTGAATCAACAAGGAAAAATCAGTCGACGAAGTTTTCCGGATTCTGAAAATGTCCAGCGACAACTCCTTGAAAGTGAGGGAGTTTGCTTTTCTCAAAGTGGGAAGATTGATCTCAAAAAGTATCGCTGCGCGGTCCTCTCCCCCCTTCGGGGAGCTGGTGCTCATTTTACTCACACAGAGTAAGTGAATTGATCGCCTTTTATTCTTTCAGGGAATGTCTCACTTGAGCTTTCGAGTAGTTTATACACCTTTGCGGTTGCGCTTTGGTTCCCTTTCAGAATAAAAGTCTCCCAATCCAATTGTCCAGATGCTCGCCTTTTCAATTAAAAAGAGAAAATAAGGACGCTTGGCAAAGCCAAGCGACACTATTTTTTCTTTCACAATCGAAAACAAAACAGCTGAATAATACAAGCGCCAGCTCCTCGAAGCGAGGAAACCCCAACGGTTTTAGCATCCATCCCCGAAGGGGGGAGAGCCTAGCGGCTTGAGCCAAGACACTCTTATCAAAGTTCTGCATTGGGGCAGAAGGCTGCCATCGTGCATTCTCCGCAACGGGGATTGATGGCTTTGCAGACTTGGCGTCCGTGGAAGATGAATTGATGAGAGATTTTAGTCCAGTCTTTTTTGGGGACAAGCTCCATTAAATCTTTTTCTACTTTTACTGGATCTTTGTGGGTCGTAAATCCCAGTCTTCTGCTCAATCTTCCCACATGGGTATCCACAACCACTCCCATGTTTTTTCCAAAAGCATTGCCCATGACCACATTGGCCGTTTTTCTTCCCACGCCTCGTAGGGTAGTCAGTTCTTCCATCGACTGAGGGACCTTCCCATTGTACTTTTCCACAATATCCATGGAACTTTGTTTGATGGACTTGGCTTTGCTTCGAAAAAATCCGGTGGACCGAATGATTTTTTCGATGGATGGCAAGGTAGCTTTCGACATTGAATGTGCATCCGGATATTTTTTGAACAATTCGGGAGTTACTTTGTTGACCCTTTCATCCGTACACTGTGCAGACAAAATGGTGGCGATAAGCAGCTGATAAGGATTGTCATGCGTGAGTGCACAGTAAGCATCCGGATACAATCGATCCAACTCCTTCAAGATTTTCTTTTTTTGCGGGGTGTTTCCTTCCATCATCAACCTACTTGGCCAAATACTGCTCGATGTGAGACGTGTCTAAGGTGTTCAATACATGGTGCTTGGTTAGCATCCCTTTGCGGGCCATGGCAATTCCAAAACGTAAATGAGAAATTCCTTCCACACTGTGAGCGTCTGGGTTGATGGAAACTTTTACCTTGTGCTTTCGCGCATGATCCAACATTCTCCAATCCAAATCCAACCGATGGGGGTTGGCATTGAGTTCCACAACCTTATTGTAGTTGGCTGCAGCCTCTAAGATCGATGGCAGGTCAATGGCAAAACCTTCTCTTCCGAGCAACAACCGTCCTGTGGGATGTCCCAACATCGTACAATAGGGATTGGAAATCGCAGCGATGCATCGCCGGGTCATGGCCTCTTCAGTCATGGAAAAGTTGGAATGAACGGACGCTATGACAAAATCAAACTTTTTGAGAACTCTCTCTGGATAGTCCAAACTACCATCATTGAGAATATCTGATTCAATTCCCTTGAATATACGTACATCTGGATATCTTTTTTGAAGTTCATCAATCTCTCGATGTTGTTTGTCTATGTCTTGCTCTTTCAATCCCTTTGAATAAACGGCTGTCTGACTATGGTCTGATACCCCCACATAGGACATTCCCAAACGATGCGCTTCTTGAATCATCTCTTCCAATGAATTTCTTCCATCACTGTACGTCGAATGCATATGAAAAAAACCTTTCACATCTTCGAGTTCAATGAGATCAGGAAGATCACCCTGCTTGGCCAGCGAAATCTCTCCCCTTCCCTCTCGAAGTTCAGGCTCCACATATGACATTGAGAATAGTGAAAAAAACTCCCTTTCGTCTTTGCATGGAATCTTTTCTTCTCCTTTGAACACACCATACTCGTTGACTTTGAGACCCATTTTTTTGGCCATGGAACGAATCTCTGTGTTGTGCTCTTTGCTCCCAGTAAAATGATGGAGTGTATAGGGGTACTCCTGAGAGGTGACCACGCGCAAATCCACTTGAAGTCCCGTGACAAGAATCACGCTACTTTTGGTTGAGCCATGATTCAACACAGAACCCACTTCTTCCATGGTTGTAAATTTTTTCATAACCTGTTCAGGAGAAGAACTTGCACAAACAATGTCCGCATCTTTGACGGTTTCTTTTTTTCTGCGAAGACTCCCTGCCAAACTGATCTCTTCGATTTCCCTCCAGTCCTGCATTTTTTCGATCAAGCGTTGAACTTCATCAATCACCTCAGCATACAGATACTGTCCTTTGGTCTTTTTCAAAAACGCTATGCCTTTTCGAATTTTGTCTTGGGTTTTTTCACCAAACCCTTTCAAATCAATGAGTTGATTTTCTTCGCAAGCGTATTCCAATTCGACCAACGAGGAGATCTTTAAGACATCAAAAAGAACTTTGATTTTTTTTGGCCCCAACTGCGGAACGGCAAACAACTCAAAAAGAGTCGATGGAAACTCTTCTCGAAGTTTTTCCAAGGCATCAAGTTTTCCCGTCTCGTACAATTCATAAATATCCGCAGCCAAGCCTTTTCCAATGCCTTTGATGTCCGTGATTTTTTGTTGGGCTATCAACGTATGAAAATCATCGCCCAGAGATTCCAACGCCTGAGATCCATTCTTGAATGCCCGGATTTTAAATGGATTTTCCCCCTTGAGCTCCATCAAAAGAGCCATATCATTCAACTGCTTTGCAATTTCAAATTGATTCACATTTACCACACTTCATTTTGTTCCATTTGATGTCGATCCAAAAATTCTTTTACATGGATGCGGATCACTTCTTCAAGACCGAGTTGACACCCTTTGCTCATATCAATGGGATACAGATTTTCATTGGAATAGGCCAACACCTTTTCGTTTGTGTTTTTTTGACTGAATTTTTCAGGAAGGAAAAGATACAATTTGATCAACAGTGAAACCTTGTTTCTCATCTGAGGTTTGGCAGAAAATTCAAATTGCGGATAGGTATCAGGCCCTCCTTTTCCCAACTGTATTTTGTGTTTGTATTGATCATTGGATTCCGTAAGAACATTTTCCAAGGTCTTTTCATTCAAACACGGAAGAGTTGGACTCTTGGTCACTGAAAAATGAACAGCTGCCAAGGTCATGTTCTTCATGGAGGGTTGGTATCCTCCGGGAAGCTCCGAAAACTCTCCTTGCCCGTGAACTCCAGAGACTCTTTGTGTAAGTGCTTGGGTCAAAGGGCAACTCAAAAAGATCAAAATCACCCCCATCCAAAAGATCTTTGTCATGGAAGTAACCTACTAGAATCTCTTCGTACTGACAAATCGCATGTTGAGGATCTTGGAGTATGCTATGATACGTGCATGGGTGAGGCCGCAAAAAAATATGATCCCCAGCCGCAGGAGTCAAAACCAAGCCCCATGCCATGGGCAGCCATGCTGGTTTCCTTGCTGTTTCATGTTTTGGTATTGCTATTTTTGGGACAGCTTTCTGTTTCTTCAGCCAAAAAAATCCTTCCTGGACCTCAACAAACTCCCATTCGAAAAGTGGTGTGGAATACCCCTCCGGATGAGGGAAAAATTGTAGACCTGGCCCCTTTGGATGCTTATGAAACCTCTGAAAAAGTAGAATCCTCGTACTTGAGTGACCGAAATCGAAGGGTTCCAAAAGAACAGCAAGCTCGCAGCACGGGCGTACCCACTGAATCCACCTCTAGAAACTCTCCGAACCCTAAGACCTCGAAATATTCTCTGAACTTGAGCGATCAAGAATTGCTCGCTTTGCAAAAAGAAAAAGATTTGCTGGCCAGTCCTTCTTCTCCCAGCAATTACCTCCCAGAGATTCAACTGGGTGATGAAACCCTTTTGAACACCAAGAGCTTTGCCTTTTCAAATTATTTTGTCAGAATGAAGCGTCAGATTGAAGGGTATTGGAGCCCTGTGCAATATCTTCATCGTCTACCTAGCTTACGAAACCAATATGTAACCTTGGTGACGATCATTTTGGATGAGAAAGGCTACCTGGTCTCCCAACGTGTTTCTCAATCCTCAGGTTTCGATTTTTTGGATCGAGAAGCCACGGACTCCGTTCAAAAAGCCTCTCCTTTTCTTAACCCTCCCAAAGATCTCTTGGATGAAAACCTACAAATCCGAGTTCCTTTTAGTTTTATCGTCGTGAATTCTTTTCAAGGCTAGTCAAAAACAACTAAGGTTACTTCAATCCACAGATGACGAGTCAAACCAGGTCAAAATCGGATTGCGTGCGGCTTGTGTTTCGTTGATGCGTTTGTACCCCACATTGTGGGGCGCTTTGATGACCAGGTCGGGTGTTTCTTGGGATTCTTTGGCGATACGAATCATGGCCTCCAAAAACCGATCGATTTCGGTTTTGGATTCGGTTTCTGTCGGCTCGATCATCAGTGCACCCTTCACAATCAATGGGAAATACATGGTCGGCGGGTGAAATCCATAATCCATCAATCTTTTGGCAATGTCCAAGGCGGTTACGTGGTTTTGTTTGTTTTGAAGTTTATCGCTGAATACCACTTCGTGGAGAGATGCACTCTCAAAAGGCAAATGATAATAATCGATCAATTTGGATCGAATGTAATTCGCATTGAGAACTGCAACTTCGCTGATCAATGATAATTCTTCTTTGCCAAATGCATAGATGTAGCAAAGGGCTCGAAGCAACATTCCAAAATTTCCATAAAAAGTTCGAAACCGCCCCAAAGAATCGTCTGTGGCCTCAGACCAGGTGAAAAGGCCTTCGGATGTTTTTTCAACAAACGGCCGAGGCAAAAAAGGTTCCAACCGATCGGATACAACAACCGGTCCTGCTCCAGGGCCTCCACCTCCATGAGGAGTCGAAAACGTTTTGTGCAAATTGATGTGCATCACATCCACACCCATCTTTGAAAAATCAACTTGGCCGACAAGTGCATTTAGGTTGGCACCATCACAGTACACCAGTCCACCTTGTTCATGGACGAACTGCGAAATTTCACAGATGTTTTTTTCAAAAACTCCCAAGGTATTGGGCACCGTCATCATGATTCCCGCAACTCGATCGTCCATTTTTGCTTTGACTTCTTCAAGGTCGATGACCCCTTGAGCGTTGGACGACAACTCTCGAACCGAAAAACCACTGAGGGCTGCACTGGCTGGGTTCGTTCCATGGGCAGAATCAGGAACCAAAATCACATCTCGCTGCTGGCCCTTTTTGTCGTGGTAGGCACGAATCATTTTTACTCCCACCAATTCTCCATGAGCTCCCGCCGCTGGGTGTAGACTGCATGCCTTGAGACGAGTGATGGCCACCAGAGCCTGTTGCAATTCAAACATCAACGCCAACGCACCCTGAGAAAGATGTTCTGGGGTATAGGGATGAAGACCAGTCCATTTGTGATTCATGGCCACAACATCATTGATCTTTGGATTGTATTTCATCGTGCATGAACCCAAAGGATACATCCCCGCATCGATGGAAAAGTTTTTCTGCGACAACTGCGTGTAGTGACGAACCACTTCAAATTCAGAAAGTTGAGGAAAGTTGTCCAATTTTTTTCTTGCAAGCGATGGATCCAAGGAAATGTCAGATGCAATGGAAAGATCAATGTATTCATTGCATTGATCCGTATTTGCACTATGGGTTTTTTCCCACAGGTTTTTGGTGTGCTGATATCCTCGTTGGATGTTGGTATCTTTGGAACTCACAAAGCACCTCGGAAAGCATTGACATAGAGATCCAGATCTTGATCGCTTTTGACTTCGGTTGCACAAATCAAAATTTCACGGTCTGACTGCGCATTCCAGGTGGAAAGATCTATGCCTGCCAAAATATTTTGTTTTTCCATGTTGGCCAAAAATGTGCTGGTTGGGGTCGGAAGCTCCAACACAAACTCGTGAAAAAAATCACTCGCATATTTTTGTTTGACGCCTGGGATGTGAAGCAGTTTTTCGCATAGAGTATGAGCCCGTTCGTAATTTTTTCGGGCCAAGGCCATCACACCATTTCTTCCCATGCATGCCATATAAATTGCAGAGCGAAGTGCAATCAAGGAGTGATTGGTACAAATGTTGGACGTGGCTTTTTGTCGTCGTATGTGTTGCTCTCGTGTGGACAGGGTTAGAACATAGGCCTCTCGACCGTCTTCGTCGATAGACTTTCCGACAAGTCTACCAGGGAGCTGACGCAAATATTTTTTCTTGCTACAAAGAAGACCCACATGTGGGCCTCCAAAATGCAGAGGGTTCCCGAGAGATTGCCCCTCACCCACGACGATATCCACATCAAAGGCACCAGGCTCTTGAAGAAGTCCAAAGGCAAGAGGATCAGTGTTGGCCACGATGGTGACCACATCTCCAAATTTCTTGCATACGGTCAAATCTTCGATGACACCAAAAAAGTTGGGCTGCGCAAATACGACGGCTGCGGCTTGCTCAAGATCTACGTTTTCAATCTGAGTCCGGCCATCATTTCCGACCGGCAACATGATCAATTCCAGATCAACGTCTCCCGTGTAACTACGAACCACGTCTATATATTCAGGATGAACGGCCTGCGAAATGTAAACGTTACGTTGTTTGCGAATCCTGCCAGCCATCAAAACAGCCTCCGCCAACGAAGATGCCCCATCGTACATCGAAGCATTGGAGACTTCCATGCCATACAAGGCAGCGATCATCGACTGAAATTCAAAAATGGCTTGCAATGTACCTTGCGAAATTTCGGGTTGATAGGGAGTATAAGCGGTTGCAAATTCCCCTCGGGAAGATAACAAATCCACGACACTGGGAATAAAATGCTGGTAAGCTCCAGCACCTAGATAGCTGGACCATCCTTTGAATTTGGACTGATTCTGATCCGCAAGCTCAGAAAAATACGAAATAAGCTGAGATTCATTTTTTTTGGAAGGAAGAGCTGGCTGTCCTTCAAATCGACAACGGCTGGGAATGCTGGAAAACAAATCTTGCGTTGACTCGACACCGATGTCTTGCAACATCTGTTTTCGATCCGAGAGCGTGAGAGGAATGTACCGCATGATTTCCTACTGCACTCTCTTCTACCTTAGGCTTCTTCTTCTGCAGCAACGTGCAGTTTGTATTCTTCCGGAGAAAGCAAATCATCCAATTCACTTGCATCTGCAAGTTCAATTTTGACCATCCATGCTTCTCCATAGGGATCTTCGTTTACAAGTTCTGGCGTGTCCAACAAGGTATCATTGATTTCTTTTACTTTTCCAGAAACCGGCGCATAAATGTCGGAAACGGCTTTGACAGATTCTACACTTCCAAAAGAATCTCCAAGCGTAACTTCCGCACCTGGATCAGGCAAATCCACATGAACAACATCACCCAATTTATCCTGAGCATACTCGGTGATCCCTACAACCACCATTTTCCGATTGCTCTCAACTCGAACCCATTCGTGTTCTTTGGTGTATTTAACGTCTTCTGGAAACTCCATCTGCTCGTACTCCCTTTCCAAGGCTCTATGTAGCTGTAAGCTTTTTTGCGATCAAGCTATTTGTTTGATTTTTTTGTGTTTGATGAAACAAATGGCGCTTTGACAATCTTTGCAGGAATTTTTTTCCCTCGAATGTCAATGTCAACATGTGTCCCAATGGCCAATTCGCTAGGAACATATCCCAAAGCAATGCCCATTTTCGCGGAAGGCGAAAATGTTCCACTGGTGATCAGTCCGACTTCTTTGTGATCATGCCATACCGTATGACCTGTTCGAGGGACACCTCGGCCCAACACCGATATCGCACGCAGTCGCCTCGCAAAACCTTTTTCTTTTTGGGTGAGAAGAGCTTCTTTTCCGATGAAGCTTCCTTTGTCCATTTTGCAAATCCATTGAAGTCCAGCTTCCAGAGGCGTGGTCGACTCACTCATATCTTTGCCATAAAGCAAATATCCCATTTCCAACCGGAGAGTATCTCGCGCACCAAGCCCAACGGTTTTGAGATGAAAGGGCTCTTGCAAACCTTTGGATTCCAGAAGTTCCCATACTTTTGGAGCATGGTCCCAAGGGATGTAAAGTTCAAAACCATCCTCTCCTGTATAACCTGTTCGAGAGACCAGCACGGCCTTCCCCAAAATCTCAAGCCATGCAAAACCATAATAAGGAATCGATTGTAAATCTTTCTTGAGCACGGCCGTAAGCAAGTCATCCGCTTTTTTACCTTGCAAGGCAATCAAAGCATACTGATCACTTTGATCTTGAATGAAGGCTCCATCAATAGCATTTTTTTGGAACCATTCGTACACCCGATCTTTGGAGGCTGCATTGACCACAAAAAGATAATGTTGGGGTCCCAACTGATAGAGCGTGCAATCGTCGATGATGCCTCCCTCCCGGTTGAGAAAACAAGAATATTGGATTTTTCCTGGTTTGAGTTCAGCAACATCATTGGTGGTCAGCATTTGGCAAAATTCCAAGGCTTTGGGCCCCTGAACTTCGATTTCTCCCATGTGACTGACGTCAAAGATCCCCACATGTTCTCGAACGGCTTCATGCTCGGCCATGATCCCCTCATATTGAATGGGCATGTCCCAGCCTGCAAAGTCTACCATTTTAGCTTTTTGGCGCTGGTGGTGATCAAATAAACTTGTTTTTTTGGCCATGGCCCCTGTCTACACGATCTTACAAAAAAATCAGCTGATTTTACCTTGGATCTGAAGTTGAGCCGCTCGAAGGGTACTGGTCAGGAGCATGGCAATGGTCATTGGCCCCACTCCCCCTGGCACAGGCGTGATGGCCCGAGCTTTTTGAGAGACTTCATCGAATGCAACGTCTCCCACAAGTTTTCCGTCGGGTCGTCGGTTGATCCCCACATCAATCACTACGGCGTCCGGTCGGATCATGTTGGCTCGAATCAGGTCAGGTCGACCTGCCGCACTGACAATGATGTCTGCTTGTTGACAGAACGAGGTCAAATCTTTGGTTTTGGAGTGACATACGCTGACTGTAGCTCCGGCGTTCATCATCAGGGCTGCCATGGGTTTGCCCACGATGTTGCTTTTTCCGATCACAACGACATTCGCACCCTCCACCGCAATGCCATATTCTTTGAGAAGCACCATCACTCCCAGAGGTGTACATGGGACCATGCTTTCTTGGTCTCGAAAAAGTCTTCCCGTGTTGTAGGGATGAAATCCATCTACATCTTTTTCAAAAGCAACATGCGCCAACACTTTTTCACTGTCGATGCCAGCGGGCAAAGGCAATTGAATCAAAATTCCATGAACTTTTTCATCTTCATTGAGTCGATCAATCAAAGAAAGCAATTCTTTCTGTGAAATGTGGTCCGGTTGTCGAATCACTTGAGAGACCATACCTACTTGTTGACAGGCTCGATGTTTATGACTGACATACACCTGAGAAGCTGGATCTCCTCCCACCAAAATGACGGCCAATCCAGGTGCCATACCGTGAGCAGAAACAAAATCCTGAACTTGAGTTTGCAACAAACCCATTTGTTTTTTGGAGAGACTTTTACCGTCTAAGATGATCATGGCGTTGACCCTTTACCTTTTTTGAATCAAAGAAAGCAAGACAAGAAATGATAAGGATTTTGTACTCGGAGTCTTCGATCGAAACTTAGCTTTTGTCTGAAGATGCTTTGGGGAAAATTTTAATGTCTTCCACGTACACATCATTGACATCTATTTTTTGCTGATTGAGCAATCTCAGATGAGTTTCGATGATGCCACGAAGGGAACCTTCGAACTCTGCTTGCTGACTTTTGATTTCGTTGATGCGTGCAATGACTTGTGTCAAACGAGTATGAGCCTGACCAAGAATTTTTTCCGCTTGAAGTTCGGCTTGTCCGATGATGACGTCGGATTCTTTTTTGGCCGTGCGGTTGATTTCTTCCGTCATTTTTTGAGCTGTAATGATCGTTTGATTTAAGGCTTTTTCATTTTCTTGCAGACGCTCGATTTTTTGTTCCTGCGCATGGATACTTTCTTTCAAGGACTTGATTTCTCTTTTGAGATGTTCCCAGTCACGCGCCATTTGAGTCAAGAATTGGTGAACTTCATTTTTGTCATAGCCTCGAAACTCTCTCGAAAAACGCTTCTGCTCAATGTCCATGACGCTTAGTGTTGGTTCCATGCAAATTCTCCTCAACCTTCCAATGAGATAAAGAATGATTGTAACACAAGGATGTCTGAAGCAACAAAAATCTACTCTTTGAAAAATCGACTCATCCGATTGAATCACCGAGGGCCAAAAAGAGATGTCCCAATGCGGACCAGAGTGGCCCCTTCTTCGATGGCCACTTCATAATCGTTTGAAACTCCCATGGACAACTCCTTCATCGAGATTTGCTTCCAGCTCTTGGCTTTCATGGCTTCCCACAACTTCCTCGCTTGACGAAAATAACGCCGATTGTCCTCAGGGTCATTTTGAAAAGGTGGAAAAGTCATCAAACCTTCCACATGCAAGCCATGAATGTCATCCAGTTCGGCCAGCAAAGGTTCCAAACCAGCGGCATCCACGCCATCTTTGGTTCTTTCTCCAGAAAGGTTGAGCTGAACAAGACAGGATACCGAGGATTTTGCTTTGGAAAGCTCCTTGGCCGTGGAGATGCGATCCAGGCTATGAACCGTAGAAAAATGCTGTCCAATTTGTTTGGCTTTGTTGCTTTGAAGATGACCAATAAAATGCCATCGAAGATCCAGTTGCTCCAACGCTTGAATTTTGGGCAGGGCCTCTTGCACATAGTTTTCCCCAAAATCTCGAATGCCCAGGGTTATAGCTTGTTCAATGCTTTCCATCGATTGATGTTTGCTCACGGCCACAACGCGAACCTCACCCGCAGATCGATTGGATCGTGCGCAGGCTTGCCCCACCCGATCGACAATGAGACTCCAACGATCATAGAGTTGACTCATGGATGCTCGATGATGTCCAAATCAACCAACGCTTTGAGAACGTCACTCATCGGCAACCCTACAACATTGGTGTACGAACCGTGAATTGACGAGACAAAAGCTCCTGCAAGTCCCTGAATTCCATAGGCTCCGGCCTTGTCCATGGGTTCCCCACTCTCCACATACCAATCGATCAACGTGGGGCTCAGCTCCATCATCGTGACATTGGTAGAAATGGCCTCTTCAATGTAGTCGCCTTGCGCAGTTTCAATGCGAAACCCTGTTACGACTTGATGGATTTTTCCAGAAAGTCGTTTGAGAATCGCTCTCGCCTGATCTGGATTGTCGGGTTTTCCAAAGACATCACCATCCATGGCGACAATCGTATCCGCTGCCAAAATGGCTCCTTTCAATTGTGCTCCCATCGATGCTCTGACGGCCTTGAGTTTTTGAAGAGCAATCCTCAAGGGTAGCACCATGGGATCTCCTCCATATCCAAGTTCTGCCACCTGGCTCGGAACGACTTCCAGTTTGATTCCCATACTTTCAAGCAATTGCTTTCGACGAGGAGAAGCAGATGCCAATACAAGGTTTTGATGTTGTTTCATTGTACCTACCGACATTTTTGTTATAACCACATATCAAATTGAACGCAGATCCTCGAAAAAAAATGTGCGATCCGCAAAAAAAAGTTAGGGTAGCTCGTGGAACAGGATTTACAAAAACTTCATCAGAAAATTTCTCAGCTGCAGGCCATTTTGGAAATGGTAAGGGCAATGACCTCAGCCTTGGATGGTACGGAGCTTTATCGCACTCTGCTCAAAAAAATCACGGACCTGTTGCATCCCAGCTCTTGGGCTTTGTTGCTTTTGGATGAACAAGATCGCCACCTCTACTATGAAATCGTCATCAATGACACTTCATTGAACCGAGACCAAATTTTTCAACTTGGAGAGGGTATTCCGGGATGGGTCGCAAAAGAGCAAAAGGCTGTTTTTTACAGCCCCAATTCGTACTGTCCTCTTCCCAAAGAACTCGTCAAAGGAGAACGAAAATCATTTTTGTGCGCGCCATTGATCAGCAAAGGATCCTTGCGAGGAGTGGTTCAGCTCAACCGAATGGCCAATGAAACTCCTTTTGAGCAAAATGATTTGGAACAGTTGGTAGAACTTACAGACTTTATCGCCATTGGAATTGAAAACTACAAGTATGTTCAAAAAATCGAAGAACTCACCATCAAGGACGATCTTACACAGCTATACAACTCTAGACAGCTTCACCAAATCTTGGATCGAGAAATTGATTTGTCAAAAAGATACAAAAGAGAATTTTCTGTGATCTTTTTTGACCTCGATCACTTCAAAAAAGTCAATGATGCTCACGGCCATGTGTTTGGTTCTGCCTTGCTTTCCGAAGTAGGAGGAATCGTCAATTCGAATATGAGATCCACCGACTATGCAGCCCGCTATGGAGGGGATGAGTTTGTGATCGTTCTCCCTGAAACCACGAAAGAGATGGCCATGGAGTTTGCGGAACGTCTTCGAAATGTCATTGAAAAACACTCCTTCCTAAAAAACATGGGGAAAGACATTCATTTTACCGCCAGCTTTGGGGTCGCCACTTTTCCAACGAATGCCCAAAGCAAAGATGAAATCATTCAAATGGCCGACAACGCCATGTACGATGCCAAGAAAAAATCTCGCAATCGAGTGATGTCCATCGACTAGACCATGAGTTCCCCGGCCAACATTCAAGATTTTGTGCGACAAAAAATCACCGGCTTTGATCGAGCCATGCTTGAACCCTTTGTTTCGACTCTGGAAAAACATCTTGAATCCAAGCAAGGTGTCTTGGCCGTGATCGCCTACGGTTCATGCCTGAGCCAAAACACAAAATCTTCGACCTCAACACCTGACTTCTATGTGATTGTAGACTCCTACAAACATTTTTATTCTTCTTCGAAAGACTGCTGGATCAATCGGATTCTTCCTCCAAGTATTTTTCACTTTGAGTGCGACCAAACCACCGCAAAATACAATGTCATATCGTTGGATCAGCTAAAAAACCAAACACAACCCGGCGCAAAAGATGTGTACCACATCGGACGCTTCTCCAAACGCATGGCTTTGATCACATCCAAAAAATCCTTTATGGAAAATGAAATGGCGATTGTGTCTTACAATGCCACCATGTCAGCCATCAAAATTGCTTTAACCTTGCTTCCTTCTCATTTTACCCTTGCCGAAGCAGCGAGCAAAATGTTGGAAGTCAGTTATCTAGGAGATGTTCGAGTCGAAGCCTCAAACAAAGTTCAGCGCATTTTTGAAGCCGAATCGGAATACTACCTTTCCGTTGTCCAACGATTGTTGTCCTTGTTTCCTAACGTTGAAAGCAGTGGAGATCAACGCTACCAACAAAAATCTTCAACCCTTTGGCTCGGAAAGACTTGCAGTGAGATGCTTCTTTTTCGAAGTCGCATTCGATCTCAACTGCGATGGCCCAAAAACATGTTCACGGTCGACAACTGGATTGACTACTTGCTGGCAAAATTTGAACGATCCCACGGAATCAAGTTTGAACTCTCTGAAAAAGAAAGAAAATACTGGTACATCTTTGGGTGGAAATATTTTTTTCGCCTCAAAAAGAAAAAAGTGCTGTAGATTTTCTCACTCTACTTCCCAAGAAAGATCTAATGTCGATTTTTCCTTTGATGTTTCATCATAGAAGACATCCCATAAAAACAGTGCATGAGCTGGGGCTGTTTGACCCGCTTGATTGCGATCCAATGAAGTCAGAATCATCGAACAATCTTCGACAGAAATTTTTCCTCGACCCGCATCGATGAGTGTGCCCACAAGGGCACGGACCATGTGACGGAGAAAACCATCCGCTTTCACCTCAATGAAAAAAAAGTCATGCATGGGTTGCACAGAAAGAGCTTGAATCGTACGAACATGAGATTTTTTTTCGCGTGGATGCGTTTGAAAACAACTGAAATCATGCGTACCCACAAAGACTTCGCATGCTTGTTTCATCTGTGAGATGTCGATCGAGTAGGACAAATTCCATACATAGTGTCGATAGAAAAGATTCTGAGTTGGAAAAAGAGAAAAGAAGTACCGATAAGTTTTGGAGTAACTGTTTCGAATGGCATGAAAGTCCTCTGAAACTTCTTTGGCACAGAGCACACGAATATCGTCTGGCAAATAGCGATTTACACCAATGTGATAAGCTTCCAGGTTCGCTTTGGAGGATCGTAAAACAAACGAAACCACCTGCTTTCGCGCATGAACCCCAGAATCGGTTCTGCCTGAAGCCACACAAGTCACCTTTTCTTGAGAAACTCTTTCGATGGCACATTCCAGCATCTCTTGGACACTTTGTTGTTTGGGCTGCCTTTGCCATCCACAATACTGGGCACCGTCGTATTGGATTTCCAAACAAATCGTTCTTGCCTGTGCCGGAATATTCATGCCATCGCCCTATCATGAAATGCTTTTGTAGGGAAAGCCCTTACAGACTTTCTTGTCGGTCCCGTGATAAAGATTTGCTATACTACATGGAAGCATTGATGAAAAAAGAGTTGAAAAAGGTGGGTTTGTGGGCCTTGGCCCTGCTTCTGGTGTTTGTTTTGACCAACGGGTGTCAAGTAACTCCCATCGCGACCATCACAGCCAGCGTTGACCTCAATGCTCAAGGCTCTCAATCCAGCCAAATCACCGTCAATTTTACCGATGCGGAAGTCGTCACTCTCAACAACCAAACGCTCATTGTGTTTTCCAACGACGATGGCGACACCATGCAGCTTACTTTTTCAGGAACTTCGGTCAGCCCAAACACCTTTGAAATGGATCAAAACAATTATCTCTCAGGATCTTTTACGATTTTCAATGGTTCTTCTCAGCAAACCATCCAAGTGGTCAGCAAAAATGCGGGGTTCGTTAACCTTTACAACCTTGCCTCCAGTGGAGGCTCGTCCAGCGGATCTGGAGATTTTCACGTAAACTTCGACAACAGCACCTCTGGAACGGGTTCCACTAGCACAACCTACTCTGGCTCTGGCTTTGGATCCTTTAATTTTTAGGTTCGTCTAGGAAAAAAATCGATCCACAATGTGTTTGGCAATTTGGGCACTGTTGAGTGTCGATCCTTTTTTGAGGTTGTCATTGACCACCCAAAAACTCAAAACATTGGGCTGTACCGAAGGGACGCGAATTCTGCCCACTAGAACTTCATCCTGGCCCTGAACATCGAGGAGAACTGGATAGGTTTGCTTGGAGGGAGCATCGATGAATTTGACTCCCTCCGACTCTGAAAGTACGGCTCGGACATCGTCCACGGTCATGTCTTCTTTGCATCGAACGGTCACCGCCATTCCCGCACCAATGTATGTGGGGACTTGCACCATATGAACATGTGCATTCAATGTATTCGACTGCAGCATACTGCGTAACTCTTTGGCCACTCGAAGTTCTTCCCACGAATCTCCATCTTCACTCAAGCCCCCCATATTGGGAATTAGATTGAAGGCGATCCGCTGAGGAAAGACATCGCTTTCTACTTCATGATAATTGAGCATCCCCGTGATCTGGCGAGTCAATTCCTCAATGCCACGCTGACCTCGCGTCGACACCGATTGATACGTTGCCACAAACACTTCCTCTATCTGATAGGCTTTTGACAATGGAGAAAGCACGATGGAAAGAGGAATACTGATGGAGCTTGGGTTTCGAACATACCGAGAATCTTCTCGATCCAGAGCACGCACATTCACTTCTGGCACCACCATGGTTTGGAATTCATCTCCGATCAATTCATTTTGATCGATGACATAGCAACCTCGATCCAAAGCAATCGGAACAAACTGTTCGCTGACTTCAGGAGTTGCATAAAAAAAGCATAGATTCATGTTTTCAAAAAAATCTGGAGTAAGGGCTACGACTGGATAACTTTTTCCCATACATTCGATTTCTTCTCCCACAGAGCTTTTGGAAGCCGCCAAATGAATGTCACCAATGGGCAAGTCTAACTCTGTCAACACGGTCAATAGCTCTTGGCCCATCAGACCCGTGGCTCCAACAATTCCTATGCGTAGATGTTTTTTGTTTGTCATGATTGGACCTCGATTTCTTGGATATAACTTACTTACTCCCATCCAAATCATCCAACAAGCGTAAAATCACTTCCGATACGATCGATAAACTTTTTTTGGAAACATGTTCCAAGGTGTCATTTTCAGTATGCCAAAGCTTTCCGGGGGTGGGTCCTCCAAAAGAAAAATCCATCAAATGCAAAGTGGGAAACCCTTGATCCACAAAAGGCGTAAAATCATCCGTAACCCCCATCCATTTTGAATCCAGCAGACTGGATTGATTCATATCGGCCAAGACTTTTTCCAAGCGCTTGAGCAATCCTGCGTCGATTCCGCTTGCTTTGATCAAGGTCAAATCCTCATCGCTGATCATGTCCACACCAATGACGGCCTTGATGGGTTTGCCAAATTGAGCCTGCTTTGCGTAAACCTTGCTTCCATAGATTCCGTCATGGGGACCGAAGTGATGATAGGCTTCTTCCCCGTCGACCCAAACCACCTCCACATCAAATGCATACTTTCGTTGATCGAAAACGGGCAACAAAGCGAGCAACAAGGCTACAGAGGAGGCCGCATCATTGGCCCCAACAAAGGAAATAGTTTTGAACGTCTTGGTATCATAGTGGGCCACAAACAAAACACGTTCCTGAGAAGTCTGACCTTTGACCTCCACACTCAAATTGGTCATCTTGATGTTGCCCAGTGGAGTGGAAGCTTCAAAGGGGTGTTTTCGTAAAACCAATCCTGATTCCTCCACTTTTTTCCCGAGCCATTGAGCTACTTTTTTGCTTCCTTCAGAAGCGGGCTCTCTCGGCCCAAAAGACAGGATCTCTGCGGTATAGGTGTAGGCGGTTTCTGCCATTGTTTTGGACACCGATGCATGTTTGTTCTTGCATCCGTACCCCACCATCAAGCCAAACAAGGCCAGCCAAACCCATCGATGCAATCCTTTTCTTGAGTCTAGGAACGCTTTTTGATTTTTGTTTTTTTCCGTTTCAAAATCCATGTGAGTCCATATTCAGCTGGACCAGATAAAACATAAGTTAGACTTAAGAGCAAAAAGAAAAAACGCGGCTTGATGGCCCATGTAACAAAAATCAAGATCAACACAAAAAACAAATTCAAAGAATGTTTTTCAGCCAGTGAAGTCGATTTGAACCCCCGATAGCGGATGGGACTGATCATCAAAAAAGAGAGCATGTACGTCAGCGACAAAATACTCCACCCCAACACTTCTCTTTCCAAAATATAAGCCTGCGCATGGCTCACCGTAGGAGACAAAAAAATGATGGAGGTGATCATGAATGCGGACATGGGTGTTGGGAGTCCCTGAAAATCACTTTTCTCAATCGATTTGGATTGAACATTGAACCTCGCCAACCGAAGAGCGCTGCACACCACAAACAAAAAACAGGCAAGCCAGCCCAAGCGACCGAAATCCTGCAAAAGCCAGATGAACATCATGAGTGAGGGAGCTACTCCGAAAGAGACCACATCACACAAAGAATCAAACTCGGCTCCGAACTGACTTGCAGAATTGGTGGAACGAGCCACCCGACCGTCCATCGCATCGAAGACCATGGCCGCCACAATGGCCAAGCAAGCGTTCCGAAGACTGCCTTGCTGGTGAATCAAAATCAAAAGACCTTGAATCATGGCATAGAATCCAAAAAAGAGATTCATCGCCGTAAACAGGTTGGGCAAAAGATAAATGCCCTTTTTCATGTCACTCACGAAGATTCTCCATGCGGTCGGGCCAAAATACTTTTTCCACCACGAACGCGTTCTCCTTTGCGAACGGTGATTTCAAATGATTCAGGCACATACACATCCACGCGCGAACCAAAACGAATCAATCCAAACCTTTGACCCACCCGCACTTTTTCTTTTTCTTCCAGCCGACACACAATTCGACGTGCAATCCAGCCTGCAATTTGTACCATCAGAATTCTGCCTTTGCTCGAATCGATCCCAATGCGCATTTGTTCGTTGTCAAGGGAAGCTTTTTCTCGGAACGCCGAAACAAACAGGCCTCGATTGTAATCCAAATAAGACACCGTTCCCGAAATGGGAATGCGATTGACATGTACATTGAAGATGGAAAGAAAAATGGAAATGCGTTTCATGGGTATGGGGCCTAGAGGAGTGCGTTGGTCCGCCTTGACCTCAATCACTCGGCCGTCCGCAGGAGACACAAGTACATCTAACTCTTCAGGGACCGTTCGATCCGGGTCACGAAAAAACCACAACACAAATAGGGACAAAAAACCCGGAATGGATGCATATTCCAACGATTCAAAAGCCAACACCACCGCCAACGAAAAAAAGAACAAAAAAAATGGGAGTCCGTCTACACAAACTCCCACGATTTTTTTTACTTTTTCTTCAGGTTCAATTGGTTGTATTTTTCTTTTCATATTCATGGATCAGCTGTTCCATCCGATCTCTACCCGATAGTTTCTTTTTTTGAAGTATTTTTTTGGTCACTTCGTCGCTGTCATCAACATATTTCTTTTTCGACAAGGTTTCCAATTCCTTTTCAAACGAAGCATGCTCTTCATAGAGCTTTTTGAATTCAAAGTTTTCCTTGAGCAAAGATTGAACGATACGAGTTTTGGTCATTGTACCTCCTGAGTTCTCTTTTTTCAGAGTCTTGGGCCCCTGGAGTCGACACGAGACATGTTGCACATGCATCTTCGATCGATGATCCCAGGGAGGGACATCATCCCACAAGACAAATGGTAAACACTGTGTTCAGAATAGCACGAATTTCTCACGAATGAAATGCGATATCAGGGAATTATTCGCTCAAATTTCGGCACCTGCACGTTGTGGAAACAAAAAAAACATGCTTAGTATCAAGCACTTACCAATTTAAAAACTGGTACAATCCTTGCTTCTAGAAGAGAGTAGGACAAAAATGCCATGAAATGGATGCATTGTGATATACAAACAAACGAAAGGTGCTTTTGCAAATGAAAATTCAATGTAGCAAATGCGGCTTTGAGTTTGAAAGCCCAGCCCAAAAGGCCGGGAGTGTTGAATTTTCCAAATGCAAAAGCGTATTCCGGGTCGACTATCGACTCAAACTCCCCTGTCCGGAATGCAAAACCATCCTGGGTCTTGAACAAAAACTTCCCAACAAAGAAACCGTGATCGGGATGGCCATCGACTATCTACCCGAACAAACTCAGGTTTTTGTTGATCCCACTCAGGCCAAAGAAAAATACAAACGCTACGCTCAAAAAGTCCAAAGCGATCAATACAATTCCCTGATTGGAACCAAAAAAGTTTCTGAGGAAAAAGCTCTTTTGGACATTCGCATCAAGAGCAAAAAGAAAAGACGAACTCGAACCTCGATGGAGGTAGAGACCTTTGCAGATGCCCAAACAGAAATGAAAGCCTTTGCTCAGCTTCCACGCAGTTCTGAGCCTGTTCTTGGCACATTGGAAATTCGCGGGTTAAAAGCAAAACGAAGCCCTCAAGGAGTCGTTCTTACAGAAAAAACCAAACAAGCAATTTTGGTCGCGAGTTTGACGATTTTGACCATCGTGACATCGGTCACAGCCCTGATGACTCGAAAAAGCATTGAGCAAAAGACCTTGAAAAATGAAGTCAAAGAACATGCCATCAAATCGTTTGAAGAATCTCAATTGCAAGAACAAAAAAGCGTGGATGATGCTCTTGGAGGACCTGTCAATTTTTCTGACCTTCAAGAAACCAAAGACCTTCAGACCCTAACCCCTACGGTGCACTCAAGCATTGCTCTGCTGCACATTCCCGAACTAAAAAAACTGACCTCCAGCTATGGCTTACGTTTGGATCCATTCACCCGCAGACTGGCTTTTCACGGCGGATTGGACTTCAAGGGCAAACGTGGAGACACAGTAGAATCTGCTCTGGATGGAAAGGTGTCTTTTGCTGGTCGAAATGGAAACTATGGCAAAGTCGTCATCATCAAACACCAAAATGGGTACGAAACACGTTATGCTCATTTGGACAGCATCAACGTTGAAGTGGGCGCAAAAGTTCAAAAAGGAGATCGTATTGGAGCCATTGGATCCACAGGAAGATCCACCGGTCCGCACTTGCATTTTGAACTACGAAAAAATGGAAAGAAACTTGACCCGCTTCAGGCAGAAGTAAAAATCAAACCCTAAAGCAAACGCTGCATCTCACACATTGATCTTACTTACATGTAAGAAGCTTCATTTCCCGACAAAGAATCAACAAAATATTTTTGCAAATCACCTTCGTCAAATTGTTTACGCAATTCTGCGATGGCCATCTCTCGATGATTAGGGTCCTGACTGTGCAACGCAATTTTTTTCATGATCAAAATATGATTTCCTTCTGCTTCAAATCGCTCTTTTTTCATCCCTAAGGATTTGTAGATGCTCACCTTGAGACAAGAACCCCAAAGGCTTTCTACAGAAAACGGTGCCGCCGAAAGAACCATCTCGCAATAGTGCAGGCTTCGATCATATTGATGGGAAATATGGTGAGCGATAGCCAAACCCAAGTAGTATGGAGCTTTGGAAGAACCTTCTGCTTTTTCGAGTTTTCGCTGCAAAGCTCGAATGGCTTTTTTCCGCGTTTTTTCTCGATCGATTTGAAGGAGTATTTTTCGTATTTCTTGATCAAAAACCTCTAGGGCCTCGATCTGTAGGCTCTGAGACATACTCTCATTATACTACAGCACAAACCATTTCGAGTAGAAGAAAAACAAGTGTGAGTCCCAGACAAAACAAACCAAAAAGATCAAAAACGATGCCAACAAAAACCAAGGTCCACGAATATTCTTTGGTCTTGATCTTGCATGTTTCCACGCCACCATGCTGGCATACAAAAAAACAATATAACTCAAATAACTTAGGGCTGAAAAATGAGGAAGACTCCATTGCATGGACATATACTTCTCCATCATTTGTTCAGTCTCCAAAGCCATCGCATGGAGAGCATCGACACCTTTCAAAGCCAGCATGCTGATTGCAGGCAGGTTCATGCACCAACTGATCCATGACAATACTCCCAAAACAACGCTGCAGACTCCAATCGGAATACCGAACAAGAGTCCCCCCAAAAAGCTCCAAGGATAAAAAGATGAAAACCAATACACGATCAGTGGAAGACTCCCTGCCCACGCAAACCATTGAATGCCCAAATAGTCTCTCATTTTGGATTTCCAGGTTTCATCTGCCTGTAACAGAACTTTCGCTTGACGGTCCTCCGACCCAATCAAAAACAAAATGACCAACGTAGATCCAAACGAAAGTTGGAAGGACAAATCAAAAAGAACACTGGGATGCCTCACCACAAACCATGTAGCAACCCAAAAGAAAACCGAAAGCAAATTCGGTTGGGACAAAAAACACCGACTGATGATCAAGACAGAAAAAAAACCATACGCTCGCAAGGAGGGAATCTCATGCCTAGCCATCCAAAAGTATAGAAGCAAAAACATTGCTCCCATCCCCTGCTGAAAAAAACGAACCGAAAACTCGGAATACCAAGGAATCAAAAACGAAAAAAGTCCTCTCCCCACAAAACTTCCCAAAAGAAAGATCAGTCCAACATGAAACCCGGACACGACCAGCAAATGAAGAATGCCTAGTTTTTTGTATGCATTCAAAAACACTTCTCCATAAGGCTCACCAAAAAGCTGTGCCATCAGAGCACTGTGGCCCGAGTCTGACAACACCTGTTTTGAAAACTGTGAGAATATTTGTTTCTTTCGATGAAAGAATCCTCGTAGACTGACAGAAGAAACATGAGAAGAAATAGAATCCTTGAGGGTAAGATCTGCAGAAAAAAACAAATCCCGACTATCATAAAAATCTTTTCGATCACGAAGCCAAAGATTTTTAGCCATGCTTTTCATGGGCGAACAAAATTCTATAGAATCTCCCGGAGCAAATGCATAGGCATCCTCAACAATGGCTTTGACGTGAATTTCTTTTGAATCTTGAATTTTGATCTCCAACCAATCCTGCAGGGTTGGATAGGCGCGTAGGCTAACAACCTCTCCACGGATGGGGCATTCCCACGAAAGATTCTGGGCTTCTTCCATCCATCGATTTTGCAAAAAACTCAAAACAAACCCAAAGCTGACCAAGGCTCCAAAAAAAATTGCTTTGGAAATCGAAAACGTCACCATTGAAACCAAAAATACCACTCCAGTCATCCAGAGCAGGGTTGAATGACGATTGCAGCATACCCCCAGTGCAATTCCTACAAACACAACACAGGGTAGAAATCTATCGATCTTGTTCTTGTTCGAAGTTTTCCAGTTCTCGAAAATGAGAAAAAATCGCTTCACAGGTTTTTTGATCCAGTCCAGAGGTTTCAACAAGTTCTTCCAGCGTAGCCCGACGAACACTTTCCAAGGAGCCCATCCGAGTCAACAGTCGTTTGCTTTTTTTGGGTCCAATTCCGGGAATCTCACTTAACATGGAGGTCACCGTCATTTTGCTTCTTTTCTTTCGATATTCTTGAGTCCAAACCGGTGTGCTTCATCTCTGACTCTCATCAGAAGATGCAGAGTTTGGCGGATGGATCAAAGACAATAGAATTCGATTGGCCAGGGAGATAGACTCGTTCCGGTGCATATTTTTTCCCCGATCTTGATACCAATACCTTTTCCTTGGCCAAGGAGCAAACATCAATGTGGGTGATGCCCATCTCCTGCAACACCTCTACCGCTTGTTTGAGCTGACCTTTTCCACCATCAATCAAAAGTAAATCAGGATCATGGACACCATCTAGTTTTCGAAGCCTACGAGTGAGGACCTCTCTCAAACTTGAAAAATCATCAGGACCTTTCACCGATTTGATGGAATAGATACGATATTGCCCCGCATCCTTTTCACCCTCGGTAAACACCACTTGAGATCCATAGGAATGCATTCCTGAAATGTTGGAGATGTCATAACCTTCAATACGCCTTGGAACGTTTTTTAGATGAAGTTTGTGCTTAAGTTCTTCCAATACTTTTACGGTTTGAAGGCTTTTTCGCTTCTTTTCCGCAAAAGCACTTTCGGCATTTCGATTGGCCAATTCAATCAACCGAAGTTTTTCACCTATTTTGGCCTGAGTGAGTTTCACTTTTTTTCCGGTTCGCTCTTTGACTACTTCCACAAAGGCTTCCTGGTCAGAAAAACGTTGCGCGCAGATGATTTCTTCTGGCATGACGGTATGGATCAAATCTTCCAAATAATACTGCTTGATCACTGCGGTCATGACGTCGTCCAAAAAAGCAATGGACTCTTCGATGAAAAAATCATGAAACCCGATGACTTTCCCAAGAGAAACCTTGAGAACTTTCACCAACGTAGCTTGATCATCTCCATAAATTCCTATGACATGACTTTGATTTTGATGCCTATGAGACTCCACCTTTTGAGGTCGAAGAGTTTCCTCGATCGAAAAAATCTCATCTCGAATCAATGCAGCCTTTTCATAATCTTGAAGCGCCGAAGCCTGTTTCATTTTTGTCGTCAATTCTTGCAACACATCCATTTTCTTTCCTTTCAAGAAATGATCTACTTGCAAGACTTGTTCCATGTATGATTTTTCTTCCACAACCCCTACGCAAGGAGCGCTGCATCGCTTGATTTGATAACGAAGACACGGTCTTGTCCGATGTTGAAAATAGTAATCCGTGCAGTCTCGAATCAAATAAAGTTTTTGCAAAAAACGGAAGGTTTTTCGTACGGCCTGACCGGATGAAAATGGGCCATAGTATCGAGAATCATCCTGTTTGATTTTGCGGGTAATGAAAAGACGAGGATATTTGTGTTTGGTCATCTTCAAACTGACATAGGATTTGTCATCTTTGAGCATGATGTTGTATCGAGGTCGATGTGTTTTGATGAGATTGTTTTCTAGAATGAGAGCTTCTTTCTCATTGTCGGTCAGCATCCACTCCACGGACTTTGCTTTTTTCATCAAAAGAGGGATCGAAGGTCGTAGATCAGATCCAGGGTTAAGATAGCTACGAAGACGATCTCTGAGACGTATGGCTTTTCCTACATAGAGAATTCGATCTACATGGTCTTTGAACAGGTATACGCCTGGATCCATAGGCGCCCTGGCCACTTGTTCCACGATGTTTTTTTCGACGATATGGTCTTTTGATTTACCCATGCCTTGACCACCGTATACCCTTTCGGTTGAAAATTATGGACAAAATATTGCCATCTGTTTGGAAAACTCGTAAAAGATTATTACTCTCCATGTCGGAAACCACTCCACAACCTTCAGCATTGGAAACCAAGCTTCGCGATCTGGTTATTCAAACCCGAGCGGGAGAGAGCCATGCCTATCCAGAACTTTTGGAAAATGTCGCCATGGTCGTAAAAAAATTCATCCTCAAAAAAACGTCATCCACGGACATTGCAGAGGAAGTCACGCAAGAAGTATTGATCGGAGTCCACAAAGCCCTGCCTACCTATCAGGTCCAAAAGCCGTTTTCATCTTGGTTGTTTTCGATCGCTCGATACAAAATGATTGATTATTGGAGAAAACATGAAAAAGACAAACTCCATGTAACCCTAGACGCCACACTGCCGAATGGTTCCATAGATGGAGAGACCGATCAACGAATCTTGGTATCTGAATTGATGGAAACATTGCAACAACTGCCCTCTCGCCAAATGAGGGTCATTTATCTGTCAAAATAGAAGGATTTTCGATCGATGAAATCGCAAAACGTGAAGGAAAACAAACTCTTGGGTGAAGGTCAACATCCACAGAGGATTGCAGCAATTGAAAAGCTTGATTCATGGAAAATAGCACCACAAAAACCAAAGAATTGATCGAAAAACTTTCCCTCCATGCAAACGTGGAAAGACTCGACACAAGTGCCATTCGTTTTGTGCGATGGCTTCTTGTGAGTTTGCTTGTCATGGTCACAGGAATTTCTTTTTTTGGTGTTCAGAGATGGCCTCTGCTTGGACATCCTTTTTTGTCCCACGAAACGTTGGAAAGCATGATTGTGTTTTCCCTTTCCATTGTATCCGGATTGACGGCATTTGTATTGAGTGTGCCTGGCAACGAACGATTTGACCAAAAGCGCTTTGTGATTTCACTCCTTTTGCTGTGGCCGCTGCTTTTGGGCCTGGCCATTTTTCATACCAACACGCTCAGTTTTGACCAAGCCTGGCACCTGGGATGTGCGTGGCAGATCCTTACCTATTCTCTTCCCCCTATCTCATTTTTTTATGGATGCTTCGCAAAGCAGCTCCTACTGCACCTTTGTGGACAACTGTTTTGGGATCCATCAGTGCCTTGGGGTTGGGATGTTTGGGCATCAAGTGGACTTGTCTCGGAGGACAAGCTCTTCATCTGATGATTTCTCATTTTTTGCCTGCCATGGCTTCAGGAATCGTGATCACAATCTTGGGTCAACGCTGGCTGCGTTGGTAGAATGTCAATGCATAAAAAGAAATTTTTCCAACTGTTTCATCATACCCATGGTTTTTCCAACAAAAAAATGATTGGCTCCAGATACTTTTTCCACATGAGAAATGTTTTGTTGGATGCAAAAATGCTCAATGGCTGAAATCGGAATCAATTCATCTCTTTCGGCAGCTACAACATACACATGATCGGGATTTGGAAGCGTGGGAAACGCATAAAGTGAAACGGGAGGAGCAATCAAAAACAATTCATCCACATCAGATCGCCGTGCATTGACCCGCGCGCTGACCCAGGAACCAAAGGAATACCCCAACAATCGCAATGAGCTTTTTTGAACATGGATTCTTGTTTTTGCCCAATCGATCAAAGCTTCAAGGTCTTCCGATTCGCCTTTTCCTTGATCAAAAGTACCTTCAGATCGACCGACACCACGCATATTGTAGCGAATGACACTCCAAGGCTTTTCACAAGCTTTACGAAACACAAGCTCTATGACTTTGTTGTCCATAGAACCAGCATATTCTGGATGGGGTTGAGATAAGATCAATAAAGGCGAGAAATCCACATCGGAAAATCGGTGCTCCACCTCCAACCGAAGATGTCCAAGCTCCACAAGCTCACGCGTCGCTTCCACGTTGCCTGATCTCAATCCCAATGAAGGCACATCCGAGAGGACCTCTCGAAGAATCCGCTTAGGATTTGGTGGTCTGAGTCTTTTTGCGCTGAACGCGAGAACGCAGCTTTTCTTGGCTTTTTTTGCGTTTCATTTTTGGCGTTCTTCGATTGTCTCTTTTTCCCATGATGATTCTCCTTAAATGGAGTTGGACAAATCCAACCCCGGTCTATGATTCAAAACCAAAAGTTCCCAAAAGCCCGAGCCATTGGTCAATGCAGTCACTGCACAATTGAAAACCCGATATTGACGAAGCTGATCTGGTTTGCCTCCCATCAAAGAATGAATCAAAATTCGAATGGGATCAGCATGAGAAACCAAAAGCACACTTTTATCACTGGACTCTCGTTCAGAGAGCCAATCCATCACGCGATCACGAACTTGTGAAAAGCTTTCGACCTCTGCATGATGAAAATTTTCAGGGTCTTCTCTACGCTGGATATACACTGGATCGTCCTTGATTTCATCCAAAACTTTTCCTTCCCAGCGTCGAAAATCCAGCTCACTTAGGCGGGGGTCCATCTGAACGCTTTGACTTTTTCGCAACGCCACAGCCTGAGCGGTCTGTAGGGCACGGAGTTGAGGACTGGAACAAATCTCATCGAGATGAACGGCATCAAAATAAGGCGCAATAAGCTGTATTTGACGTTCTCCCGTCTCGTCCAGGGGCACATCTTTCCTGCCCATGACCTTATGCTCTGCATTCCACTGCGTTTGCCCATGACGGAGTAAAAAAAGATTCATGTTTTCTACCGATGAGCAGTTAGACGGAAAAGGATAACCCACAGCCACAGGTGGATTTGGCATTGGGATTTTTTACGGAAAATCCTGCCCCACGAAAATCTTCATAGTAATCAACGATCGAGCTTTTGATGAAAGGGGCACTGTAGGGGTCGATCAGCAGTGTAATTCCACTGGATTCAACAACAGAGTCCCCCTCTTGCTCTTGATCAAAGGAAAAACCGTACTCAAATCCAGCACAGCCTCCCCCTTGCACATAGATGCGTAACCCCGCTTTTCCCTGAGCCTCGGGGGTCTTGGAAAAATCCAGAATTTTTTGGCTCGCTTTTTCAGTCAATTCGATGGTCATTGTTCTCTCTTTCTTACCATTATATCGAAGCTCTGGCTATGCTTCAAGCCCGGACTTTGCCCCTCTGTACATAACTTTATGATTTTATGTATTTTTTCCTTCTTTTTTGGAAATCCTCTATCAATAATTGCGATTTTGTGATTTATGGTAGATAAATTTTTTACATGCGTAGAGTTTCATCAATGTCTCCTACGCACAGTGACAACAAATGGAAATGTTCGAAGCAGTGGTTAAAGGTAAAGTTCAAGGGGTTTCTTATCGCTACTGGGCCCAACAAAGGGCCAGCTCACTCCACGTCAAGGGGTGGATCCAAAATCAGTTGGATGGAAGCGTAAAAATTCGGGCCGTTGGCACAAAAGAAAATTTGGAAATGTTTTTGCAATGGTGTGGCGAGGGGTCTCCCTCTGCCACCGTAGAATCTGTAGAAGCAAGTTGGAATCAAACCGAGGAAAGATACGATGATTTTCGCATTCGTGCATAGTCCTGGTTCCTTTTACAGATTCGACCAGAAAGGAAGGTCGATCAATGATTTCAAAACTATTACTCAATGTAACACCTCAAGAGGTTCGAGTAGCCCTTTTAGAGGACAAAAAACTTACTGAACTTTATTGTCAGAGACAAAAAGATCGTAGCATCGTAGGAAACATCTACATGGGAAAGGTATCCCGGGTTCTTCCTGGTATGCAAGCTGCTTTTGTGGACATCGGTCTGGAGAGAGCAGCTTTTCTGTATGTTACCGATTTTCTCGACGAGTACAGTGACTCCTTTGATGACAAAGAAGTTGCAGACCACAAAAATCGAAACCAAAAGCGCCCCAAGATTCAGGACTTGGTCAAAGAAGGTCAGGAGATCATGGTTCAAATCGCCAAGGACCCGATTGGCACCAAGGGAGCGCGGGTCACATCTCACATTTCCCTGCCAGGACGACACCTGGTGTACATGCCCACAGTGACCCATACGGGGATTTCGAGAAAAATTGAAGATGAAGACGAACGAAAACGACTTCGAGCGATGGTGAAAGAAACCCAAACTCTCGATGGCGGATATATCATTCGAACTGCAGCAGGTCATCAACCGGCCAACAACATCATCTTCGACGTAGAACTTCTTGAAAGTCAGTGGAAACGAATTCTATTGAAACGAAAGCAAGTCAAAGCACCTTGTCTCGTACATGAAGACTTAGGTCTCATATTGAGAGCTGTGCGAGATTTTTTTACCGATGATGTGGACGAACTCATTGTCGACGAAAAAAACGCGTACAGAGAGATCAAACAGTTTTCAACACAATATCTCCCCAAGAAAAGCAGAAAAATCACCCATCACGAGAGCAAAGAATTGTTGTTTGATCACTATCAGATCGAAAACCAAATCGAACGAGCATTGGGCAAGCGTGTATGGCTCAAGTCCGGAGGATATCTGATTTTTGACCAGGCTGAAGCACTCACTGCGATTGACGTCAACACCGGCCGCTTTGTAGGTTCCAAAAGCTTGGAAGAAACCATTTTACAAACCAATCTCGAAGCTGCAAAAGAGATTGTAGCGCAAATTCGTTTGCGAAACATCGGCGGATTGATCATCTTGGATTTTATCGACATGGAAAAGAGATCCAACCGAGCGAAAATCTACAAGGCTTTGGAAAAAGAATTGGAATCTGACAAAGCCAAAACCAACGTACTAAAAATTTCGGATCTCGGTTTGATCGAAATGACACGAAAACGAACTCGGGAAAACCTTGCACAGCAATTGTGCCAACCTTGCGGATACTGCGGAGGAAAGGGATTCCATCGATCCCCACGAACCATTTCCAACGAAATTTTGAGACAACTTCAAACCATTGATACTGAGCAATCTCACCACAACATTGAAATCGTGGCCCATCCTACCGTGAGTGCCATCATCAAAAATGAAGAGATTGAAATTCTCAATCAGTTCGAAAGAGAAAAAGGAAGAAGAGTCATGGTTCGAGAAAATCATGATTTTCACCCTGAAAAATATCAAATCAATCTTACGGGTCAAGGGTCGAGCACACCCGTATTTAAATCTGCACATTTTTCTGACGAAGAAGAATAATTTTTCTTCTTCGTCAGAAGACGATTCTTTCATGAATCCATGAAAGAAAAATCACTGCGTACATGATGCAGTTTGAAACCCCGGGCAACAGGCAAATGGCCGTGTGCCGGCACAAACGGTGGGCTGATTCAATCCAAAACAAATCTTGATGTCTTGGCTCGTACCTTGCGAAACATTCACAGGGCAATCCGATACTCCTGCATGACTGGTGTTGCCTCCGCTATCGATGGCCAGCATACGCACTCGATAATAGGTATTGGAAACAAAGGCAGAAGTATCAATATCATAGCTGCTTTCGGTTGGACTGCTGCCTGCCGGAGAAGACAAACTGGGAACCGATATGGTCCCTGTTCCGGACACATCGTTGATGCTAACAGGATTGGAGTTCAAAGGATCAAACACAAAATAGATTCCACGAGAGAGCCCTTGATCAAAATCCGTTTTGATCGCAATCAAGGGATTTGTGCTTTGATTGGAGGCTAGCACCACATCAATTTCAATTCCTGCATTTTTTCCACAAGACAAACCCAATGTAACAAAACATGCCGACCAAAGAGCTCTGTAGATTGTTGATTTTTGTATGATCGTCATAGCAGCGTTACCACAAGGTTTTGAGCCGATCTCTCATTGATAAATGTCACCTGCCCCTGATAGAGATCTGTACCCGCAGCATTGCGAAGTTTGACCGTCATTTGATAGCGAAATCCGATGGGCAACTCCCCCACATCAAAGGTGTTGTTTCGATCGGGTTCGTATCCACAGCCCGCAGGGAAATTTCCTCCACAACTGCTCGGATACGCAAAAAAATCTGCTTGTCCATTTCCATCTTGATCGAGGATTACTCCGCCTACCGCAAGATTTTGAATTTGAAAAATCAAATCACTGACGGCAGGATCAGAAAATCCGTTGGCATTGGCAAATGAGATGGATATCACTGGACCGGGCTTTTCGCCACACGAGTGTGCAGATAACACAATCAACAAACTCAAAGCTAGATGAATCAGCGACTTCATGGGCAGGTTGTAGGAAGTTGAGTGGTACAAGATGTGTCTGAATTGTTCATGGTGATGGATAAGGTTTGCCCACTGGAGTTGGTGACCTGGCCAGAGCCACTGCCTTGGACTCCTTTTCCACTGTCGAGCGCACATGCCGTCACCGACAATGAACTGTCTTTGGCAAAGTCTGAAAATGCGATCTCGGGTAAAAATTCTTTTTTGTTTGTCGTAAATCCACATTCGGTCGAAACCAAACAGGTTTGTGCTGATGGACATGGGCTCTGTGAAGTCGTGCAACCCAAACACTCCGAGGGATATAACACCCTGTTGGACTGTCCCGTATTGGAAACGATGAACACAAACTCAATGATGGCCGACTGGTTGACCGTTCCATCCAACGACAAGGTGACATCGACTTGACCAGGCTTTTGGCCACAACTGAGCAAAAACAGCCCTAAAAATGCAAAAAGAGTCTTTCTCACGGCATCATTCTACCTTATACTGGCCACCAAACTCAAGATATGGCCGAAAAAACTCCAGGAATTCTTTATGTTATCGCGTCTCCCATTGGCAATCTGTCAGATCTTTCGCCTCGAGCCTTGGCAACGCTCCATGAAGTTTCAGACATCTACTGCGAGGACACGCGACAAGCTCGCAAACTCTTGAGTGCATTTGAGATCCAAGGCAAAGCGCTTCATCGATGCGATCGCATCACAGAAAAAAGCCAAACTCCCGGAGCACTGGAAAAACTCCTGATGGGTCAAAACATAGCCTATCTCTCAGATGCAGGAACTCCAGGGCTGGCCGACCCCGTGGCCTATCTTACCTCTCAATGTCACGCTCACAATGTTAAAGTTACGGGTATTCCAGGTCCCAGCTGCATCTCATTGGCTTTGTCCATGTCGGGATTCTGGTCTCAGCCTTTCACGTTTCATGGATTTCTAGACCGGAAGAAAGCACGGCGTCTCAAAGAACTCGAAAACATTTTGTCCATATCTCATGCCCATGTTCTTTTGGAATCCCCTCACAGAATTGTAAGCACTCTGGAAATCCTGGCGTCCATCGATCCCCATCGCGAGGTTTTTGTGGCACGTGAGCTTACAAAAAAATTTGAAGAATATTTTCGGGGGCCCTCAAAAAAGGTACACTCTGAAATTGCAGTACGAAATCCAAAAGGAGAATATACCGTTGTCATCTCCGAACGATCCAAAGGTGAATCATGAATGAAAAAATAGCTTCCGTATTGGCCCTGGTCTTTCTCTTGGGATTTTCTGTGTACAATATCATTTTGGGATTTTTGGAAGTCAAAAGCAAAAAAGATCGAACCATCTGGAGTTGGATACGGATTGTAAGCGGTTTGGTGATTCTAGGTCTCACCAGCTTGTTTTATGTGAACTACATTCTTCGAAAAACGTTTTGAACAATATCTCCGAGAAAAAACCCATATCGGACTGTGGCCCGTTTTTTTGGGACTATTGATCTATGCATTGCTCTTTCATGAGAGTTTGCAATCGCATATTCCTTCCAGCAACCAGCCCCTTGTCGTTTTGCTCAATTCACCTCAATGCTATTTCATGTTGTTCGGGGCCTTGGTGGTATGGATCAAAAAAATTTCCTTGCCGGACGTGGGCATACAATGGCCGATGTCTTCATGGTCTGTGGGTATGGCCTTGGGATTGGGCTTTGCTCCTATTCTCTTGTTTGTAGGAGTTGCGATCATTGGACAGTATCCTGATGCAAGTTGGATTTCTGCAGGCGTCGATACGTGGGTGACTATGGCAAAAAAGCATCCTCTCGATTTTCTTATGCTTCTGATCGTGGCACCGATTGCGGAAGAGTTTTTCTTTCGAGGATTGGTGTTGCAATCAATCGAAGAGAAAAAAGGAATCAAAGCAGGTATTTTGTTTTCAGCTTTGTTTTTTATGGCAGCTCATTCCAATTTGTGGCTGGGCCCTTTGATTCTAAGCTTGATCAATGGATACATGTTTTGGAAGAGTCGTTCCTTGGTTGGACCTATTCTTTTGCATATGCTCAGCAATACCTATGGATTGCTCTTGTTGGCACTACCAAACCAAAGCGCTGTGTGGTTTGAAAAACTTTTTTTGTAAGTCTTGTCAGGATTTGATGAAGTATCGAACTTTTTGAAAAGCTCCGAACGAAAACAACGCCAACATCATCAACCAAAAACCTTTGGACGACTCCATCGGGCCACTGCCTGCATTCAAACTGGCTTTTGCAATTTTGCATCCGGAACCAAAAAGAAGAAAGTCTTCCAAGTCACATTGGTCCCCCGAACCATCATTGTCTGTGTCGGTTTGGTTGGCGTTGGCATCATTCACACAGTTGTCGATCGCATTGACGATCCCATCCGAATCGGAATCCTCACAAGCATCTCCCAAGGTGTTGCCATTGTCATCTTTTTGGTTGGCATTGGCATACAATCTACAGTTGTCTACAGAGTCCAATACTCCATCGTTGTCCGAATCTGTATCTTGAAAATCAGGAATACAGTCTCCATCTGTATCTACAGGAAAGGTAGAGAGCAGAGAGTCTCCTGCCTCAACAGAATCTAAAATTCCATCCCCGTCCGAATCCGTGTCCAGATGATCAGAGATTGTGTCGGTATCTGTATCTCTCGCAGCTCCCGCATAATACTCATCCACATCATAAATTCCATCTCCATCCGAATCCATGAGCAGAGCCGTAGTCGTGGGGCCTGCATTGGATACCAAGGGATCCGTTCCCGCCAAAAACTCACGCCAGGTGGAAAGACCATCGGAATCGTAGTCCACGCTCATGTTGTTATCCACATCTGGATTGAGTCCCAACATATCTTTGCCTGCGTTGCCATCGTTGTCGAGCGTTAGACTTCCGGTTCCATAATAGATTTCAAATCCACGAGGGGCGCAATCATTGTCCCCACTTTGTGAGCTTACCGTGTACGACACACTTCCATCTCCATTTTGTACCGTTGCACCACCATTGTAGGAAACCTCAATCAAAAGGGCTTTGCTTGAAAAAGGAATGGGGGGGTTTTGAATATCCTTCACGGTAACCACCAAATTTCCCGCCAATATCCCTAAATTCACAAGGCCCGGAAAAGTAAGCGTCAAAGTCTTGTTGATATTGTCAATGGTTGCGCTACTTATAGTTAAGTTCACATTGAGACCTCCTGTCTCTTGAACGGTAACATCAGATAGCTGCACGTTGCTCAAATCTACGCCAAAGGTATCCCCTGTTCCCAAACTGCTAAAATCAAGTTCAATGTATTGTAGGGTCGCTGCAATTCCACTGATGTGGGGAAAAGTAAAACCATATTGGGTTTGCGAAGCGTCATCGTTTCCATCCACACCAATCGCTGTAGACCCTCTTGTTATCGTTGCCGCAAAATCCAACGCAAAAGCATCCGCCCCAAGGATCAGAAAGCACATCGCAATCGCGAAGGACCGTGACAAACGAAGTACAACCTGTGTTTTCATGCTATTTCCTTTCATTGCAGGAAAAAGATTTATTTTCCTGTTTTCTACGAAATCTTACTCAGAAGGTGTGGAACCTTCTTCGGAGGATTTCTCCAGAGGAGTTTCCTCACTTTTGTCTCCATTCCATTGTCCTTGTCGGACCTCAGCTGGAGCCACCATGCGTTTTTCCATTGTCGAAAACTCAGTTTCGAGAATCACAAACTCCACACGGCGGTTGTTTGCCATACCTTCTTCGGTGGTGTTGCTGTCAATGGGCAATACTTCACCAAAACCTACTGCGATCATCCGATCAGCTTCCACCCCACGTTCAATCAAAGCTCTGCGAACAGAATCGGCTCGCTTCTGAGACAACGTCAAATTGGAAATTTCTGTTCCACGACTGTCTGTGTGTCCCTCGATGCGAATTTTTCGTATGGCCGGCACACGTTTCATTTTGTCTGCCAAAGCATCGATCGTGGGTATCGATTCTGGCAAAATTACATCCTTGGCCGTTGCAAAATAAATCTTCTCCTTGGTTTGAATCTTTCCATGGCGAATGAACACCATGGGCTGCTCGGGGGCAGGGTCCGGAGGCAAAGGCTCAGGTTCTGCAATGGCCTGAATTTGCTCGTCCAACTTTTCCTCGTTGGGCAATCTCAAGTTTCGCTTCGCGGGATGCTGCAAGGACAACATCAAAACTCCTCGATGTTGGGGGGCGCCTACCCCTGAAACAATGCCTCTTCCATACGAGGCAAGCAGCGTGATACGCGGATCAAAAGCATAGCGAAGACCAACGGTTCCCTCTACAGGGATATTTGATTTTGTAAGAGCAGTGATTTCGGTCAAGACATGCGCGAATGCACCCAACCCATCGATTGGAATATTATAACTGAAACCCGCCGCAAAACGAAGCCCTGATTTTACCTGAAAATTCAATGCACTATCGCTGAATCGGACGTGTCCACCAACGTTTCCGATGAGGGAAAACCTTTTTGTTCTGTATTGTGTCAAAAGCTGCGGGATGAAACTGAACTTCGTTTCCCCAGTGTATGTAACTTCTGAGCTGGGTATTTCACTGGTCAGTGATACCCCAACATTCACTCCACGTTCTTCCACTGGACCCAGCGGTCTTCTCAACACCACTCGAATGTCACCCAATCCGGACTCATCCACCTGAGGCAGCAAGTTGCCCACGGATTCCCCTGTCTGATAAATGGTCATTGGGATGGCAAAACCCACTTCAAACCATCTCAACCCGATGGCCATGGAAAGTTCGTGAAATCCTCGATCAGAAATCACATCGGTTTGCGAATTCAAGGTAACATTTTTGAGTGTGATGGGTTTGTGACTGTAAATCCCAGCCCAACCCAAAGAAAACTGACCCGGTTCGAGGTATTCATCATTTTCAATGCCGACCACTTCGGTCACACCTGGTGAGTAGTGACGAAACATCTCCGCATTGAATTCCTGCCCAAAAACATGAGAGGTGAAAAGACCTAGCGCCAATCCGACGGTCACTGAAGTGAGAGAGGATTTCAGATTCATGATGTAAGAAAAAATAGTACCGGTGCCGACCTACTTTGACAATTTTTTCCTACAAACTTAGCTGCAGAAAAAGGCATTTGACCTTTTTCTACAGCACCATACCCACATGAAATCTATGCAAGCGTTCGCAAAAACTCTACCAATGTCGCAGTAGAAAATCCTGTTCCACCCTTGGGGCAGATGGGCAATTCTTTTTCTGTGTCGCTGGGACCAGCGATGTCCAAATGAGCCCATTTGGCTTTTTCCACAAACTCTTTGAGAAACAATGCAGCCGTAATGGTCCCTGCATTTCGTCCACCCACATTCTTGAGATCCGCAGCTGGGCTCTTGAGAAGTTTTTTGTAGTTCTCTTCCAAAGGAAGTGGCCAGAATTTTTCCCCCACTTTTTTGGAGCACTCCAAAAGTGTGTTTTTCATGGTCTCGTCTGAAGACAAGATCGCCGCGACTTCGTCTCCCAACGCAACCAAACAAGCTCCGGTCAAGGTTGCTACGTCGATGATGTAATCGACACCCAATTCCTCGGCATAGCACAACGAATCGGCGAGAATCAAACGTCCCTCAGCATCCGTATTTTCGATTTCGACACATTTTCCATTCTTGGCTTTGACAATGTCTCCAGGACGAGTTGCATTTCCTGCCACTGCGTTTTCCACCACAGGAGTAACCACATGAATGTGAACAGGGAGCTGCAATTTGGCCGCTGCCAAGATGGTCGCCACCACACAGGCCGATCCAGACATGTCCATCTTCATGCCCATCATGGATGCGGAAGGTTTCAAGGAAAGTCCTCCAGTATCGTACATGACACCTTTTCCAACCAAAGCGATTTTGGTTTTCGCGGCTCCCGCGGGCTTGTATTCCAAGTGAATCACGCGAGGGCGCTCCACACTGGCTTTTCCCACAGCGATGACCAGGTTCATGCCTCGTTTGATGAGCTCCTGCTCATCCAATACCGTGCATGAGAGATTGTATTGTTTGGCCAGGTCCTGAACCTGCTTGGTATACAAATCAGGTCCCAACACATTGGTGGGTTGATTGGACCAGTCTCGCGCCATAAACACACTGTCAATCACGGTCATCACATCTTGGATGGAATTCGAAACCGCATGGGCCACATCTTCGGAAGCAATGTAAAAATTCATTTCCTTGAGAGTTTGTCCCAGTTTTTCATCTCCAAGATAGTTGTTGAATCGATAAGACGAAAGCAAAGCTCCTTCTACAGCGGCTTTGGCGTGAGTCAACATGGCTGAAGACTCTCCGATCAAAAAAGCTACGCTGGAAAAACCTCTGGCCGAAACCCATTTGCAAGCCTCGCCAAAAGCGTTGCGAACAGAATCTTTGGTGAGATCTTTTTCTGCGCCGACTTGAACCAACAAATAATGCGTGTTGCCTTCTTCCCCAACACCTTGGACCCAGCTTAGTTTTTCTCGATCTTGGGAAACAAAATCGCTGGTCAAAAAGTTGCTGATGCGAGTGCGGGTTTCTTGTGATACCTGAGTCCATGCATTGGCATTGAGATTGTCCTTGGTCACAGGAATGACAACGGCTTTGTGAGCCTTGGAAAACGAAGTAGAGGCCTGAACTTTGACGGACATGGATTTTAACTGTGAAAACATTCTTGAGATCCTTTCAAAAAGATAACAATTTCATTAGCTTACCAAACATCATCCATTGAAAAAAAAACATTTTTTATTCGTTGCGCAATAAATGGGTTTTGTTATAATCGCCTCAACGATATCATGCTGAATATGTTCGGAAATATGAGGAAAAGATTCATCGATTCATTCCCCCATACCGTATGGACCGTATTCATACTGCTTTTGCTGGCAAACTGCAATGAAAATACTTCTGGATCTAGCAAGCAGAAAGAAACCACCACGCCTGAGCCCATAACCATCACCACTCTGGCGCCACAGGAGCTAGAGCCAGAGCCAAAACCTGATGAAGAAAAAATCACCACGGCTGTCTCTCCGGTTTTCTTTAGCAATTCCAACTTGAGTTATGCAGTGATCAATAAAACCCAGTCTCACACCACCATTTCCTTTTCATCGCATTCTCCACTTACAGATGATGCATTTTTGGCTGGATCAGAATACGTGGTAGGAAAAGCAGGAAGGATGCACATCCCCACGTTAACTCAGGACCCTGCTCTTGGCATGGCCATTGGAACCTTGAGCGCCGATACCAATCAACAAGTTTGTGGCACCGATGAAAGTGGAACGTCCTGCTCGGCAGGAGATGAGCCTACACGTTTTTTGGTGATCACCGATGGTGTTGCTTTGGCTCAACAAGCAAAAAAGATCGAACCCTCCACCATGAAAGCTCTCGAAAAAGCGGAGGCATTTTTCATGTCCAACGACTTGATGAATTTTGGCTCCAAAACCTACAAAACCACATTTTCGTTTGAGTGGGATGCGGACAAATCCATTTGCAGGATTCAAATCGGAGAGGAAACTCCGATCGAATTTGAAAAAAATGAATCAGGGAAATGGGACAACGATCCCGACTCTGACCTGTCGACAAATCTCGAAATTCGAGAAATCCAAGAGCCAGGCATTGGCGGACGAACGCACTACCTGATTGATCTTCTCAATGAGCACGGATATTCTCTCCATAGCCGACGCATTTTCGTCCCCATCGCATCTTCCCACAAGACCACGCTTGGATCATAATCGATCCAACCCCTCGCAACACCTTTTCATATAGAATTCGGGGCCGTACGACTGGACCCAAACTATGGTTCGATTTTCGGTCGATCCTTCGGGTCCAGTCGTACGGCCCCGAATGTGAAATGGTTTATTTTTGTCGAAAACTGACTTCGATGGGAAGACCACGCAGACCGAAAAGTTCATGCAAAGCATTCTTCCAATATTTTCGATAGTCGGAGGTCACATGCTGAGGCCGATTGCATTTGATTTTGAAAATGGGAGCCTTGCCCGATCGTGAAACCACACTCAATCGTTTGAGCCCAATCCTATCTCCTACATATCCACCATCGTGGTATTTGATGATTGCATGATACGCATCTTTGAGCTCATCTTCTGAATAGGTTTTGCGAATCAAGTGATCAATGAGTTGGGCCTGCGAGAAGAGATGCTTGAGTCCTCTTCCGGTTTTTGCGGATCCAAAGTACACATCTGCAATAGACAAAAATGGATACTCAAACAAAATATCTTTGCGAAACGATTCACGAACTTTGTTTCCATCTTTTTCCATCAGATCCCATTTGTTTACAAAGATAGAGAATCCTTTGCCACGATCAATGATCACACGAGCAATTTTTGCATCTTGAGTGGTCACCCTTTCCAAAGGATCAATCACCAAAATCACAACATCGGCTTTTTCAATGGATTCAATGCTACGTTTGACAGAATAGTACTCAATGTCTTGGTTCACTTTTCGCTTGGTTCGCATTCCTGCTGTATCCACAAATGTAAAAACCTGTTCTTTGAATGCAATTTGCACATCAACCGCGTCCCTGGTGGTTCCAGCAACATCCGACACCGCCATACGATCTTCTGAAAGAAGATGATTGACGATGGAAGATTTTCCAACATTGGGTCTTCCCACCAAAGCCACACGCAATTCTTTGTTTTGATTTTTTTTCTTCGGTTTGGCTTTTTTTGTTTTGGGAAGCAATTGAACAATGGTTTCTTTGAGTTCTTCCACTCCAAGATTGTGTTCTGCGGACACCTGTACCATGTCGGAGATCCCATATTTGTAAAACTCATTGATTCGAGGTCGTTTGCACCCTGGATCAAATTTGTTTACGACAAGAACAAGAGGTTTGTTTTGTTTTCTTGCGAAAGAAACAGCTTCTTGATCCAGAGCATCGGACCCCGTCATGGAATCCACAACCAACATCAAAAGATCACTTTCTGCGATGGCTTTTTTCACCTGATCGTTGATTTGATCCTGAATATGAGAAAATCCCTGACCTCCCAAACCACCCGTATCCACCAGACGAATGGGAGTCCCCAGGATTTCAATCTCCGTGATGTTTCTGTCTCTGGTTACACCAGGCATGTCATGAACAATGGCTTTGCGATATCCGCAAAGACGATTGAACAAGGTTGATTTCCCCACATTGGGTTTGCCAACAATGGCTACGGTATAACTCACGGCAACTCCCCTTTTCGTGCTTTTTGCAGAGCGATTTTTGCACACAATTGTTCGGATTCTTTTTTCGAATTCCCTTTGGCCTGCGCAAACTCAATTCCTCGAACCTTGACCATCGTATGAAAAACTTTGTCATGGTCTGGACCATCCTCCGACAGAATGATGTATTCTGGAATGGTTTTCATGTTCTTCTGAGTCCACTCCTGAAATCTGGTTTTGTGATCATGTTTTTTGAGCTGACTTTCCACCTGGTTCAAAAGATCCCCCAGTGAATGCAACACAAACTGTTTGGCAATTTCAAACTCATTTTCAAGATACAAAGCAGCGACCACAGCCTCATAGGTATCGGACAAGATCGAGGGTTTGTCTTTTCCTCCGGTGGCCTCTTCCCCTTTTCCAAGCAGAATGTACTCACCCAATTGAATGTTTCGTGCACACTGGGCCAAACTTTTCTCATTGACCAATGCTGAGCGATATTTGGACAACTTCCCTTCTCGTTGGTCGGGATAGCGTTGGTACAACTGTTCACTGATGATGAGTCCAAGAACAGAGTCCCCCAAAAATTCTAATCTCTCGTTGTTGGTCGAACGTAGAGATGGATTCTCATTGGTGTATGAACTATGTGTAAGAGCGTGTTCCAATTCCCCTTGGGTCAAAATGGTCGCTTGCAAAACTCTCTCAAGAAAAGATATGAAGTTCTTTGTGGTTGGATTCATATCACTCTCCCCACAACATGCATGGATCCGTCTTCCTCGACATTTACTTTTTCAAATGCCACCTCAACTTCACTTTCCATGAGCCGATCGGCTCCAGCAGCACGAACAAAAACATAATGTTCAGAAATGCCACAAAGATTTCCGCGTCTCTTCGATTTTCAAGAAGGACGGGAAACGACTGACCAAGCAAAGAGGAAAAAAACTCTTTTTGTTTTCGTGCAGAAATATCTCTCAGTATTTTGGATCTGCGCTTTTTTTCCAACACTGGAACATCGTCTGTGTGACAAACGGCTTTGGTTCCAGGGCGCTCTGAATATGGAAAAACATGCAAATAGGTGAAAGGCAAAGATTCGATCAGGGCTCGCGTCTGTTCAAAATCATCTTGCGTCTCACCTGGAAAACCAACAATCACATCCGTTCCGATTCCCAAGATTGAACGTGTCTGCGCAAGTTGTAAGATTTTGTTCGCAAAGGTTTTGGCTTTGTATTTTCGATTCATTCGTTTGAGCACATCATCACTTCCACTTTGCATAGGAATATGAAAATGAGATCGAATGCGTGGTTCTTTTCGAACAAGAGACAAAAAGTCAGGTGTCACTCCACTTGGCTCGAGTGAACTGATTCTGAGTCGAAGTTGAGGATCGAGGGTTAAGAAAGAAGAAAGTGCATCGGACAGTCGAAGACGTGGAGACAAGTCTCTTCCGTAAGCACCCACATGAGTCCCTGTCACAACAATTTCCTTGTGACCCTGCTCCACAAAAGAACGCATTTGAGTGATCAATCGATCCAGAGAAATGGAAGAAGATCTCCCGCGAATGTACGGCAAGATGCAAAAAGAACAATAAGCGTTGCATCCATCTTGCACTTTCAAATTGGCACGGGTTCGTTTGGAATGAGAAATCCAGGAATCGTTGTGAATTTCGTCTTCCTTGGCCCAAGACAGGACTTGAGGCAATCGAAATTGCTCCTTGATCGGCAACACATGATGAACGCCACTCAAGGTTTGATACCGCTGTGATTCATGCTGTGCGGAACAGCCGGTCACAATGATCTTGGCATCGGGATGCTCTCGATGAAGCTTACGCACCAGAGCTCTGGCTTGTCGATCTGCGGCCGCAGTGACCGTGCAGGTATTGACCACAATCGACTCGGGGGCCACGGCCTCTCCGGAAACACTTTGACCACCAAAACCCATCAGACGATCCTCCATTTCCATGGAGTCGGCGTAGTTCACCTTGCACCCAAAGGTATGAACCTCAAAGGTTTTTGGCGTCGTTGTAACGTGTTTTTCCATTCGAGGGAGACTTGTATCGGTTTTGTAGGGGAATCGTCAAGTCAGAACCAGAAGCAACTTTATTTCCACAAACTCATCTGCTACAACACCTAAAAAAACCATGAAAAAGGACTCCACTATGAAACACTGGCTTTGGCTATGCGCATTGAGCATCATTTTCCTCTCTTCACCTGCAAATGCTGATTTTTATATGCGTCCCAAGGCCGGCGCAACTTTGAGTACAGGAGGAGATGCTCGGTATTCTTTGGGACTAAGTGCAGGATATCGATGGACAAAGAACTTTAGCACTGAAGCGGGATATTCAAGACTGTTTGGCAGCGGTTCGGTCTCCAATGGAGATCTTGTGGATGCCGATGCGATTCTTCACTTCCCCATGGGACCCGCAACCGTTTATGCATCGGGCGGACTGGGAGCTCTGCACATTGATGCGGGTTCCGGAGACGCCTGGAAACAATTCATCGATTTCGGCTCTGGCATCGCATTCAAACTTTTGGCCCTTCAAATCAGTACAGGTGTGAGCTACGCCATTGTCAAAGATGCTGACGATTTCATCCAACCTTATGTGTCTGTGGGTTTGGCCCTGTAAACGAGACCGATTGAAATCCGCAAAACAAAAAATTGGATTTTTTGGAGGAAGCTTTGATCCCCCACATGTTGGCCATGCTTTGGCGGCTTGTTATGCACGTCTTTGCTTGGGGTTGGATCAAGTTTGGATTGTTCCTTCCAAAAAACATCCATTCAAACAAGAAAGTGCTACTTTTGAGCAAAGAATGGAAATGTGCAAACAGCTTTTTTCACCTCTTGGCAGCAGTTTTGTGGTTTCAGACGTGGAAAACAATCCTCAACTAGACGGCCGAACGTTGCACAGCTTGAGAATGGTGCAACAACTGCACCCTCAAGATGAGTTTGTGTTGCTGCTCGGTTCCGATCTGCAATCTCAGACTTCTCGTTGGTATCAGTTTGATCAACTTTCCCAAGAATTTCACGTCGATTACATACCTAGAGAACCCAACACACAATCCTTCGCCATTCCAAACATTTCTAGCACACAATGCAAAAAGGACCTGGCACTAGGCAAGGAGGTCATCGAAGGATTGGCTCCCTTCACCTTGGACTACATTCGAAAACACAAGCTGTACCAAACCGTGTAAGAAATGTTGATTTACTGACGATCGATAAATCCGCCCCCAAGAACTTTCGAGCCTTGGTAAAATACGGCCGCTTGTCCTGGAGAGATGGATTCTTGTGGTTCCGTGAATCGGGCCACCAGCTTGGATATGCCTTGATCATCAAAAACTTTCTCAATGGTCGCTTGAGCGGGTTCGAAACGACTTCGAATCTTAGCATGCACAAAATCACCCACTTTCGGAGGGTCCTGTGTCCAACGGAGTTCACGAACTTGAAACTCGTGTTGCTGCAAATCTTTTTTGTCGCCCACAATGATGTCACCATCTTTTTCAATCGACACCACATACATCGGAAGTGTCGTTTGAAGAGAAAGGCCTTTTCGCTGACCAACTGTATAGCGATGAATGCCCTGATGATGGCCCAAAACATTGCCCTGTTTGTCTTTGATACTTCCTTCGACCACTTGACGAGAAGAAACGCGTTTTTCCACAAACTCAGCATAGTTGTCCGGCACAAAACAAATTTCTTGGCTGTCGGGTTTTTGAGCAATTTTCAATCCGCAGCGCTGAGCAATGTCTCGGACCTCAGATTTGGTCATTTCACCCAAGGGAAAAATGGTTTGAGAAAGTTGGTCTTGGGTCATCCCATACAAAAAATACGATTGATCGCGATCATGATCCAGAGCTCTGTGAAGCTCCACGCGTCCACCAGAGAGTTCGACCTTTCGGGCATAGTGCCCTGTGGCCAAATAATCTGCCCCTAACTCTTGGGCTCGTTCCAAAAGGATGGAAAATTTGATGTCTTGATTGCATCGAACACAGGGATTTGGCGTTTCTCCGTGGATATAGCCTTGAACAAATTGTTCAACCACATCTCGTTCAAATGTTTTTTCAAAATCCGTTACGTAGTAGGGAATGCCCAAATGATCTGCGACTCGCCGTGCATCATACAAATCTTCGGGCGTACAACATCCATGCTTGGCTTCTTTTTCATACGTCCACAATCTCATCGAGATGCCAATCACCTCATGGCCTTGTTCTTTGAGAAGACAGGCCACCACGGAGCTATCAACACCTCCACTCATCGCCACAACAATTCGTTTCTTTTTTTCGTTCATGGACGAGGTTTTAATACAATAAAAGGCCGAAGATGTTCAAGTCTCTTCTTTCCCAGTCCCTGAACTCGAAGCAAATCCTCCAATTTTTGCCATGGACCGTTTTCACTACGGTCCAAAATCAGCCGTTGGGCAAGAATCGGACCAATCTGAGGGAAGCGTTTCAACTGCGCATAAGATGCAGAGTTAAGATCGATTTTTTGCCCATTGACGCTTCCGAAGTCAGTACTTTCGGTTGAAAATTCGAGATCTTAGTGTGTGATTTCGCTTCCGACGGAGCTTTTGGAAAGCCCAACATCAGCCATTTTGACGCAAAACCAAGAAAAAGAAGAATCCATAAATATTTATAATTAAATGATTTCAATAGGTTATACATTTCAATCCCCCTTGACATCGCAATCCCAACAATGATACCAATAAGAGTAGAAAAGTGGCTTCGCCATTTTTTCTCCTTCTCGCCAGTGACCTCCTTCCTACAATCCGATTCTGGTCACTGGCGATTTTTTTATCTGCAATTCAAAGGCCAAAAAAGAGAAAGGTTCACAGAGAAAATCCACGATCATGCAAAAAATGATCGGGCTCAATGATGATGTTTCGCGAATCTTCAGACAAAATGTCCAAAAAAATATTCACCTGAGGTTGGTTCCATGCACCGGGAAATTTTTCAAACCATTCGATGATGGTGATGCCCTGACCTTCGCTGGATTGATCCAAGCCTAGCATTTCTACATCCTCTTCCGACTCCACTCGATACAAATCCAGATGATAGATGGGACATCGTCCATGATAAATGTTTTGATAAACGTAACTGGGACTGCTGACTTGATACCCCTTGTGTAGATCAAAAGACCTGCTCATTCCTTCTACAAATCGCGTTTTTCCAGCCCCCAAGGTCCCCTGCAAGGCTACCACGTCTCCAGGCCGAAGCACTTTTCCAAGAGCTTGTGCCACATTCAACGTATCCGATAAATTGTTGCTGATGATCTTCATCCAGCCATCAGGAAAGGTCTTTTGAAAACAGTTTTGAAATCTCATCCACCCAGCGATTGACCACTGACTCCTGATCCGCTTCGACCATGACACGAGCTTTGTTTTCCGTGCCCGAATAGCGCACAAGGACTCTTCCACGATCTTTCAATTCTCCCTGGGCGTGGCGAATCAAATCCTGCAACTCTTTCCATTCATCCAAAGGTTTCTTTTCCACCACATCGATGTTTCGAATGCGTTGAGGGTATTTTTCCAAAATGGAATCGTACTCATCCAGAGACTTTTGTGTTTTGCAAAGAATTTCCAGCACCATCAGAGCCGACAAAATGCCATCTCCAGTTGTGCTTCGATCCAAAAAGAGCAGATGTCCAGAAGGTTCTCCTCCCAACAAACTCTTTTTTTCTCTCATCAACTCCACCACATATCGATCCCCTACCGAGGCTCGATAAAAGTGAAGTCCCAAATCTTTGATTTTGTGCTCTAGCGACAAGTTGCTCATGACCGTACCCACAACTCCACCATTGATGCGATCGGTTCCTGCAAAGGTCTGTGCGTACAACGCAAGGATTTTGTCTCCATCCCATACTCGGCCTTTGGAATCACACAGCACGACGCGATCCCCATCCCCATCGAAAGAAATTCCTATGTGTGCTCCCGTTTCCAACACTTTTTTCGAAAGAACTTCTGGATGAGTCGCTCCAAAATCATGGTTGATATTGGTTCCATTGGGGCTGACTCCAATGGTATGCACCTGAGCGCCCAATTCAGCAAAAACCGTCGGAGCAATTTTATACGTGGCCCCATGAGCACAATCGACAACCATACGAATGCCATCCAATGAAAGTTCTCGCGGGAAATGATGCTTTAGGTAAGAAATGTAGCGACCGTAGGCATCCACCAAGCGACTGGCTCTTCCAACCTCCGAAGGTTCCGGCAAATACGATCGAAGCGATTCTTTGTCATGGTAAAGACGAGTGATTTCGCTTTCAATTTCATCAGAGAGTTTGAATCCGTCGGCACCAAAAACTTTGATTCCATTGTCCTCAAAAGCATTGTGAGAAGCAGAAATCACCAAGCCAGCATCGGCTCGCATGCCTTCTGTCAAAAAAGCAATGCCTGGGGTTGGAATGGGTCCAACCAAGAGAACATCGGCCCCCATCGAACAAAACCCTGATGTCAGTGCGGACTCAAACATATATCCGGAAAGACGAGTATCTTTGCCAATCACGACCTGGGGTTTTTTATGGTTTCGCTTGGCTCCAATCAGAGCACAAGCGCAAGCTTGTGCAACTTCCAATGTTACGGAAGCCGTCATCGGGCTTTTGTTCGTACGACCTCGAATTCCATCTGTTCCAAACAATGTTGTTCTCCTCGCAAGAGATTATTCAAATACGACTTTAACCTTTTGGGGTTCTACGGACATCTCTAAACCAGGGAACTCCTGATAAATCAAGGGAATCTCCATCGATCTCTTGGTACGAAGAGCCTCTTCAAAAACATGTTGATCCAGAGAAATCATCGGAAGATTGTCCTCGACCGACATCACCAAACTTTCTCTGCCTTTGACTTTCAACGATACGGTTTCAGGAACCATTCGATATTTGACCTGCGCAGCTGCTCGCTGAATCGGAACCGAGATGGTCTTGATGGTTTGATTCTCATTGATTTTGAAAGACACATTGACTCGCTCTTGCAAGATTTCACCGGGAATGGATCGATCATCCAAATAATATTCCCCTTCAAAATCTGCTTTCCGATCGTTCAAATCGATGTCCTGCGTGAAAACTTTCTTAACCTGATCCACACTTTGGCGAGGCAACCGAACACGAACCCTCGATGGAGTGATCACCGTATCCTCAATCAAATATCCGGGACTGAGCGAACCAATGACTTTGGGTTCTACAGCTACCCATTGGACCTGTGCAAAATCAAGCTCCAAACGAATGGCTTGCGGATATACTCGTGTTACCGAAACTCCAAAAGGAACTTTGAAATCTTCTTCGTACACCCAATAGGTATTGACTCCTCTTCGCGCGGTACTCAAATTGATTTCATGAGGAGGAAAATAAGACTCATCAATTTTGGACAAACGTGTTTGTTGCCCCCTCAATCGAATTCTCATTTTTGTAGGCAACTGACCTACCGACATTAAATCATCGGGCGTTTCCACATACTTGATGGGAATGTCGACAGTAATCTCTTTTTGACGATCTCCATGAACAATCAACCACAATGTGATCGACAACACCAAAGCAATGATTTTGGTGATGGGGTGTCTGAGAAAAAAATCTTTGATCATCATAACTCCGTGGACGATTCAGAACTTTTTTTCAACAATTTGGCAGGCGTCCAGTCGTTCCATGTCACCGACTTGGGCTGAATTTGCTCGAACAAAATTTTCCGCAAGGCAACCCCATCTACACCTCGAATGATTTTTCCATTCAGTGCAACAGAGATCCAACCCTTTTCTTCCGAAACCGCAATCACAACAGCATCTGTTTCCTCGGTAAGACCGATGGCCGCACGATGACGAGTTCCAAGATCTGGATCCAAATGTGGATTCATCGAAAGTGGCAAAAAGCAACTTGCATGAGACACACGTCCTTTTTGAATCAACACGGCCCCATCGTGAATGGGAGAACTGGGGAGAAAAATACTGGTCAGGAGCTCTTTGGAGATTGCGCCATCAAGATTTGTTCCCAACTCAATGTAATCCGAAATGGCTGCTTCTCTCTCGACCACAATCAACGCTCCAATTTTCTTGTTGGCCAAGGAAACTGAAGCCCGAATCAACTCCTCAATGATGATGGTATCTTGTGTATGGGTGATCATCGACAACATGGGGGTTCGGCCGATTTGTGTGAGGCCTCTTCGGATTTCATTTTGAAACAAGATCACGATGATCAAAAACAAACTTCCGAAAAAGTGATAAAGGATCCAACTCAGGGTGTACAGATCCGTCAGGGCTGAAACCCAATAAACGACAATCGCAATGAATAGACCCAAGAGCATATACACAGCCCTTGTTCCTCGAATCAAGCTCAGCAGTCCATAAATCAGGGCCGCGACAAGCAAAATATCGAGGGTGTCCCAAAACCATCGATATTCTTCTAACCCTTTAAAAAACCCTAACATACGCAATTTTCCAGTGTATCAAAGGAAAATTGGAAAGACGAAAAATTGTGCAAGAAAAGTCGAAAAAAGGCTGTCAAGCTGCGGTCTAGGCCATGGCCGACTGCAGAATGTCATCGATGTCATGGGCATGCAAAATTTCTTTTTCAAGAAGGGCCTTTGCAATTCCATCGAGAGCTTTTCGATGTTTTTCCAACAGCTCTTTGGCGCGTTGATAGTTTTTCATCACCAGCTTTTTGATTTCCTGATCGATCAATGGGGAAGTCTGCTCACTGATGTGATTTGGACTAGAAACCTCACGCGCCAAGAAGATTTGGTCTCCTTGATTCTTGAAAGCCAAAGGTCCCAATTCTTCGCTCATCCCCCATTCGCACACCATTTTGCGAGCCAGATCCGTGGCCCGTTCAATATCATTGGCGGCACCACTCGTGATCTTGCCGAAAACAATCTCCTCGGCCAAGCGTCCTCCCATCAAGATCGCAATCATGGTCTCAGCTTCATTTTTCTTCATGGTGTATTTGTCTTTTTCTGGAAGCTGATGGGTCACTCCCAAGGCCATTCCTCGCGGAACAATGGTCACTTTGTGTACAGGATCCGCATCAGGACTGAGCTTGGCCACCAAGGTGTGTCCCGCTTCGTGATAGGCTGTCACTTCCTTTTCTTCTTCGCTCATCACCATGCTTTTGCGCTCTTTGCCGAGCATGAGTTTATCTTTGGCATTTTCTAAGTCTTTCGACGTGACTTCTTCGCGATTTTCGCGGGCGGTGATCAAAGCAGCCTCGTTGATGAGGTTCTCAAGATCAGCCCCCGAAAACCCTACGGTTCCCCTGGCGATGACCGCAAAATCAACGTCTTTGGAAATTGGAACTTTTCCGCCATGCACTTTCAAAATCTGCTCCCGACCCAACACATCGGGACGAGGGACCATCACATGACGATCAAACCTACCCGGTCTCATGAGCGCAGGGTCCAAGACATCCACTCGGTTGGTGGCTGCAATCAGAATCACGCTTTCGTGCGTCTCAAAACCATCCATTTCCACAAGCAATTGATTGAGCGTTTGCTCTCTCTCGTCGTGGCCACCTCCAAGGCCAGCCCCACGATGGCGGCCAACCGCATCAATCTCATCGATGAAAATAATGCAGGGGGCATTTTTCTTGCCCTGTTCAAACAAATCTCGAACCCGAGAGGCTCCAACCCCCACAAACATTTCCACAAAATCAGATCCTGAAATGCTAAAGAATGGAACTCCAGCTTCTCCCGCGACCGCCTTCGCAAGCAACGTTTTGCCGGTTCCAGGAGGGCCCACCAAGAGAACACCCTTGGGAATCCGAACCCCAAGCTTTTGATACTTTTTTGGATCTTTGAGAAAATCAATGATCTCCGTCAGCTCTTCTTTGGCCTCATCCACTCCTGCCACATCTTTGAATGTAATTTTGGTTTGATCCTCGGTCATCATTTTGGCTTTGGATTTGCCAAAGTTCAGAGCTTTGCCTCCACCCACTTGAATTTGACGAAACAAAATCAAAAAGAAAAAAATCATCAACACCAACGGGAATCCCGAAATAAAAAGTTGTTTCCAAAAGTTGGTTTTTTCTTCCGAAACCGTGTCAAAGTTTTTGACGTTGTTTTCTTCCAAAAACTCTGTCAGCCCCTCGCCCGTTCCTAGCCAATCGGTCACAAACCGAGAACTCGAAGTCTCTTCCGCAGAATCTGTGGTCGATGAAGAAGAAACTGATGGAACATAGTCCCCTTCAATACGGTCTTCATAAACAGACACCGACTCCACCAAACCTGCACGACCTTTTCCCGAAAGGTAGAATACGAAATCTTTTCTGGAATTGGCTGGGAAAAATGGCTGATGGATTGAAACACCATCACCGCCATCAACGTCAATAAAACCCACAGTATAAAACTTTTACCCTTCAATGTTCACTCCAACTTTTCTTTACCAAATCAAATGATCGCGATTTTCCTTATGGTTTCCCCATTATAGGCACTCCGATCATTCTGTCCAGAGGCTACCTTCGCCCTATGCAGCAATTTTGGGTTTGCCACACTTGTCGACCTTGATCGCAGAGGCAAAGTTTTTACACTCATATTGAGTCGAGAGGAAATTTTTTGACAAAACGGATCTGCCGGTGGTCGCTCTCACAAAGAACCTGCAACGGCAATAGAAAAGAACGTTTTCGATCTGCCGATTGTACCAATCCCAGAAGAACCTTCACGTGATCTCGACCAATCGCAGCATGTTGGTGTGTGATTTTTTTGTAGGCCTCCATCAAGACTTGCGTCTGAATGGCAATCGGAGCTTTGGAGAGCAAGATACGATCGTACACATGGGGAGACAACTCCACTTGATCCAAAAGCAGCAGCCCCTGATTTTCGATCACTTCATGGGCTTGATCCAATTCGTGGGTCAGATTCGCAATCGTGGTGGCCAACTTCGGATTGATTCGAGTTTCCAGCATCGGCATCAATTGATGTCTAAGCCAATTGCGCTCAAATTTTGTATCGCGATTGGTCACATCATGAACAAAAACAATTCCAGTGTTCTCTGCCTCGCAAAGCAACTCTCTCTTGGAAATCTCCAACATGGGCCGTATCCAAAAATGATCTGTGCAGGCCCGCATCCCCCGCAACCCGTTGATGGACGAGCCTGTCAAAAGCCTCATGAAAAACGTTTCTACTTGATCATTCAAGTGATGGGCCAAAACCACCGCTGAGCTTGAGGTCTGAGTGGACATCGAAATCAGAGCCTGCCTTCTTTGGGTGCGCATCTCTTCCTCAGAAGATCCCGAGGAACATTTCAGCTCACGATCGACATATTCTACCTTTAAGGCCTGACAAGTTTGTTGGACCAAGTCTCTCGCCTTTGCGTTTTCCACTGAGTTTGTACCGTGAAAAACATGACCACAGGTCAACCCAATTCCTTTTTCTCGGGAGTACGCTGCCAAAAAGTGCAACAACACCATCGAATCCACTCCCCCTGAAACGGCAACGAGAAGTTTGGAGTGACCGTGCTGCTGTAACAAACGAACCAATGTTGCTCGCACCTTTCGATAGAGCGCAGAAGTCTGATACGGAGGTTTCGAATGGATTGAAGATGTTTTCATGTGTGCGGCAAAACAAACTCTTTAGGGCTTTGTCTGACAGATTTTCTTTTTCAATTAGTTTACAGATTGTCAAGATTTGATATGGTTGATTGCGTTATATTGTAAATAAAATCAACCATTTCATAATGTAAGGACGTTCATGAAACACATTCGTATTTTCTTGATTCAAGGGCTTTTGATTTGCGCGACGCTGTCGGGGATGACTTCCGTTGGGTATGCCCAAGATCAGAACGACGCCGAAAACCAAATCGGAAATGTTCGCCGCGAGGGCATCGATGTTGTTCAAAATCGATTGTTTCGGAAAACAGGCCGCCACGAATTCACATTGGGAGGAGGAGTTGTTTTCGACAATCCCTTCCTTCAGTATGCCATGGCGGACATGCATTACACCTATCACTTCAAAGAATCGATTGGATTCGAAGGAAACTATGCTCGAGCGTTCAGCTGGAACAAGCCTTTGATCGATGATCTGGCAAACATTCCCTGCGATCCTGCCAATACCCTGTACACCGCAGGCAACGTACCGGTAACCGACTGTGGAGTCACCCTCAATCCTTCACCTGACCCCTTCACCAATTTGTACATCGGAAACATCATCTGGTCGCCGATCTATGGGAAGTTCAGCATCTTTTCCAAAAAGATTCTTCATTTTGATATTTTCTTGATCGCAGGTGCGGGACTTTTTCAAGCAGAGCGATCCAAAAATTTTGGATTCAACGTAGGTCTTGGAACAAAAATCCATCTCAACGATTGGGCATCCATTCGTATCGATCTAAAAAACTATACGGTCAAAGAAGGGGCTCCCTTCAATCACATTGTAAACAACCGGTTGTTGTCGGTGGGCTTGTCGTTGTTCCTCCCACCCCATCCCAAACAAGAAAGTTAATCCATGCGATCACCTCTGCTCCGCTATACATTGCTGGCCAGTCTCACCTTCCTATGGGCGGGATGCAGTCACAAACCTGTCAAAGCTGTTTACGAATTTGACCAAGACGTTGACGCCAGAATCGTTTCCACCATTGAGAAACGAAAAAATTTGGTGGTAGGCAACACGGTATTCGAAGCATTGGTGGCGCGGTTTGAGGAGGGGCGAGCCAATCTATTGAATCGAAGACCGAAAGAAGCCTATCTGATCTTTGATGACATATTGTCGAGTGACCAATACAAGAACTACCCAGAATATCGATTTGCAAAGTATTACATTTCGATTGCATTGTACGACATGGACCTTCCCTACAGTGCACTTCTTTATTTTGTCGACATCGTAGAAAGAGAACCTTTGCAAGCTCATACCCATGAGTCATTGCGAAGAGCCATCAAGATCGCGCAAGAACTCAAAGATGATGAATTGATCGTATATCTCGCAGAGAAAATCTCTGAAAACAAAGTTCCCTTGTCTCTTCGAGAAGAGTTTCGCTATTTCATCGCAAAAAATCTTTACCTCCGTGGTCAATACGAAAGAGCCGCACGTCTTCTTCAGGCCATCTCGTTTCGAAATCGATTGTACTTGGGTTCTCAATATCTTCTAGGAACCATCCAAGTTGAAACTCAAAACTTGGACAAAGCTGTGGAACATTTTCAAAACATTTCCAACACGCGCTCTCCTGTGGAATATTACGAAAAAGCGAGATTGCAACAAATCGCAAACCTAGCCATCGGAAGAATCTTTTATGAAAAAGGCAACTATCCCTTGGCGGTGTTGTACTATGGAAAAGTCAAACGAGATGGAGAATTCTACCCTCCTGCATTGTATGAATCCAGTTGGGCCTTGTTCAAACTCAACAAATTTAACGAAACCCTCTCCATTTTGCACTCCCTCAACAGTCCATTTTTTGATCAGGTTTTTTTCATCAAATCTTACTTGCTCAAAGCCGCAACTTACATGGAAATTTGTTATTACGATGAAGCCGTCAAAACACTCACGGCCTTGGAAAAGAATTTCTTGGTATTGGGAGACCAAATCGATCGCCTCGCCAAAGAAGCAAAAGATCCTCGCCAATATTATCCACTGCTAAAATCCAAAACCACAGATGAGTCAGGCGTCGAACATTACAAATACAAGGAGCTCTTCAATTTGGCTGCGGGGGACAAAGATTTTTTGAATCTCCATCGCTATGTCGTTTCGCTGACCAAAGAACAAGAAAAGCTACGCTTGCTGGAAAACAAACGAGCTTTGATTCTTTCCGGTCTGATTCAGCAACGTGTTGACAGTTTGACCGCCAAAGGAAGCTGGATCGCAGGATACAAACTCAAGAACACCAAAGCCATGATCCTGGAATACCTGGGACTCAAAGATGTGCTAGAATATGAGATCGTGAGCGTGGAACGGCAAATTCTCCAAAAGAGAATTCTCAAACTGGCCCCCCCAATCTTGACGGATAAGGAGTTGGTCAAACCCAAGTTCACCGAAAGTCTACAAGAAACCATGATTTGGTGGGAAGCCAGGGGGGAAGAAACATGGGCGGATGAGATCGGCTACTTCCTTTATGACCTGCCTTCAAAATGCAAGGAAGATCAAGAGGGCAACTGATGAAATCTCACCTTCTCTATCGCACCAGTGTAGGAACACTCCTCGCTCTTTACCTTACTCCTCCATTGTGGGCTCAATCTCCTGCCTACAGTGTCAACGAACTTCGTTCGGAGCGACTCACGCCCATTGGTGAAAAAGCACGCGAGGGAAAGTTTCAGTCTCGTTCTTTCGATGCTTTTGATGTTCCAACCTATCAAATGGATCAGGTATTCATCGAAAAATCTCGAAACGAAATCGATCTTCTCAATTCTTTGGTCGACAAAGCCAACAGCAACGAGCAAAAAGCCAACATTCTTTTCAGACTGGCTGAGCTCAATTGGGGTGTAGAAAAGACAAGCTACACTCAGCAAGTTGAAGTCTACGATCGTGAGATGGACAAGTACTTGGCCAAACAAAGAACAACAAAACCTCAGCTTCCAAGCTTTTCAGGGAAAAAGACCTTGGGATACTACAAAGAAATCATTCGGATTGCTCCCAACTACGATCGCATTGACGAAGTCATTTTTCTGGCAGGGTTTCGAGGAAAAGAGACGGGGGAAACTCGCTACGTAGAATTTTTCAAAACCTTGGTCAAAAAGTTTCCAGACAGCAAATTTGTGGCAGACTCTTACATGGAAATCGGAGACTACCATTTCAATCAACGAGAATTCGAAGAAGCCATTTTCAACTACAACGAGGTACTTCGACTTCCCAACAAGCTTCACAATTTTGCGCTCTACAAAACATCGTGGTGTTACTACAACCAAAGCAAATTCAGAGCTGCGAAAAAAGTCATGCAACGGGTTGTGGAAACTTCAAAGAACGTTCCCAACGAAATTCAGCTGCGAGATGAAGCTCTCAAAGACTTGGTCTTGTTTTACTCAGATTTGGGTGAATACAAAGAAGCCGAAAAGTATTTTGTTTCTATTGGGGAGGACAAATACGCCCGCATTGTGCTGGAAAAACTTTCGGATATTTATTTTGACCAGGCTCGGTACAATCTGGCCATTGCCACCATCTCTCGCTTGATTGAGCGATATCCAGAGTATGAACTGGCCCCCAAATATCACTCTCGCTTGATTGACTGCTATGAGAGGTTACAAAATTTGGTTCAATCCATGAAAGAAATGATTCGGTTTCTTTCGGAATATGCTCCGGAGTCTCGCTGGTACATTCTGAATCAAAATCCTGAACACAGAGAATATGCGGACACTCGATCGGAAGTGTACGGAAGATTTTTGGCCAACAAATATCACGAACAATCCCAGAAAGAAGCCAAAACAGATCCACGAGCTTCGGAGAAGTTTGCTCTGACCGCCATGGGTTTTTACAAAAAATACCTTGATCGATTCTCCGAACACAAAAACGCATACGAAATGCACATGCTTTTTGCTGAATTGCTGTTCGAATACAAAAAGTATGACCGATCGGCTGAGCAATATGAACAAGTTGTAGTGGGAGGAAGAGACAAACCTCATTACAAAAAGGCTTTGACTGGACAAATCGATTCTTTGAATCGAGTCGAAGTGGAACAATACAAGCGTATCGAACCCATGGCCGAACGAAAAAAGGCCTTACAAGAAAAGTTGGAAATGCCTCGAAACACGGAAAAATTGATTGCAGCCAACGAGCTCTATGTAAAATCTTTCCCCAAAGATCCTATTGCCCCTGAAATGCTCTATCAACGAGCACGATTGTTCTACAACTACAACCATTTTGATAAATCACTTAGTGCATTTTCAAATGTGGTTCGCATCTACCCAGCCAGCAAAGCTGGTGATAAATCCAGACATTTGATTCTGGACATTTACAACATCAAAAAAGATTGGGTCAGTTTGGAAAAAACTGCAGAGGAATACTTGCAAGTTTCTCACTTTGCCACAGCCCAAAATAAAGTCATCTTGCTTGACTTGATCCAAGGGGCGATTTTTAAAAGAGCTGAAGATCTGGAAAAGCAAAAAGAACATTACAAAGCGGCGCAGGTCTATCAAAGTCTGACAAAACGCTATCCAACGTCGAAGTATGCGGACAAAGCCTTGTACAACGCCTCGATCAACTATATTGAAGGTGACTATGCAAGAGAAGCGATCAGCAGTTCAGAAAGTTTCTTGAAAGAATACCCAACCTCAACCTTGGGTCCAAAACTCATGTTGTCTCTGGCAACTTATTTTGACGAAAAACTCGATTATCGAAATGCCGCAAAATACTTTGAATTGCTGGCACGGACCGATCCCAAATCCACCATTGCACCAGATGCCTTATACAATGCTGGCCTCTACAACGAAAATCTCCTGGAATTTGATCGAGCTCTGTTGGATTACAAAAAGCACTTGGAATTGTATCCCAACTCCAAAGATGCTCAGGACATCCAATTCTCAATAGCCAACGTATACGAAAAGAAAAAAGACTATCCCAATGCGGCCAGAGAGTTTGTGAAATACAACTCAACCTCGACTCGAGTTACGTCGAAAAACGTAGAGGCCTACCACAAAGCAGCTTTGGCTTATGAACGCATGGGGCAAGAAGCCGTTGCCAACAAGGCCCATGTGGAAGCGGTGAGAACCTATCGACGTGTGGGGCAAGGCCCTGAAGCGGGCAGCTATTATGCAGCCAAGTCACTTTTGAAACTTGCAGAAGATGACCTCAACCGTTTCAAACGCATCAAACTGGAGATGCCCGAAAAACGTCTGATGCGATCCTTGGAAGACAAAACAGCCTTGCTTGAAAAACTCAAAGACAGTTACCTGGAAATCATCAACATCGGTGATCCTGAAATTGGGGTTGCGGCTCTTCATCAATTGGGAATGATTTACAAAGACTACAGCCTTGCATTGTTTACAGCCCCAGTCCCCACTTCGTTAAGCCCTGAAGAAGTTGATCTGTATGAACAAGAGTTGCAAAATCGTGCAGCTCCCATCGAGGCACTGGCCATTGACTCTCTGGAGAAAGCTCTGAAGAAATCTTTTGAGTTGGAAGTTTATTCTCCGTGGACCAAAAAGACTTACACAGAATTGTCGATCTACAAACCCAAAATCTATCCTCGTTTGGAAGGCACCAATGAGTTGGGAGAATACAAAAGCGATCCCTACTCCGTATTTGAGTTCAATGTAGGAGAAAAGAAACAGTGAACCATTCATTTTCCACATCTAGATTGATTTGCACATTGCTAGGGACAACGATGATGTTGCAAGCTTGTGCATCCAAAGGGCCCAATGCTCAGAACCAAGGTTTTGCGCGTGTGGCGGCAACTCCTTCCAAGGAATCGTTTGATTCGTTGGTGGAAGACATCACGGTCAAGAAAAATGCGATTGTCTCAACACCTCGCAATGCCTCCGCTTATTTTGCCCTTGGAAAATTGTATTCGAGAATGACCGAATACAACAAAGCCATCGACATGATTGAAAAAGGTCTATTGATCCGTCCTGACCGTTCAGAGGAAAAACTTCAACTGGCAAAATTGTACGTGAAAAACAGAGAATACAATCGAGCGTTAGACATCTACAAGAGTTATGAAAATGAATATGAGCCCAAATGGCAAATTCAAAATGATCTTGCAAATGTATTGAGAGAGCAGGGAAATTACGATCAAGCCTACAAAATGATTCAAGCCATTTTGAGAGATGACAAAAACAACATCTACGCGATGAACACGTTGGCTCTTATGTATTATCAAACCGACCGATTGGATTTGGCTGAACTAACCTTGCAAAAAGCCAAAAAGATCAACGAAAACCATTCGGAGACCTACAATAACTTGGGATTGATTTACCTGAAAAAAGAGTTCTATCAAAATGCCATCGAAGCCTTCAAAACCTCTGTGAAAAAAAATCCCAATCTCATTGAACCCCGACTCAATGTAGCCCAAATCTACATGGAACATGCCAACTTTCCCATGGCCATTCAACAATACGAAGACATTCTCTCCATCGAACCCTTGCATATCCCTGCTCGCATCAATCTTGGATATGTTCAACTCAACTCCAACCGCACCGAAAATGCCGAGCAATCTCTTCTCAATGTTCTTCGCATCGATCCATTCCAAACCGACGGTTTGCTCAATCTAGCCTCTTTGTATCACCACAAAGTGCGGGACCGTGACAAAGCTGTGGAATATTATCAACGCTATCTTTCCCTTCGCAGTGGGCCTGCATATGACAACAAAGACGTGCTGAAGGAATTGGAAAGTGCCAAAAAACTTCCTCCCAAAACCGTTCCAAGCAACGCAAGCAATGAAACCCAAACGCGGCAAAAAGGATGATGAGATGAACATGATAAAATATATATTTTCTGCCATGATGGTGATGTCTTTTCTTATGATGGGCTCACAAGCTCACGCTCAATCCGACTCCCCTACCCCCAAGGTTCCACCCAAACGAACCGTGTACAATTTTGAAGAAATTGACATCTTGGGAGATGTCAAAAAGCCCATTGGAGAATCCATCGTCAAAGCGCCTGAATTCCGATTCAAAAAGCTTTTGAACCTGGATGAGAGCTTTCTTCCCAACATTTCCAAAGCCGTGGACGAGTACTAAATATTTGTTGCGTCATGAGCAATTATGGATAGAGTGATACAAACAAGATGAGCGCAGAACCAAAATTGACCATTCCAAGCGACCGTTTTTCGGAGATTTATTATGATCCCGATGATCTGTTGGTAAAATTTCGCAAACAAGACTCTGCAAACAAACCTCAAAAAACCAACCAACCAAAATATCTTCGTGTTGTATTGCAAGCCTATGGATACACCATCGAGGATCGTTTTTTTGCTCCAGGAACGGTCATCAAAGTTGGAACTGGATTTGGGAATACGTTTCAAATTCCAACCGAAGGTCTGCCCAATCGTCACAAATTGATTGAATACAAAAAAGACCATCATCTTGTTCTTCGGGTCAATTCTCGTTTTTCCGGAGTCATTTCCAAAGAAGATCAACTGGTTCCTCTGTCAGAGTTGGAGCACAAAACCGAGAAACAACATCGAGTGATCGAACTTCCTGCTGGCAGTCGCGGCTGCCTAGAGCACGGCACTCTTCGCATTTATTTTGAAGAAATTTACGAACCAGAAAAGATTGCTCCGGTTCCCATTTTCAAAAACATCGCTGACCCTTCCTTTATTCGTTGGCTTATCGCTTCTCTTGCTTTGCATTTGCTGCTTCTTTTGATCATCAAACTGTTCCCCGCAAGCCCTCGGGAAAACACCTTAGAAGAAATTCCCGAAAAATATCGACGGATTTTGGTGGCTTCCAAAGAAATCAAACCTTATCAGCCCATTGCGGTGAGATCTCAAGCCTCAAGGACGCAACAAACCTCAACAGGCACGAAAGGATCACAAACCACACAGCGTGGAGGAGGCCGAGAAGGTGAAGGTGCGAAAGCATCTGGCACGGAGGGCAAACGAGGAAAAAGTGTCCCGGGCACCAAAGCGACCGGACCCTCCTTAAATAAAGTACGAAACACAGGAGTTCTTGGATTTTTGAACAGTCGAGGGACTGGTTTTGCGGACAGTTCCATCTCCGATCAAGCTGATGCAGCGTTGTCCAAATATTCTGCCAGAGGTAGTTTTGGTCTCCAAGGTGAGACTGCGGTAAGAGAAGGCAAAGGTTTGCAAGGCGGAGGTACTGGCGGCGGAGGCGAGACAGCCTCGATTGGACAAGGCCTCGGAACCAAAGGTCGTGGAGGAGGTGCCAAGGGCACAGGATTGGCTGATTTTGGGACGGGCAATGATAAACTTTCTGTCACTGCGGAAATCGATCGAGAAGCCGTCTACGTGGGTGGAGGCTTAACACGAGAAGAAATTCTCAAGATCATCAGTGAACACAAAGGTCGCATTCAACTCTGCTACGAAAGAGAAGCCCAAAAGAACCCCAGTCTTGCGGGAAAAGTTTCTGTAAATTTTGTGGTGGGATCCTCTGGAAGTGTGGCAAGTGCCTCGGTAAGAGAATCCAGCTTGGCCAATGCCATGGCAGAAGACTGTGTGATCCGAGCCATTCGAAGAATTCCTTTCCCAGAATCTGGGGGAGAAACCGAAGTCACATTGCCATTTAGCTTTAACACTGCAGGTAGATAGAGAATGATAAACATGAAAAAATGTGTCCTAGCGGCGTTGTTTGTGAGTTTGTTTTCCTATTCCTCTCAGGCTGATCAGCTTTTCGGAGATTTCAAACGTTTGCCAGATGAAATCGAAAGAGGTTTTTCCATTGGAGCCGATTTTGGATTTCATAACATTTTGGGAGACAATCTCGGCAGACGATCTGCTGCCAATCCAGGTTTTTCACTGACCTTTGTCACCGGGTACGACATTTTTGATTATTTGAGCATCGAAGGTTTGTATACGATTGCCTTGAACGAAGCCTCCCCCAACGATGTTGTGCTGGAAGGAGGAGTAAACACCTTCCTTTTTGATTTGGCCGCCAAAATTCAATACCCCATGGGGCGTTTCTACCCTTTTGCTCAGATTGGTGCTGGAATATTCTACTCTCATCCATCTTTTACCTTCAACAACGACAATTACAAATTGGATATTTTGGGTGGGCTCGGAATTGAATACTATACATTCTTGAGACACTATTCTCTCTATGTGAAAACGACCTTTCACTACATTGACCTTCCCATCAATTCGATTGGATTCTCTGGCGGATTGCGTTATACTTTTTGATTTTTTTTTTGCAATCTTTGTAACCTCCTCTACAATGCAATCGAATCGTAAAACAATTCGAATGTATTCTAACCAAATTTCATACCTCGTAGAAGGAGCCCAAATGAACTTCAAGAAAAGTCTAACCTTGTTTGTATTGTTGTCCGTATTTCCCATGCTTGGACATGCATCAACTTATGTGATTGATCACGATCACTCCAACGTCAATTTCAAAATTCGACACTTCATTGGGAAAGTGAATGGAAGTTTTCAGGACTTTCAAGGCACGATCGAATACGACGAAGCCAAACCCAAAAACATGAAAGTCGAAGGCAAGATTACCGTGAGCAGCATCAACACGGGTGTGGATAAACGAGACGAACATCTCAAAAGCCCAGATTTTTTTGACATCGCCAACAAAGCGAATCCTGGATTTCAAAACATCACCTTCAAAAGCACAAAGGTAAAACAGATTGAAACAAAAGGCGAAGTTACCAAAGCCTTGTTGGTAGGAGATCTCACGATTCACGGTGTGACCAAACCTGTAGAACTAAACATTGAATTGGATGGACCTGCGAAAGATCCTTTTGGAAATGTGAAAATTTCAATCGAAGCCGAAGGTGAAATCAGTCGAAAAGATTTCGGCCTTACATGGAACAAAGCTTTGGAAACGGGTGGAGTTCTTGTAGGCGAAGAAGTAGAAATGGAGCTCAATATCCAGGCTGTTGCTCAAAAAGAAGAAAAGAAAAAATAAGACAAAAAGCCTGTCTTATCATTTTCAGTTTATAAAATTCAATGGGGAAAAACCTCAATGAAACAACAAAGGAAAGGGAAGAAAATGGAAAAAACAAATAAACTATTGGTCAGTGCAGCTGTTGCAGGATTGTTCGCCGCCTCTTGGGTGTCTTCTGCTAATGCAGGTCATAACAAAGAACACAAAAAGCTCGATGTATCCAAAAAAGAGTGCAAAAAACTCAAGAAGGATGGCAAAGCACAGTGGAAAAACGGTGAATGCTGGGCATCTGCTTCTTGTGGTGCTGATTCTTGCAAAGGAAATGCATGCAAAGGCGATGCAAATTCTTGCAAGGGCGAAGCCAACTCCTGCAAAGGTGAAGCAAATTCTTGCAAAGGTGAAGCAAATTCTTGCAAAGGTGAAGCAAATTCTTGCAAAGGTGAAGCAAATTCTTGCAAAGGTGAAGCAAATTCTTGCAAAGGTGAAGCTGCCAAAAAAGCTACCAAAAACAGTTGCAAAGCTGCAGAACAAAGCTGCGGTGCAAACGGCTGTGGAGCCAAATCCGAGTAAAGGATTTACGATGATGGCAGAGCTCCACGGATTGTAGAGCTCTGCCCATCATAAAAATGTTTTAGCGCCTAGGCCGTACATAGGCATTAAAATATTTTTATGAAAGAAAATACCGCATACACTTTGCAAAGCAATTGGCCCAAAATTGGCCATGGGATCGGCCTTCGAAGTGATCACTGGACCGTCATCCAGGAAACCCGCCCCGCCATCGATTGGTTGGAAGTTGTCAGCGAAAACCACATGGATACCGAAGGGAGGGCCCTCACCATCCTGGAAGATTTGCGAAGAGACTACCCCATTTGTTGTCATGGGGTATCGATGAATATTGGATCTACAGATCCCGTCAACAAAGACTATTTGAAAGAATTGAAAAAACTCATCCATCGCATTGAACCACCCATTGTATCGGATCATCTTTGCTGGACAGGAGTCGATGGAGCCAATTCTCATGATTTACTTCCACTCCCTCAAACCAAAGAAGTGATTGATCATGTGGTAAACAAGGTCCATCAGGTACAAGATTTTTTGCAACGACGAATTTTGCTGGAAAATGCGTCCACGTATGTGGCCTTTGAACACTCTACCCTACCCGAATGGGAATTCATCAGTGAAATCGCCAAACGATCCGGCTGTGGAATCTTGTTGGATTTGAACAATGTCTATGTAAACTCATTCAACCACAAGTTTGATCCAAAGCAATACATCCAATTCCTAGATCCAGAATGCGTGGGGCAATATCACCTTGCTGGTCACATCGAAAAGGAAGATTTTTTGTTTGATACTCACTCCAGAGAAGTAAAAGAAGAGGTATGGGATCTTTATCGTTTGGCGTGCCGTCGATTTGATCACGTACCAACCTTGATCGAATGGGATGCAGACATTCCTCCCTTGGAAAAACTGCTGGATGAAAGTCAAAAAGCAAAGGAGATTGAGCATGAACAAGCCCAACTTGTCCTTGCGTGAACTTCAGTCTCTTTTTCTACATCATCTTCAGCAAGGCTCTGGGGATGATATTCCCTCTCTGCGGCATGCTCATCGTTTTTTTGCCTATGGAAATGGATATTGGATTCGATTTGAAGACATCATCGAAAGTGTATTCCATCTCACCAAGATTGTTTTTTCCCAAAACATTGTCGATCTCACCCGCCAAGCATTGACTCGACATCCTTCAACTCATTACAGTGTAGATCAAATCGGTCTGAACTTTTTGGCCTATCTAGAAAATGATCTGGATTGGAAGAAGGAAAAAAAACAAATGATTTTGGATTTGGCTCGGTTTGATTGGATGATGAACGAAATGTATCAAGAACCTTTTTCATCCCCCATTGATCTCCAACAAATGACAACCATTCCCCCATCCGACTGGGATCGTGCGATTCTTAGGTTGCAGCCCTGTTGCAAGATTGTGCCCTTCTCATGGAACCTTTTTGATTTTCATCGGAAAGAAACCTACGACCTTGAAAAAATAAAAGAGGCTTCTCTGGATCTCCTCATCTACAAAGACCGAAGCCAAGGTGTATTTTTTGAGAGTCTAGAGCCCAACGAAAAGGTCATCCTGCAAGCCCTAAAAAATGGCGAGAGCCTTGGAAGTGCATTGTCCAATACAACGCAGGCAACACAAGAAGAGATCCAAGGGTGGTTTTCAAAATGGTTTGATTATGGCTTGTTTGTTGGTATAGATTTTCATCGTGAAGTGTAAGCCAACCCTTGGGCCATCTTTTCAACAGGCCATAGAATCGATTCTCGTCAAAGTCCAACATGAAAATTGGATTCCTCGCCTTTGGAACAAAGATGCTTCGTTGTGGTCGACAGATCCGCAAACTCAACAAAAAATAGCTCACCGCTTGGGATGGATGGATATCCTTGGCTTGAGAGATTCTTTTGAAAATGAGATTCTCTCTTTTCATCAAAAAAGATTGTCAAAGAACTTCTCGGATATGATTCTTTTGGGGATGGGAGGATCATCGCTTGCAGGAGAGGTATTTGCATCGATGACCCAACAGCGTGATCTTTCGTTTCATATGCTTGATACCAGTGACGAAGATCGCATTCGACGAACCTTTGATCTTGTGGATGCATCCAAAGTATTGATTCTCGTTGGAACAAAATCCGGAACCACGATTGAGACCAAACATTTGCTCTGCTATGCAAAATCCTTGGGGATCAAATCTCAACAATGTGTTGCCATCACGGATGCAGGAAGTGCACTGGAGCATGAAGCCAACTATGAAAATTTTTTGCACTGCTTTGTCAACCCAGGGGACATCGGTGGAAGGTTTTCTGCTCTTTCTTTTTTTGGACTTGTTCCCGCTTACCTTTGTGGACTCTCGATTCCCAAAATTTTCACCCACGCCCAGAGAATGATCAACCTCTGCCAGACAGGTCGCTCACTGAAACCCTGCCCTGATGTTGGCAGCGGCTCCTCTGGGAGCTTCATCAAAGAGGTCTGCTTACAGAATGAAGGTCACCATGTCCAAAAACATGGAAACATTTGCATACTGGTTGGAACAATTGCTCGCCGAGAGTTCTGGAAAGGAAAAAAAGGGTATTCTTCCTTTTTTTTCTACGGATGATGAAAAAATGGCCGGAGAATTTGTTCTCCGTCAGGATCAGAATTCCATTTCGATTCCTAGCCTGGAATTTACCCTAACGTTTGATTCAGAATTGGGATTGGCAGAATCTTTTTTTCTTTGGGAAATGGTTACAAGCATCTTGGGTATTTTTCTCAACGTAAACCCATTTGATGAACCCGACGTAACTCTTGCCAAAACCAAGTGTTCACGGTGCCTGGAAAGTTCTGAAAAAAATATGTTGGATTTGATTCCGTCCTCGCACAAATCGACATGGTCGACATGGACTCCACAGAAAAACGCACCTGGAGCTGCGGTCATTGTCCTGGATTATTTGGCTCAAAATGACAAGAGTCACAGCATGTGTGAAGTCATATGCCAAACCATTGAGCAAAACTTTGGCCGAAGGTGCATACGACAAATGGGGCCTCGATATCTTCATTCTACCGGACAATTGTTCAAAGGTGGCGTTGATCAAGCTGAGTTCATACTGCTTACGCAAGATCAACCTGAACTCTTGCACTCTCCTTCCTCCATTGGATTTACACGACTCAAACATGCGCAGGCTTCCGGAGATGTCTTAGCTATGATCGAAAAAGGAAGACGGGTAACCCACATTCATCTCGATCCAAAAACCTTGGATGAGCTTTTTCAACATCAATCCTAAACCACCCACAAGGATCAAACCGCCATGGGAGCTTGCGACCCAAAAAAGATGAACCCCAAAGGTTCAACTCCTTTCTACTTTGAAAACAAGATCAACAACCTCAGAAGTGTAAAAGAGTTATGTATGGATGTAGTGGTGGCGACGCAGGGAGTTGAACCCCGGACCTAAGGCTTATGAAACCTCCGCTCTAACCACCTGAGCTACGTCGCCAACAAAAGGTCGATCAAAGAATAGATCTAACCCTAAGAAAGAGGGTTCATAACGAACTTTTTGCTCTTTGACAACGATTTCTCAACGTTGAGCAAAGGCCGCCAAATGGCCTCCTGACGAAAGGACCCATATTTTTCCATCAAGGACCTGCACTCCCGGCGCAATGGACCGCCCAAGATGATATTTCCAGAGAATCTCTTGCATCGGCTGATCCACAACATAGAGCCATCCATCGACACTGGTTCCGATCCATGTTTGACCGGCCTGAGTCCATCCACTCCAACGAATCCCCTTGGGCAAGGAAAGATTCCCCAACGGAATGTAAGACTCTTGATCTATATTTTCAATCGATTGCTTGCCAGCAAAGATCATACGATCTCCCTGCTCACCAATCCATGGGGCCGAAGACATTCCCTGCTCCTTAAACAAATGAATCAAATCTCCGTCACGATTGTACACCGCCGCATTTCCCTCATAGCTGGTGACCAACATCAATGTCGGATCGCTTCGAAGCCATTGCAAGCTAGAAATGTCTTTGAACCTCAAAACTCCAGTTTGTTCCAGGTTGCGTTTCCATAGCAAGGTTCCTTGATTCATAGAGAGGGCAACAATCTCTCCGTCAGAGTTGGCAAAGAACAGGCGATCATTTTGTGTAGAAGGCTCTGCGTACCCTCGAATCATCATCTGACCACCCGAGATGCGATGTTTGTATTTCCATTTGATCTCACCATTTTCAGAAACCAAAAACACAAACCCCTGATTGGTCCCCACAACAATCTTTCCTCCCGACTCCATCATTTTCCCACGAGGCATGCCGATGAGCTGCGTTTTCCACAATTGAGTTGGTTTTTTTCCTTTGGAGTGATCAAATTTATAGAGGTAGCCTTTGGATGTTCCGACCCAAAAAGATCCATCTTCATGAACCAAAACTTCCGTGTCCACAGAGCCACCATCCACTCGATGCTGCCACAATGTTTTTCCATTGTTGGAGTCCACGCAAATCACTTTTCCACTTCGAGTACCGAAATAGAGTCGTTGCTGGGAGTCCGTCGTCAAATACGAAAAAGATGTCGAAAACGATGAGAATGGCGAAACATGATCAAGAAGATAGGTACGCTGATGCACCTGCTTCAAAGGACCTTTGGCACAAGCCCCCATCATCAACACGCACGTTAGCAAAAGATGTTTGGTCGAAGGTTTCATATCAAAAAAAGTTAAATTCAAATCCCACCATCACCGAATAAGCATCAAAAGCAACCTTGTTGCGATTGATGACCTGGAGTGTGGAACTGGATTGATTTTCTCCAAGCAAAAAGTGATACGTAAAGTCTGCGTTCAATGAAATGATGTCCTTGTGGAGAAAAGCTTTGATTCCCACGCCGATGGGAAATTCAATGCCTGTTGGAAACGACAACGAACTCGAAGAGTCCACGCCTGAGAATTGATAGGCTCCAATGCCCGCAGACAAATAGGGCATGGCAGCCACACGAAAATCTTTGATCAACACGCGAAGTACTTCTTGATGAAAAACAGCCGTCGAATCCAACACAAGCGTAGGATCTACGGGATCTGGGGATCGAAGACCCAACCATGCAACCTGATAATAAAACTCACCAAACAAAAATTTCGAAAAATGATGCCCAAGTCCTGCTCTCATACCGAATCCGGTTGTGGAGCGAACATTGTCGGCAAAAGAAAGTTTGGAAAAACCTAGCCCGGCATCAAAAGCTAAGTATCGATTTTTTTCATAGCTTTCTTTCAAATGGACATATTCAAATGCATCGCAAACCCCAGAAGATCCAAGACCCGCGAAAAAAAGAAAGACGACAAAAAAGAATTTTTTAGACATTCGAAGCATGTTGTATGGCGAAAAGGCGATACTTTGCTTTTTCTGCGTAAGTAGAATTTGAATATTTGGTCTCAAACAAAGCAAAAGCTTCTTGGGCTTTTTTGACCTCTCCCATTCCTTCGAAACACAATCCCAAATTCCACTGATGAACATCTGCATTGGGGTTTTCCTTCAAAGCTACCAGTGATTGAAATACTTCAGCAGCCCCTTTGAAATCATTTTGACTCATTTTGACAATTCCAAGACCCTCTTTGGCCAGGGTTTGATCATTTCCACGTAGACCTTTGGCCGCTGAGGCAAACTCCTGGGCCGCTAGATCCAACTGATTGGCTTTGACATAGGCTTTGGCCAGATACAAATGGGCTACAGGAGCCATGGAGCTTTGCCCGTGCTTTTCCAAAAAAGACTTGGAATCTGCAATGATGACCTGGGCATCCCATGCCTTTTTCTCATCCTCGCCCATGGAAAAGGAATCAAAGCTGGCTCCAGGGACTTTTTCGGTCAACGTGGCAAAATCAACCGCCGCTTTGCGATCGATGGACGACTTCCAATAAAGGTATCCAAAAGCGATGAAAATTATCGCAAAGACTGCTACAATACTAAGAACAAATGGCCGTTTGTGTCGTACCCCTTTGGTATAGAGGGTTTCCACAAGGCTTACAAATTCATCGGGTTTTTTAAGGTCCAATCCTGATCGTTCACTTGACATAGGGGGCGAAGCTAACAGAAGCTTTGATTTTGAGCAACTCCTGGTAGAGTTGCTGAAGCAAAAAAAATCGATATGGATAAAGTATTAAAATCATTGGACTCGAAAGAGGTTTTCTTTGCCTACACGCAAATGGATCCCTCGAAAATAGACAGCTTTTGCAAACTGGTCGAACACCATTCGGGGATCTATTTTCGAAACCGCGGCGAAATCTTGGCTCTGTTTGGCCATGGGTATTTGGCATGCGCAACCTGCCTCCAATTTCAATATTTGTTTGGAGGAGGATCCAAACAAAACTACAAATTTTTGATTTCCAAACGAGCTCTTTCTTTGGCAACCAACCCCTTGTCGAACCACAAGCAAGAGGATTTGTCGTCTACGTTTGATTTCATCAAAGCCGGAGAAATTTATTTTTCCGAGCAGGTTCTTTCAGAGATTGAACAGTCCGACATCATCTACAAAGAAACTCAAATTTTCTTCCACGAAGACAAACTATATTCCATCGATCAACAAGCGAGCTTCCAGTGGAATGTTCACAAACCTGAAGAGTCCTTGGCCAAGGAAAAACTTTTTGATTTTGCTCATGTACCACAAGACCACATTGATGAGGATTCCAGGGTCAAACGTGTACTTGCCAGCATGAAACGCGGAGAGGAGCCTCTTGAGCTACTGTACAATCCAGCAGATCCAAGTTTGGTCAAAGCCCGAGGTGGCACCAATCCAAAAATGCAAGCCATTGGCTTCGAAAACAAAAGCAAAAAGAAAAAAGCTCCGATCATTGATACGGAGTTTTTGGAAAGTCCAAAAGGACTCTATTCCACGGTCGGTATTTTCATTTTGATGTTTGTGATCATTGGATTGGTCATTGGATATGTTCGATCTTCTATGGAAGAAAAGCGATTTCAAGAAGAAGTCAAAAGAGATATCGAGCGATCGGAGGTGTTAGAACTCATCCGCCGAAAGCCCGACGCAAAAACCGCCCAACCTGTGCCGGAAATCACTGGAGAGGTGGCCTATCTCATGATTGATAGCCGACCTTCGGGAGCCACGGTCACCATCAACGGAACCGAAATGCCTGCCAAGACACCTACCCCAAAAATCAAAGTCAAAGCCGACAAACCCTTGAGAATCGTAGTCTCGATGCCCGATCATCGAAGCAACATCAAGCTCGTGAACCTCGAACCCGACGAGGAAAAGCGCCTTCTCTTCGAACTCGAACGCTAAACATCCGAAGCATCTTGGGACAACAACTCATTTCTAGAGATGAGAACAGGTAACCGTCCCCTATTTTGCCAAGGGAGCCGCAGGCGACCAGAGTCTAGACGAAACCCTTGGGGTTCGATTCTCTCCCGTGCGCACAGATATCTCGAAAAATCGACGAATACAGATTTTCGCTATGTTAAAAAGTTATAGTTTGGTACCGAGGGAGGGAATCGAACCCCCACGCCCATAAAGGACTGCAGATTTTGAATCTGCCGCGTCTACCAGTTCCGCCACCCCGGCACATTGGGTATTGATCCCATGTTGGGATCGAATGAGCCTTTTAGATTGATTGGGATCCAATGTCAATCAGTTCCTCCTATTTGACGGTTTCTTCGAGAATCAATCGATTCCCCTCGCTTCGAGGAGCGAAATTTTTCGGATTGGCATCCTGCAAAAACAAGGTCAATCGGATCAATGTTCCTTCTGGACCTACAAATTCCTCAGAAGTCGCCCGAGATACTTTGGTTCCTGCAAATCCTGAATATTCTTTCTGAAATTGATTCTTTGCGTTTTTGAAATCGATGACCAATCGCGCAGGATTTCGCTGTGCAAAGACCTTGTACTGGATCTTTTCCTCTCGGTTGACCGAAATCTGGGTTTTGTTCCCCCGATTGGCTACGTTCAACCCGCTCACAGAGGGCAAATTGGCGGAGATTTTGTCCATGTCGAATTTTCCATCCGAACGAGGTATGGCTGCAATGTTGTCGGATCCCAAATTGTCCGTCATCGACAGCTGATTCTCCGAATCCAACAACGGAAGCTCGCTGCTTTCCTCCAACACGGGTAGGTCAAAATCATTCGAGCCTGAAAGCAAGGTTTCCTCTGCATTTCCGATGTCTTCAAAACCGGAGGAGAATGATGACCCTTGCCCTTCTGCACTTCCCAAATCCGAGAGGTTTGACGAAGTCCCTTCATCATTGAACACAGACAAAAGTTCATCCGTGGTGTTGGAATCTTTCACAATTACCTCTTTCGGTGCGGGTGTGGGAGCTGGCTTGGGCTGAGGTTTGACCACTGGTTTAGGAGCCGGCTTGCTTGCGGTTTTGGGTGCAGGTTTGGTCACCGAAGAGCGACTTGTCGATTGAGATTTGGGAGCCGGGGCGGTAGGCTGGACTTTGGTCACCACAGCTTCTTTGGAAATTTCCAGATTCAAGTATTCTCCAAGCGTTTTTTCTGAGATGGTCCCTGCCTGTACCAAATCAATTTCTACACGAACCGAGGTTCCCGATGCGGAGGCTGTCGCCTGAATCTGACGAATCAGCGGGTGTGGGCTGCTTTGCAAAGCGTTGGCGAGGGCCAACTCGGTGTTGGGGAACTCTACCAAAAACTTGGTTTTGTCTGGACTGCGTCGCAATTGGTAGTTGCCCGAGGACATTTTTCCCAGGGTCACGATGGCCTGACCTTGCATATCTTTAACTTCAAGACTGTTGAACGAAGTCGTTGGTAACTTTGGCTTTACTGGCTCTGCAGGAGGTGTTGGTTTTTCTTCTGACAAAAACTCAGAAACAAATGGTATTTTTTCTTTGATGTTTGTATTTTTCCACAAGTAGAACCCAGCAAACGAAATGATGATAAGATTTCCAAAAATCAAAAGATAACGAAGATGTTGTTTATTCATGGATGTACATTCTCCCTACGTAAATGCACAATATGGCGCATCGCCTTGTTGTGCAACGTTTTCTTGTTCTCCACTGCGCAGAATTTGAACGCAGAATCTTATTTTAACGCAGATTTGAGAGGGATGCGAATCTTAACGACGGATCTGGAAGGAATCTCCCAAGGGCTTTATCCGCAGCACGTCACTCAGGAACTGGATCAAGAAGTCAGTCGTATGCTCAAAGAGAAATCGTCCAAAAACAATCTTGCTCCGCTGCAGTTCATCAAGGGCTATCTCCTGTGGACACAGAAGCAACCTACACGAGCCATAGAACTTTTTTCCGCCATTGAACCTTCAGATCCTTTGCAGGTGTTGGCACAGTATTACCTGACCCAAGTTCATTTGGAACTGGCCAAAGATCAATCAAACCCGAATCACATAAAGCATTGCAGTGCAGCCATCACACTGGTTGAAACCATGAAACAGACCCAAATGTTTTTTCCCATTGTGAACAAAAACGATGTGGATGTTCGATCACAGTTTTGTTTGCCGTATCAGCTGCTGCTGGAAAACAAAGAACCTGACTTCTTGTCGGTTCTCGAATTGGCGGACCAAAAAAGACTTTCGGATTTCAATCGCAAAGAGCTTTTGACCCAAGCTCTGCGTTATTATCAGTCGACTCGACAAACCCAAAAAACCCAAGCCATGATGGACATCACACTCAAATATTATGGATCAGAAAGCCATTTTTTGGATCATGTAGAACGAGTGGCCCAATTGACATTTCCTCGTTCGGACAAAGAGACCCCCTTGGTGGAGGCCAAAGACAAGGCGTTTGAAACTCTGGTGGATTCTGCGGATCGACTACGCAAACAAAACAAATTCATTTCTGCTCTCTCCGCACTGGTCAGTGGAGCCATCAACAAAAAATTTGAGGCCTACCATTCTACCCTTCTTTCCAAAATCAAAGCCCTCGCACGAGACATCGCACGCGTGCAGGGTCTCTCCTCTGGCCACTACAAAGAATTGCTTCGTTTGTCGGACGAGGATTTGTACGAGATTGCACGCTATTTTTGGAATCAGAACATCAACTCAGAAGCCCATCATCTTCTGCTCAACATCACAGCTCTTTACCCAAATTCCAAGGTCTCTCAAAAAAGCCACGGCATTTTGGCTCAACTCTACGAAGATCAACAAAATTGGGAACGAGCCATTTTCCACCACAAAAAATATCTCGACCACTTCACGATGGTGCCCATCGACGACCGTTCTCGATTCAAAATCGGTTGGCTCTATTGGCTGCATCATGATCCTCAAAAAGGTTTGTTTTGGTTGACCAAAGATCATGACATCTCGGAAAGTCCTCATACCAAAGCCCAAGCAGCCTACTGGATGGCGAAAATTTTTGAGGAGAAAAAAGACTCCTCAACTTCGGGAAAATATCATAGAGAAATCATGGATCAGTATCCATTGACCTTTTATACGCTCTTGTCTTCTCAAAAAATACAGGGCCACAAAGTGGATCTGGAACGCAAAGGCCCCAAGCTCAAACCCAATCCTGAGCATGAGATCATGACATCAATTCGAAGATATTTCGAAGTGGGTCTACCCACCCTGGCGCACAGTCTATTTTTGAACTACAGGGCTCTTCTTCGGGAGGAAGAAATCTTCGAATACACACAATTCCAGCACCTGGCCAAAAAACATTCCATTTCCATCCCCAACGCCTTGGACCTTATTGACAAAAGGTTTGAGGAACATGGTCTCGAAAAGACCTTAGTAGAAATGTTTTTTCCGGTTCATTACATTCACAACATCGAGCAAGAAGCCAAAAAAAATGCATTGGATCCTTTCCTGGTGATGTCCCTCATCAAACAAGAAAGTGCATTCGAAGCGCAAGCCATTTCACGAGCTGATGCCAAGGGGCTGATGCAATTGATCGATGAAACCGCCCAAGATGTCGCCCAAAAAATTCATTTTCCCAATATGTCTTCTGAAAGTTTGTTTGTTCCTCAAACCAACATCGAATTGGGGACAAAATATTTCTCAGACATGATCAAAGCCTATGGGGGAAAAGTTCCCTACGCGCTTGCTGCCTACAATGCTGGACCTGAGCGCATCAATACATGGATCACACGATGGGGTGATCTTCCTATGGAAAGTTTCATTGAACTGATTCCGTACCAGGAAACCCGAAGTTACATCAAACTCATTTTTCGGAACTATTATTTTTATCACTTGCTCACCAAAAACCATGGTCCGCAAGACATCTCTGCATTTGGATTGTAAAAGAAGAAGGGCCAAAACCTTATCAGATTGCGGCTAAGCTGACAAAGCTTCTGATCTCCGCTTGGAGCCTGCTTCTCAGGTGCATTTTTGTTGACTTTCATTTTTTTGATTGTTACCGTTCGAGTCATAAACATTGATGTTGGAAGCAAAGAAGCTTTTGACTGGCAAAAACCTTAACCAAAAAGGGAGAAACCTTAGCATGACCAAAGCAGAATTGATTGAAAAAGTAACCGCAACCGTAAAACATCGAGAGCTTTCCAAAGCTGCTGTGAATGAAGTTGCAGATGCGATTTTCACAAACCTTTCCAAAGGCATCAAAAAAGACAAGCGATTTACGTATCCTGGTTTTGGTACCTGGACGATGAGAACCAGAAAAGCTCGCAAAGGTCGCAACCCACAAACCGGTGCGGTCATCAACATTCCAGCAAGCAAAACCGTTGGATTCCGACCTTCACCTGAGTTCAAAGGCATTTTGAAATAAATCATCCTTTGTCAAAAACTTACAAAAAGCCTTTGGAGAAGGTCTCCAAAGGCTTTTTTTTTGTGAACGTCATTGATCTTGAAGGACACAGTACATCTGTGTTCTGCAGAACCAGGATGTATTTGCCCTCTATGCATCCACCTCCCATATTTTTTCCAGGATACCCCACGGTAGAGAAAAAAACCTAGAGCTCCACGGCTCCGAAGCTTTTTTGAAATGTCCTATTTTTATGACTTGACGCATTATATTAAATCTTATACTAACGGAGATCAATATCCAAAGGGGAAAAACCTATGTTGCAAAGATTTTCATTGTTCTCACTTATGGTCATCGCGATGGTGACTCAGTCAAGCGTCTGCGTGGCCGACGTAAAAGAAGACCGCGTGTGGGTAGAGTATAAACTCTCCTCAGTGTACAGAAGTCCGCAACCAGAATCGTTAGAATCATTAAAACTGTACTTAAAAAAGGAATTGAATCTGTGGACCGCAGATGAGCTCAAAGAAGCCACTTATTTTATTGCAGAGATCTGCCCACCCTTGTTTGCCAAAAGAGAAAAAAAACAAGGGTTGTCTTCTAGCGATCAATTGATGTACGCGCGGTGCATTCAATACAAAAAGACACTTAGCGAATCTACGCTGCCCAACTCCCTTGCGACAAAAGCGCTTGATGCTCTAAAAGAACTTGAGAAACGCAAATTGGTATTGGTCGAAAGAGGCTCAATGTATCCACATCGACCAACCGTCTATTGGGATCGAACGGGTGTCATGCCGGAACATGTGTTTATTCAGATCGCCTCTGATGGGATGGGTACCAATTTGACAGGCAGTCGTAACGGTGTCTACATGTTTGAACAAAATACCTATCCAATGCAATATGACCTTGTGCAAGCCATTGATTATCTGGAGTTTACCGACTCCTACGATGTTTCAACAAGATCTTGGACTGCAAGATACTCTGACGAAAGCATTGAGGCTAAGATTGTAAAAATAACTTTAGAAGCCATCGCCCACAAAGAAAATCAAGATCGATACTTTGCACACGCACCCGCCATAAAAAATAAAGTGTCAAACGAACTTGTTGAGTTGGTGGCGATGATCTCATCCATGGAAAAAATCCAACAAGATGAGTCTCTGCGAAAAGAAATCAATGCAATTGTAGAAACGGTTATTGAGGAAGAAGCCGAAGAATAGTCACGTTAAAAAAACGTGCTGTCCAACAAAAACAGCTAGCAGCCTCAGAGTCTTTCAAAGCTCTGGGGCTTTTTTACAAATGAGAAATGATCGAAGCGACAAACTCTTTGGTGTTGGCTTTTCCGCCCACATCTCGGGTTAGGTGCTCTGGATTTCCGTCTTCCAACACGGCTTTGTAGGCCTTGGTGATATTTTGAGCAGCCGAATTTTCACCGATGTACTCCAACATCGAAATTCCACTCATCAAACACGCCAAAGGATTGGCTACACCTTTGCCCGCGATGTCAGGAGCACTTCCATGAACAGCTTCAAAAATGGCACAGTCCGGTCCATAGTTCGCTCCAGACACAACGCCTAGCCCCCCCACCAAGCCAGCGCACAAATCACTGACCACGTCTCCATATAGGTTTTCGAGCAGAAGAACATCGAACTGCGCGGGGTCTTTTACGATTTGCATGCATCCATTGTCGATGATCAAATCATTGAACTCCACCTTGCCCGCATACTTTTGATCGTGCATCTTGCGTGCACAATCCACAAACAATCCATCAGAAAGTTTCAAAATGTTGGCTTTGTGAAACGCCGTAACCTTCTTGCGGTTGTTTTTCAGGGAGTAGTCGAACGCAAAATCAGCAATGCGAGAACAAGCTTTTTCGGTGGCCACTTTCAAACTTTCGACCACACCTGGGACCACTTCGTGTTCAATGCCTGAATAGAGTACTTCTGTGTTTTCACGAATCACAACCAAATCGACATCGTCGTATCGGGTATGAATCCCTTTGAGAGAAAATACCGGTCGAACCGCTGCATACAACCCAAAAAGCTTTCGCAGCGAAACATTCACGCTTCGAAAACCCTTGCCCACAGGCGTAGTGATGGGGCCCTTCAGAGCAATTCTCACATCAGAAATGGCATCAATGGTTTTTTGTGGAAGAATTTCGCCCGTCTTTTCGGCACAAGCCCCACCCGCATCGACCTCAATCCAGTCGATCTTGACTCCCGCCGCATCAATCACTTCGCAAGCAGCTTGGACAACTTCGGGACCAATTCCGTCCCCTGGCAATAAACAAATTTTGTGCGACATTTGATTGTTCTCTTCTTTCCAATGGAATGTGAATGTGTGAGTAAATGGTCGGGGCGAGAAGATTTGAACTTCCGACCCCTTGCACCCCATGCAAGTGCGCTACCAGGCTGCGCCACGCCCCGTCCAAAAATCTTTGCGTGTATACCGCAAAAAAAGCCAAAACTCCATAAGGAATTGGAAGCTTTGTCCTTTTTATCGTTGCGGCGTTGTCCATCAACTTTTTTATATTGATAACGATAATCATTATTTTTATTGATTTTCTATCGCACCTCCGTATAAGCATGACCAAAACCCATCAACCCCTTGAAGGAGGAACAGGACTCATGAACATTCATTGGACGCGGATCACAGTCGCTTGGGTTTATTTTTTGCTTTCTGGAGCCGCACTGGCACAAGATCACCATCACATCGCCCCCACAGCTCCAAAACCCTCTGTGGCCATCGTGTTGGCCCAACACGGTCAACCCGCCACCGACGTCCCCGCGCCTTTGCTGGGAGAGTATTTCGGTCTGATGGGACATTTTCATTATGGAGCGCCCCTGTCCGGCCAAGAGAACATGAGTTCTGAGCAGATTGCTGACCTAGAAAATCGTTTTCACGATGTGGAAACTCAGATCGTAGAGTGGTGCCGAAACCCTATGAATGACAAATTCTGGTTGCATTCGTATTACCTTGCAGAAGGGATTCAAAACAACCTTGGCTACCCTGTATTGGTCGGATTCAACGAGTTTTGCAATCCCACCTTGGAAGATGCGCTCTTGAAAGCAGCCTCCCAAACCACGGATCGAGTGATCATGGTCACACCCATGCTGACCCCAGGAGGAGGCCATCCTGAACATGATCTTCCCAAAGTCGTAGGCAAGGTTCAAGATCAGTTGGTGGCGCAAGAAAGCTCGGTTGAGATCACCTACATTTGGCCTCGATCTGACGACGAAATATCAACATGGATCGACCATGCAACAGACTTGGTCGTCAAGCAACTTCAAAGGCCAGAATACCCACAGGGAGGAACCATTGTCTTTGTCCAACATGGAGTCCCCATCCGTGGCTATGAATCCAGGAAGGCACTTCAGCAGGTGATTGGAGCGTGCAATGATGATCCATCCAGCCAGATTTGCCAAAACTATCTAAGCGCAGCGAAACAAGACAAATATTGGATTTCATCTGAGCGCATGCGCGCTGCGATTGAAACAAAAACCGGAAGAACCACGTATGTAGCCAACAACGAATTCTCGTATCCCGATCTCGGCTCGGTGCTGCGAAACGTTGGCCGACAGTCGGCCGCAGGAGAGAAAATCACAGTCGTCAATGCCATGCTCACGCAAGGAGGAGATCATGGAAAAGATGATATCCCCAACACCATCGCCGCGACGGAAAAAGAGTTAGGAGAGTCTTCGCCTGTTTTTGTCTCCGCTTGGCCATTTGAAGAGCAAGATGTGGTCGATTTTTTGACAGGTTTGATTGAATCTCATCTGGAGTAACATGCGATGAATCGTTTGTATCTATCTTGGCTTGGAGGCGTGATTGTATTCTTGGCTTCAGGATTGTCCTGGAGCCAAGAGCCTACTTTTCAGTCTCGGGTAGAACAAAAAATCATGAAACAAATTGCAAAATTATACTCGATCGCAGATCTGCAACAACTTCGAAACAAAAGAGAATGGAACCGCTTGGGAATCTTGCACATTCCCAACCATGAGCTTTCCTTTGGCAAAAGGTTTTATGAAAACATGGAGAGTGTAGATGAACAGGCTGTCTATAAACTCATGGACGCGTCCCTGGACATCAAATTCTACGTATGGAAAGACATCCAAACTGGAGACGACCTTCACGAGCACATCAAACTCAAATGGGTTTGGAGTGACTCCGCTCGATTCGAACAATCTATCTTTGCAAATTTATGCCATGAGAAATGTCTTCCGTCTTTTTTCTCTCTCCACTTTTTTTTGAGCAATCACGAAAGCTACACCCACATCAAGGTTACATCTGAATCCTCGGGCAAGGATCAACACGCAGGACTTCTCAAATATGATTTTGACAAGCAAGAGCATGTTCCCTTCACAGAAGAAGAAATCGAAACCTTGAACGTGCTTTTGAACCATGAGCTCAATCGAAGGTATTCAAACATCTGGGACATCGATGGCATTGAGCCCTATCGAGAGCCTCAGGATTGGATAGGTTCTGATGAATCTCCCAAGGTAGACCCAACTCAAAGCCTGCCTCAGATCCAGCTCTCGGGGAACCCTCAAAAAACGGAACTTCTGGAGTTTTCTGCGATCAGCAGTGCATCCCCCACTCTGCTCAACCACCCCTTGGAACGCTATGACATCTCCAAAGGTGGGTATTGGACGGTCTATACGGTGTTTGCCCACGCGTATGAAATGAAAGAAAAAATCCATTCCCAGCATCCAAATCTGTTTTCATTTCTCTCGTTTGCTGGGATTGCAGAAGACGATTTCGAAAATCTAGATCGAGATTGATTCCATTTGCAACCGTAGATCGGTTGGATCAAGACCAAATCAAATAGATGTCTTGATCCTGAATTTCCAATGCATAGGTTTTGATGGAAAAAGCTGGATCGGAAACAAACTCGCCACTTCTCAAATCAAACTTCCATGCATGCCACGGACAAGAAACAAAGCAGCCATCGAGATCTCCCTGGTCCAGCGGAGCTCCTTGATGCAAGCAAGAGTTTTCACATGCAAAATATCCTTGATCCGTTCGAAACAAAGCAATCTCCTTGCCTTTGATCATGATCGCTTTTCCTTTGCCAACCTCCACATCCGAGGTGCTTGCAATGCGAATTTTATGGGGTGATGGGACGCTCACAGGAACTAGCCAATGGCAAACGATGAACCGCATCCACAGGTTGAGGTTGCGTTGGGATTATTGAATCGAAACCCACGAGAAGTAAGCGTTTGATAGTAGTCTAATTCTAGACCATCCAAGAACTTCATGCTTTTCGGGTCCACCAACACGCGGACCCCATTTTTTTCGATCACAACATCCTCGCTCTTGGGTTCATGATCCAAGTCAAGGTGATAGGAAAAACCAGAGCAACCACCTCCTCGAACGGCCAAACGGAGGGACAAGGTTGGATCATTTTGCTTTTGCTGCAGATCTCGAACGGCTTGAAATGCATTTTCGGTAACAGTAATCATCGGATTTGATCTCTATTGTACATCGAAATGATGGCTGACGTCTTTTTCGGCCAACAAATCTTTCATTCGCAAAAATTCACGACGAAGCTTGTTCAGAAACTCGCGATCAGAGGTCAGTCCTTTGACTTCTGCAAGCAAATTCATTTGTTCTTCGAGTGACTTAGGTTCTTTGCTTTTTCGTTTGGTTTTGAGCTGCGTCTTGGCTCCAGAAATGGTAAACTTTTCCGTGTACAAAAGACGTTTGATCTCTTGGATTTTTTCGACATCTTTTTTTTGGTACAACCGTTGGTTGTTTTTGGTTTTGGAAATCTTCAGATTGAATTCGGTTTCCCAATATCGGAGCACATAGGGTTCCACTTCAATGATTTCAGCTACTTCACCAATCTTGTAAAAATATTTATGGGGATAGCTCTTTGAACTCATGGCTTAGGTTCTACCTATTTTCGAGCGCAAACTCAAGCAAGATTGGAATGAGTTTCGGGCTCAATGCAACCCTTTTGCCTAGACTACCTTAGGCGTGCGTTGCAGTCTTTTTCCACTCGCTCCGTGATTTTTGCAATGGCTTTGTCAATCTCTGAGTCTTTGAGAGTCTTCTCCAAATCAGAAAATTCGAGAGCAAACGCCAAACTTTTTTCACTCTTGCTCAAAGGTTTGCCTTCGTAGTGGTCAAACACTTCCACCTTGGTCAAGCATGAAACCTTGGCCGATTGGATGGCTTTCTGCACCTGCGCAGCGTCCACATCTTTGGACACCACGAAAGCCAAATCTCGGGTAACGCTAGGAAACGCGGAAAAAGCTTTGATCATCGATCGCTTAGACTTGGCTTGGATCAGACCCTGAGCGCTGATTTCAAGCACGATGGCTTGTGGCCACCCCATGTCTTTGCACAATCTAGGGTGTAGTCTTCCCAGAGATCCTTGAACTCGACCTCGAAAAATGATGTTGGCTGATTGCTTGGGATGCATATAGCTAGGCAAAGATTCAGTACTCAATTGAATCTGAGTCGACAATCCAAGAGAAACTCCAATGTCATCCAAAAAACCTTTGGCATCGAAATAATCGTATTCTCTTTCTGGTTCCATCCATCGCGTTCCGTTGGCCTGCCCGCTCCACACTGCGGCCAAATGAACATCTTCAGAAATTGTATCTTTCTGTTTTGCGTATATTTTTCCAAGTTCAAAAAAAGACAACGATGTTTGGCCGCGTGCCTGATTGAGGCATACAACTTCCATCAATCCGGGAATCAATGAACTCTTCATATATTGCAAATCGCTGTGCAATGGATTGGCGAGCTCTAGGGGTTCCAATGAGACCGAAGAAAAAGCTTGCCAGCGAGCCTTGGATTCAAAGCTATAATTTTTGACTTCATGCAATCCGAGAGCTGCACAAAACGAAGCCAACTCCAACTCACGACTGTAGTCATCTCTGACCTGAGGAATGGTCAACAGGGGGGGAAGACTGGAAGGAAGTTGATCAAATCCGTGAAGTCTTGCAACTTCTTCGATCAGATCGATTTCTCTTTCAATGTCAGGTCTTCGTGTTGGAACCGAAACCATCCATCCTTCATTCATTTTGGAAAGAGAAAATCCCAATCGGGAGAGAAGTTGTCCAGCTTCTTCAATCTTGGCTCCAAGGATTCGCTCGATCTCACTCTCACGCAAGAAAATATCACGGGGAGAAAATTCTTTTTTGACGATGTCCACCGAATGATTGAGCTCTGCTCCACACTGTTCAAACAGCTCGACAGCTCGCTCAGCGGCAACCCATGTTAGGTTTGGATCGACAACTCGTTCAAAGCGGCGTGAAGACTCTGTTGTAAGATGATGGCGCTTGGATGCTAGGCGAACCACACTCGGATCAAAATGAGCGCTTTCGAGCAAGATGCTTGTGGTTTGAGGACCAACTGCACTGCTTTTCCCCGATGATTCCTGCAGGCCAAGGGACCTTGTTCATCGGCAATGATCAAATCTTGTTCATGAAGTTCTCGATTTTGATCGTCCAAACAAAGGGTTTCTCCAGGCTTGGCAAAACGAACCGTCACAGTTCCCTGACTGTCTGCATCAAAAGCATGCATGGGCTGACCTTTTCCATCTCATCACGTAGTTGGTCATCACAACACTTTGTCAAGCTGCGCACCCATAGGATTCAAGCGATGTCAAATCAACAGAAACTTTTGCTTGCGTGATTTGCTGATTTTTGAAACATTAGCGACAGCTTCAGGTTTCAGCAATGTCCACCGCCAATGCATGATCATTGGGACCTTTCGTTGTACGGGACTGGATCTTGGGGTTTCTGCCCAAGGCCGCTGCTACTTCCCTCACAATGCCCTCAACGCTCAAGCAATCTCCTCGATTGGGAGTCAGTTCGAGCTCGATGCGCGCATCATCCAAACCCAACACTTTGGCAAGCGGAGTTCAAGAGCATAGAGTTGCATCCTTGGGCAAAATCAAATGCCTTCCGACTCTTGTGCCAAGCCCAACTCTCGCTTTCCGAACACAACATTCCAAACGACTCTTGCCCACGAATTTTGGATTTTTTGATCGTGAAATTTCCAGGCAATGTGGTTCCTATGGTGGCCAAGGCCACAACATCACCACCGAAAAGTTTTGGCTCCACACGTCATCGAGAATGGTGTTTCCATCGTTGACTTTGCAAAAGAGAGAGCGAATCTGCGTTGGGGTGAGGCACAAAGATTCGATTTGAGCTTTGACCACACCATGAAGATCCTGTCCCAAGACCTCTACATGATCCACTTCCAATCCTACGGAAAAAGAGACTGAACGACCTGCTCTTGTGAGAGCGCTGTCGAAAAATATGAATTGAGCCATGTCGGTGGAAACTTCATCTAAAGCCTACCGCTTTCTTAAAACTGAGATAAAAAGCGCCGATCGTTTTCGTAAAACATTTTGATGTTTTTTTCGATTCATGCAAAATCATAGCAATCAACTCAGCAATCGAATGCAAACCCAGAAATTTTTTCTGGAGCATAAGAGATTACTGCTTCTCCTCGTTCTTCCCATTTTTTTCCCACATTGACAAACACATTGGGATCCACCATTCCACATCCCAAAATTTCCATCCAACCGTTGGGTCCCATTACATCAATCTCTGCACTGGGTTCCGTGAATGGAAAAAAACTTGGACGAAAACGAACATGGGCTTTGGAACCAAAAATCATTTTTACAAATGCTTCCAACGTTCCTTTGAGGTGAGGAAAATGAAATGTTTGGCCCAACACACAAACCTTCCACCTGATGAAACACGGGAGAATGGGTTGCATCGGAGTCATTGCGATACACTCGACCGGAGACACAACTTGCACTGGAGGTTTTTGACTCTCCATCAATCGCACCTGAACCGGAGACGTATGCGTTCGAAGGAGATGATCGCCTTTGACAAAAAAGGTATCTTGCATGTCTCTTGCTGGATGATCGGCCGGAAAATTCAGGGATTCGAAATTGTAATGGTCTGTTTCGATTTCGGGTCCCCTTTCCACCGAAAAGCCAAGGCTTTGCAAGGCTCGAACCAAATCGGTCTCGATTTGACGAAGAGGATGAAGAGGCGCAGAAAAACCGCGACGACCCGGCAAGCTGATGTCCACCGAACTTGCAGCAATCGAAGCTTGCATAGCTTTTTCTTCTAGAGTTGTTTTTCGATCTTGAAGAGCTGTTTCGAATTCACAGCGAAGTGCATTGACCTTTTCACCAAAGGCAGGTCTTTCATCGGCAGGCAACTGTCCAATGGTTCGCAGACTCAAGGTCAAGAGTCCCTTTTTTCCCAGAAAATCTACACGCAAACGTTCCAACGTGTCCAAATCTGCAGATTTCGACAGCGCGTCTGAAAACTGTTTCGAGATATTTTGAAGATCTTGTGTCACACAAGATGGGTCGAAGCAACGATCTTTTCAAATCCCTTTGGGTCCGTGACCGCAATGTGAGACAAGGTTTTGCGATCCAGTTCAATCCCAGCTGTTTTGAGTCCTGCCATCAAACGGGAGTAACTCAAACCATGCAAACGAGCCGCTGCATTGATACGTGTGATCCACAAAGATCGGAAGTTTCTCTTTTTTTGTTTTCGGCCGATGTAGGCATCTTGCAAAGCATGATCAAGCGCTTCACGAGCTGTGCTGTAACAATTTTTACGACGACCAAAAAAACCTTCAACTTTGTCAAAGACTCTTTTGCGTCTTCTTCTAGCTTTAAATCCTCTTTTTACTCTAGCCATAGCGTTATCCTATCTTTCAACTCTCGCGACGAGCTCTTAGTTCACACCGTAAGGAATTGCCCGTTCCAAGGCTTTTTGATCGGATGGAGACGCGTACATCGAACTACGTTTTTGTCTCTTCTGTTTTGTCGTTTTTGACGTCAAAATATGTCTCAAATGGGAGCGTTTGAGTTTGATTTTGCCAGATTTGGTTGTTTTGACCCTTTTGGCTGCGCCCTTTTTGGTTTTCATTTTGGACATGATCGTTTCCCTACTTTTGTTCTCTTTTGTTTCTTGCCACATTGGCAGATCTCTTGGGAGGCTTGTCCACCCCCAACGAGAGCACATGGCTATACATGATTTTTACTTGGGTGCCAAGATCATCGTCATGTTTTTTCCCTCTAATTTGGGCTCTTGTTCCAAAGAGACCTCACTTTTGAGGTTTTCGATGATTTTGTCCAAGGCTACCCGACCAATGTCGGCATGAACCACTTCTCGGCCCCGAAATCGTACGGTGACCTTGACTTTGTTGCCTTCTTTGACAAATCGCGAAATATGCTTGGTTTTGACATTCAAATCGTGAATGTCCGTATTGGGACGGAGTTTGATCTCCTTGACCACGATGATGTTCTGGTTTTTCTTGGCTTCCTGAGTCTTTTTCTTTTGTTGATAAGTGTATTTGCCAAAATCCATGATTTTGCACACGGGGGGTTTGGCAAATGGGGAAACCTCAATCAAATCAAGGTGATATACTTCCTGTGCCTGACGAAGTGCTTCAGAGGTATCCAAAATCCCTAGTTGCTCGCCGTCGGGAGCAATGACCCGAACTTGTGGCACTCTGATTCTATGATTGACGCGTAGTCCTTTGTTTGTTTGTGGTTTCACGTATGTAGTTTGACCTCCGAATGGGCTTGTTTGATAAAATCTTCCAACGACATGTTGGGAAGCTGCTCTCACTCCACGTTTTTCGTATGGCGACCTGCCCAGATTCCTTTTCCTGGGCTCCGACAACGATGACATAAGGAACTTTTTCCAATTGGGCTTGTCGGACTTTGTATCCGAGCTTTTCATTTCGATCGTCCAATTCAGATCGAAAACCCTCTTGTTTTAAGGTGTCAGCAATGGACTTTGCATAATCCAGCTGATCATCCGTGATGGGCAATACCTTGATCTGAACCGGGCTCAGCCACAGAGGGAAAGCTCCCTCATGATGTTCCACCAAGATTCCAAAAAATCGCTCAATCGATCCAAGCAATGCACGATGGACCATGATGGGCGTCTGACGAGTTCCATCTTGGGCGACATAATCCAGCTCAAACCGCTCTGGCAGAGAAAAGTCAGCCTGAATGGTCGAACACTGCCACAAACGCCCGATTGAATCTTGGATTTTGATGTCGATCTTGGGTCCGTAAAAAACACCTTCTCCGGGATCCACCTGATATTCCAATCCCTTGGCTTCCAAAGCCCCTTTGAGAGCCTTTGTGGCCAGTTCCCAGTTGGCATCCGATCCCACAGACTTCTCTGGACGGGTAGAAAGAAAGAATTTGCACTGATCAAATTGGAAAGCTTTGAACATCGACAAAATGAATTCCAACACCTGAACAATTTCGTCGAAAAGCTGCTCTGGAGTCACAAACAAATGGGCATCGTCCTGGGTAAATCCGCGTACCCGCATGAGTCCATGCAGTACTCCCGATCGCTCGTAGCGATACACAGTTCCCAGCTCAGCAAACCGAAGCGGGAAATCTCGATAACTGCGAAGTTTGGATTTGTAAATTTGAATGTGAAAAGGACAGTTCATCGGCTTGAGCTGATATGCCTGTTCTTCAACCTCCATGGGACGAAACATGTTGTCGGCATAAAATCCAGTGTGACCGGAGGTATCCCATAGGTGTCTTCGGGCAACATGTGGCGAATTCACAAAATCATATCCAGATTCAAGATGTCGTTTTCTCCAATAGTCTTCGATCAAATGTCTGACCAATGCTCCTTTGGGGTGCCACAAAATCAATCCGGGGCCAACGTCGTCCGAAACACTGAACAAATCCAATTGTTTTCCGAGTCTGCGGTGGTCTCGTTTTTTGCTCTCTTCAATTTGGAAGAGATAAGCATCCAGCTCTTTTTTGGAGAGAAAGGCTGTTCCATAAATGCGCTGAAGAGTCAGAGAGTTTTCATCTCCCCTCCAGTAGGAGGAAGAGGATTCCAGCAGTTTCACCGCGCCTATTTGGCCTGTGTGTTGAACATGAGGTCCTCGGCACAGATCCACAAATGAACCATGTCGATACAACGTGATTTCTTGATCTTCTGGAATGTCTTTGATGCGATCAACTTTGAGGGTTTCTCCCATCTGCGAAAACAACTCAATGGCCTTTTCACGACTGACCACTTCTCTTTCAAAGGTTTGCTTGGAAGCAAGAATCTGATTCATCTTGTCTTCGATTTTCTCCAAATCCTCTGGGGTGAAACTTCTTCCCATATCAAAATCATATTGGAATTTTTCGCTGTGATCGGTTCGACCCACATCAATTTGCACTTCGGGCCACAGCTGCTTGACCGCACCGGCCATGACATGCTCGCTGGAGTGACGCACAACTTCCCCGGCCAAAGGATGCTTGTTGGTGACGATCTCAAAACGAGACGACTCCAAAAGCGGCTTACGCAAATCAGTGAGATCCCCATTCACCAAAACGGCGAATGAAGCCTTGGCCAAGCCCGATCCAATCGAAGCCGCCACATCCAATCCTGTGGTTCCCCGTGGATACTCTCGAATGCTTCCATCAGGAAGAGTGAATGAAATAAGTTCGGACATGAAGTTACGACATTCTATGCGAAAGCTTGTGCTTTTAGTGTGTTCGGTTGAATCACGAACATGATGATACAAAAACGATGGTCATTTCTCACAGTATACTGTCTCCCATCAACGAATGGCAAGAAAAGATGATCGTGGTAGGCGCGGGCAGGATTGAACTGCCGACCTCTACCGTGTCAAGGTAGCGCTCTCCCACTGAGCTACGCGCCTGAAAATGGGCATGTTGGGATGTGAAAGGGTCAAAACAACGCATGAAGCTTACTTCTTTTTGCCGCTTTTTCCGCCATACTGTTTGTTGTACAGCTCAATCACTTTTTCGGTGATGTCTCCGCCTTTGGCATAGAGCACACCGCCTTCATTTTTTTCCAAAATGAAGTCATAGGATTCATCTTTGCCCACTTTTTCAATGAGGGCATTGATCTTTTTGAAAATTTCTCCGCGCATGGTCATTTCCTGTTTTTGGATGTCCCCTTGCGCTTCAGCATACAATCGCTGAAATTCCATTTTCTTTCGTTCCAAGTCTTGCTTTTTCTTGGCCATGGTGTCTTTGTCAAAAACCAAGGCACCGCGATTGATTTCACTGTCAAGATCTACCAATTCTTTTTGCTTGGCATCGATTTGCTTCTTTTTTTCGCCGGCATCTTTTTCCAACTTGGCTACGGCGTCTTTTCCTTCTTCGATGTTGTCGAGTACCTTTTGCGCATCAAAAAATACAACTTTCAAATCCGCATTGGCATAACTCGAAAAGCTCATGCTCAAAAGAATCAACGTTGCTGCTATCCATGTTTTTTTCATGTTTTCTCTCTCCTCTAAAAAAGAGTTCCTATTGTAAAATCAAAATTCATCGATCGCTCATTTTCCTTTCGGTCCAGAGGGAATCCCCATGCAAACCGCAAAGGAGCCATCGGCGACAACCACCGCAACTCTACCCCCACGCTCTGCCGCTGTCCGCGCAGTGTAAACATGCTTTCTCCATTGTCAAAGGCATTTCCCATGTCAAAAAACAAGGCACCTTTGATGCTGGCAGAAGGAATGATGGGAAATACCATTTCCGCATTGAAGATCAACTGTTTGTTTCCACCTATCAGAAAATCTCTCGTTGTGAAAGATCCTGGGTCGGTCGAAGAGGCCACCTTGATTTTGGGTCCCAAACTTCGCAATTGGAATCCCCGCAACGAAAAGATCCCCCCCGGGAAATAACGCTCAAACAAAGGAACCCGGCCATTTTCTTTGAGTGGGGCGACAAAGCCCGAACTAAGCCTCAGACCGAAAACCACCTTGGAAAGGAAAGGGATGCCCTCCTCTTCCAAAACCGGAAAATACCATCTTCCGTCAAATTCCAACTTGTTAAAATCGTTGTCCCCGCCCAATACAGTCCCCGCGACCTCGTTGGAGAGCTTCATCATCGATCCGTCCGTGGGGTCAAACACAAAATTTCGCGTATCTCTGGAAATCGAAAAGGTCGTGCTGGAGGTGACTCCATCGGCGAACAGACTCTCCACCGTCGGGCTCAAATTGGAGAGCTTTTTTTCCACAAGACTGTAAGCAATCCCTGCGCGAATGCGTTCCAATCCTTTTTGGTAGAGTGGGTAATCAAACCCCAACACACCCCCTCGGGACAACAGATCAAAACTCGTAAATCGCTGATCCAGGTTAAAAGCACTCACCGTAAGGCCCCACTTACTATCGAGAAAATGTTCATCACGGTAAGAAAGATTGAACAATTTGGTTCGCTTTCCAATGCGCGCGCTGAGCGAAATGTCTGATCCTGTACCGAAGACACTACGCTTTTCAATCGAACCAATGACTTGAAACGACTCCAAGGTGTTGAATCCAGCTCCGATGTTCAAAGAGCCCGTGCGATCTCGCTCTTCTACTGTGATGACAATGTCCACAAATTCATCACTTCCCGCACGAGGAGTTGCCATGGTCACACGATCAAACAAAGCCAGGCGCTCAATCGATTGCTTGGACTGGGCGATTTTGGAGGAATCAAACAAATCTCCTTCTGAAATTTGCATCTCTCTGCGAATGACCTTGTCCATGTTGCGTTCGTTGCCGGAGATTTGAATGCGATTGATCCACACCTTGTTTCCGGGAGTAACCTCGTATTTTAGATTTACGATTTTCTTTTCTTCATCCAAATCAAACCGAGGGACCACGTTGACATAGGCATAGCCTATTTCAGAGTAGATCTGCGCAATCTCAAACATCTCTTTTTGGAGAGCGATGGTATTGATTCTCTCTCCTGTTTCCATTTTGATTTTCTTTTGGGCCGCTTCTTCTTGGTCAAGAAGTTCTCCACCCAATTCAATGGTTCCAATGTCAAACGGTTCAAATTCCTCGATGAAAAAAGCGATGGAGATGCTTTGTCGATCCGCCGAGAGTTCCACTACGCCCGGAGAAACGTTGACTTTGATGTACCCTTTTTTTCCATATTCATCGACAAGCAATTGACGATCCAACTCAAGCAGCTCTTTGTAAAAAGTTCCACCTCTGGAAAGAAAAGAAAGAAAACTTTTTTCTTTGGTTCGAATGGCTTTCTTCAAATCCACATCGGAGAAAACATGATTGCCCACAAAGTCGATTTTTCGCACACTGACTTTGCGATTTTCTTCGATCTCATAAATCAGTTTGACTTCGCTGGGATTCTTGTCTTCGAGAATGGGTTTGACATTGACCAAATAATACCCTTTTTTCTCGTAGAATTTTTGAATTTTGTCGATGTCCTTTTGAATCTTGTCGCGATCCACGAAACTATATTTTTTTACGGTAATCTCTTTTTCAAGATCCTTGGATTTTTCTTCCACGTTGCCTCGAAATTCGATCGAAACAATGGTTTTTTTCTCTTCCACCCATACGGTGAAAAGACCTTGTGCATCATCGAAGAATATTTCCACACGATGAAAATATCCTGTGCGATAGAGTCGTTTGACATCTTGCTGAATACGTGCGGTAGAAAGCTGAGTCCCCACCGAAGATCCCAAAAGTGTCAGCACTGCATCTTTTTCAATGCGGTGCAATCCAACCACATCAATGGTTCGGATGGTGGAGGAAGACGCTGCCAACGCCAAAGAGCTACAGAAAAGCCAAGCAAAAACAATGATCAAACCAATTTTCTTCATGACGAAAACATCTGTGCTGCTAGGAGTCTTCCTTCCCTGAGTCGGTATACCTGATCCGCCTGAGAAGCCAAATCATTACTGTGCGTGGCCATGATCAATCCCACTTTCTCTGCTCGCACCAGCGAAAAAAACAAATTGGACACGAGCTTGGAAGTTTCGAAATCCAGATTTCCTGTGGGTTCGTCTGCCAAAATCAAAGAAGGTCGGTTCATCAACGCCCTGGCAATGGCCACGCGCTGCTGCTCTCCCCCCGAAAGTTCCGTGGGTCGGTGATCCATTCTCTTTTCCAAGCCCACACGGCGTAGAAGATCTTTGGCTCTCTCCACATCTTGGGACGTTTGTTTTCCCCCGATGCGTCGAGCGATCAATACATTTTCCAATGCACTGAATTCGGGAAGCAAATAATGAAACTGAAACACAAAGCCGATTTCCTGATTTCGGAAATTGGCCAACGCTTTTTCATCCATCTCGACAACGTTTTTTTCTTTGAAAAAAAGGCGCCCACTGCTGGGAGGCAAAATGGCCCCCAAAATTTGAAGAAGCGTGGATTTTCCCGCACCGGACTCACCCATCACCGCCATGCTCTGTCCAGGTGCAAGATCAAAACTCACCTCTCGAAGCACAGAGATATGACTTTGGGCTTTGTCGTAATTTTTGGAAAGATTTTCCACCTTGAGCAAACTACTCATAGCGCAATCCCTCCGAGGGAGACAATCGAGCCGCTCGCATCGCGGGGTAGATCGTGGCCAAAAAACTGATGAGAAGTGCGCTCATGCCCACCACCGCAAATTCAAAAGGACTGATCAACACGGGGAGAGTGTCAATTTGGTACACATCGGAATTCAAAGGAAAGCGAATGTAATATTTGAGAACAAAACAAAGTACATATCCAAAAAACAATCCGATGATCATCCCCGCACTTCCGATCAAGGTTCCACATGTGATAAATATTTTTGCGATAGAGCTACGAGTCGCCCCCATGGCTTTCAAAATGGCGATTTCTTTGCCTTTGGTCAAGACAAGCAAGGTAAGTGTGCCGATGATGTTGAAGGATGCCACCAAAATGATCATCGTGAGAACAATGAAAAACGTTGTTTTCTCCAACTTGAAAGCATTGAACAAATCTTCATTCATCTCCATCCAATGGCGAATGAAATAGTTTTCTCCCACGGCTTTTTGAATCGGAGGAATCATGTCTCGTGAGTGTTCAATGTCTTGCACATTGATTTGAATGCCAGCCACCTGATTGGGTTTGCGCAAAAACGATTGCGCTTGGTCCAACAGAACATAGGCACTCTTGGCATCGTATTCGTACAAGCCGGTTTTGAAAATGCCCACCACTTCAAAGCGTTTCATTTTGGGGCCGAATCCAAAAGGATTGAGGGCCCCCTGGGGAGAAATCAAATCCACCTTGGCTCCGGGATACAAAAACATATGTCCATTGGCCAGCTCGTGTCCGACAATGATTCCAGGAAATGGACTTTCGGGTGAGGGGTACAAATTTTCCACCTCTCCTATGGTCATATCCTGTCCAAGACTGGTCACTTTCACGATGCGATCAGGTTCCACGCCATAAATCACCATCCCAGAAGATTTGCCATTTTCGGAACGAGCCAAAACCTCCGAATACAAAAATGGACTGGTACCTGTCACACCAGGTACTTGATCGATTTTGTCGGTCAACTCGTGCGCATTTTCAATCGCATCCGAGAGATGAAACAAAATCAACGGAGCATTGTTTCCCAGAATCTTCTTTTGAAAATCGGCTTCAAATCCCGAAACCACCGACAACACAACGTTCAAGGCCATCACGCCCACCGACACTCCTGCAATGGAAATCGCCGTGATCAATGAAATCAATTTGTGACGTTTTCGTGAGAGCAGATACCGAATGCCTATGAAGGTCTCGTAGTTCACATTCACCACGATGATCTATGCTTGGGCAACCTGAAGAAATCGCTCTTTGACAAAATCGGTGTCCAAACTGGCCAAGAAAAATCCCGCACGAGGACCTCGATTTTTTCCCAGCAGCGCCGTGTAAATGGCCAAAAACACTTGGCCGGGTTCAATGCCCAGATCATTTTTGATCTGGTAAATCAAATCATGAATGGCCGAAGCATCCATACTCTCTTGCAATTGATCTCCCAGAGATCGGAGTGCTTTTTTTTGCACGTCGCTGAGATCAAAGCTTTGGGGAGGCATTTTGGCTTGGATTTCGAATTTGATGTCTTCGGGACCAAATTTTTCCAACCACTGCGTTGCATAGGCTGCACGACTTTTCAATGCGGCCATGTCATCCACCGCATATCCAGCCTTGTTGAGCTTTTGGGCAAGCTTGTCTACGTCCCCTTGTGTGACTTGAATCAAGCTCACAATGTGTTTGAACGGCACTCCCAAGGGCGGATGACCGCTGATCGCGGAAAGCTCCACGGCACGTGGGTTTCGTGTTTTGACTTCCGGATCATCAAATTCATCGATCAAATTGAGCATGGGCAGGCCGGGATCAAACACAATGCGTTTGCTGGGTTTGACCTTGCTTACCGAATATTTGAGAACTTCGGGAGGAATGACATCCACCATTTCGGCAATGGACAGCACGTTGCCCTTGCTCGAAGACATGTCCCCTCCGCCTTTGAGGCTGATCCATTCATAGGTCGCTGGATAAGGCGGCTCATAATTGAAAATCTCACGGGCAAACCGAATGGCCGTATCGTAGGAACCGCCTTTGGAAGCATGGTCTTTGCCGAAGGGTTCAAAGCGCACGCCGAGCATCTGCCATCTTGCGGGCCAATCCAGACGCCAGGTGAGTTTTCCTCCACCGGACATGGAGCATTCCCCTTCTTGCCCCTCTTCGTTTCGATAGTGAACGGTCTGCGCCTTGGGATCAAATCCCAACACCATGTTGCCCGTCATTTTTCCCGTGAACTGACAAATGGGCTGAAACGGAGACCAGTGCTCAGGGGTTTCTTTTCCAGTTTCTTTTTGCAAAATTTCCCGAATCAGAGGCGTGGCCTCCATGGCCTTGATGATGTTCTCAACATAACGTCCTTCCTTGTACATTTGGTCGGCACGAAGCAAATCCACATGAATGTCCAAGGCCTTGAGCGATTCCAGGAACGGCTCCAAAAAATATTCTGCGTAGCTCTGTCCTTCGCGACCCGGTCCAGGAATCTCGGACAGAGGCTTGCCCACATGGGGTTCAAACACTTTCTGATCCAAAAAGGGATAGACCCTGCGAAGGGGATCAAAGGTATCTGCAATATAATAGAAGGTTACGTCTTTTCCCAATTGCCTCAAGGCCTTGACCACGACATCGGCGGTCAACACTTCTCTCATGTTTCCAATGTGAATGTGACCAGAAGGAGTGATGCCGGTAGCAGCTACAAATGTGTCGCCTTTTGCGGCAATGGACTGGGCAATCTCGTCTGCCCAAAATAGGCCTTGTGTCGTCATCGTAAATGGGGCTTGTACACAAGGGCAAGAGATTGGTCAAATACGCAGGGGTTCCCCGACCAAAGCTTTATCAATCTTCGTCAAACAACGGAATCTGCATCGAAAAGGTCTTGTTGACATAGGCAATGGCAATGTTGTTCAACACAGCCTGAATGGCTTGTTCGACCCCTTCGTCTCCATCTTCCAATTCCTCAGCAATGTCTTGGAAAGCATAAACCTTTCCAGACGGAGAGGCGATCTCATAGCTGGCAATGTCATCCCTTGGTTTTCCCGATGCACATCGAAAATAAGCATCCACATCGATGAAGTGTAGGTTTGAATTGCTGGCTTTTGCATCATCTGTAGCTTTGCGAATGTTGTCGAGCTTATCGTTCAGAAAGGCTCCTCCTTGACCCGCCAAGCCCACGAGAACATTTGCTCCTGCTTTGTCTTTTTCATCGAGATCATCAAAGTCCGATTTGTGATCTGCAATCAACAATTTAACAAAATCTCCCACAGCCTTGTTGTCAAACACCTTGCCGGAGGGAAGCTGCAGAATCAAAATGGGAGCTCCTTTGTTTGATAGTTTATCAAGATCTTTTTTGAGCGCACCCTTGATGTTGAGAAACTTTTGTGGCTCATCGCTCGCGTAGCCCTCCAAAGCTCGTGTGAGAAAATCCAAACGAAATTCAAATTTGTGCTGGATCACTTGATCGTAGTTTTGGATCTCCCCTTGGTTTTCAACCAAATGATTTTTGAGTTGATGCTGATACGACCAACCCGTCAGCGTATGATCCGCAGTGATGAAATCATTGCCTTGAATTCCGCTCACGGGGAAAGTCCACCCTGTTATCTTTTTATGATCCTCGGATCTTGCCGTCTCCTGTTCGATTTCTCTTTTTCCTCGAACAATGGGTGCTGGCGTGAATGTCCCTTTAGGTTGCTCTGCAGAGGCTCTGTGGTGGCGATCTACAACGGTACCTCTTCCTTGAGTTGGGGTCGGGGTATTCGTAGGGTTCGCCACTCCTTGAACTGTGGTTGTCGTTGGAGGTATGATCGAAGAGGAGTTAGGATTCGATGTTGAGGACGCAGTTGTTGGTTTTGTTGGTTGGGTTGAAGGCGTTGGGGCATGCTGATCGACAGGTCCCCCTCCGCTGCTATTTGGGCGGATGATCGATGGAGTTGCTTCTCCATCTTTTAAACCTGGCAAAGGAGTCTTCTTGTCTTCGTCTTGATCAACCGGTTCTTGCGTTGGAGGTTGGGGTGGATCTGCATCTTTTTCCTCAGGCTTGGCCGTATCCAGAGAGGTAGAGGCCGTTGGACTGGGAGTGGGCCTTTCTTCCGGACTGGGTGAACTGCAGGCCTGCACGGCCAGCAGCAAAGCCAAGATCAAAACATGATGAAATCCACGAATCATTGGTTTCTCTTATATCCAAAAAGACGCAATAAGTCAATACGATGGGGAGCTTATCTTTTGATCCCAAAGATTGCCGATCTATGGTTTGCGATAGCTGAGCTTGAGACCCCAATCGGTTCCACCGAGCGAGTTGGTCTGCGTGTATACATAGCTCTCGGAGGTTTGGATCAAATCAGAATATCGAATGGAAAAAATCCCCATGATGTCATCTTCTGAGGTTCTTTTTTTGTCGCTGGTTCCCACTGAACCGTCTCCATCCTTGAGCCAAATGATGAGCTCATCGCTCTCTGCGGCAACCAAAGATTGGAGCTGTTCCGCCGTGGCCAAGGCATAGTCATAGGGAGAGAAATGCAGCAAGATCGCCTGACTTCGATCATAGCCGGGAAACTCAGCCTGGTAAGGAACCTTGCCACCAAAAAATACGTCCGCAAATCCATGCCAAAAACGAACATCCAATACGCCGCCCCCAAATTTGTCGTTGATGTGAGGCCCGTAGACTCCGACCTCTTGTTTCTTTTTTCCAAACTCTTGATCTTTTCGAAAAAGAAAGGCTATTTTTTTTCGTAGCTCTTTGTACTTGGGGTTGTACAAAAACTCTGAGCCAAGCAAAAAATCTACATCTACATTCGAGGGGTACACCGAAGGCCAAGATGTCTTTTCTTGCTCCAATATTTTTTCTAGATGCGATCGGCTGCTGATTCCAATTCCAAATGAGGCAAAGCTAGCATGTCCGCCTCCAGCAGGTTCATCCACTTCATCGCTTTCAAAGCTGCGTGCCAAGAACAACTCATCCAAGGACAAATACGCTCCTGTACCTTTGTCAAAAGATTTTCCCTGTGGATCTCCTGAATGCATGTTCGGATTGGCTGTGTATTCTCGTACTTGCATCTCAATGTTTTCATCGTTGTTGACATATCCAATTTCGTTGCAGATTCCCAAGGTTCCATCAAAAGCCACCGTATACACGTATTGGGCTGGATCCGTGTTGAACCTGGCCATAGGAATCAATGATCGACAGTGTTCTCTCATCCACCGATTGACGAAAATTTGTTCGCGATGATCTCCCACAGGCACAAAGAATTGCGCGCATGGTTTCCGCCTTTTTTCACCGAAGGAACCAAGGTCAAAATGACCTGACGGTTATCGGCCGATACCTGGAAGGTATCCGCCTGCGCCGTGGTCGTGGTTGGATATCGACCCCAATCGGTGTCGGTGTCTTGGTTTTGGGCTTCACTTCGGAAACAAAAAATGATAGGCTCAATAGACCGACAAAAACAAATGAAACATGACTCCTCCTAGATGTAATGCGTTATAACATCGGGAGAGACAAAAATCAACTGGGAGTTTGGCCGCCGGCCTTCCACAACAGGTAGGCGCGAACAAATCCATCGATGTTTCCATCAAGCACGGCTTGCGTGTTGCCCATTTCGAAATCGGTTCGATGATCTTTGATCAGTTGGTAGGGGTGCAGCACATACGAACGAATCTGACTTCCGAAATCGATTCCTCTTTTTTCGCCCTGCAATTTTTCTCGTTCTTTGTTTTTTTCCTGCTGCTGGCGCTCGTACAATTTGGCTTTGAGAATCTTCATGGCCGAAGCCTTGTTTTTGTGTTGAGATCGCTCATTTTGGCAGGACACCACAATGCTCGTGGGCAAGTGCGTGATGCGCACGGCGGAATCGGTGGTGTTGACGTGCTGACCGCCCGCACCGGAAGCTCGGAAAGTATCGATCCTCAAATCGGATTCATTGATCTCAACTTCCACGTCATCTTCAATCTGGGGCATGATCATGACCGACGCAAAAGAGGTATGCCTGCGGGCATTTGAGTCAAACGGAGAAATTCGCACCAAACGGTGGATGCCTGCCTCTGAGCGCAAATATCCATAAGCATAGGCCCCATCGATGGTGATGGTGGCATTCTTGTAGCCGGCGGCCTCGCCCCCCAGAGAATCTATGATGGTGGCTGCAAAACCTTTTTCTTCAGCCCACCGCAAATACATCCGGAGCAACATGGCCACCCAATCCTGAGATTCCGTTCCCCCCGCGCCACTGTTGATGGAGACAATGGCTCCCGCACTGTCCATTTCTCCTCCCAGGACGCGTTGAAACTCCATCTCATCGACTTTCTTTTGAAGAGCATGCAGGACCTGGGAAACTTCAGCCGTTAGCTCTTCAGAAGGATCTTCCTCCATCATCTCCGAAAAAGCCTTGGCATCCTCGAGCTCCTTGTTCATCAAAGCAAAGGTATCAATGACATGCTCGCAATGACTTCTCTTTTTTTGAACGCCTGCTGCCTTTTCAGGATCATCCCAAAATCCGTCCACAGCCATTTGCGCGTCATAGGTTTTGAGCTCACTGCGACGTTCGTCCAGGGAAAACGCTTTTTCAAGCTCCTGAAGTTTTTTTTCTAAGGCTTGGATTTCTTCTTGCACGAGGGCTGTAGTATCATAAAACACCCTGAATGCTAACGAAGTTCAAAGCCTTTCTATCTTCCCCCATGGGATTGAGCACATTGTGCGGTTGCACCTTGGGCTTGGTTTGCGCCCTCGCCCTCGCCACATTTGCAGATTTGCCTCAAATCAATGAGCTGCAAAATTTTCAACCCAAGGGGATCACCAAACTCCTCGATGTGAATGGAGAGCTGGTCTACGAATTTTATCGAGAGCGACGCATTCCCATTGCGATGGAAGACATCCCCGCCATTACCGAACAGGCATTTTTGGTGGCCGAAGATTGGGATTTTTATGATCACTTTGGGATCGACATCATCGGAATCGCGCGGGCCATGGTTCGAAACATTTTGGAACTTCGTTTCGCACAAGGCGCAAGCACAATCACACAGCAGCTTTCCCGCGGATTGTTTCTTTCCGCAGAAAAAACCATCGCCCGAAAACTCAAAGAAATGTTTCTCACCATTCGCATCGAGAGAAATTTTTCAAAAAAAGAAATTTTGCACATGTATCTGAATCAAATCTATTTGGGCGAGGGAACCTATGGCATCGAAGCCGCCTCCGAAAAATACTTTGGCAAATCCGTGCAGGATCTTAGCATCGCGGAAAATGCACTCCTCGCCTCTTTGCCCAAAGGACCCAGCCTTTTTTCTCCTTTTGCCAACCCCGAAAGAAGTGCAAAACGAAGAGATCTGATTCTCTCATGGATGCTCAAACGCAATGTCATCAACCAGACCCAGTACCATCAAGCCCTTGAAGAGCCTCTTCCTTTGGAGTCCAATCTAGCCCAAAGCAAACAATCTTATTTTTCGTTTCATGTGATCCAAGGACTGAAAACCATTTTGGATCAAGAACAAATCTACAAAGGGTATTTGGAAATCCATTCCACCATGGATCTGGGACTGCAAAACGCCATGGAGACGGCCATTGAAAAGGGATTGGAGGACTATGCCCTACGCCACAAACTCGATCCAAAAAATCCAAAAGAACTCCCCCAAATGGCGGCCATCGCAATGGATCCACATACCGGCGATGTTCGTGCCATGGTGGGAGGAAGTTCCTTTTCGCAAACGCAGTTCAACCGAGCTTTGATGGCCAAAAGGCAACCTGGATCATCGATCAAACCCTTGCTGTATGCCACGGCCATTGAATCGGGTTGGACACAGTCTCACCTGGTGGAAGACACTCCGATCTCATTCGATCACCCTGTCTTCGGATCTTGGACACCTCAAAACTATGACAAAAGTTTTGATGGGTGGATGACGTTGAGAACTGCACTGGAAAAATCCAAGAACACCGCCGCCATCAAGGTGTTGCAAGACATTGGTATAGGTTCCTTCATCCGCATGTTGCATCGGATGGGCATCGAATCAGACATCCCCACCAACTTGACCATCGCATTGGGTAGCCCGGGCATTCGTTTGATCGAGATGGCCCGCGCCTATGCCATTTTCGCCAACCTTGGACTGCTCGTTGAACCCAACTTCATTTCCCGTGTAGAAGATGAGTTTCATCAAAACCTATGGACATCGGAAAAAAAAGCCCCAGAGAGGGTTCTAGAAGATTCCACAGCCTTCATCATGACCGACATGCTTCGCTCCGTGATCGAAAGAGGTTCTGGAAAATTTGCATCGGATCTCCCATGTCCGATCGCCGGGAAAACCGGCACCACCAATGACTACAAAGACTCTTTGTTTGTGGGATACACCCCTTCTTTGGTGGTCGCCGTATGGACAGGGTATGACCAGCAAAAAGATCTTGGTTTTGGAGAGACCGGTTCACGAACTTCTGGAAGGGTTTGGAAAGACATCATGGCCCATCAATGCATGCAAGAATCGGGAACCTTCACACAACCCAATTCCGTGGAAATGATCGACATCGATCACGACAGCGGTCTTTTGCCAGGAAAGTACTGCGTGGACATCCTTCAGGGAGCTTTCAAAATAGGTACGGGTCCCACGCAAACCTGCCATCCGCTTGAATAAAACGCCTTTGGTAGGATCAGGGGCTTTCGCAGCAGCCCTGTTTTCGAACAAAAAAAAGAGGCACTCGAAAAAATTCAAGTGCCTCTCAAACGTAAAAAAATGTTACTTATTTCAAATTCTGAAATTTCTTTTCCAAGCGATCGATGTTCTGCTCGATGGCATAAATCTCATCTTGGTAAATTTTGGTGATTTTGGAAACCGTATTTTGGATGTGGCCCTCGATGTCCTGTTCGAATTTCACACGATTGTCTTTCATACGAGCATAAACCTGCTGAAACAGTTGTTGTTCTTGTTCGGGGGTAATTTTTCCGGATTTGGACAATGCAGTCACAAGTTTTTTCACATCGGATTCCGCCTTGTCCACCAAACCCCGTGTCGCTTTCCACGAAAACCGAACGAAATCTCTCAGAGCGGTTTCTCGAGATGGGGTTTCTTTTGGACTAGGGGTATTTACTCTAACTGTTTCCATGGTTTCCTTACCTTTACGTTTTAAGTTCAACGAATCTAATTATTGTACATCAATCTACTTCGTGCGACAACCAGCGTCGTAAAGTTTAGTTTCAAACGCAGGGTAGCACAAGATTTTTTTTAAAAATTTCAAACTCTTATCCCGAGCAAGCGGAGATAAATTTCTCTTCTTCCTCGGTAGACATTGTATTCCGGAAAAAACAAAATCTCCAGAGTTGAGGGACGGCCCAACTGACAGTATTCCTGCCACATATTGAAACCCATCGCCCCCATCACCTTTTCCGAAGAATCCATCACATTCATCTTCAGGTGATTGGAACCCACTTCACGAGCCTGACCCACAATCTGTGTTTTGGCAAAAAACACAGGTTCGGGATTCCCAATCCCAAAAGGCCCCAGCTCATGCAAATAGGCCAAAAACTGTTCGTGGATATACTGAAAACCAGGCGATGCGTCAATCTCTATCTGCTTTTGCTGTGACATTTCATGTAGGGCAATGTATTGGAAAAAATCCTTTTGAAAGATATCCAATTTTTCTGCGGGCAAGCTGCAACCGCCCGCCTCACGATGCCCTCCAAACGCGTGCAAATGCTCGCTACAAGCCTCCAAGGCTCTCACCAAATGGAAGGCGGCCCCAGAACAACGGGCTGACCCTTTGGCCACTTCGCCATCCAAGGTAAAGATAAAGGCAGGTGCATGATAGGTCTTGGAAAGTTTCTGAGCCAACAGGCCCACCAATCCAGGATGAAAATCCTTGGAAGCAATCCACACACATGCATTTCCAGATTGAATTTGCGCTTTGGCCTGAGAATCTGCAACATTCATCATTTGATCAAGAATCTGCTTTCGTTGGTGGTTCCATCTCTCGACTTGATCAGAGATTTCAAACACACGTCCCAAGTCTTTGGAACGCAGCAGTTCCAAAGCCTGCTCCGAATACCCCAATCGCGCGGCAGCGTTGATCCTGGGAGCCAAACGAAATCCCACGTCCGAGCTGCTGAAGGTCGATTTTGCATCCAAGCCCGACTTTTCCATCATGGCCGTGATGCCTGGGCTCACTGTGGTCGCCAACTGTTTCAACCCATTGACCACAAGAGTGCGATTCTGTCCGGTGAGCGGCGCCATATCCGCAATGGTACCCAAGGCCACAATGTCCAATAATTCTTTGAGATTGGGTTCCGGAATTTGATCCGTAAAATATCCTTTTTCTCGCAAAGCTTTGCGCACCGCCATGATCACGACGAACACCACACCAACTCCTGAGAGCTCTCTCCAAGCCTGATCGAGTTCTTGATTCTGCGGATTCACCAAAATCACATTCGGATCAAATCCATTGGGAATCTGGTGATGATCGGTGATGATCACTTCCACACCGTGCTTGCGAAGGGCTTGAATTTGGTCCAAGTCAGAGCTTCCACAATCGCAAGTCACAAAAAGCTTGGCATCCTTTTCCAGGGCCATTTCGATGGAACGAATTGAGATTCCATGCCCTTCCACCAAACGGTTGGGTACAAAACTATGGACTTTGGCCCCAACAGAATGCAAAAACACATCAAACAAAGCTGCAGAGGTGATCCCATCCGCATCGAAATCTCCGTGAATGAAAATCAAATCCCCCTGCAAGATATGAGAGGCGATTTTTTCCGAAGCCTGATCCACACCCGCAAGCTCATAGGGACTGCGCAACTGATCCAGGCCTTGACTGAGAAAATCTTTGGTTTTTTCTATGCTATCAAATCCACGACCCACAAGGATCTGAGCAATCTCAACGGGCCGTGAAATGCCCAAAGCAACATCTCGAGTGAGTTGCGCATCGATCGCGCGATGTTTCCACACCGGAGCGAGCTTCATCAGCTCTTCTGCTTAAGCAAAAATTGTCTCACGTAAATGGTCAAAGGAGACGCAATGAAAATGGTGGAATAAGTTCCGAACACCACTCCCAAGGTCAATGCCAGTGCAAAATTGCGGGTGATGGGTCCACCGTACAAAAACAACATGATCGTTGCAAGAAGCAAGGTGAGCGACGTCAAAATGGTTCGGCTCAAGGTCTCATTGATGCTCAAATCTACGATCGAACGAAAATCGAGTCCTCGGGTTTTTTTCAAATTCTCTCGCACACGATCGTACGTCACAATGGTGTCGTTGATCGAAAATCCCACCACCGTCAATACGGCCGCAACCGTCGACAAATCGAACTGCAATCGAAAGATTGAAAACAATCCCAAAATAACCACTGCGTCGTGAATCAATGCAATGATGGCACCGGGAGCAAACTCAAAATCAAATCGAAACCAAATGTAAATCAAAATCAAAATGATGGAGATGATCACCGCACCCAGAGCTTGGGTTCGCAATTCCGATCCAACTTTTTGCCCGACTTCCTCAATCTGTAACACGTTGACGTTGGATGCACCAAAATGCTGTTGCAAAGCGCCCACCACTCGATTGGCCACACCCGAAAACTGAATCACGTATTCGTGTGCGGAGGCACGACCAAACACACTCACGGACTCCACTTGAAAGTTTTTTTCTTGGAGAGGTTTCATGGCCTCTTGAACCTGTTTGTCGCTTCCTGCCTGAGGGAGCGTTGCATAGATTCTCTCTTCCGAAAAACGAAGAGTCACGGGGCTCTCTCCATTCCCAAAGGAAGACAAAGCTTTGCGAATGCTTTCTTCGTGGGTCTGCAAATTCAAATCTTCAGGAGCCAAACGAATCAAAAACTCTCCTGGTCGATCGCCAAAACTTTGAACACTCGCATCGGCATACCCAATAGGAGCAAGTGAATCGCGGATGTCCTGCGCCGTGGTTCCGTTTGCAAAGCTGGCATAAATCTCGGATCCCCCCTTGAAATCAACTCCGTAATTAAGCCCCTCCACAAAAAGAAAGCCAAAACACGCCAAGAGAAACAACCCACTTAAGGTGAAAAAAATGGGCGCATATTTCGCAAAAGGAAATTTGGGTTCTGTAGGGATGATCTGAAAAAAATTCTGGCTCATTATACTGACAACCTCTTAAGTTCATATTTTTGTAAAAACCAATCGTACACCATGCGTGTAAACCAAAGCGCAGTAATGTAGTTTGCGATCAATCCAAAAATCAATGTGATGGCAAATCCTTTGATGGGGCCGGTGCCAAACTGAAACAACACCAATCCAGTGATCACCGTGGTCAGGTTGGAATCCAAAATGGTCAAATGCGCTCGATCGTATCCTAGCTCCACGGCGGTCTTGATGGGTTTGTTGGAACGGAGCTCTTCACGAATGCGCTCAAAGATGATGACATTCGCATCAACCGCCATCCCGATGGACACCAAGATGCCGGCGATCCCTGGCAGGGTCAATGTGGCGTGCAAGCTTCCCAGCGCAGCCAAAATAAAAATCAAGTTGATCAACACTGCAAAATCCGCAAGCAGCCCTGACCAGCGGTAATAGACCGCCATGAACAGCACCACCAACAACACTCCAAGGAAAATCGCTTTCATTCCTTTTTCGATGGAATCTTTTCCCAAAGAAGGACCGACCGTACGGCTTTCCAAAATTTCAATCGGAGCAGGCAGCGCTCCAGCTCGCAAAACAATCGACAAACTCTTGGCTTCTTCCATGATTTCTTGTCTGGATTTGAGACCACCAAATGTGATCACCGATCGCCCACTCGGGATGTGACCATCGATGCGAGGAGCCGAGAAAATTTTGTCATCCCACACAATTGCAAGCAGCTCTCCCACATGATCTTTTGTGAGCACATCAAACTCTTTGGTCCCCTTTGGGTTGAACCGAATGTTGACCACAGGTTCGTTGAATTGTCCCACGCCCACACGAGCATCGTCCAAGAGATCTCCTGAAATCCGCGTTGAGTTGATGAGCAAATACGGTGTGCGTTGAATCACTTGATTGTTGGAAGCATCGTCCACTTCCTCAAACATGACTTCGGTGCCACTGGGAATTTTGCCATAGAGTTCTTTGTTGAGATCTTCCATGGTGTAATCTTCTCCCAAGGTTTTCTCAGCCTCTTCCACCAAAGCATTGAGCTCACCCAAAGTCAGACTGCGCTGATCCACAATTTTGAACTCCAACTGCGCTGTTCGAGCCAAGACTTCCTTGGCTTTGGATGGATCATCCAATCCAGGCAACTGAACGATGATTTGGTCTTTGCCTTTGGCTTGGATGCTGGGTTCGGCCACACCAAATTCATCCAATCGATTGCGAAGGGTTTCCAACGCTTGCGCGATGGTGTCTCTTTCGATCTCGGATTGTCGATTGGGATCCAGAGTCAAAACATAACTGAGATCTCCAGAGTCTGCCGACACCACGGTCAAAATGTTGAATTCTTTTCGAAGCAAGGATTCAAAGTTGTCCAAGTTGTCTCTTGACGTGAGACGAACCAAAATCCGTGTGGAGGAAAATTGTCTCTCCACGAGTTCAAAAGGAATTTCCTTTTCCGTCAAAAACTCTTTGAGGTCGTTGGCATAACGATCGGCCTCATTGAGCAAAGCACGATCCAAATCCACTCCCAACGCCATGTAGATGCCCCCTCGCAAATCCAGTCCCAGCTGAATTCCAGAGTCAGGTAGAAATTTTGTGTACCAGGCAGGCTCGCCTTTGGCATCGGTGGCTCCGGGAGAATACACATTGGGCAAGAGAAACCAAATGCCCAAAACAACACTCAAAACAGCTGCGCCAGCTTTCCATTTCCAATTGGAGTTCATGTGATCCCTTATGCGTTGGTTGGTTGCGAAGTCGTCTGTGCATTGGCCAGACCCGCCACAGAATGTTTGGCCACTTGACTTTGAATTTTTCGGCGATTTCCAAGGTGACAACTTTTTCAGCCACGCCTGTGAACTTCTTCCAAAAAGACCTGCTTGTGTGACCACTTCGTCGCCTTTTTCAACTCTTCCAAAAATTTTTGATGCTGGGTCTGTCTTTTCTTTTTTCAGGCCGGGATCATCAGAAAAATAAATGGATCCTGTAAGACACCCATCATATATGTGCTAAACATACCTCCACCAGCTTGATCAGAGCCAGGAAGGGGAGCGGCCACGGCGTGTACTTCTCTGCTATCATGGGGGCAAGTTCTACTGAGTGGCCTGTAAAAAGTCAACGATTCTTGCTTTCTTGGGCTCATTCAGAGACCGATCTACCACGAGAGGTTTGCCACCCAGAATTTTATTGCTACGCGTTGTACCCGGTCCTTTGCTGGTCACGACGGAGATCCAGAACCCGACTTCGATACGATCGATAAAGCTTCAAACCGATCTTCGATCGCCTTGCGTACGTTTCTCATCAGCTGCAAATAGTAATGAATATTGTGGATGGTGTTGAGCCCTCAAACTCAAATACCCCCCATTGCACCGAAACAGATGATGAAGATAAGCCCTGGAAAAATGCGTGCAGGTATGACAGCTGCAAGAAGGATCCAAGGGCAAAGAGTCGGTTTGATACTGAGCCCTTTTATTGATTTTTCCTTCCGAGGTGAAAAGGGTTCCATTGCGTGCATTTCTCGAAGGCATCACACAGTCAAACATGTCCACACCCTGATGCACACCTTCCACAAGATCCAGAGGTGTTCCTAATTCCCCATAAGATAGCGCGGCTTGTCTTCTGGCAGAATCTGCGTGCATACATCGATCATGTCCATCATGGCCGATTTCTCTCCCACGCTCAGCCCTGCCAATCGAGTATCCTGGCAAATCTCGGGAGACCGTCTCCAATGCACTGTACCGGCGAATGTCCGCATCGATCGACCCCTGCACAATCCCAAACAGGGCTTGTCCTATGGCTTTGGGAGCCGCGATGGCGCGATCCAACCACCTCAGGGTCAATTGAGCAGCGCCGCGAACGTTTTCACGTTCGCTGGGAAGCTCAATGCAATGATCCAGCGGCATCATGATGTCTGAACCCAAATTCACCTGTGACCTTGGACCACATCTTCGGGAGATAAAAACCACTTTCCTTACTAGATGGGATTGAAATTGAACTCCCTCTTCTGAAATCTTGCGAAGGCCCTTCAAACTAAAAATTTGGAACCCTCCACTGTCCGTCAACAGACTTCTTTTCCAATTCATCATTCCATGAACACCCCCCAAGCGAGCGATCAGATCGTCTCCGGCCGCAAATGGTTGTGATAGGTATTGGACAGAATGATTTCCGCATCCAACTTTCTCAGGTCCATCGCATCCAAGGTCTTCACCGTCATGTTGGTCCCCACCGGCATAAACACTGAGTTTGACGGTGCCGTGGTTGCGTAAAAACGCCCCGGCGCGCCCTGGAACGAGAATCTTTGTGAATGAGTTGAAAAGAAAACATGGCGCACCTACACAATCATCGCGGCACGCCAGCTATAAATGTACCGATCCTCTATGGTTTTTCGATAAATCTTTGGAGTCGCTTGGCTCCATCCTCTCCCATGAATGCCGACACCAAAAGAAACAAACTGGATTTGGGCAGATGAAAATTGGTGATCAACCCCGTAGCCACATCAAAACGATGGGGAGGATAAAGAAACAAATCACAAAACTCAGCCACACCTTGATCTGACTTGCCTTTTTTCACCCACCATTCCAACGCTCGGAGTGTGGTCGTGCCCACGGAAACAATGGGACGACCCTGTCGCTGGGCCTCAAGAAGCTCGAAGGCACTTTGCTCGGGAATCTCCACATATTCTCGGTGCAACTTGTTCTCGCGAAAATGCTTCTCTTGCAAAGGTTCAAAGGTTCCCCACCCCACACGCAAAAACAGTCGTATGATTTTCACACCCTTGGCCTCCAAGGCATCGAGAATTTCTTGAGTAAAATGCAATCCCGCGGTGGGCGCGGCTACGGCTCCAGGCATGGCTGCAAACACAGTTTGATATCGAGTCGAATCTTCATCATTGTATTGCGCTTGACCTTGGATTTTTCTTTGTTTGAGAATGTAGGGGGGCAAAGGAACCAAACCCTGGGTGTGAAAAAGTTCTCTCACCGCTTGTTCATCTGCATTGACCTTGAGTCGACAAAGTCCCCCATCGAGTCGCTCGAGGATGAAAAATTGGAGGGTATCGTTCACATCGTACCAAACATGGCAGGAAAGTTTTTTCCCCGACACCATACCCGTCCATTCGGATTGACCCTCTTGGCTAGACATGCACGTCAAAAAGAAAATCTCTTGAGATCGGCCTTTGGGATCGACCCAAGGAATACGCACATGATCCACTTTGGCTTGATTGACCACCAAGACTTCACGGCCCGAAAATTTCTCGATGATGTGATCAAAACGCATTTCTTGTTTCTGATCGGTAGAGCGATCCACAAAAAGAAGTCGGCTCTGTCCCCTTTTTTGACTGGGGTTTGCGGCAATCAACTCATCGGGCAAATCAAAATCTATCTCAGGACTGTCTTGCCACATGAACTGCACTTCATTTCTTTTGCAGGAATGGTATACCAATACGATCCCAACACAATTCTCAAATCCTTGGCCCCTGAAGGCACACGTTTGTAAAATGTGAAGAGCTGAATGCCTTCTCGATTGGAGCCCGGACTGGGGCGATTGCGGGAGTCGCAGTAGTCACAGTATCTCAGTGGGTCATTTTCCAACCATTCGATGGCTGCAGATCGCTCCGCAAAGCCACTTTGAATTTTTCTCTCAAACTCAAGTTGATCTACATATTCCTCCTTGGGGGGAAACTCATGAACGTCCATGGAGGACGTTTTTTTTCCGAACAAAGATGAAAACCAGGACATGATCATTTTCCTTTGAGAGTAAATTGTTTGCCGGTGATTTCACACAACCGGGCATGAAGTTTTTGAACATCTTCCCACACAAATTTTTTCGCAGACGGATTGCGCAGCAAATAGGCTGGATGATAGGTTGGAATCATCGGGATTCCTTCATACTCATAAAAATTACCTCGAAGCTGAGAAATAGGGGTTTCCACCTGAAGCAGCGCATGTGCTGCAAATTTCCCCACGGTCAAAATCGCCGCAGGTGAAATGGACGCAATTTGCTTTTTGAGAAAAGGTTCACACTGCTCAATTTCATCGGGCTCTGGGTTTCGGTTTTGAGGGGGTCTGCATTTGATCACATTGCAAATGTAAACTTCACTACGAGCCAAGCCAATGGCTCCCAAAATATCGGTGAGGAGCTTTCCAGCTCTTCCTACAAAAGGTTCTCCCTTAAGATCCTCATCTCTTCCGGGAGCTTCCCCGACAATGACCAAATCTGCATTGGGATTGCCCACACCAAACACAATATTGTTTCGGTCTACGTGCAGTTTGCAACGACTGCAATCTCCCAACTCGGTTCGAATGTCCTCCAAAGTCATCGAAGTAGAAGAAGATGAGACCTTAGATTTGGCAGTCACACTGCGATGCCCACTGCGCAACTGGTTCTCAGCGATGGAACGAACAGAAGATACGACCTCTTGGAATTCTTGCAAATCAGATTTTGTCATAAGATCTTCCTCATACATCATGGAAGAGTTTTCGAAAAGGACTCTAGATCATCTCATCCTCCGCTCGATTTGGCTCGATCGCTCGCACCATGGAGCGGGATCGCAGCCGACCAGGTACCCGACCTAAAAACTTTGATCCAATTGAGTTTATCGCGTAGGTAAGTCGACCTATGACAAGGGTAGCCATCATCAACGGGTTTCGAACTCCTTTTGTGAAAGCTGGAACAGAATTCGACGACATTTCTGCCCAGGAATTGGGACGCGTCGTCACACGAGAACTGATCGAAAGAACAGGAATTGACCCCCACAGCGTGGACGAAGTCATTTTTGGCAATGTGTCTCAGCCCGCAGATGCCACAAACATCTCGCGTGTGATTGCGCTCCAGTCGGGGCTTCCTCTGAGCACCAGCGCTCACACCGTGGCCCGTAACTGCGCTTCAGGTCTTCAGGCCGTGACCACTGCCTTTGATATGATTCAGCTTGGACGAGCGGACACAGTCATTGCGGGTGGGACCGAATCCATGAGCAACATTCCTTTGATGTTTCCCAAAACCATGAGCAAGTGGCTTGCGAAATTGTCTCGTGCCAAAACTCCCTTGCAAAAAGTTCAGACCCTACTCCATTTTCGACCCTCCATGCTCAAACCCATCATCGGATTGGTGGAAGGCCTCAAAGATCCGTTTTGCGGACTCAACATGGGCCAGACAGCACAGATTCTCGCCAACGAATTCGGCATATCGCGCGAGCAACAAGATGAATTTTCATTGCACAGCCATCTCAAAGCCGCCGCAGCCGCAAAAGCCGGAAGATTTGAAGATGAAATTGTGCCGGTCTACCTCCCCTCCAAAGACAAAGTCATTTCCAACGACATCGGACCCCGTTCCAATCAAACGATCGAAGCCTTGGCCAAACTCAAACCTTTCTTCGATCGCAGACATGGCTCAGTGACGGCAGGATCCAGCAGCCAAATCACAGATGGAGCCAGTGCCATTCTTCTCATGAGCGAAAAACGCGTAGAAGAACTTGGACTCACGCCCATGGCCTGGATCAAATCTTATGCCTTTGAGGGACTAGATCCCAAAAGAATGGGATTGGGTCCCGCGATTGCCACTCCGGTGGCTCTTCGACGTGCCGGAAACAAACTGTCCGAAATGGACTATGTTGAAATCAACGAGGCCTTCGCAGCACAAGTGCTCGCCGTGCTCGAGGTTTTCAAGCAGCCCTCTTTGGGAGATCGTTTTGGCATTTCGTTTGAAAACCTTCTCGGAGAGCTAGATCCCGCCAAACTCAATGTAAATGGTGGAGCGATTGCTCTTGGGCATCCCGTAGGAAGCTCAGGAACACGACTTGTAATGACATTGGCCAAAGAACTCGTGCGAAAAAAAGCAAACCTCGCTCTGGCCACACTTTGCATCGGCGGTGGCCAAGGCGGCGCCATGGTCATTGAAAGGGCTCAGTAGGAATCATCATGACATACAAACATTTGCAATTGGATATCACTTCAGACAAGGTTGCTCGACTGGTTCTCAATCAGGAGAATCGAAGTGTCAACGTGCTCAATGGAGAACTCATCGGAGAATTGAAACACGCCGTTCGAAGCATCTACGAAACCAACGACCTGCAAGGGCTTCTGATTCAAAGTGCAAAGCCAGGACAATTCATTGCCGGTGCAGCCATTGATGAAATTCTCTCTCTCAAAGATCCAACCGTCGCCGCCGATTTGGCTCGTGTCGGGCAAGAGTTGATGGAATCCATTCAAAACATCAAAGTTCCTACGGTGGCTCTGATCAATGGACCTTGTTTGGGGGGTGGTCTTGAGTTGGCTTTGGCGTGCGATTATCGAATCTGTTCGCAAGAACCTCACGTCAAACTGGCATTGCCCGAAGTTCAACTGGGAATCATTCCAGGATTTGGTGGAACGCAACGATTGCCGAAAGTGGTAGGACTCGTCAACGCTCTCACCATGATCACCACGGGAAAAAATCTCGACCCCAAAAGAGCTCTTAAGATGGGTTTGGTTGATGACATCTGTCCAACCGAAATGCTCTTTGAAGTTGGCAAACAATGGATTGAACGCGCCCCCAAGTTGGCACGTCCTCACCGTCTCTCTACCCTCCAAAAGGGACTGGAACGATTCAAACCCACAAGAAACTTCATTCTTTCCCAGGCAAAAAAGCAAGCTCTCCATGTAAGCCGAGGGCACTACCCCGCGCCTTTGCAAGCCATCGACGTTCTCAAACAAACGTACGGTGAAGAAGAAATTTACAGCTATGATTTGGAGGCTCAAAAAGTTGGAAGCCTGATTGCTTCCCCGATTTCCAAATCCCTGATCAGACTTTTCTTGTCGACCGAAGAAATTCGCAAAGACAAAGGAACCATTCCACCACACCCTGTCAATCGAATTGGAGTGTTGGGAGCGGGAATCATGGGAGCGGGAATCGCAGGACTTTTTGCAGACAAAGGAAAAAAAGTTCGTCTCAAAGATGTGTCGGACGAAGCTCTTGGAAAAGGCATGAGAGCCATTTGGTCTGTCTACGAATCCAACCGGAAAAAACGAAGAGAAAAATCACATTATGTAGACGAGAAAATCCATCGCATTTCGCAAACCAAAGACTATTCCGGATTCTCTCGATTGGATTTCGTCGTGGAAGCCATCATCGAAAAAATCGAAGTCAAACAAAGTGTATTGTCGGAGCTTGCGCAACATGTTTCTGATGAAGCTGTGATCGCAACAAATACATCAGCTCTCTCCATCACGGAAATTGCATCCGTGGTCAAAAACCCTCAACGTGTTGTAGGAATGCATTTTTTCAACCCTGTTCACAAGATGCCCCTGATTGAAATCGTACAAGGACAACAAACTTCGCAACAAACCATTGCCAGCACCAAACAGCTTGCCATCGCCATGGGAAAAACGCCCATCATTGTACAAGATCGTCCAGGTTTTTTGGTCAATCGCGTTTTGGGAACCTACTTGGCCGAAGCCATTCGACTGGCTGAAGAAGGAATGCCCATGGCTGCCATTGAAAAAATTGCATTGGATTTTGGAATGCCGATGGGTCCCTTCGATCTGTTTGACGAAATTGGATTGGATGTGGCCAATCATGTGGGTCGTTATCTGTCAGACTCATTTTCGTATCTTCCCAAAACTTCATCACTCATCTCCAGCATGATCCAAAACAACCGTTTCGGAAAAAAGAATGGAAAAGGCTTTTACGTTCATCAAAAAGGCAAAAAAACTTTGGACAAAAGTTTTTTGGAATCCATGGGGCTTACTCCTCAAGGGATGGTTGACGCAGACAAGCAGTCCATGATCATCGATCGTTTGATTTTGGTGATGGTCAATGAGGCCTACCGATGTTTGGAAGAAAAAGTTGTCAAAAATGAGCAGGACGTAGATGTAGGAATGGTTCTTGGAACCGGATTCGCACCCTTCCGAGGTGGTTTGATTTCCTACGCAAAACAAAGATCTCTGCAAAAAATTGTTGAACGCCTCGAAGAACTCTCCAAGGAGCACGGTAAACATTTCAGTCCATGCGAATGTTTACGATCTCGAGCATAGCACCAACCTTGCGCCGAATCGACGCAAGGGCTTTTCAAATTGTAGCGTTAGCATTTTTGCTGAGTGCAGGAGTGTTGAGATGGCACTTTGTCATTGATCCATTGCAAATGCTGCTTTGTTTTTCCAGCGCACTCGGTTGTCAGTGGATTTTGGGCCGTTGGGCAAAGAAAAAAACATTCAATTGGATGAGTCCATGGATCACAGCTTCAAGTTTGCTGCTCCTGCTCAAATGCAATGCACTTTGGAGTCACCCCTTGGCCGCAGCATTAGCCATAGGATCAAAATTTGTGTTTCGCTGGAAAGGAAAACATTTTTTCAACCCTGCAAATTTTGCCATTGTCATTTGCACATTGCTTCTTCCCTGTTGGGTTTCTCCTGGCCAATGGGGTCGAGAAATTTTGCTGATCAGTTTTACCATCCTGGTTGGATCAGGCGTCACGCAACGGGCACAGACGTGGTGGGTAAGTTTGGGATTCTTACTCTCTTTTGCAACGCTGCTAGGAGCTCGCATTGCTTATCTTGAATATGAATGGACCATCTGGTTGCATCAGTTGTCCAATGGCGTCTTACTGATCTTTGCTTTTTTCATGATCTCCGATCCCAAGACCACTCCACGTTCAACACAAGGAATTTTTGTGCATGGCTTGGCTGTGGCTGTTCTCGGATTCTTTTTCATTTTTCACGAATATGAATTCAACGGTCTTTTGTATTCTTTGTTTTTGCTGGCACCGACGGTCCCTTTGTTGGATCGCCACCTCTCTTCCCGCGCCATTGGATAAGACCATCTTTATTTGAATTTTTTGGAAAGCTATGCAAAAGTGCGGACACGTTCCATGCACAACCCAAAGGAGTGTTCAATATGAATCGATCTTTTTCCCTGATTGCAACCTGTTTCTTTCTCTTGCTGGGTGTTTCACCAGCGGCCTTTTCATTTTGCGGTTTCTACGTCGCCAAAGCCGATGCAAAACTTTACAACAAAGCTTCTCAAGTTGTGCTTGTGCGAGATGAAAACAAAACCGTAATCAGCATGAGCAACGACTACGAAGGTGATTTGAATGAATTCGCCATGATTGTTCCCGTTCCAGTTGTACTTGAAAAAAGTCAGATTCATGTCGGAGAAAGAGCTTTGATCGATCGTGTAGATGCATTCAGTGCACCTCGTCTTGTGGAATATTTTGACCCTGACCCTTGTCAGCAAATCAAAATGTTCGAGAATTCCATGGGAGTTCGTCAAAGTATGTTGATGGACAGAGGAGGTGTGAGCAAAGATCAAGCCAAAAGCCTTGGCGTGACGATCGAAGCACAGTACACCATCGGAGAATATGACATTGTGATCTTGTCGGCCAAAGAATCCAATGGACTGGAAACCTGGCTCAAATCCAGTGGTTATCGTATTCCAGCTGGAGCCAGTGCAGCTCTTCGCCCCTACATCAAACAAAATCTAAAATTTTTTGTGGCCAAAGTAAATTTGGACCAGCAAGTCAAAACCGGTCTTACGTATCTTCGTCCCATTCAAATTGCGTTTGAATCAGAAAAGTTTATGCTTCCCATTCGATTGGGAATGATCAATGCCAAAGACTCTCAAGATCTATTGATTTATGTTCTCACAAAGACAGGCCGCGTGGAATCCACCAACTATCGAACCATCAACATGCCCTCCAACATGGACATTCCGGTTTTTATCAAAGACGACTTCGGAACTTTTTACAAAGATATGTTTGGATACCAAACCAAAAAGAAGACAACCGAGTCATATTTACAGAATATGTATGGAACATGGGATGGTGTGATCCATGCGCTGCAGATCCACTGAGCATCGATGAGCTTCGAAAACTTGGGGTGTTTTGGATAGATGAATCACCCACCATGCAACGATCGAGATCCATCATGCCAGGTGGAGGTCCCTTGCCCGTGATGATCACCCGACTTCATGTTCGTTATGCCAAGAAAACATTTCCAGAAGATTTGTTTTTTCAAGAAACTCAGGACACGCAAAACTTTCAAGGTAGATATGTATTGAGACATCCTTGGAAAGGCAATCCCAACAGTTGTCCGCAAGCTGGACTCTATGCAAAAAGCTTGAAGTCAAGACAGGAACAAGAAGCCAAAAATCTCGCGGGACTCACAGGGTGGGACATCAATGACATCCGAAAAAAATCAGGAATGGACAAACCTTACAAAGCACCCAACTGGTGGGAGAGTCTTTGGCAATGATGTGGTTTGAAGTTGTCAAAGCGCGTGGATCGGCGGACAACCCTCCTCAAAGGGTAAAAAAAAATATACCTCAATTGCATTGACCCTGACCATCTTCGAATCGGTACACACACACGGTTTTTTGTTTGGGCTTGATTTGCACTTTCAAGGTTGTCGGTCCGAGCTTTAAATCTTTGTTCACCAGAATCAAATCATATTTTCCTTCGGGCAAGGTGTATCCGATCAAAGGTGTCTGTCCGATCACTTTGCCTGAAATCACCACATTGGCCCATGGAGTGGAACTGATGTTGAGCGTTCCAGCAACCAATGGCTTTGGTGCGGGAGCCGGTTTGGGCGCTTCCTTGGGTTTTGGAGCAGGCGAAGGTTTTTTCTCTTCAGATTTTTGGGTCAAGGTAAAACTTCGTTCAATGCTCACGGCCTGATTGGCTGTGATCAAGGTGCTTCGTTCGTCAAATCCATTTTTTTTGAGTGTGATTCGATAATCACTGCCTAGTTCTAGCTGCAAGGTCGTGGGTGTCGTTTTGGACGTATCAACACCGTTGACAAACACGTTCGCCTCCGATGGATTGCTATAGAGATCCAACGACATTTGACCTGAGACAGGTTTGACGACTGCTTCGGGTTCCAATACAAAGTCTATACGTTCTCTTTGTTGAGGTTCCTGAATGATTCGACGATCAGCCAAAAAGCCTTCCTTGCGAACCTCAACGGTTAGAACCTTGAGCGAATCAAATTCAAACACACTCGGGGTTTTAAAATCTTGCAACACTCCATCGATAAAAATCTCTGCTTCACTGGGAGTAGAAGTAATGGTCAAAAACAAAGGGCCTGCATGGGTTGCGGATTGATGGGTGATTTTTGTGTTGATCTTGTTGGCAATGATTGCTTTGACTGCAAAAAAACTAGAGACAGACAATACCAAAGCTCCGACACCAAATCCTATGAGCTTTTTCTTGGTCACTTTCAGATTGAATGTGATTCCTGAAGATCTTTTTTTTCGTAGCTCAAAGTGTGCAAGAGGTGACGTCGGTCCAGCATTGCTTATGGATTCGCTTTCTCTTGAATAAATGACTTCGTGGGAAGACTCTTGCGGAAGATCTTCGATGGGCTGAGTTTTTTGACCATGATCTTGTGCATCGGTTCGCTCTGGATCTTCCTCGGGCTCTACTTCATCTGTGATCACAGCACTGGTGGCTTTGTCGATGAGTCTTTCTGCCTGACTCATTTCATAAAAAGGATTGGTCACCAAAGTCTCTGTGAATTGAGACCCCACCGGACTTTTGGGAGAAACCGATCCTTGAAGGGGAAACATCTGATCATACAAGCCAAGATACACACTCGATGACTTGGCCATCTCTTCTCGAAAATATCTCCCCAAAAATCCAACCAAATCCATGTGCGTGATTCGAATGGGTCGACCTTTGGGATTGAACCTCGACAAAAACTCATTGAGCTTATCTACAATATCTTCCGCCGTCTGAAATCGATCCTCTGCATCTTTGCGCAAAATTTTCAGAACAATTTTTTCTAACTCAATCGGAACTTCAGGACGAATGGAACTGATGGGCTCGACTTTTGCTTCTCTTGCAAGTTTGAGTGCTTCAGGAATGGATTCTGCCTGAAAAAGCCTTCGACCCGTAAGCAGTTCATAGAAAATGATTCCAAGAGAAAACAAATCACTTCGATGATCAATCTTCGTTCCTGACTGAGCTTGCTCGGGAGACATGTATCCAGTTTTTCCCCGAATGATTCCCACTTGAGTTCGATGACTCTGGGTTTGTGCTTTGGAAATCCCAAAATCGGCGACTTTGACTTCTCCATCAAACGAAAGCAAAATGTTCGAAGGGCTGATATCTCGATGAACAATGTTCAAAGGTTTGCCATCTTTGTCAGTCTTTCGATGAGCGTAACCAAGACCTGTGGCAATTTCACGAACCACATGAACGGCCATGTCGATTGTAAAGAATTGATGAGAGGCTCGAACTTTCTGCAACAACCCTTTTAAGGTTGTGCCTTCCACATATTCCATGGCAATGTAATACTGAGCCTCCACTTTTCCAAACTCAACAATAGGAACAATGTTGGGATGGTTCAAGTACACCATCAGCTGGGCTTCATCTTTGAGCAAAGAGATGAATTCATCATCGGAAGAAAACTCGGGCAAAATGCGTTTGATGGCAATCAGTCGTTCTTCATGCTGTGCCGTTTTTCCGATGGCTTTGTAAATCTCCGCCATACCACCTGCGGCAATTTTTTCGATCAGAAGATATTTTCCAAACTTTAGGGTTTCCATACGTTATCCACTGCTTCGGCAAGAAACAAAAAGAGTTTGAAGTGACCTCATGGCGTTGGCCAACCTCAAACCTGGCCATGTCAAATCTTCTCCACAAAAACACGCCACGTTAATTTGACGATCCGCGCAAACTTGCTGCAACTCTATTTGATCTTGGTGACCAAAAGCATAAGGCTCACTGGGCAAAATCACAAGATCTGGTTCCAAAGAAAGACAGTCTTCGATATCCATGGTGGGATATCTTCGCTCTTGGATCACAGTTTCTCCACCACTGGCCTCCACAACATGAGAAATGTAGGTATCCTTGCCCGCAAACATCCAAGGGTTTTTCCAGATCGCAACGGCAACCTTTGGACGAAAGGAATGATCTTTTCTCATGGTCAGAAAGTCTTCGAGCTCCGCAATCCTTTCTTGGGCATGTTGTCGATTCTGCACAAGCTGTTTCATTTGATGAAGAACCGCAAGAGACTCCGAAACCGTCTGTGGAAAACTTACCCACACAGGAACATCTTTCGACAGGGTTTCTACATGCTCCCGAAGATTTTCCTCTTGATTCGCCAAAATCAGATCTGGTTTGAGAGCCAAAATTTTGGATAAACTCGGGGTTTTGGTTCCACCCACAGCCGGAATCGATGCAACCATAGACTTTGGTTCAATGCAAAAGGAAGTACGACCCACCAGCAGACCTCCCATGTGCAAAAAACTTTCGCTCATGCTTGGAACCAGAGAAACAATGCGCTTGGGAAAGGCATTCAACAACAACTCTTCATCATGAAAAGATTGCTGAAGCACGATCATATTCTTCTTCGATCAAGACGATACTTCGAAATTTTTTTGTTCAAACCCTGCCTTGTGATTCCACAAAGACGGGCCACTTTGGTTTTGTTCCATTTGTGCTTTCTCAGATACTTTGAAAGAAGGCTTTTTTCGAACTCATCCACCAATCTCTTGATAAAACCTTCCTCGTCTTCATCTCCTACTTGGATTCCTTCGGGATAGGTTTCATAGAAAAACTTTTTCGAAAGATCCTTGGGTTTGACCAACGAGTTTCCTGGTTTAAGCGCAACGACTCTTTCAATCTCATTGCGAAGTTCGCGGATGTTTCCGGGCCAATAATACTCGGAGAAAATTTTCATCACCTCCTGGGAAATTTTGATTCCATGTTTGGAGGTTTTCTTTCCAAAGTAATCCAAAAAATGATTGATCAAAATGGGAATGTCTTCGGTTCGATCGCGAAGAGGAGGAAGAGTCAACTCCACAACGGCCAATCGATAATACAAGTCTTCCCGAAACTTGCCCATTTCGATAAATTTTCTCAAGTCTCTGTGGGTTGCAGAGATGATGCGCACATTCACCTTACGCATCTCTGTGTCTCCCACTCTCATAAAGGTGCCTTCTTGAATGAGTCTCAAGATCTTTACCTGCAAGGACAAAGACATCTCTCCAACTTCATCCAGAAAAACGGTTCCGCTGTCAGCGACTTCGAATAGACCTTTTTTGTCGGCTACGGCACCGGTAAACGCACCTTTTCGATAACCAAAAAGTTCCGCCTCCAAAATGGTTTCTGTCAGCGCTGCGCAGTTGATCGTCACAAAGGGTTTGCCAAGTCTCTTGGACTGTTTGTGAATCAAATTGGCAACAAGTTCTTTTCCTGTTCCTGACTCTCCGTAAATGATGACTGAACTATCAGAGGAGCCGATGAGTTTGATTTGGTTGATGATGTCCAAAATCATAGGACTCTTGGTGATCAAGCCATCGAAGTTGAATTTTTCGTTTTCCCCCTTAACTTCCTCGCTCTCACCTTCTTCCAAATACACACCAATTTCACCTGCAAGCATTTCCAGAAGGTTTTGAATCACGGCAACTTTTTCACTGGTAAAAAAGGGAAGTTTGCGAATGGCCGAAACGACTTCATCTTGCCCCACATGATAGGGAAGAAAATTTTCTGAAATCTTTGCCACGGTCAAATCATCCACTTTGCCAGGAATGTAATCACCACAACGAATGACTCCCACAACATCCCCTTTGACCTTGATGGCTATGGCTTGATGTTGCAGGCCAAAGTGATCTTGAAGGCTCACGACTCCGCCGGTTCCGATCGCATCGTCCACGACTTGAATGCAGCTATCTTGATAACTTTCATAGGCTTTGGCATCTTTGGCAATGATATCGATCAGTGCAGGATTCTCATGAAACGAAAAGGGAGACTGCGCATGGGAGAGCATTTTTCGGGAGCCATACCCAAGATATTTTTTTCGCGCATCCTTGCGCCGATTGGAAGGAGTCAAAAACAGCGATTTCACTTCCAAGTTTGTGAGCGCATCAACGATTTTGCGTGTGACTCGAAGGGATTTGACCTGCTCCCAGTCTACCGAACTGCCCGATTCTTTTTCTTCTTCAATCATCTGCTGATTCCTTTTTTTGAAACATGGAGTTTTTTCCCTTCTGTGTGAGGTGCAAAAACAAATCGATCATCCAGCCACCTATCCAAGGCACCAAAACAAAACGGACAAAACCAAACAAGATCTAACTGTGTGTTACTATTATAGAAAAAAATAACGAAGGAAAAAAGAAAAAAAAGTTACATCTGAAACGGAAGTTAACTTTTTTGCCAAAATCTGTTCATCAGGCAGGCTGCGTCATTTCTTTTTTCAAAGAGTGTTTGATCAGTCTTGACCCTACATCCCAGATGGGTCCAGGAAAGCGATGACAATCCTCCATGACCTGATCAAAACTGGCCAAGAAGCGTTCTACATCTTTCTGGTTCAGGCACAAGGGAGGAGACAACTTGATGACATCCATTTCGTGACCTGCTACCTGCGTCAAAATATAGTGCTCATCCATCAAAGGCATCACGATGGCCTGACTGAACAAACCTTGATCTGCTTTGTGGAGAAGATCCCATCCCAGTTTGAGTTTGAGAGACTTGGGACGCCCGAACTCAATGGCCAAGAGAAGACCTCTTCCTCTCACAGTGGACATCAATTCAAATCGATCGATACGCGCGATCAATTCATTTTTGAGAAGCTGTCCCATTTGAAAGGAATTTTCGATCAAGGCATCGTTTTCCAAAACCTGCAAACTTGCAATCCCTGCCACCATGGCCATCGCATTTTGACTAAATGTATTGGAATGCACCACGCAGCGATCCAATGAGCTGAACACACGATCAAAAATTTCTGCTTTTCCAATCACGGCCGAGACAGGAACCTGTCCACCGGAAAGCGATTTTGACAACAATACAAGATCAGGAATCACTTCACTGTAGTCAATGGCCAAGAATTTTCCGCTACGTCCCATCCCCGTTTGAATTTCATCCGCCACGAAATAGGTCCCATAACGCTCACACAACTCTTTGGCGTACATCAAATAGCTATCGTCCAGAACATACACTCCCTTGCCCTGAATGGGCTCCACAATAAAGCAGGAGTACTGCTTGGTCGAGAGCTCTTGCTCCAGGGCTTTCATGTCATTGCGTTCAATGGCTTTGGATTCGGGGAGCAACGGACCGAACCCATCACGAAAATGATGATCCGCGGTGACCGACAACGAACCATAGGTCAATCCATGGTAAGAACCTTTCAAATAGAGTGTTTTGTGCCGACCCGTTGCAGCACGACAAAACTTCAATGCTGTCTCCACGGCCTCAGAGCCTGAGCTTCCAAAATAAACTCTCTTCTCGTGTCGACCCGGTGTTTTTTCCACAAGCATCTTGGCCAACACTCCCGCCAATTCGGAAGCATGCATTTTGACCAGGTTCGGAAAGTCCATCTCAAGAAGTTGGGTCAGGGCATCATTGACATAGGGATGATTGCGCCCCAAATTGAACACTCCATACCCTGCCAAAAAATCCAGGTACTGGTTTCCCTGCTGATCTACCAAATATTGCCCCTTGCCAGACGCATAAAATCGATCAAACCCGATGATTTTGAGCACCTTGGCAAATGCCGGATTGATGTACTGCGAGTGCAGCTCAAAATTCTTTCCGCGGTAATGATCTAAGGTTTGGGCCAAATCAAATCGTTTCATCGACACGCGAATATCAAATTTTTCCAAAAACACAAAACTAATGATATGACGATTTTCCCCCATGATGAGCCGGAAAGCTTTGCAACAGTGGATCGAGAGCCTTTTGCTCTGCATCCTTCGACACCCAAAAAAGTCGGTGTTGTGGATCTCGCTTACCCTCATTCCGAGCCTTTATCTTTGTTTTCAACTTACAGTTCGCAACGATTTCAAGAATCTTCTTCCTCAAAACAAACCCAGCGTGAAGACCCTCGACGAACTTGTCGATCGTGTTGGTGGATTGGGAACTTTGATTGTTGCTGTAGAGGCTAACCAACCCTTGGCCATCGAAACGTTCATCCATGATCTGGCCATAGAACTGTCGTCCCTTCCCGAACAATATGTTCGCTTTTTGGAATACAACGTTACCGATGTAAAAGATTTTTATACCGAAAATCGATATTTCTATGTGGACTTGGCCGATCTGAAAACCATTCGAGATCGGCTGAAACGAAAAATCGAGTATGAAAAACTCAAACAAAATCCATTCTTTTTCGAGTTGGAAGAGGAGAAAGTAGAGTTTGATCTTTCTGACATCGAAAAAAAATACGAACATGAAACTTCTGGCTACGATACCTACATCGATGGGTATTTTTTTTCCAAAGATCAGAAAATGGCTGTGATGCTCATCCAACCCTTCGGAACGGCCACGGGTGTGGGTTTTTCGAAAAAACTCATCGCGGAGGTTGAAAAAAAAATCGAAAAGCTCAATCCCACATCCTATGACCCTAGCATGAAGATTTACTATCGAGGAAAGTACCAGAGGGTTTTGACACAATACTCTCAGTTGATCACGGATGTGGTATCCACCTTGGCCATATGTTTTTTCTGCGTGGCTCTTTCGTTGTTTTTGTATTTTTTCAGAGTGCGTGTCATCATTTTGCTCAGCTTGACCTTGGCCGTTGGAACCGCATGGACCTTTGGCATATCAAAACTCGTGATTGGTTATTTGAATTCCCAAACTGCTTTCTTGGGGAGCATCATCATTGGCAACGGAGTGAACACGGGAATTCTTTTGTTCGCTTCATTTTTTGAACATCGAAAAAAGGGGCTGCCAGCCACCCAAGCGTTGGAAAAGGCTGTGATGCTTACCTACAAACCCACGTTCATCGCAGCCATCACAACCAGCATGGCTTTTGCAGCCCTTGGCTTCTCCGAAATCAAAGGATTTAGCCACTTTGGATTCATCGGAGGCATCGGGATGATGCTTTGTTGGATTGCAAGCTATGTGTTTTTGCCCCCTCTGATTCAATGGTGTGAAAACCTGATTCCTTCCATTCAAGATGGAAGCAAAGGTCCTGGACAGTGGACATCGTTTTTTGACAAAGTGTATGTCGCCATCCGTTCCAAACCGATTCTGATCATTGCCATTGGATCTATTTTGGTTTGTTTCTGCATTTTTCGCACATCGCTTTTTCTACCCGATTCCCTTGAATACGACTTCTCAAAATTGAAAACTGAATACAAAAAAGATGCGCAGGAAGATCGTGTCGACTCACGCATGAAAGAAATTTTTCCAGACAGTCTGACTCCATCGGTGTTGTTGATTCCCAAAGACAAACAACCCGGAGATATCTGTGAAAAAGTCATGCAACAGGAAAAAGCTTTTCCAGAGAGTGAACGGACGATTGCATCTTGCTCGACCTTGGATTCCTACCTTCCCATCGAGCAAGATGAAAAAATGGAAGTTCACAAAGAGCTGAGAGGTCTTCTGCAGGACAATTCCTTGGGATTCGTCAAAGGCAAATACAAAGAAGAACTGGAAGACTTCAAAAAAGCTGTGAACCTACCAAAAGTCACAGCGGAGAACCTGCCCCCAAGCATTCGAAGAAAATTCTCAGAACTCGATGGAACCACAGGCAAGATGGTGTATGTTTTTCCCAAACATACGGCAAATCTCAACAACGGAAAAAAACTCATGCAATTTTCTGACGCTCTTTCGAACATTCGATTGGACAAAGATACGACCGTTCGAATGTCAGGGGAGTCTGCTATTTTTGCTGATCTTCTGAGGGCCGTGAAAAAAGATGGCCCCCTCACAACCTTGATTTCATTTTTGTTTGTTTCTTTTCTTGTTTTTCTCAACTTGAGAAACGTTGCAGCCATGACGTATGTTTTGTCAGGACTTTTGATGGGAATGATTTTTATGATGGGCATGGAATCCGTTCTGAACATCAAACTCAATTTTTTCAATTTCATTGCTCTTCCCGTGACGTTTGGAATCGGCGTAGACTATGGAGTGAATTTTTATCTTCGATACAAAGAAGAAGGTTATCAATCCGTAGAAAAAGTTCTCCACTCCTTGGGAGGTGCAGTGGCATTGTGTTCTGTGACCACCATCATTGGATATGTTTCTTTGACCGAAGCATCCAGTCAAGCCCTGGCTTCCTTTGGCTGGTTGGCACTACTCGGAGAGATCGCGTGCATTGTCTCGGGACTGTTTTTCATGCCGACGGTTTTGTTTTTGCTGGATTCCAAATCCGAAAGAAAATAAACCTCAGCGTTTGGCGAAAGTTTGTTGCAGCGCAAGCAATTTGGAATGAAGCTTGAGGATCGTGGATCGATACCAGGTTGGACTGTTGTAGGCCTTGAGTGACTTTTCAATGTCCATGGAAAATCCTTTTTTGGCCAACTCTTTGGAAGTCAATTCAATCGCATCTGACCATTCCCACAATTGATACGATTTTTTTCGGACATATGGCAAAAGTGTAGCGGGCATAAACTGCGAGTATCCTATGGCTCCCGCCCACGAACCTCTGCGACTTCTCGCAAACGTTTCATCCCATTTGAGAATGTGTGCAATTTCAAAATAGGCCTTTGTATGTTTTTCCCAATCCTCGCCGATGGATGTCATACGCTGATCCCATGGGATGCTTTCAACTTTCTTTTGAACAAGTCCAAGTTTCTTGGCTCGCGGCTCTTGAGCATCAATTTTGATCGTGGCCTCTTTCTCGAGGATAGGCAGTGCCCAAGCTCGAAACGAAGGATCAGAAAAAACGGCCAAACTGACCAAACTATCGATGGTCGGATAAGTTTTGAGGGCTGTGCTTCCGAGCAAAGTTTCGATCCAAAGAAGCGATGCCACGATGGTTCGATCTACTCCGGTTTCAGACTCCACCCGATCGAAAGGTTCTTTGTGCAACTCCAAAAACTGTACAACTTTTTCGGTGGCTTGGTCGGTGTAGTACCCTTGTTGAATTTCTTCTGTAGGAGGAAGAGCCAACACATTGAGAGCTTTCATCAAAGCAGCATGAGACTGAAACTGTAGATTGGATTGAAGTACAGCCCTGCACATGGAAGCCGAAGGTCCATCACACACTCTTTCTGCCACGTGTGTGAGAGCTTTTTTCCATAGATCAGATGTAGGAACAAGAGACTGGGCGCTGGCAAAGGATGAAACCGAAAGAAAAAGAAAAGAAAGAATGAAATGACGAACTACTCGGCCAAGTCGATTTTTGGCAAATTCTTGACTGCAATGTCCACGTCTTCGTCGGGAACATTTTGATAGATGATCTGTGCCTGCTTTAATAATAATTGTACATCCAATCCCAATGTAATCTCCTTGTAAGGAGACAACAGTTCAGAAGCCTTCTTGAAAATTGATTTGGCTCCCCTCCCGTTTCCCTCCATCAAATGATAAAAAGAAACGGCCAGTTGAATCAGCCCACCATAAAAATCTCGGTTCGAACTTGTATCATTGAGCCAAACCTCGTCCAACGTCGTCTGAGCCGACATAAACTTTCCATGGTTAAAATATTCAACAAAGAGCAGGTAACGATCTGGATGGTCCATCTTGGACATTGTATGAATTTATTCCCAGAACATCAAGCAGCTTGAGCTTCTTTTAACGTCACGTCCAAATCTTGTTTGGAGATAAAATTCTCTTCCACCAACACTTCCAAAAGACTGTCGACGACATCTTCCCGAAATTGCGTTCCTCTGACGCGTGCAATTTCTTTGATGATTTCTTTGATTTCCCATGGCTCTTTGTAAGGGCGCTTGGAGCTCAAGGCCTCGTAAAAATCTGCCATGGCCACAATGCTCGACAACAAGGGGATTTCGTTCCCTTTGAGGCCACGAGGATATCCTTTGCCATCGGGACGTTCGTGATGGTCACGAGCCATCGAGGCAAGCTCAGCGAGCTGCGGAATGCTTTCCAATAAATCTCCCCCACGGCCCGGATGCGTCATGATGATTTTTCGTTCGAGAGCTGTAAGTCTTCCAGGCTTTTTTAGAATGTCATCAGGAATGCTAATCTTTCCGATGTCGTGCAATAGTGCTCCTTCCCTAAGCTGCACGAGTTCATGATCGCTTAGATTGTGTTTTTTACCAATTTTGAGAGACCACTCTTGAACACGAAAGGAGTGGCGATGGGTGTGACCGTCTTTGTCATCGATGAGTTTGGCCAAAAGATTGATGGTACCTTCTCGGTATCCGTTTTTGACACGGTCCAAATAATGTTCTTGAATCGCGGAAAATAGCATTTGTTTCATCTCCGGAGAGGAGAAATCCACAGGTTTTTCCAAAAACTCCCAGAAAATGCCTTTTCGCACGGATTCAATCGCCAAATGCTTGGTGGCATTTCCGGTCAACATAATGCAGGTCAAGTAAGGAGAGATTTTTTTGGCTTTTTCCGCCAACTCCAACCCTGTCATTTTGGGCATGACCTGATCCACGATCAATACGGCCACCGAAGGGTCGTGTTCGATCATTTCCAAGGCTTTGAGCGGAAATTCGGTCGTTGCGATCGAAAAATCGCTTTCGGTGTGGATCTGAAAACCGATCAGATTGTCGACTTCATCATCCACATACAAAATTTTGGCGTCACTGTATTTTGCTTTGTTTTCCACGAAGATGTCCTTACACCAGGGGGTACTTTCTTATGGTACAACAAGGTCAGGTTTTTTGGCAATAATAAAAAACAAAAATTTACACTTTTTCATAAAAATATCGCTCAAATAGTAACTTAAATTAATTAATTAATAATATTAGTTATTTATATACTAACAAACAACTCCAATCAATGGAACTAAAAATACACTTTTTACCTTTTTACTTAGGATGGTATCTTCCTTGCACCTCTCTAGCATCGGCCAGAATTTCTTTACAAGACCCAACGGCTGGTTTATCCACCCAAAGATGCGCATCCCCTCCTTCTTGATGGTCCTTTCCCTATGGCTCGGTTGGGCTCCCACAATCTGGGCCAACTCGGACCCAGAAACCTCTACAGTCCTTTACAAGGTCAACATTGAAGGAGCCATTCATGAAGGAACGGTTCATATTTTGGAAAAGGCCTATCAAGACATTGAAGCCCAGGGAGCCTGGGGTCTTCTCATCTGCCTCGATACTCCGGGAGGCATCCTGGACTCGACCCGTACCATTGTCAAACAGATGCTTGGCAGCAGAGTGCCAACCATTGTGTACGTCTCCCCTTCTGGATCGCGGGCAGGTTCAGCGGGTACGTTCATCACGATGGCAGCCAACATTGCTGTCATGGCTCCTGGAACCAACATTGGTGCAGCTCATCCGGTTACCGCGACCGGCAAAGATCCCGAAGAGGGAAGCGAGCACATGGGGAAGAAAATCGAAAACGATACCTTGGCCTTCATCGCAGCCATCGCACGTCAGCGAGGACGAAACATTCAGTGGGCAAGACTATCGGTGAGTGACAGCGCCTCCATCACGGCAGAGGAAGCACTGGAATTGAATGTCATCGACATGATTGCGCAAAGCGAAGCCGAACTCCTTAAAAAAATGGATGGTATGAGCATACAGATCGGCGCCGACTCTCGTACCCTTCATACAAGCAACCTGAGAATCAAAAATGTAGAAATCGATTGGAAAATGAAATTCTTCAATCGATTGGCTCATCCGACCGTTATTTTTGCATTGCTCGCCATTGCGGGCCTTGGATTTTATGCAGAATTTTCTCACCCAGGAATGATTTTTCCTGCGGTGACCGGTGGCATTTCCTTGCTTTTGTTCCTGGTAGCCTCAAGCGTGATCCCTATCAACACTGTGGGAATTCTCTTGATGGCGCTAGCCTTTGCCTGCTTCATTGCTGAGATTTTCATCACCTCTTTTGGCTTGCTGACCTTGGCTGGATCGATTCTTTTGGGAGCTGGAGGTTTTTTCCTCTTTGATCCAAACACCTCAGACTTTTCCATTCCTCATGGAATGCTTGCCAGCATATCATTGGGATGTGCATTGGTGGGGGCCATCATCGCCTATGCCGTTGGCAAAACTCTGGGCATGAAACAACATGTTGGCAAAGAATACATGCTCGGGGCGAAAGCGACCGTTGTGGATCGAATCGATGCTCACCAAGGAAAAATTTTTCTCATGGGAGAATACTGGGAGGCTCGATCCAGCCATCCCATTGAAAAAAATGAGCAGGTGGAAATAGTCGCATTAAATGATTTGATCGCCCAGGTGAAAAAGGTTACTACACAAACAAATGCCTAAACTTTCAAAGGAGAACATGAAATGAACCTATTTTGGATCTTCATCCCAGCATTCTTCGTCCTCAGCGGATTTCGAATCATCATGGAATACGAGAGAGGTGTGATTTTTCGACTCGGAAGGCTCTCAGGTGTAAAAAAAGCAGGAGTGAATTGGATCATTCCGTTCATTGATAAAATGGTAAAAGTTTCCATGAGAACGGTCACCATGGACATTCCACCCCAAGATGTCATCACCAAAGACAACGTATCTTTGAAAGTCAATGCCGTTGTCTACTTTCGGGTCTTGGAAGCTGACAAAGCGATTCTCCAAGTGGAAGACTATTTGTATGCCACGAGTCAGCTGGCGCAAACCACGTTGCGATCGGCACTGGGACAACATGACCTAGATGAACTTCTCTCCGACCGTGATCAGCTCAACATGCAACTCCAAAACATTTTGGACAAGCAAACCGACATCTGGGGAATCAAAGTAAGTTTGGTTGAAATCAAACACATCGATTTGCCTGAAGAGATGCGAAGAGCTATGGCCAAACAAGCCGAGGCGGAACGAGAACGACGAGCCAAAGTGATCGCAGCCGATGGAGAGTTCCAGGCTTCTGGCAAACTCAAAGAAGCATCGGACGTCATTTCGCAAAGCCCTCACGCACTTCAACTTCGTTATTTGCAGACCTTGGTAGAAATTGCAGGAGACAAAAACTCCACCACCGTTTTTCCTGTTCCGATTGATTTTTTGAAACATTTCATACGAGATAAAAACTAGTGGAAGCCACCCAGCGCAAATACACGTCGCAGCCCCAAGCTTTCTTTGCAAAAGAACTTGCGCAAGCTTTGGGAGATGCAAGAGGCAATGCTGCTTTGGAGTCCAATGCGTACTACCTACAAAACAAACAAAGCATTCATCACCATTTGATCCAGCCGGAGATGTTTGAAACCACAAAAATGTGGCAAGCATCGTCCACCATTCAAGTATGTGTGTGGAACATTGAAAGAGGAATGCAAATCGAAGGAATCGCAGATTCGCTAAAAAATCATCCGACCTTGTCTACTTCTGATGTGTTCTTGCTCAACGAAGTCGACAAAGGGATGATCCGGTCTGGAAACTTACACATTGCTCAAGAACTCAGTCAGAGATTGGATTTGCATGGAGTATTTGTTCCTTCCTATCTCAATCTCGACAGAGGCAATGGAGCTGAGCAAACTCGCTTTCAAGGGGACAACACTTTTGCCCTCCAAGGGCACGCCATCTTGAGCAGATTCCCTATGAGCGAAGTTGAGGTTGTTTCTCTTCCCAACGCCAAAGATCACATGCTAGGCATCGAACGCCAACTGGGTTGTGAGAACGCCATTGTGGCTCGGGTACACCATCCTCATGGAGATTTTGATGTCGCTTGCGCTCATCTTGCAGCTCATAGTTTACGCACTCAACGTGTAGATCAAGTCAAAGCCTTGATTCCCTGCCTTAGTAAGCGTTTGGATGCACTGATCTTGGGTGGAGATTTCAATACGACGACGTACAATTCCAACAATGCTCGCAATGCTTTTTTTACATTTTGGAGAAGAGTGTTTTCAGGAACCGGCTACTGCATCAAACATGTCTATCCTCACCCAGAAAAAACCTACGAAAAAGGATTGTTCGAAGCTCTTTCTTCCATTGGACTTGATCATCGTTTTTACAACGTCGATGGAGGATGTACGCTAGACTATGATTTCAAAGACCCCTTCATTCGGGAAAGTTTGGGAGATTGGTTGTTGCCTTGGTTTTTTGACTTTATCGAATGGTCTCTGAAAGAAAGTGATGGAAAATGCTCATTCAAACTGGATTGGATGCTTGGTCGGGGATTCCACCCTCAGCATCCGCAGATCATTGCCGACTTGCCTTCAGGACAGCACCGATACTCTGATCATCACCCTATCGTTGTAGAAGTGACTCACTTACAGAAAGGATCGAAATGAATTTTGCACCTCAATCAGGCTGGATCGAAGTGATCTGTGGCAGCATGTTCTCAGGAAAAACCGAGGAACTGATTCGAAGAATCCGAAGAGCGCTGATTGCACAGCAAAAAACCGTATTGTTCAAACCTTCGATCGACCATCGATACAATCAAAACAAAATTGTGAGTCATGATGACAATCATGTTGAAGCTATCCCTGTAAGCGATCCGAAAGATATCCTGGAACGATCCAAACACTTTGATGTTATTGGCATTGATGAAATCCAATTTTTTTCTGATGAGATCGTAGACATTTGTGAGCAGCTTGCACAAAGTGGAAAGAGGGTCATTGCTTCAGGGCTGGATCAAGACTACAAAGGTCGCCCTTTTGGCCCCATGCCCAAATTGCTTTGCATTTCAGAATTCATCACAAAAAACCTGGCCATTTGCATGGTTTGTGGTGGACCTGCCAACAAAAGCCAAAGACTGATTCCTGCAGAAAATCAGGTGCTTATTGGAGGACATGAACGCTACGAAGCTCGGTGCAGAACCTGTTACTCTCCCGACACCCTTCCAAGCTCCACCAGCAAAGAAGAACGTGAGATTTCAACCCAACCCGTTGCGCCTTGATTTGCATCCTGAAGTGATGATAGAAACGAAGAATAACCCGAGGGGATCAATATATGAACATTTTGATTACAGCAAACGCCAAACAAAAAGTGCTTCAATTCATGGAAAATCAAAAAGAGGATCCATATTTGCGAATCTCGATTTCTGGACAAAGTGCGAAAGAATATCTCTACCAATTTTTGTTGGATCGTGAATGCAAAGCCGAAGACATCCAAATCGACGCCGGAGATTTTCAGGTTCTCATCCGAAAAGAAGACGAAGAAAAACTTAAGGGAGCTACAGTAGATTGGATGGAGTCCGTGAGCGGATCTGGATTCAACATCGACAACCCCAACAAACCCAAAAACAATTTGGACTCTCCCGTTGCAGCTCGCATCCAGCAAATTTTGGATGACGATATTAATCCTGGGGTTGCTTCGCACGGTGGACATATAGAACTGCTCGACATCATTGACAACCGCGCCTATGTAAAAATGAGTGGTGGCTGCCAAGGATGTGGCTCAGCCCATGCAACACTCAAACAAGGGGTTGAACAGAGAATCAAACAACTTGTTCCAGAAATTGTTGAAGTCGTTGACACCACCGATCATGCCGCTGGAGCAAACCCTTATTATCAGTCGTAAGTGATGTCCACAAATCCATCGACACCAAAAAAAGTTTTGTTTGTTTGCCTGGGAAACATCTGTAGATCTCCGACCGCGCACGGAGTTTTTGATTTTATGGTCAAAGAAAAAAACATGGATCATGTGTTGTCGTGTGATTCGGCAGGAACAGCTGACTATCATGTAGGCTCATTGCCAGACCTGCGATCTCGGGAACATGCCAAGAAAAGAGGCTATACATTAGACAGTCTATCCAGAGCCTTCAATCCTGAACGCGACTTTGATGAGTTCGATTTGATTTTAACCATGGACGAAAACAATTTGCGCAATGTTCTCGCAAGAGCGAGAAACTTACACGATGAGAAAAAAGTGATTCCCTTTACATATTTTTGTAAAGCTTATCCAATTCGAAATGTCCCCGATCCCTACTACAAAGGAGACCAAGGATTTGAAGAAGTTTTGGACATCATTGAAGATGGATGCACTCACCTCATTCAACATTTGACTCAGAGTGAATCCACAAACCATTGAAGACATTCTTGGACAAGACATTTTGTCTGCTTTCGTGATTATGCAAAATGAAGTTGGGTCCTTACAAAAATCACAACTTCATCGCAGACACTCATGGTAAAATCATATCACGACCCGATCAGAACGCATGCGGAAGCGGACGGGTTGAATCATTTGGCCAAAGTTTCTCCGATCAAAACACCCAACATCATTCATCTGGATGATCACCGGCTGATCATGGAATTCATTGATAACGATCGCAGACAAGCGCAGTGGAGGGAATTGGGCAGTGGTCTGGCAAGGATGCACAACCATACTCTTTCCAAACAGCACGGGTGGCATTGCGATAATTTTCTTGGCCGCAGCAAGCAAATCAATACACCTTGTGAAACCTGGAGCGATTTTTTCGTATCCAAACGAATCGAGATTCACCTTCACAACCTTGAAAAAAGCACCCCACAGTTTGGAAAAAGCTTGAACTCACTGTGGGACAAAAAAAAATCAACGGCCGAAAAAGAATTGGATACGGTCAAAGCTTATTCCTTGATTCACGGAGATCTTTGGTCTGGAAATGTTATTTTTGGTCCTGAAGGAGAGCCCTATTTGATAGATCCCGCTGTATACCGAGGAGATCGAGAGGCAGATCTCGCCATGGTTTATCTGTTCGGAAAATTTCCAGATTCATTCTTTGACGAATATTTTATCACTTGTCCGAAAAGCAAAAACTTTCAGCGCAAACAAAAGATCTATCAACTCTATCATTTGCTCAATCATGCCGTGCTTTTTGGAGATTCGTATTTCTCGTCTTGCAGAGAAATTCTCGAAAACCTCTAATCTCTCGTCAGACTGCTGCATCTAGATCTGGATTTTTTCCATACATATATAGAAGAAGCGCAATCACTCCAATGCCCAAGGCATTCAAAAGCCAGGGGCTCCATCCATATCCGGAAGGAATGTACCCTAGTACCAATGAGATCACCCCCACAATCACAGCATAGGGAATCTGACTTTTCACATGATCCATGTGATCGATCCCCGACCAAATGGAACTCATGATGGTCGTATCGGAAATCGGAGAAATATGATCTCCCAACACCGCGCCCGTCAGAACAGATCCCACGGTTGGAATGAACAACGCATACATTTGCACGGCATCCATCCCCGAAACCTTACTCATCTCCGTAAGCAATGGAACGGCCAGAGGAAAAATGATGGCCATGGTTCCCCAGGAAGTTCCGGTTGCAAATGCAATGGCTCCAGAAATGATGAAGACAATCGCAGGAAACCAAGATGGAGTGAGCAGATTGCGCGTCCATTCGATGATGATGGTCGCCGTATTGAGCTCTTTGATCACCCCCGCAATCGTCCACGACAACACCAAAATGGTACAAGCCAGCAGCATCGACTCTACACCTTTGAACCAGTGCGAAAATACACGTTCAAAGGTCATAAGTTTTCGTGCCAAAATCATCAAAATCGACACAATCGTGGCAATCATCGAAGCCCAAAGCAAAACCACAACAGGATCAGCGGCTCCAAAAATATCTCTTAGGGGAGCCGTTTGTGCTTGATCCCCCAAGGATGATCTTCCCTGAACATAAAACCCAAGGATGGCACTTCCCACCAAGGCCACCAAAGGAACCACGGCGTCCAACCAAGAGCGTTTTTCTTGAGGCACCTCACATTGGTCATGCGTTTCCTCCATCATGGGTGTCGACCCTGGACGAATCAGCTGGCCTTTGTGTCGAGCTCTTCGTTCGGCGACAAGCATTGGACCAAAATCTCTTTTCATCCACGCAGAGATAAAAATAAACGCCAAAATCAAAAGTGCATAGAACCGATAAGGTATAGATTCCAAAAACACTCCGTAAGCATTGCCCTCTATTCCTGATGTGTCCATGGCATTTTGAATCAGTCCAATTTCATAAGCGACCCAAGTAGAAATGGGTGCCAGAGAAGCCACGGGAGCTGCCGTGGCATCGATGATAAAAGACAATTTTTCCCGAGATACACGAAACCGGTCACTCAGCGGCTTCATCATGCTTCCAACGACCAACGTATTTGCATAGTCATCAATAAAAATGGCCAGTCCCGTAAACCAGCTCAACATTTGTGTGCGGTAGGCATCTTTGGCAAACCCCAAACATTTTTCTACCAGATGGGACAATCCTCCGGTTCGATTCATCAAACCCACAACACCACCAATGAGCAGCGTAAAAAGGATGATCCCCATGTGTCCGCGGTCGGCCGCAGCTGATAAGACATGTTGATCTCCAACCTTAAAAAACGTTACGCCCAGTTGTTGAACCCATGCAGAAAAAGTATCTGGAAGTCCCAGAAGCAAAAAGGCTCCCACATAGATTCCAAAGAAAAGCGAAACCACTACATTTTGCAAAATGAATGAAAATCCAATAGCAATCAATGGAACCAGAACCGCCATGGCCCTGGGCAAGTCAGAAAATACAAATTTGCCCTGCCCCACGTTGTGAAGAGCTTGTGCACTCACCACAAACAAAAAGCAGATCACACCATACACCGCACACTGAAGCACTTTTTTCATGTCAATCTCCCGAACGACGTTGCCTGAAAACAAAGGGTTTCTGATTATTCAATAACGCATAAAAATGCAATAAAAATGTCTTTTTAGTCAATTCAAAGCCAGTGATTTCCTGAGGAGCAAAGGCCATGAGATGTATGGTAACAGGTCTGAGGCCACGATAGGTTTCCAGGACCTTGCCCCTCTGAGGTTCAAATCTCGATTTTCATTCAAATTTTTGCAGTTTTGCGGTACCACCTCAAGCTAGATGTCTCTGGCCATCACATTGTTTTTCTTTTGGATGATCTTGTCCCAAAAATTCGACACGTTTCACCTAGGACTCGGTTTTTTTGCATCGGTCGGCATAACATTGTTCACCCGAAAAATCTTTTCCACGACCACGTATGATCGGGTGTACCCATTTACCCTGCGCCAATTGGGACTCATCTTCGCCTATTTTCCTTGGCTCTTGATAGAAATCGTCAAAGCCAACATCCAGGTGGCCATTGCGGTTCTCAAACCCACTATGGATTTGCAGTTGCAAACCTTTACCATCCAAACCAAACTGCCCGAAGGTCTGCCTCGCCTGATCTTTGCAAACTCCATCACATTGACCCCAGGCACAGTAACCCTCGATTTCGAAGAGGATCGATTGCTGATTCATGCCCTCAACGACAAAAGTGCCCAGGGACTTCGTCCGTCACCCTCAGATCCTGAGCAGCACATCGAAATGGAAGACCGAATCGCAAAACATTTTGTGACCTCACAAGGAACCACACATGCTTCGTGAAGTATTTTTTCAGAGCATGGCCTTGATCATCGGGCTTTCGATGTTGCTGTCACTGGTCCGAGTCATTCAAGGCCCAACCAGTTTTGATCGGCTCACCGGATCGGCCTTGATTGGAACCAAAACCATCGTACTGATCATTTTGCTTGGAATCATCAAAGACCAAGTCTCTCTCTATGTAGATATTGCCCTGACCTATGCCATCATTGGGTTCATCGGCTCTTTGATTTTTGCCAAGTTTTTTGAACACCAGCCGGAGGAGCGTTCATGAACCCTCTGGTGGCATTGATTTTTGTTTTGGGATTCTTCTTCACCTTTGTGGGCATCATCGGAGTGCTTCGCCTCCCCAATTTTTATGCTCGTCTGCATGCCGTTGGAAAATCAGATACGTTGGGAGTGAGTCTGATGCTTTTGGCGTTGGCCGTCCATGTGGGATGGAATTTGGTTGCCATCAAAATTTTGTGCATTCTTGGATTCTTTTTTGTCGTCAACCCGATTGTGGCCCATGCATTGGGAAGATCCGCCTTGAAATCAGGGCTTCCCATTCATGACAAACCCTCCAAGGAGCAAATTCTATGAGCATGATCTTGAGTGTAATTCTATTGCTGCTCGTTCTGCTTTGCGCAGCTATGGCCTTGCAAAGTTCCTCCATCAAAACAGCCGTGATTGTATTTTCCACATTTAGTTTTTTTTCGGCTTTGCTTTTCACAGATTTGGGAGCCTTGGATGTTGCTTTTACGGAAGCTTCCATTGGTGCGGCCATCACCACACTCTATTTTATGATCATTCTTCACAGAACCAAATCCACAAAGGACAAAACTTCATGAAAATTGCCGCACATTTGATCTTGATCGTGATTGGCTGTGTGTTTTTTTCCTTTGTCGCACACATTCCCACACTCGGAAACGTAAAAAAAGTTGCCTCCTTTCACCACGTATCTCCACGATACATTGAAAAGAGTCATGAAGAAACAGGAGCTGCCAACTATGTCACGGCTGTTCTCGCGGACTATCGAGGTTTTGATACCTTTGGGGAAACCATCGTGATCTTTTGCGCGGGATTGGTTGCATTGAGTCTGCTTGGAGTCAAAGATCATGAATAAAGGTTTTGGTTCTACCTTGCTTGCGCTTACGGCGCGAATCCACTTTCCCTTTATGTTGCTTTTTGCCATCTACGTTGTGATTCACGGTCATTACAGTCCTGGCGGAGGATTTCAGGGTGGTATTCTTTTGACCATGGCCATGATTCTTTTGGATCTGATTTGGGGCGCAAAAAACCCTTTGCGTCCATCACATGCATTTCTTGTGGTCATGGGATGTCTCGGAGTTTGTGTGTATTTTTTGATCGGAATGATTGCCCTCCTTCGTTCCAAGCCATTTTTGGATTACAGTGCGTTGACAACCTCCACAGAAGCTGTTGGTCATGTTCGTGCGTTTGGTTCCCTTGGGATCGAAATGGGTGTGACCATTACGGTTTTTGCCACCTCCTATTTGATTTACCAGGTCCTTCGTGGAGACCACTCGTCATGAACATGCTTCTCCACCAACTTCACTATGGAATCATTTTCGCACTGATCCTCTTGGGAATGTATGGACTCTTGCTGAAAAAACATTTTCTCAAAAAAATCATTGCCATGAATATTCGTCAGGTTGGGGTGATTTTTTTGTTCATTTCATTGGCGTATCGAAAAAACGCATTGGCTCCCATTGAAACACCTGGAGCCCAATTTTACGTCAATCCCTTGCCTCATGCCTTGATGCTCACCGCCATTGTGGTGAGTTTGGCTACCACGGGCGTAGCCTTAGCGTTGATGCTCAAAATCCACGAAAACTATGGCAGCCTCGACGAAGAAGAAATTTTGGAACAGCAAAGATGAAACATGGGATTGAACAGTTGGTTCCGCTGGCCATTTTGCTTTCCTTCATCGGAGGAATGGCCAATGCATTGGTTTTTCACAGAACCAAAAAATCTGTAGGAGTGCAATTCATCTCTTGGGTGTGTCTTTTGCTGAGCTTGACAGTGAACATCTCCATGTGGAGATATCTCGGACATCACAAACCCCTCGAATATTTTTTTGGGGGATGGCCTGCTCCGTGGGGAATCACCTTTTACGTCGATCGATTTGCTGTTGCATTTTGCACCTTGGTTTCTACACTATCTTTATTGTCATGGACGTACTCGTTTCACAAACAACCTGCCCTACATCGAAGTTTATTTTTCATTCTTCAGATGTCTCTCTATGGAATGATTCTTACACAAGATTTTTTCAATTTTTATGTGTTTTTAGAAGTGTGTTCCATTTGCCTCTATGGGCTGCTCAGCGATCCAAATGAACCTCGAAGCTACTTATCTGTCTTTCGATACCTTGCGGTCAATACGGTCGCCGCTTCTCTCTACCTCATCGGCTTGGCATTTGTGTACTCGCAATGCGGTTCACTGAACATGAGTGACCTGGTCAGTTTGATTGATCTCGAAGATCTTCCCAACAAAATTGGCATCGGATTGATGGTGGTGGGATTTTCCATCAAGACCGCATTGTTTCCACTACATTTTTGGTTGATTGATACCTATGGGAATTCCAAAGCACAAAACACGGGTTTCATTGCATCGATCGTCACCAAAGTGTTTTGCATTTTTCTTTTGCGTATTTTTTACTCCATGTTGGGACACGGAGAAGAGGCCCTCAAACTTCTTTCGTATCTTGGTATTCTGGCCTGGGTTTCCATTGCCTTAGCTCCTTTGTTGGCGTCCAAGCAAAAGGACTTGCGAAAAATCCTTGCGTATTCCAGCATTTCTCAAATTGGATACATCATCGTGGGATTGGCCGAAGGATCTTCACTAGGACTTTACGCAGCGATCTTACAAATTTTTCATCATGCCGTGGTGAAATTGACATTGTTTTTTGTGGCTGACGAAATGAACTCACAATGGGGTTCCTATGATGTTCTTCACATGGCAAACCTACCCAAACATTCAAAGTTAATCACATTGGCATGCTGTATGGCTCTGCTTTCCTTGATTGGAATTCCTCCTTTGCCCGGATTTTTTGTCAAATGGATGCTGATTCAAAGTGCCATGACTCAAGGGCACTGGGTTGTGATTGCGATCATCGCCATCGGGGCCATGACCTCTCTTCTCTACACTCTTCGAATGATCGAAATCATGTTTTTTCCGCACACTCCATGGACAGAGTCTTCTTCATCAAAACCTCATTGGAACGTTTATGCGCCCATTGCCGTTGCATTGGTTCTCCTCATGTTACAAGTTGGACTTCTCAATCAGCTCTTATCATGGTCACAACTGACGAGGTATCAGCCGTGAATACGCTGGAAAAACAACACCTACTATGGTTAGCTCTTTCTTGCCCTCTATGGAGCAGTCTTGGCATTTTGGTTTTTCAAAAAAGAGCCAACGTTAGAGATGCCCTGCCCATGATCGCAGCGCTTGTTCAACTGATTCTTTTTTTTCAGATGTTTCCTATGATCAATGAAGGTTCTGTGATTCAAGCACAAGGACCCTCTTGGTTGAATGGATCCATTGAATTCACGTTGGACTCTTTCGGTCTTCTTTTTGCGACGCTAGCCTCATTTCTGTGGCTTTTGACCAGTTTGTATTCTGTAGGTTACATGCGTGGAGGACAATACAAACACCAAACCCGTTTTGCTTTTTTCTTTTCCATATGTATTTTTTCCACACTCATGGTTGCCCTATCCGGAAACATGCTGACCTTGTTTGTTGGATATGAAATTCTCACTCTATCTACTTACCCGTTGGTCATGCACCAGCAAAGTGAAGCAGCAACCCGAGCGGGTCGCCAGTATTTGCTCTACACCCTAGGGGCAGGACAGCTCATTTTGATTGCCATGATCGCGTTTTATCATCTATTTCACACAACAAGTTTCCACCCTGGTGGTTACGCCTTTTCCATGTACAGTGAACATTCTGTCGCTCTGGTGGTGATTTTTGGACTTTTCATGATTGGATTCGGCGTAAAAGCAGCTTTGTTCCCCCTACACTCGTGGCTGCCGTCTGCCATGATCGCCCCTACCCCTGTCAGCGCTCTCTTGCATGCGGTCGCCGTCGTCAAATCAGGTGTATTTGCTCTTTGTAGAGTCATTGGGTTTTTGTATGGCATTGAGACCATGAAGGCCCTACACTTGGACCTTGTTCTCGGTTTTCTTGCGGCCTTCACGATTTTGTTCGCCTCTACCCGTGCACTTGGAGAAACGCAAATGAAGAAAATTCTCGCGTATTCCACCATTAGCCAGCTTTCATACATTTTGCTGGGAATGGCCATTGGAACCACAGCGGCTGTGCTCGGTGCAATTTTTCACATGGTTGCCCATGCATTCATGAAAATCACTTTGTTTTTTGGCGCTGGATCCATACAGATTCAGACAGGAAAGACGGACATTGAACAAATGGAAGGGTTGGGGAAAAATCTCCCCATCACATTTGTATGCTTTTCTGTCGGATGTTTGAGCATGATTGGGATTCCTCTGTTTGTAGGATTTGTTTCCAAATGGCAGTTGATCACCGGATCACTTCGACCCGTTCACGGCGGATGGGTTTGGGTTTGGATTGCAAGCACCTTGCTCAACATTGCTTATTTTTTTCCCATCATCTACAAAGCCTTTTTTCATGCCCGACCTTCGGGAGATTTTTTCAAAGAGGGTTCATGGTCACTTTGGCTTCCCATTGGAATCAGTACTCTGATGGTGATCGTTCTTGGAATTCAGCCTGATTTTTTGTTTTCTTTTTATCAGCTTGCTCTTTTGACCACAGGGGCGATCGTACCATGAAGAATATTCTTATCTATTTTGGATTTGGATGGGTTGCGAGTCTAGGGCTGACCATTCTTGTTCGCTTTTTACTCAAACCCATCTTGCGGAATCGATCTCTTGAATCGGAGGAGTCTTGATATGATTCATCCACTGAGTTTGTTTTTGATTCTTTTTCCTGTTTTTTTGTTTTCAAAACAAAAATGGATTCAAGCAACCACCATGGTTGTGTCAACCCTATTGTGTTTCGCGTGGTTTTTGGAATGGTCTTGGCCCTTTTCGTGGCATGGTTTTTTTCCATCTCTGTTTGCCATAGACTCTGTACAACCCCTGCAAAAACTTTTTGCCACGACCTATTTGTTTGTCCTTGCCACCGCAAGCGTCTATTCCTGGACGAGCAGCCATAAATCTGAAGTGCTAACAATGATCTTCCATGCCTTGATGGCCATTGGAGTTGTTCTTGCACAACACTGGATCGAATTTTTCGTATACTGGGAGCTGATGTCCTTGGCTTCCTTTTTTATCGTATGGATGGGACCAGGAAAAAGCGCCAAAAGCGCAGGCCTTCGATATCTTATCTATCATTCTCTGGGAGGTGGCATGCTCATGGTCGGTGTGGCATGGGCCATTCGCGATCATCTGCCGTTTTCTTATGGAAGCATACACCACCCTGCACAGCTTTTTATTTTGTTCTCCTGTTTGATCAATGCCGCCTGTTTCCCATTCCACACCTGGATCAAAGACGCCTATCCCAAAGCCTCCATCTTTGGGTCCGTGATTCTCAGCGTGTTTGTGACCAAAACATCTGTGTATGCACTGATTCGTTTTTTTCCCGGTTTTGCACCTTTGGTTGTCATTGGAGCTTTCATGGCTTTGTTTGGAGCCATCTATGCGTTGATGGAAAACAACATTCGTCGCCTTTTGTCGTATCACATCGTAAGTCAGGTAGGCTTCATGGTTTGTGGGGTTGGATTGGGAACGACCCTGAGTCTGCAAGGTAGTGCAGCTCATGCAGTTTGCCACATTTTGTACAAATCACTATTGTTCATGTCCGCAGGAGCCGTCGTGCATGCGATCGGTCGGGAAAAGATATCATCCCTCGGAAACCTTGGAAAAGCGCTCCCATGGGTCTTTTGTTTTTACATGATTGGTGCTGTATCTATTTCTGGATTCCCTTTTTTCAATGGTTATGTCAGCAAAAGCATGGTCATCGAAGCCGCCCACCAGTACGCATGGTTGGCTTGGACACTCAAAGCCGCAAGCGTTGGAACTTTTTTGTCGGTTGGATTGAAGTTGCCTTACTATACGTTCATCAAAAACAACCACACCGACTATCAACCAACCCCTCTTCCTCGATCGATGATCATAGCTATGGCTGTGGTAGGACTGATGTGCTTTGTGGTGGGAGTTTTTCCTGATCTTTTGTACTCTCGTCTTCCGGGAGTGGTGGATTTTCACCCCTATGACTGGGAATTGTTTCTGACAGATGTCTCTTTGCTGGGAGGTGTAGGTCTTGGTTTTTGGATTGCGAAAATATGGCTTACCCCCAGCAATCAGGGCTATGAAGATGTCGACACATTGATTCTCTTTCCCTTGGCAAAAGCCGGGAAAAAAATTGTCAACGCACTCAAACACATCAACACATGGATGCTTGCAACCGAAAAATCGACGTATCAAAAAATGATTTCAGATTCACCCAGCGACGCCAAATCCATTTCGTTTTCTATCTACATGTTGTTGATCATGGTCTGCCTGCTCCTCGGCATGATGTTCATTCTGTTGTAGCCATGAATGGGACATTCATTCCTCCCATGTCCCGTGCAGTGTCACAGCCTATAACGTCGCGCAACATTCTAAGTAACTGTTTTTAATCCATTTTTACACCTTTTTCAGAAGGACATTTTGGCATGACCTTTGAAATATTCTTTTGTGGGTACAAACAAAGGAGAACACATGGCCGAACAAATGCCAAAAAGCGACTTTCGAAAAGAATATGAGAATGCATTGAAAGAATGCCAACTCAACATTCAAAGTGCAGTGTCAGAATACCAGCAAAATCTTCAGAGGGTTCTGAAGGATCTTCGCGACTCCGTCATTTTGTTGGATTTTGATCAATAGATGACTTTTCTTTTTCTTTGATCTGATCCCACAACTGTTCCAATTGATGGGACTGTAGGTCAGAAAATGTCTTTGAGAGTCGATCCAACTCATCTTCCATGAGGGAGAACCGGGTACAAAACTTTTGGTTGGCTTTTTGAAGACATCGCTCTGGATCTATTCCATGATGACGAGCCCATTGAGCCATGGCAAAGAGAAGATCGCCAAACTCTTCTTCTTGGTCTTTTGCCCCTTGGGCCTGCTCAAACTCTTTCCACTCTTCCTTAACTTTTTCTCGCACACCCTGTGAATCATCCCAATCAAACCCAACTGTGGCCGCTTTTTCACCCAGACGATAAGCTTTGAGAAGTGCTGGCATACTCTGAGGGATTCCTTCCATGCGATGATTTCTCTTCGAATGAGATGACTTCTCTTGTTGTTTGAGTGCTTCCCAATTTTCTTTGACCTGCGCGGACGAGGTCACCTCCACATCCCCAAATACATGAGGATGACGAAAGATCATTTTCTCATTGATAGCCTTGATCACATCCTCGATGGAAAAAAATTCAGACTCTTTGGCCATTTGCGAATGAAAGACAACCTGCAAAAGCAAATCTCCAAGCTCCTTCTTCAATTCATTGCAATCTTGTTTTTCAATGGCATCAACCACCTCATAGGCTTCCTCAATACAATACTTGGCGATGCTTTGATGGGTTTGTTCTCGATCCCAAGGACATCCACGTTCAGAACGAAGGATTTCCATGATTTCCACCAACTGAGAAAATGACTTAGAGGCTTTCATACAAAATCTCATTTCTAAAGCTTTGGCTTTTTAACGTTTTTTCAGAGTTGAACGACAAAAAATCATGGAACGTATGAATCCATGCAATAAAATCCAAACGAGAAATCTCGGAAGTCAATAAACTGGGAAATGACTCAATCATTTTTCCTTCTCCCTCTCGACTGCACTGATCACAAACAACTCCTCCTTTTTCAAAGGAAAAAAAACGTCTGCGTTTGTCTTCAAAATTTTTGAGGCAGTCCACACACTGATGCAAACTCGGACGAAATCCGAGCGCGCTGAGGAGTTCAACTTCAAATCGAAACATAGAGCCGAAATCATTGTTTTGTGGATAATCTTTCAACACATTGCAAAGCCATTCATACATGGCCTCATTGGGATCGCCCTCGGGAAGAAAAGTGGAAACACATTCACAGAAATAGCTCAAGGTTGAGAGAGAAAACAAATGACTTCGATGCCCCAAATACAAATCGGTCAGCTTTGCTTCCTGCAATCTCCATAAGGTTTTTTGGGAGGATGCTGGCGGTGAGGCAATGACCAAAAGTTTGGCCATGATTTGAAAACACCCACCAAATCTCTTTTTGCTTCGTTTGGCTGAAGGTGCAAACCCAGAAATTTTTCCATGTTGTCTTGTATAGAGGGACACGATCTGATCGAATTCGCCATAGGGAATGACTCCCAATACAATGGCTTCAAGCTCTTGAACCTCTTTGTGTTTCACTGGAGACCAAATACGTGGAGTGTTGGGGCTTTGGCGTCAATCACAAGTCTCTGACCAAAGCGAAATGCATATCGATATCCCGAGCCATCAATGTATACCGAACCTCTTCGCATTTTTGACACCACTTGGATCACGTGATCAGCTTCCAAGATTTTTTTCTTCAAACGAAGTTGAATGTCTCGATATTCATAGGGTTCTCGAATCACAAATTGATAGCTAGTACTGTCCAAAGGAAGATTCACTCCTCCCGCCCCTGATATGGCGGCCGTGGACCCCGCCGCAGTAGAAACCCAAATCCCTGACGATCGATGCTCCTCTGTAATGTCTCCCAAAGAAAAAAGATACCGAGAAGTAGAAGCGGGGTTTCGGTTGGTGATCAACACATCGTTGAGTGCAGGTCGAAGCTCTCGATTTTCCAAAATCACCCTAAGTCGAGTCAAGGCCTTAGAGTTGATTTGGTCGAAGAAATTTGATCTAGAAAAGTTTCAAAACTTTCTTGGGTGACCGCCGAAAATCTTCCGACGCTATCTTGAGGGCACGAATTGACCCCCAACATGGGTTTAATCTTCACATTCTTGGAAGCATCTAAAAATGTTCCATCTCCACCAACGCTCACCACAAGGTCATACACAGACTCGTCAAAATCTTCGCTTCGATGAAAAAACGTACTTCGAATGCCGCGCCGATCGAGAACATCCTTCACATGTTCAAGACACTTCTGATGCTGAAGATGGCTGGGAAGAATTTTCGCACGATGGATGATTGTCTTCGATAAGTTTTCCGAATTTTGAATCTTCACCTTTTTCAAGAACTTGCTTTTGGTAAACACTTTTTTTGTAGACCACTGCAATGAAATCAATCTTCATAGCTTTGTCTCGCAAGAGGAAATAGTCTACCAGATCCAAATGACTTTCGGCTGAGTTTTAAAATGGGTGCTGCTTGAAACCGTTTGAACTCTGCCTGATGATATTTATCAAAAATTTCTTTGACCAGCGAAGAGTCAAAACCTTGACTGCAGATTTGTTGATAGGATGAGTTTTTTTCGATGAGCATTTTCAAAATGGCGTCCAAAGTTTCATATGGAGGAAGAGAATCTTGATCTTTCTGATCTTTTCGAAGCTCTGCTGAAGGTGGCCGAGAATACACTTGTGTTGGGATCGTTGGATGATCTTTGTTGAGGAACGCCGAAACGTCATATACTTCGTGTTTGTACAAATCTCCGATGGGGCTCAAGGCACCCACCATATCACCATACAATGTACAGTATCCCACCGCAATTTCCGATTTGTTGCCCGTGGAAAGAACAAAACCTCCAAACTGATTGGAGAGTGCCATGATCAAACTACCTCGGATACGAGCCTGAATGTTTTCAAAGCCACACTCACGGAAGAGTTTTCAAAGGATGAAGAAAGCATCTTTTCAAACTCGCTCTTGAGCGAATCAATACTGATTTCTCGATAATCGCAACCAAGATTTTTTGCTATTTCTCTAGCCGCGCTTTGGCTCATCTCATGACTGTATTCGGAGGGCATATACACCAAGTGAACATTCCAAGTTTCCCAACGCTCTGCATGCGAGCTGAGCGACACATGCAGAATCGATTCCCCCCGATAGAGCTACCCACACTTTTCGTTGTTTATTTTTTCGAACAAAATCTTTGATGCCCAGACAAATGGCATCAATTTTTTGTTCCAGATCATCACTAGATTCTTCCATGCTTTTGGCATGAAGCATGGGCAAATCAACATGAAGCAAATCTTCTTGAAAGGCAAGAGCTTGGGCACAGATCATACCTCTGGCATCCATTGCAAAACTTTGGCCATCAAAAATAAGATCGTCATTTCCGCCGATCAAATTGCAAAACAAAAATGGGGTTTGATACTTTCGTGCATAATATGCCGCCAGTTCTCTTCGATAGGTTGGTTTACCTTGGGCAAAAGGAGAAGCCGACAGATTGATTAAAAAATCTGCTCCTTTCTCCAACTGAGACGTTACAGGGTCAAAATCATACATGGCCCCACTCTGCCCATCTCGAAACCAAAAATCTTCACAAATGGTCAGTGCAACTTTATAGTTTTTCCACATGACAGGAGAAAACTCTTTTTTTCGCGGAGAAAAAAATCGTTTCTCGTAGAAGACATCATAACTAGGAAGAAGAGCTTTTTCATATTCGGCGATGATTTTGCCTTCATCGACCCATAGAGCCACATTGTGCAATTGTCCCTGACGAGAACGAACACTTCCCACAACAAAACTTTGGTCATGATGTTTTTTCATGAGCCTGGCCAAAGCCTCTTCGCAACGAGTGACCGCATCAGTATCCGTCAAATGATCTTTGGGAGGATATCCCACAAGGGACAATTCCGGAAAAATGACCAAATCTGCATTCTGGGCTTTATCGCTGCCCAGAAACATAGATATCTTTTTTTCGTTCCCCTCGACATCTCCACAAGCTGTGTTGATCTGGGCCAATGCGACTTTCAACATTGGTGATACTTTTACGCTGAATTGAAAAAAAAAGAAACCCCACGTTGATCCCACAATGGGAAGGTTCAGATCCCTTTGGAACCAAAGAAGAATCTGCTATGTACACGGTGTGAATGTTTTTTTGAAACTCGTATGGGTGAGCGTTTTTTTGATGCTATGGACGGGGAGTCCAGCCGCCCGTGCCGACATGAAAATTTTCCTCGACCCTGCCTTCGGGGGGACCCACAAAGGACTCTCTTACGGAACGTTGAGCGAAAGTCAATTGCTCCTTGATCTGGCATCTTCCATCCAAGATCAGTGGGATCGCAGCAAAAAAGCTCCCATCGTGCTGACCCGTGTGGGGGATTATGACTTGGATGTAGCCGATCGACGCAAACTGATCAATGCCGAAGACGAGGCTATATGGGTTCATTTGGCCCTTTCCACGAGAAAAAGTGATCCAAAACCGTGGGTAAAAATCCATGTCCTCGAAGGAAAAGACGAAGCGCCCATCTCTGCTCTTACTCGTTTGGATCATGCTCATGATCCTTTTTATGATACTTCCCTTGCATTGGCTTCTGAAATGGCTTTGGTGCTGCCCTCCAATGGAAAATCTGGACAGGTCTCCATCGACCAAAAAGCCCCCATGGCGTCTCTCTACGGAATTTCCGCCCCGGCTGTCGCTTTGGAAATTTTCTTCACCCCTGCTGAATACGACCCGGACTTCAACGCATCGCAAGAAATTAAAGAACTCTCCGAAAAGATCGCTTTAGGTCTTGACCTCTTTGTTCAGAAAGGCATATTTCGCAGCCATGATAAGAAAAGACGCAAGAGAGCTTCATCAGATTCGTAGTCTTGAGTTTCATCCTCACTTCACGGCCCATGCCGAAGGTTCCTGCCTAGTCAAAATGGGTGGAACTTGGGTTTTGACCACAGCCACCGTCGAAGAAAAAGTCCCCCCATTTATGGAAGGCAAGAAAAAAGGATGGATCACGGCTGAATATTCCATGCTTCCTCGATCCACGCACACACGAACGCGAAGAGAAGCCACGCAAGGTAGACTCGGTGGACGAACACAAGAGATTCAACGCTTGATCGGGCGAAGTCTTCGCGCATGTGTCGATCCAAAAAAATTGGGCGAACGGACCATCACCATCGATTGTGATGTTTTGCAAGCAGATGGTGGAACACGCACAGCTTCCATCAACGGTGCTTTTGTTTCTCTGTGTCTGGCCATCGAAGGTCTGCTGAAAAAAGGGCTGTTGAAAGAAACCCCTATATTGAACCCTTTGTCGGCCATCAGCGTAGGAAAAAAAATGGGAGAAGTCCTGGTTGACTTAAACTATGAAGAAGACTCTTCCTGCGACGTGGACATGAACATCGTGTTGCTGGGAGAAAATCAATTGGTCGAAATCCAAGGAACAGGCGAGCAAGAGACCTTTTCTATTTCTGAGGCATTTTCCATGATGGAAGCGGCCATTCAAGCCTGTCGTCAGATTCAACAAGTCCAGAAACAATGCATGGATAAGCAATCGTGAATCTTTTTCTGGCTTCTACCAACCCAGGAAAAAAAAAAGAATGCGAACATTTTTTTTCATATTTTTACCCGCAGTCATCCCTACACCTGCAGTCGCCCCAAGACCTAAGTGAACCGATCGAGATCGTAGAAGACGCTCTGAGCTTTGAGGGAAACGCGCTAAAAAAGGCCCTGAGCTATTGGAAACGATTGGAAATTCCATGCCTGGCCGATGACTCAGGTTTGGTGGTTCCTGCCTTGAATGGCCAACCCGGGATTTACTCGGCTCGCTATGCGGGACCCGAAGCCTCAGACAAAGAAAACAACCAAAAACTCATCGAGCAGCTGCGTTCCAAAAACCTTTTGGGAAGCCCCGCCTTTTATGTATGCGCGATGGTGCTGATTTGGAAAGATGGCAGCATTCTCAGCAGCAAGGAAACATGTGAAGGAGTGATCCATGAAAATCCTCAAGGATCAGAAGGATTTGGCTATGATCCTCATTTTTATCTTCCTGATCAGGGCAAAACCATGGCTGAAATCACACGGGAGAAAAAAAACACGTTGAGCCACAGGGCCAAAGCCTTGGAAGCTTTGGGCCAAAAAATCCGCCAATTTCTTTGAAATTGGAAGCCAAGACGTGTAAACACATGAATCCTTGAGAATCTAATTTCTCATGTCAATTTTGTCGGGGCGTAGCGCAGCCTGGTAGCGCATCTGGTTTGGGACCAGAGGGTCGGAGGTTCGAATCCTCTCGCCCCGACCACTTAAAAAAACATCTCACTGCATTTGAGTCTTGGATTCGTGATAATGACTACGTATTTTTTGATATCACTCGGAAGCGTGAAGGAACCGTTTCGTTGGGATCTTCCAGCTCATAAGGTTGTCTGGCCCATTTTTTTTCGATCTCGTCCAAACCTTTGTCCTCCACTAGATGGACGGCCCCTTCCATCTTTTGAAAGTCTTCGGGTTTGACGACGGTGATTTGAGCTTCTCCGGCTTCCTGGTTCTCAATCAGCGAAATCATTTTGTTGAAAATCAATGAACGACGGGCAGTCGATGGCCAGTAGTCGTACATGCAAAAAAATTGATTGTATTGATGAAAGGAATCAAAAAGCCACTGCAACTCCTTGCTGGTCAGATAGTACGACATCCCCTCCATCACGAACAAAGGCTTTTTGTAAGGAAAAAAGTTTTTGATTTCACCTTTGGCTTTGGCAAGTTTCGACACATCGAAGATCTTCTGTTCCACATGCAAAATCTGTGGACCAAAATACTTTTGCAATTCCCGGATTCGATCTTTTCGAGCTTTGAGAACCGTGGCCACATCGGAATCGATGAATTGAACGCGGGGGAAATCTTCTGAGAGATAATAGGTCAAAAGAGAGAACCCTGATCCCAACGAAATCACGGCATCCACATCATGCATCGCCAACACAATTTTGATGGTCTCGTAAAAGTGACGGGCTCTCACGCAAATGTGTCGGCTCACCGCAGGGTAAACATCTCTTTGAATTTGCTGAGCTTTTTCAACGCCCTCTTTCGTGCAAAGTCTTTGACTGTATTGATCCAAACTGAGTTCGGGATCGGAGCACCGATAATAGGCAGTGGTTTCATTTAGATGAATATCTCTCATGCTTCTTTCATTGCCTTTTTTTTCAGGCGGAACTTTGGCTTATATCAGGTGAAAGAAGTGAACTCAAACAATGCGCTCCTTTCCATTCCTTGAAAAGTCCGATATTGCATTTCCATGAACAACAAACTCCTGTATGGATTGGTGGGCGACGGAAAAGCCGCCACACACATCTCTTACTACTTTGACCTCCTGGGCATCTCCTATGTGCAATGGTCCAGAAAAAAGGCCAACACCGATCCCGAAGCCACAGCCCCGCGTGTTCTTGCTCCAGCCGATACCATCATCGTGTTGATTTCAGATTCGGCCATTCCAACATGGATTGAATCTCAACCAACCCTCTCTGGCAAAACCTTTGTTCATATGTCCGGAAGCCTCACCACATCCGCAGCAATGTCGGTTCATCCTCTGATGATGCTGGGAGAGGATCTCTATGATCTTTCGACTTACGCAACCATTCCGTTCGTTGTAGAAAAAAATTCCATTTCTTTTGCTGACCTTTTTCCGGATCTACCCAACCCACACTACACCATTGAGCCCCAACATAAGGCTTTGTATCACGCCCTATGTGTGATCAGTGGCAATTTCACAACGATGTTGTGGAAGCAGGCCTTTGAAAAAATGCAGAGTGAATGCAAGCTGCCTGAAACCATTTTGCTGCCCTACATGAAATCTGTTTTTCACAACCTAGAAAAAGGTCAACAGCACACCAAAGCTACAGGGCCTATCTCTAGAAAAGATAAACAGACCATAGAAAAAAATCTGGAAGCTCTTGAAAAGCTTCCAGATCTACAAAAAATATACAAAAGTTTTCTTACGCAGTGATCATCTCGAAACGATGAGAAACCCTCGGTTCTCCACCGTATCAAAGGTTTTCATCGCAGCCATCAAGGTCGATGCTTTCGCCCACACCCATCCAGCTTTGTTTGGATTGACGTCCATCACCAAAAAAGAATCGGAAGGCTCATGATAGGCTCCAATCGGAGAAATATGTCCTCCTCCTTCTTGTCCCATGGCTTTGCGACTGTAGTTCACCACAACATACGACTGTGTGTCTGCAAGTGCAGCAATGATTTTTGATTTTGCTTCGTTCAAATTCGCATCGTCTGCAACCACAATGGCTGTGGATGTTGCACCTTGAGCTTTGAAGAGCTCGTCAAGCTGCTTGAGTTGAAATCCCCAGTCTGCCTTTTCCTGTCCAGGGATCGGTCCGCCCCACACTTGCATTCTGGTTTTGATGGAGGATGAAGCTTCTCGTGGCAAAAATACATTGTTCTGCGTGTATCGATTGAACACTATACCTTTCAGCTCATCCTTTTTTCCAAGATATTTGCTGTCAGTGTTGAGCAAAGGCTGAACATCAGGAGACACCGCTACTCGGTTTGTTCTCAAATCATCTTCAAAAAGAGTATTGAGAACAATGGCAGCCGACGTGGGACCGCAAAATATTTTGTTGTTTTGGCTTTCAAATTGATTGGCCAAGGAGAAAAAGTCCGCCTTGGTGTGACTTTCATCAAACATTTGTCTTCCCAATTCACTGGAAAAACTGATCAGCTGGGCATCGCTTTGAAAATAGTTCAGGCTTGGCTTTGCGCAGGCCACAGCCATCACAATCATCGATCCCACAAGGGCTTTTTTCATCCAGGTTGCTTTCATTGCTTTTGTCCTTTCTGTCTATTGATCACCCAATGCGATTCCCGTGCCTCGTGGATCAGATACACCAATCAATGTATCGCCCTCTCGGCCAACGGCTTGCACTCGACAATCATAATCGCTGTGATGAACGTTGTAGTTCATTTGTTCCAGTTGTCCAGTTTGTTTTTTGGAGAAGCCTGGATCCTCCACTCGGATTTCATCCGGATACCATTGATGATGGTATCTCAGAGCGGAAACCGAAGAATACAAATCCATTCCATACTCAAGATAGTTGAGCATCGTCAGAGCCACACAGGAAATGATTCGAGTTCCATTAGGACTGCCCAGGGCCAATACAGGGATATCATTTTTCATGACAATCGTCGGAGTCATGCTGCTCAGGGGTCTTTTTTTTGGCTGAATCGAATTGGGAACCCCACCAATGGCACCAAATCCATTGGGCTCTCCCGGTTTGGCCGTAAAATCATCCATCTCATTGTTGAGAACAATTCCAGTACCTGGAACCACAATTCCCGAACCCAATCCGAAATTGATGGTTTGGGTAGAAGCCACAACATTTCCTTCGATGTCCATGATGGAAAAATGGGTGGTCTCATTGGATCCTTCCGTCAGCTTCCCGCCGTCATCGGTTTGAGAAGCTCTGGCCTGTTCCTCAGAAATGCTTTTTGCGACCTTGGTTGCATAGGCCTTGGACACCAGCATCTGAGTCGGAACATGAACAAAATCCTCATCTCCCAAAAATGTAGCTCGATCTGCAAAAGCCTGTTGCATGGCCGCGGCCGTGTGATGAATCGAATAAGGAGAATATGGCCCATGTTCTTTGAGAGGAAAATTCTCAAGGGTCTGCATGATTTCAATCACATGAATACCCCCAGAGCTCGGAGGAGGCATGGAGAAAATCTCATAACCTTTGTATTGCCCCACCACAGGAGATCGATATTTGATGTTGTAAGAAGAAAAATCTTTCAACGATAACATCCCTCGTTGTCTTTTGCTCTCGTCGACAATCTTTTGTGCTACCCATCCTTGATAAAATCCATCTTTTCCTTTTTTTTCAATTTCGCGAAGAACCTTGGCCAAGTCTTTTTGAATCAGTTGATCTCCAACTTTTTTTGGTGTTCCATCTTCTCGAAAAAAAATACTCTTTGCATAGGGCGATTTTCCCAGAATATCTTTTTTTTCTTCAATAGCCTGCGCAAAATGTCCATACAGTTCGAACCCATGATCGGCCAACTCAATTGCAGGAGCCATCACCTGTGACCTTTTTAGTTTTCCATATTTCTCATGAACCTCGATCAATCCAGCCACCAATCCAGGCACTCCTACCGCATAGATGGTCTGTCGAGACTTGTCCTGAATGACGTTGCCGCTCTGATCCTGAAACATTTTTTCATAGGCTGCCAATGGAGCGACTTCGCGAAAATCTACGGCAACCGTTTGCTTTGTTTTTGCGAAATGAATCAACATGAATCCACCCCCACCCAATCCAGTGGATTGCTGACGTTCAACAGAAATCACATACGAAGCTGCAACGGCTGCATCGATCGCATTTCCACCAAGTTCAAACATTTTCTTGGCTGCTTTGGAGGCATAATCACCCTGCGTGGCAATCATGTATTTTGTGGAAAAAGCCTGCTTTTTTTCCTTAGAAAACTGAGGATCCAAAGTGGCCATTCGGATCTGCCGACCAGAACAAGCGCAAAGAAGAAACAAGCAAAGAGAAGGGAAAAGATATTTTTTTGTCATGCCCCTATTGGACTACATGACATGAAAAGAAGTGTCCAGAATCGGCTTGCCGAAGCTCTGGTTTTTCGGTTTTGCATCGATCCACGACCAACGGACATCGAGACTGAAACGAGCAACCCTGAACAGAAACGTGTCCCACCACTTCTCCACGAATCAATTTTCGTTTTGAAGATACTTCCGATGGGCGAATGTGAGGCGTGCTCTCCAAAAGCGCTTTGGTGTAGGGGTGCTTGGTTTCATAAAAAACCTGCTGACGAGTTCCTTTTTCAACGATTTCACCCAGGTACATCACGATGACGTCATCCGCAATGTGCCTGACCACCGACAAATCATGCGAAATGAACAAATAACTCAACTCATGTTCATCTTGGATTTTCATCAACAGATTCAAGACTTGCGCTTGAATGGAAACATCCAGCGCCGACACTGGCTCATCACAAATCATAATGGATGGATTCATCATCAGGGCTCTTGCAATTCCGATACGTTGTCTTTGCCCTCCACTGAACATATGCGCATATCTCTGATAGAACTCAGGGCGAAGTCCTACTTCACTCATGATCGAAAGACAACGATCTCGGATCTCTTGCTTGCTCAAAGTCGAATTGATCACAAGAGGTTCTGAGATGATTGTCCCTGCATTTTTCCGAGGATTGATGGAGGCATAAGGATCCTGAAAAATCATTTGTATTTTCTTACGATATTCTGAGGAGTCCATGCTTTGGACTGATTTTCCATCGATGAGAACTTCGCCCGACGTAGGTTCCACAATGCCAACAAGAATGCGCGCCAACGTACTTTTTCCACATCCGGACTCACCTACAAGCCCAAGAGTTTTCTTTTTTTCAATCGAAAAACTGATGCCTTTGAGAGCCTCAAAAGATTGAACCTTGTTCCATGTCTTTCGAATGGAAAATGTTTTTTTAAGATCAATCGCCTGTAAAATGGGTGACTTCACGATGGATCCCCCGAAGATCCGAGTGGATAAAAACATCGACAAACCCGACCCGAAACGATCTCGATCGATGGTTCTTCACTCTTGCAACGATCTTGAACGAACGGACAACGAGGACTCAGCAAACATCCTTGGGGCCGATGGATCAAATCGGGAACCAACCCAGCAAGGCTCGGCAAAGGAGTTCGGTGTTCTCTTTCTGAATGATATCCAGGCAAAGCATGGAGCAATGCCTGCGTGTAGGGATGTTGAGGGTGGGAAATGACTTCATCTACTTTCCCGGTCTCCACCGCCTGCCCTGCATACATCACCATGATTCGATCAGCATGTTCAACGACAACACCAATGTCATGGGTGACCAAAATCATGGACATTTTTTTCTCTCGGTTCAGCTTGGCCAGAAGTTCCAAAATTTGAGCTTGGATGGTGACGTCCAATGCTGTGGTGGGTTCATCTGCAATGATCAGTTTTGGATTGCACGCAATGGCCATCGCAATCATGACACGTTGGCACATCCCCCCCGAAAGTTCGTGAGGGTACGATCGATACACCCTCTCAACATCCACAATTCCCACCGCTTGAAGCAACTGTTCCACATGTTGTCTTCGATGAGATGAATCAACTTCAGGTTGATGAATGTTGATGGATTCTTCGATCTGAGATCCAACCCGATAACATGGATTCAAGCTGCTCATCGGATCTTGAAAAATCATGGAGATCAATCCGCCTCGAACACTCCTTCTTTGTTTGGAACTCAGTCGAAGCAAATCAAAATCCTGAAAGCGCAGCGTATCTGCCGAAACATGACTGCTTTTGGGAAGAAGTCCCATCAGAGCCAAATTGGCCACGCTTTTTCCCGACCCAGACTCTCCAACAATCCCAAGCACTTCCCCTTCCGTCACCGAAAATGACAACTGCTGAACGGCAGGAAGTTTTCCACGTAGGGTATCAAATTGAACCGACAAATTTTGAACTTCCAACAACGGTTTCATTTTTTCAACCTCGGATCAAAGGCGTCTCGAATTCCATCACCGAACAGGTTGAATCCCAACACGACAAGCAAAATGCAAAGACCTGGCATGATCACAAACCAAGGAGAAGAAAGAAAGTAATTTTTTGCATCGGCCAACATGGTTCCCCATTCAGGGGTAGGAGGCTGTGCGCCCAACCCCAAAAACCCTAGTGCGGCAATATCCAAGATTCCGTCACTGAAAGTCAATGTGGTTTGTACAACCAGAGGTGCTAAAATATTGGGAAAAATGTTGATGAACATTTGACGAAGATGAGAGGCACCAAAAGTTCCTGAAGCTATGATGTATTCTTTGTTTTTTTCCGCCATGGTGGAGGCTCGAACAAGACGTATAAAGTTGGGAACTTTCACAATCGCCACAGCAAACACAGCGTTGAACATTCCTGGCCCCAACACGGCAACCACCACAATCGCGAGCAAGATGCTGGGCATGGCCATGAGAATGTCTGTGCATCTCATGATCACTTGGTCGATGGTTCCTCCAAAATATCCTGCGACAAGACCAAAAAGTGTTCCTACGACAAATGCATACAAAGACACCAAAAAACCTACCCCCACAGAAACGCGAGCCCCATAGATCAAACGGCTGAGCAAACATCGTCCAAGATCATCGGTCCCCAGAATAAATTGTGAGACACCGCCATCGAACCACATGGGAGGCAGTGTATATTTTCCCACAAAAATTTGGTCGGGAGGATAGGGAGCCATCCATGGAGCAAAAATAGAAACAACAATGCAAAAAAAGATGATCCCCACACCCAGCACAGCTCCTTTGTTTTGAGCAAAGGCAAAAACAACATCGAGGCCTCCTGATGCACGCAATCGGTGGTAGTGGTTTGCAACAGATTTGGGGTTAACCAACATCTCTACTCCTGAGTTTTGGATCGATCAGCAAATAGGTCAAGTCTGTAAGCAAATTGATCCCAACTATGCAGGTGGCGATCAAGAGTGTCCCACCTTGCAATACTGTGTAGTCTCTAGCGTGAACACTTTTGACAAGCCAGTGGGCAATTCCAGGCCATGAAAAAATGGTTTCGGTGAGAATCGCTCCAGTCACAATGCTGCTCAGAGACAATCCAATCACGGTAACTACGGGAATCAATGCATTTCGAAATGCATGTCGAACCACCACACCAAACCAACCCAGCCCTTTGGCTCGAGCTGTTTGAACATAGTTTTCATCCAATACCTCCAGCAGACTGGACCGGGTCATTCTCGAAATGGTGGCCAAAGGAATTGTCGCCATGGCAATGGAAGGCAACATCAAATGCCTGAAGGCATCCCAAAACGCAGCCCAAGAATCCTCGGAGAACCAAACATCGATCAGCATGAAACCTGTTTTGGATTCAATGAAATACATGGGACTCAGTCTTCCCGAAACAGGAGTCCAACCCAAAAAAGGAAGATCCAAAAAATTGATGGAAGAAAATAAAATCAAAATCAATCCCCACCAAAAAATGGGCATCGAGTATCCAACCAAAGAAGCTCCCATGAAAGCGTAGTCAAAAAATGTATTTCGCTTCACCGCCGCCAAGATGCCCACAGGAACACCGACCACCACTGCAATCAACAAAGCCAAAAAACCCAATTCCAAGGTTGCAGGAAACCGGTCAAAAAATTCCTCCGCCACTGGCCTCTGAGAAACCAGCGATATGCCCATTTCTCCACGAAATACGCTTTTCATATAGTTGAAGTATTGAATGGGTAGGCTTTGATCCAATCCAAGTGAGGCTTCCAATTCGGCACGAAATTCTGGAGAGACCCCACGTTCCCCCACCATGGCTTTGATCGGATCTCCGGGGATCAATCTCACGATCGAAAAGGTAAATAGACTCACCCCCAGCAACGTAAGGGCAAGAATGGAAACTTTCTTAAGAAAATATCCCAGCAAAGAGCGTTGTGCTTTCTATCAAGAACAAAATTATTTCAACTCAATGTTTTCAAAATCGTCCCGTCCAAACGGACTGATTTTGTATCCCGCAACATTTTTGGCCATCACACGGTAAATCATCGAATGAGCAAGAGGAATGGATGGAACTTGCTCTTTGTAGATCTGCTGCGCTTTTTTGTACAATTCTGAGCGCTGACCTCGATCAATCAAAGTTTGTGCCTTCTGAATGATGGCATCGAAATCTTTGTCACACCATTTGGTGATGTTGGTTCCATTTTGTGCACTTGCACAACTGAGCAATGGATAAACAAAATTGTCTGGATCTCCATTGTCAGAGGACCATCCCAACTGTGCCATGGTATGTTCCCACACCTCAACTTTGTTCATGTAGGTGGTGCTGTCGAAGGTCACGATTTTTGCCTCGATGCCCACGGCTTTGAGATCGGCTTGCATCAATTCAGCCATTTTCTTCCCATCCGGATTGTAGGCACGCGCAAAAGGCAGAGCCCACAACTCCGTTTTGAACCCATCTTTGAGTCCCGCTTTGGCCAATAGTTGTTTGGCACGATCAGGATTGTAGTCATAATGTTTTACGTCTTGTGTATATCCCCACATGTTGAAGGGAATGATGCTTTCTGCAACTTTGGCGCGTCCATGATAAATGGCATCGATGTACGATTTTCGATTGAGTGCATGTGCGATAGCTTGTCGAACTTCCACTTTGTCAAAAGGCGCTTTGCTCACGTTAAAGGCCAAGTAACCTACATTGATCACATCCCCGTCGACGACCGTCAAATTGGGATTGGCTTTGAAGCGATTGTAATCAATCGATGAAGGCTCTGCGATCATGTGACACTCTCCCGCAATCATTTTTTGTGCGCGCACCGTATTGTCGGGAGTGATCAAGAACACCATATTGTCCACTTTGGGTTTGGTATCGAAATAATCATTGAAAGCGGCGTATCGAATCGAAGCATCTTTTACATACTGTCGAAATACAAATGGGCCTGTGCCAATGGGTTTGGTATCCATTTCATCTTTTTTGTTTTCTTTGACAAGCTTGTCTCCATATTCTTTGGACAGGATGGGCCCGATGGTTTCCAAAGCAATGTTCGCCAAGAATGTTCCCTGAGGCTGGTTCAGGGTAAACTTTACAGTGTAGTCATCTACCTTTTCGATGGACTGTACAATCTTGTTGAGTTCCATCCCGTTGTAAAACACATACTTTGCCCCCCCCACATTGTGAAAAGGGTGATTCTTGTCGTGCATTCTCATGAAAGAAAATACGACATCATCGGCATTCATCTTTCGAGTGGGTTTGAAATAATCTGTGGTGTGAAAATTCACATCTTTGCGCAATTTGAAGGTGTATTCCAATCGATCTTTCGAGACTGTCCATGACTCAGCCAAGCGAGGTCGGAGCTGAACACTTCCAGGAACAAACTCCACCAATCGGTTGTACAATGGAAGACCCGCATGAGCGGTAACGGTATCGTCAACCAACTGCAAATTGAACGTTCGAGGACTGGCTTCCGAACAATAGATAAATGTTTTGGCAAAAACCAAAGGTGTGCTCAGCACGACCGCCAACATCAAACTACACAATGACCATTTTTTCATGACAATCTCCTTCGAGTCATTTGATTTATGGATCGAATTTAACGAATAAATGCTGGTTATGTATGAAAAATCATATTTTTTCAAATGCTTTTCATTTTTTTTTGGGGTAGTACACTCGCTCAGCTGAATCAAAGGATTCAACCTCGAACAAAACTCATGTGCTAAAATGAGATAGCAGGTTCCCATGATGGAAAAACAAGAACATACCGTCTCCCTGATCGATAGCATCAAACCCTATTTGGAGGGGTATCATCCCAATGAACTGCGGGAGATTCTGCAAGGCCAACACCCGGAAGACATTGCGGAAATGATGGATCGTCTCAACGCGGAGCACCATGCGTCTATTTTTCACGCTCTTCCCCACCCTCTCAATTTTCAAACCTTCGAAAATCTGGAAATCGAAACCCAAGTCTCCACGCTCAAAAAACTCAATTGGAGAGAAACGGTAAAAATCTTGGAAGAATTGTCTTCCGATGACCGGGTCGACCTCATCAACAAACTTCCAGACCAAACCGTAGAATCTTTGCTTCCACTGATGGCCCAGGCCGAGCGAGACGAGGTGAGAAAATTGTTGCAGTATGGCGAAAATACTGCAGGCGCCATCATGACCACCGAGTACGCCTCCATCCCATCCAATTTTTCCGTCAGCGAAGCATTGTTGCATCTTCGAAAAATAGCTCCCAATAGCGAAACCATCCTCTATTTATATGTCGTGGATCATGAGAGAAAATTGATTGGGACTCTCTCTCTCAAAGATCTGGTTCTTTCCAAACCCTATCAGATCGTCTCGGAGATCATGACCAAGGAAATCGTCACCATCGACGTTCAAATGGATCAAGAGGAAGTGGTCAAAGAGTTTGCAAAATTCGACTTGTTTGCATTGCCTGTGGTGGACGAGCAGAAAAAACTCGTCGGAATCATCACACATGACGATATTTTGGACGTAGCCGTGGAAGAGCAAACCGAAGACGTCCACCGAATGGGAGCTCTCGAACCTGTGGAAGCTCCTTACCTCAAAGCCAATTTTTTCAAATTGGCCCAAAACAGAGGGCTTTGGCTTTTGGTTCTTTTTTTTGGTGTTTCCTTTACTGGAACCGCACTCAGGCATTTTCAATCAACCATGGAAAACGCACTGTCTCTGGTGTATTTTTTACCTTTGATCGTATCCACCGGAGGAAATTCGGGATCTCAATCGGTGACACTCATCACACGAGCGCTTGCGGTGGGGGATGTGACCATGAAAGATTTTCTTCAGGTTTTTTGGAGAGAGAGTGCCATTGGGGTCATGCTGGGAGTTTTCTTGGGTGTCGTGGGTTGGATTTTTGCTTATTTCTGGGGATCACCGTTTTTGGTTTGTTTCTCCGTTGGGGTTGCTTTGATTGGGGTCGTGATTTCTGGATGTCTCATTGGAGCCGTGTTGCCCATGCTTTTGAAAAAGCTCGGCTTGGATCCTGCCATCATGTCCTCTCCCTTGGTTGCTTCCATGGTGGACGTGATTGGAATTGTCATTTATTTTTCAGTCGCAACATGGTTGCTTTGAAAAATGAACTTTGACTTTTGAATGCAATCACCTAGAACCGTGATCACCTTTTGGAATTAAGGAGAAAACACATGAACCATGACCATCGTATCTCATCTCTGTTTTTGCCTGTTGGAGATGGACACGAACTTTACATCGAAGACTGCGGACCTGCAGATGCTTTCCCGATTTTGTTCATGCATGGAGGACCAGGCGCAGGATTTTCGGATCGAGACAAAAATTTTTTTGATCTGACAACCCAGCGAGTGATTTTTTTTGATCAGCGCGGCGCAGGTCGCAGCAAACCTTTTGCGAGTTTGGAAAACAATACCACCCTACACTTGGTTCAAGATGCTCTGCGCATTTTGGAACATTTTGAATTGGAAAAATGCATGCTCTTTGGAGGATCTTGGGGGTCTACGTATGCCTTAAGTTTTTCAGTAGCTCATCCGGAAAAAGTTGCGGGGATGGTTCTTCGGGGAATTTTTCTAGGTACAGATGCGGAGAACGATCATTTTTTCCGAAGTGGCACGTGCAAGACCTTTCCCGACGCATTTGAAAATTTTTTGTCCCTGGTTCCAAAAGACCACCAAAACCAAGCCTTGCTTCACTATGCCCATCAATTGGCCCATGCAGATCTCGAAACTCAAAAAAAATATGCAGATGCATTTGTCCGCTTTGAACTCTCTTGTGCAAAACTGATCTACGACCCTCAAGCCATCGAAGACATTTTGAAAGAAGAAGACTCTCTGGCGTTCGCTCGCATCGAATCACACTATCTTTCCAACCTCTGTTTTCTGGAAGATGGCTATATTTTGAGAAACATTCACAAGATCAAAGACAAACCCATTTCAATGGTTCATGGTCGATATGACGCTATCTGCAGTGCAAAGGTCGCCTTTGAACTTCACAAAGCTCTTCCAACGAGTCAGTTGTATTTCACGGTTGCGGGTCATGCTTCTACAGATACAGAAACGTTTGAAAGACTCAAAAAAGAAGCCACACGGGTGTACTCTTTGTGTAGCGGCACGCAAAAGTAAAGCTTCTCAGCTTTTTTCTTTTTTTGAGCTTCGATTGCGAAAAGGCATGCAAAAATGGTATCCTTTGACCATACTCGTGCTCAACCACAAGGAAAAATGGAAACTCCTTTTATTTGGATGCATCGCAATATTTCTATCCTGCAAAAACACACCCACCTCAGAAGAATCAACTCGCATCAGTTTTGATCCCTCATGGAGAGTGTCTGTTAATGCAGCAGCGGGACTTCCACATGAAAGCGAATGGGAAACCACCAACAACCTGAAAGCCATTTTTTTGCCCGTCTTGCCCAAAGAAGGTGCAGAAATCTGGTACAAAAAAAATTTCACTGTTCGTGGATTCATCAACCAACCGATGGCCCTGCAGCTTGGCCCCATTGCCGACGCCGATCGCGTTTGGATCGATGGGAAATGGATCGGATCAACACACTTTTATGGTGAACATTTTGGAACAGGTCTTCACGATTGGAGGGCCTATAGCATCCCATCATCTTTGCTCGAACAAGGTGATCATGAGATTGTCATCCAAGTCAAAAAAATGTCCCCCATTCCAGGAGGCATTCTCAACCCCAAAAAATTATCCATTCTTGATTTTGAAACGGCTCGAAAACATCAATTCATTCATAATTTTTTTCGGACATACTTGGTTTTTGCCTTTGGTGTTTCGTTGATTTTGATTGGACTTTACAGCAGTTTGGTGGGGTTTTGGCAACGAGGGGGCAATGAAAAGTTTCGTGCATTCTTTTTTGTTTCTCTTTTCATGTCTTTGTATGTCATCGCAACCAGTTTCATATTGAGTCCATTTTTGAAAAATACATGGATTGATTCCAAATTTGTATTTTCCGCCCCTGTATTGGTTCCCTATTTTCTGTATCGATACATTTCTCTTCTTCGAGGCATCAAAACTCCCCGACTGGATCGCGCTCTTTTTGCATTTTCCATCATCTTGATCATATGCAACGTTATGGTTCCCGTAAATCACTCTTATTGGGTGATGATGTTTCACAACATTTGGAACGTATATATGGTGGCCACCTTGACATTTATTGGATGGCACATCCATCGATGGGCATTCAAGAGTCAATCCTGGGCCTCTCGAACCATCATCATTTCTTATTATCTTCTCATTGCCACAGCAGCTCGGGATGTCATCATTCAAGTATCCAGTCCTGGAAATGTACTCCTGAATCCCTATGCTTTTGTATTGTTCACGTTGGGACTCTCGATTTTTCTTGCACGAGAACATGGTCTTGCCATGAACGATCGAAGAAGACGTGAAGAGCTGGCCAAAGAGAACCGTAAACTTCGTAGTCTCGCGGAACACGACAGTCTCACAGGACTTCTCAATCGTCGAGCCTTTGAAAACCAAGGCAAAGTGTTGTTCGATGTGTGCCATCAAAACAAAGAGCTCCTCCATTTCATCGCTTTGGATTTGGATCATTTCAAATCATACAACGATGCCTACGGACATCCGGCGGGAGATAGTTTGCTCAAAGAGTTCAGTCAGATCCTTCAGCGTCTGACACGACAAAATGATGTCATCGCTCGATTGGGTGGAGAAGAATTCGCTGTAGTTTTACGCAGCATCGAACGAAAACAGGCAGAAATGGTGGCAAACCGTATTCGCGGAGAAATTGAAAAATATCCATTTGAACACAACCTTCCATCGGGAAAACCTGTCACGGTGAGCATTGGCCTTGCTACACTTCATCGAACGCATAGCAATTTCGGAGATTTATACAAAGAAGCTGACCAAGCCCTCTACAAAGCCAAAGAATTTCGAAATTGCGTTTACTTTGGGGATCCACCCACCATCGAACGATTTGTCGAACATTAATTTTTTTCGTGCAACAAGATTTGATCTTGAGAAGCCACAAGTTGATCGGTTACTCTCAACCACTCGATCATGGTCTTGGCCAATTCAATTTGCAGAGAAAGATAAGAAAATTGATGTTGAGATTGAGCTTGTCTGGCATTGATCAAGGTCTGAACATCGATTCTTCCTTGTTCATATCGTTTCCGTTCTTTGCCTTCAATTGCAGTGGATAAATTCCATTTTTTCAATCCCACTTCTACCGCCATGTGAGCCTGTTTGACTTGCTCCAATTGATTTCGATAAGCAATATCCAAATTTTTTTCAAACCTTCGTTTGGCGATGGAAGCCTCTATCTCCTGATAGCTCGCCTGCATGGTTTGCCCCTTCTTTTTTTGGTTTCCCAAAGGTACGGATAAATTGAATCCAACAAACAGCTGCTGTCGATCTGTTGAGGTTGTAAACCTCGTAGAATCATCATAACTGAATCCCAAAATAGCGTTGAGATCTGGTCTCATATCAGATTCCTTGACCACCACGTTGAGCTGGCCTGCTTCCTGACTCAGCGTCAAGGCTTTTCGTGTCCTAGAGTGCTCACGAAGAAATGCATACTCCATCTCATGTCCATCCATTGCAAGCAAGGTCTTGGGCAAAGGGCCAGGCACGATCTTTGACCCAGGTTCCATCAAGATCGCCTGTTCAATGGATTGACGTTCTTGAATGATTTGCTTGTTCAGCGTCAATTCGTTTTCTTCAAATCCCAATTTTTCCAATTCTATTTTTTCTACATCTATGGCTAGAGCTGTTCCCATTCTCTGACGACGCTGGATCGATGCCAATAATTTTTCGGATTCATTTTTCAAGGCTAACGTAGCCGTATGTTGGAGATGAAGAAGATTCCAATTCAAGTATGAGGTTGCCAAGACTGCTATATAATCCTCATAGGCTTCGGCCGTTTGCAGCAGCAGCACCTCGTTTTCTATATCCAATCTTTTGGAAAGGTTTCGATCTCTTTTGCCAAAGGCATTCCGATAGAGTGACTGCTCTAGAGATATAGAACTGACTTTTTCTTTTCGGTCTACCTGTTTATTGATTCTGTGGGAAGCCACAACATTGGTTCCGCTGGAAACGATCGGCTGGGTAGCTGAGAATTCCCATGTCTCAGTTTTTCTTGTGTCATCAATCCCAAATCCATATTGGTTCGATACCTGAAAAACAAGAGATTGGTCCGGCATGATGGTTTTTTTGAGAAAGTTCACTTGCATGGTTTGTTGCAACACCGACTCTACCTGAGGATCATGGGATCGAGCTTGCTCCAAGAATTCAAAAAGACTGAGTTCCTTGGAGGTTTTTACCTCTTGAGAAAACATCGTCGATGGACAAATCATGATGATCAACATCAACGTTACGAACCTATTCTTCATGATCGATTTCTCCACCATCGACCCACGCTACTATAGTAACTATACAAACTGGGTACAAAAAAGAGCGTGATCAGTGTGGAGAAAATCAATCCCCATGCCATGGCCAACATCATTTCTGCCAACATCGAATCGTATCCTGCCCAACCATATGCAGTTGGTAACAGCCCTGCCACTGTGGTCAACGTGGTCACGACAATCGCCCGAAGTCGCGTCGAACAAATATGGGAAATCTTTTCGTTCATCTGCATACCTTGTAGGGAATAAATTTCCTCTTCCTCTAACTTTGAGATCATCACAATCGAATCATTGACCACTACCCCGATCATGCCCAAAGTTCCGATAACCGCAAAAAAACCATAGTGACTCATGCCATGGGAGAAAAAAGCAAAAACAACCCCCACCGCTCCAAATGGGATGATGGATGCTATCAAAAGGGGAATGGAAAGTGAGTCATAGAGAAACACAAGCAACAAATAAATAATGATGACCGACAAGAAAATGGCAAAATAAAAATCAGATTGAGATTCTCTCGAATCCTCAACTTCTCCCCGGAAACGAAATCGAGTATATGGATTCTCTTTTTCTACCCTAGGAAAAATATTCTCTTCCAATTCATCGGCGACCTCAAGAGGAGTCGTATCACTGTCTTCATGAAGATCTGCAAAAATTTTGGTGGTTCTCTTGTAGTTAACTCTGGAAATGCTCGCAGGTGCTTTCACTTTTTCCATAGTCGCAATGGATCGATAAGGCACTAGGTAGGAGTTTGAGTTCGAGGAACGCATCGACAAGATTTGATCAATGGTTTTTTTGTGATCTCTTTCACTGGACAGTCGTACGTCAACCTCCTGTTCACCATTGTTTAGAACATATAAAATCTCTCCTTCAACATATGCACGCAAAGAAGAAGCAACTTCCTTAGGATTGATTCCCAACAAAAACACATCGTCTCTTTTGAGACGAAGAATGTATTCATTCTTGGTAACGGGCCTCTCAATCTCGACATTCTTTATGTAGGGAAGCTTTTCCATTTCTGCTTTGACAAAATTGGCTGCCTGCTTTCGCGAAATATCGTCATTTTCCTGAATTTCAAACTCAATGGGACTCCCACTGTCTGCACCCCATCTGGATTTTAAAAATCGAATCTCTTCAAATTGTGTCATGGAAGATGTTTTCTTTTCCCACCTTTCCAACATTTCACTCAAGGACTCCTCTCTTTCAGAGGCGCGAACAATTTCGATACGCATGTTTGCTTGATTTTCCTTGACCTCAACGCCTCTCCGATTGGAACCAACAGAAGATACGATGGTCATCACAACATCTTTTTCACTCAAAAACATGTCTTCCAAAGGTTCGATCAATTTTGCCATCTCATACCGAGTCAGATCTTCGACTGCAGATACCTGCAAAGTAACTTCCTGACTTTCTTCCCGAGGGAACATCACAAACTTCATTTCTTGATCAAACACCATCCAGGCTCCACCCAACATCAATCCAAAAAAGATCATCACAACCCATCGGAATCTCAACGCTCGGTTGAGAATTTTTGCATAGTATTTTTCGTATCGGTAGAACCAATGACCTTCTTTGACATTTTTATTGCGTGAACCCGTCTGATACAAATGTCCGGGAAGAATAAATGTAGATTCGAGAAGACTTGCACCCAACATCAAAAACACGATGGCCGGAATGTATTTGATGAACAACCCGAAATGACCTGAAAAGCTATACAAAGGAATGAACGCAGCACAGGTTGTCAGAACACTTGCAATCACTGGCATCAGGACACTTCGGGTACCCACAACCACTGCTTCTGACAAGGGCATTCCGTTTCTTCGCAATCGAGAGACATTTTCTGCGATGATGATGGCATCATCTACGACAATCCCCAAGACGATGATGACCCCTGCTAAGGTCATGTTGTTCACAGAATATCCAATCAACATCGTGCAGATCAGCGTAAAAGCAAGAGAAAATGGAAGTCCTGAAGCCACCCAAATGCCGGAAGAAAAATCCAAGAAAATAAATAGGATGATCAAAATCAAGACAAATCCACCCAACCCGTTGTAACTGATGATCGAGATTCGATTGCGAATGTCTGCAGACTCATCATCGATCAAAACCACATCGATCGGTGAATCTTGGTACGTGTGCCTGAACTCATCAACAAAGGTTTTGATCGCTTGTTGGGCCGTTAAAATATCGCTCGAAGCGCTTTTTCGAACGTTGTAAAGAATGCCCTCGTGCCCTTGGATCTTCAACACAGAGTTCTGTCTGTGAAATCCTTTCTGAACGTGTCCCAGTTGTTTGAGTCGGATCCTCTGTCCCTCGTATCCCCCACGAATGATCGTGTTCTCTAGACTCTCCACGGAGTCCAATTCCGAGAGAAAAGAAATTTGAGATTCCAAAGGGTCCTCCATATTGCCCGCCGGAATTCGAATATGTTGGTTACGGATCTGGTTGGCCACTTCGGACATCGAAATATCGAAGGAAAGGAGTCGATCGGGATCTACAAAAATCTGCAATTCAGGTTTGAGCGATCCTCTTTTTTCCAACCCACTGACCTCAGGAAGGGTCAACAAACGATTTTCAAATGCCAACGCATATTTTTGTAGCTGTTCCCGAGTGTTTTCATCCAACAAACGTTCTCCGGTATAGAAAAACCCAATGTCTATGATGGCTTTTTCGGCACTGCTGAATCTTCGATATACTGGATCTTCCACTTCGCTAGGAAGACGAGCTCGATCCACAGCATTTTTGATCTCCTGAATAATCTCATCTGGATTGGACGCCTTGGACTCGAGCGTAACATGGAATGTAGCCACTCTTGAAGCTGCCGTGGCGCTAACTTGATAAAGTCCAGTGAGCTCTTTGAGACGTTCTTCAATGGGTTTGATGACAAAGAGTTCCACATCTTCTGCGGTCGCCCCCGGATACACCAACGTAAAACGTATCGTATCCAAAGCAAAATCTGGATACTCTTCTTTTCCGATTTTTGTCCATGTGACAACCGCAAGACCTAGAATGGCAAAAAAGACAACATTGGTGATCAAATGTCGTTGTGAAAAATACTGGATCAGAGCTTTCAAACCGTTACCTGGCTACAAAAAATTCATTCATCAATGATTCAAAATCTTTATAACTCAATCGTTGCAAAGAATCTATGTACACAGAAAAAACACTTGATCTATTTCCGCAAAACACCTAACACTTCGAGTCAATACAAGGAGGGGTCCTGAGGTGATCGTATTTACATTGAGTGTTGTGTTGGCATGTTCAAATCTTTTCGCGCAAGAATTGGGGGTCGAACGGGAAAAAATTCGTCCCATGGGAATCGAATCCCTCGACATCTATTGGAGCAATCTCAAAGCCTCACTCTCGTTTCCGGATCTTCGAAATCAACAGGTTACTCCGAATGATTTTCTAGGGCGCTGGGAACATGTCCACACCATGTACATCGACGAAAATTCTCCTACCATCCTGGATTTTGTTCGGGAAGACCATGCATTGATTCAAGCAGCATTCTGGATCATCGAATCGTTTCCTGATCAACTTCAGTTGAGATATTTTGTTTCTTCTCTTACAGACGATTCTGGAACGGAAATTTCTTATAAGCTCAAAAAACACGTTCAAAACCCTGAACTCCCCCTGGGAAAAACTCTAGATCTTGATGAGTCCGGAATGGCAAACTCCGAAGGCTCTTTGGGAAACTTTGACATCCAAAACAACAAAACCATTCGGATCAAGATCGAATCTTTTGTCCAAGGGACATGTGCTCTTTTTGGACGAGAAAAATTCTATATGCTTTGCGAAGATCTTCCTTCTGGAAAATTCCTTGGATTTGAGAGGGGTTCCGAGTCGGCGCCTCCCATCTCATAGAAGCATGCATGAAAAAAAACGCTCTTGACTGAAAAAACAATCAAGAGCGTTGATCAAAACCTCCAACTTGGTGCCTGACACCAGTCAGATTAAACATCAAAACGGTCTAACATCATGACCTTTGCCCAAGCTTTGACAAAATCCTGAACAAACTTTTCCTTTCCGTCATTGGATGCATACACCTCTGCCACAGCTCGCAGCTCAGCATTTGAACCAAACACAAGATCTACCGAAGTTGCAGTCCATTTGGACTTTCCTGTCTCTCGATCATTTCCTTCATAGACGCCTGGTTGCGTAGAGGATTTGGACCATTTTGTGGACATATCCAGCAAATTCACAAAGTAGTCGTTGGTCAGTTTTCCTGGCGTGGTGGTAAACACACCATGCGTGGATCCATACGCGTTGGCTCCCAACACTCTCAATCCACCCACCAACACCGTCATTTCTGGAACGGAAAGACTGAGCATGTTTGCTCTGTCGATGAGCATGTAGGTAGGGGATCGATCGAGACCATCTTCAAAATAGTTTCGGAATCCATCTGCCTTGGGTTCAAGGGCAGCAAAGGACTGCACGTCCGTTTGTTCTTGAGTCGCGTCGGTACGACCAGGAACAAACGGAACCTTCACATCCACACCCGCGTCTTTGGCGGCCTTTTCAATGCCTGCGGCACCTGCCAAAACGATCAAATCTGCCAAAGAAATTTTCTTTCCTACGGGTTTGGTGCCATTGAAATCCTTTTGAATGGTTTCCAATGTTGCCAAGACTTTGGATCTACGTTCTGGATTGTTGATCTTCCAACTTTTTTCCGGTTCCAATCGAATGCGTGCTCCGTTGGCTCCGCCACGCATGTCGGTAGAGCGAAAGCTCGCAGCAGAAGCCCACGCCGTTTCGACAAGATCTGATACAGAAAGGCCTGTATTCAAAATCTCTTTTTTGAGTTTCTTGATGTCCCCACTGCTCACCATTTTGTAAGTTGCAGATGGAACTGGGTCTTGCCACAAGAAAACTTCTTGAGGAACTTCCGATCCTACATATCTCGCACGGGGCCCCATGTCTCGATGGGTGAGTTTGAACCAAGCTTGTGCAAATGCTTTTTCAAACTCTTTGGGATTGTCTTTGAATCGCTTTGCGATTTCCTTGTAGCTTGGATCGGTTTTCAATGCGATGTCCGTGGTGAACATGATGGGAGCATGAGTTTTGTTGGGCACATGCGCATCAGGGACCAAGTTGGCCGCACTTTTCGCATCAGGAGTCCACTGGACAGCACCCACTGGACTTCTGGTTTTTACCCAATTGAAGGCAAACAAATTGTTGAGATACTGCATCGTCCATTGGGTGGGCTTTGCGCTCCAGGCACCTTCCAACCCACTGGTCATGGTGTCTTCGGCGTTTCCTTTTCCACATTTGTTGGTCCAACCTAACCCTTGAGCCTCTACACCCTCTGCGGCTGGCTCGGGTCCAAGACATTTTGCAGGTTTCGCTCCATGAGCTTTGCCAAAGGTATGTCCACCCGCAATCAATGCGACCGTTTCTTCATCATTCATGGCCATACGTCCAAAAGTCTCACGAATGTCCTTTGCAGCGGCCATGGGATCAGAATTGCCATTGGGTCCCTCTGGATTGACATAGATCAGACCCATTTGGGTAGCAGCCAAAGGCTTCTCCAATTTTCTTTTGGCCATGTGACGTTTGTCATCCAAAAATTGTGCTTCGGGTCCCCAATACACCAAATCAGCTTCCCAATCGTCTGTACGGCCTCCGGCAAACCCAAGCGTTTTGAAACCCATCGATTCCAAAGCCACGTTTCCGGTCAGGACCATCAAATCTGCCCATGAGATTTGATTTCCATATTTCTTTTTGATGGGCCAAAGCAATCTGCGCGCCTTGTCGAGATTGGCGTTGTCGGGCCAACTGTTGAGAGGTTCAAACCTTTGCTGCCCGCCTCCGGCTCCACCTCTGCCATCCGTAACACGATAGGTCCCTGCACTGTGCCACGCCATACGAATGAAAAAAGGACCGTAGTGTCCATAATCTGCTGGCCACCAGGCTTGTGATGTTTTCATCAAGGTCTCGATTTCACTTTTGAGAACTTTGAGATCGATCTTTTGGAACTCTTTGACGTAGTCGTACTTTTTATCCAAAGGACTGGATTCATCACTGTGTTGACGAAGAGGACTCAAATCAATTTGATTTGGCCACCAAAAAGAATTGGGTCTCGCCTCCCCCTTGGTCCCATCGGTCGCTTTGGCGATGGAAGAGGATGACAAAACATTGATCGATGCAAACAATGCAAGCGATAAAAGAAATGGGGATTTTAAACGCATGATGTGTTCCTTTGGATTAGAAAATACATAGATGTTATTAGACAATCTAATTTGTTCTGAGCTCAAGTCCAATATTATTTTTCAATCTTGCGATAGCTTGAACCTATTTTGATTGATGGCGTTATCTATGCACACTTTCAGATATTAATCTGCCCCAAGAAAAACACTTCAACCTTTATGGAAAAGGATCTGACCACTTTGAATTGGAATACACATCGCTTCCGGAAAGGGATTTCAAAAATTCGATCAATTGATTTTTTTCAACATCGGTAAGATTCAAACGCTGAGGGTTTCCTCCTGCTTTCAATCGATTGTCCAGTCCTGCATTGTTTTCGATTCCCGAATCATAATGATCAATCAATGCTTCCAAACTGGTGATGCTTGCATCGTGCATGAGAGGACCATGAAGATTTCCACTTGCATCCACCAAATCTCTCAAGCTCGGAGATCTTGTCACGGTGAGGTCTTCTTCGATTGCACTGTCAAAGACACCTACAATCCCATTGTTCAAACTGTTTGGATCAATATCAAATTCCGGAGGCCGATGACATCCTCCACAACCTGCGCCTCCATCGGCTCTTCGATTCAAAAACAAAGCCTTCCCTGCATTTTCATCTGCCGTAAAATTGAAAAAATGTTGACGATCGTTGGACGCATTGGCACGTCCTTCATCGTATTTGGAATCAAACGATTGAATGCTTCGTACAAACTGTGCCAAGGCTTGTTGAATCTTCTCTTCGGTAATTTCTTGGTTTCCAAAAGCAAAATCAAACAAATCAGCATAGTATCCAATGCCCGAGAGTCGCTCTACTAGATCTTGCAACCCTGGATCTCCCATGGTGCCACTGAACCCCATTTCGTTGTGATCTTGAATGGGTTTTGTCGTTTGCTCTTCCAGAGAGCTTACTCGCTCATCCCAAAAGAAATTGACCTCATTGGAGAAACGAGAATTGATCAAACGCATGGAATGCCTGTTGGTTTGCCCATTGACTCCATCACTCACATTGGCCGAATCCGAAAATGCACGGCCCTGCTGATGGCAAGAAGAACATGAGATGCTTTTGTTTGACGATAGATTCTTATCGTAAAACAAAATTCTGCCCAATAGCGCTCCCTCGTCCGTGATGGGATTTTCTCTTGTGTTGTCCTTGGCAATGTATGCAGGAAATGATGAATGGGCATAGTTGGGAAGATTGCCCAAATCCAATTGATCTCCAAACGTTGCATAAAACGATGGATACTTGGCTTGATAGTCGATGTTGTTTTTTTCTCCGAACCAACCGCAGGCACAAAGAAATACAGCCATGCTCAACAAAATTGCGTGTGTTCTCATAAACATCTCTGGAAAGAATATTCCCAGAGGGGACCTCTGGCGATCGCCCCCTGGGAGATCAGCAGATCTATTGTTTTTGATTTTGATCCATGGGACCGCCATGCTCGGGCTTGCAGGCCAAAGGTTTGGAAGTCTCTGGCGTGAAACACGTACCGGAAACATTTCCATGCATTCCCTCAAACGAGCAAGGATCTCCCGCTTGCTTGCTCTGGCATGCATCCAACGCTTCTTTTGGAGGTTTGCGATGATGTTGTCGATCCGAAGACTGTCCTTGGAATTGATTCTGCCCCTGCTGACCTTGTGTGCTCGGAGGCATTTGCTCTTGTCCAATGCTTGGCTCCGCACTCAAAAACCCTGCAGCCATCGCGGCAATGATCCATGTTCTCATTGAATTCTCCTTGTAGAGGTTTGGTAAGAAGTGACTCATACGAAAGCTTAGACGCGCAAGGGAGGCAAAAAGTTCATTCCAGAAAGATTTTTTTGGATGAAAAAATGAACTTATTTGGGGGTATGGTCGTCTATAAAGTATACATGAAGGAAGAAAGAACCATGAACTGGAAAAAAAGTTTACACATTTGCAGTCTGATTTTGTTTGGCTTCTCTCTGGGCTATCTTGCCAGCAGCGCAAGATTTGAACCGAGATTTCGCCCTCCCATGGCCCGAGATGTTGCTCCTCACCGGCCAAGCCACCCCGAAGACATGTTTGGGCAGCTAGGGCTGGATTCCACGACCTTGGCCAAGATCGACACGATCCACAAACAATCCGAACGTAGAGCTCATCAATTGCATGAGGAACTTCGAGATCATCAGCAGGCTTTTGAAAAAACCATGGACCAAAGCAAAGACCCCAAGGAACTCCAACAAGCATTTGATCAATTTCTATCCAGCAGAAATCAACTGGAAAAAAACCGTTTCGAAACCATGGTGGCCGTGCACAGCCTTCTCACCCCCGAACAAATTCATCAGCTCCGCAGCAAGCCCAGAGAACATGAGCATGGAGGACCTCCTCCTTTTATGCCACCTCAACATCCGAGACCCAGACCTTGAAACTCTCTCATGATCAATTTCATGAGCTGTACAGGCAGCACCAAGCTCACATTCGCACATTGATCTTTCGCATGAATGGTCATGCCCATCTCGATGATTTGGTGCAAGAAGTGTTTGTGAAAATATACACCAAGCGCCATCAATTCGATCAAAGGAGTTCGTTGCGAACATGGATGTACAGAATCGTCATCAACACGGTCAAAGATCATTGGAAAAAACAATCGACCAAAAAATGGTTGCAGTTTTTTTCTCAGGAAGACATGCCCGAGGCAGTTATAGATGCGAGGCAGGAAAAAAAAATTCTCCATGTGGAAGAAATGGAAATCTTGTTGAGCGTACTTTCTTCAAAACAAAGACAGGTCGTCGCGTTGTATGCTTTCGAAGATTGCTCGATTCGAGAGATTGCAGAAATTTTGAACATTCCCGAAGGAACCGTAAAATCGAGATTGCATTCGTCAGAAATTGTTTTGCGCAAACAAAAAGATAAGGAAAACCATGGATAATCTAAAAACCATTTTTCAACACATTCCCACGCCCCAACCCAATGCCCAGGAATTCGCTCATATTTTGGCGGCCATCACCAGACGAAAAGTTTCCCCAACCGACTGGCTTTTTTTCGGATTGTCTGTGGCCAGTCTGGTCATATGCCTCACGATGATTCATCCCTCTCAAGAAAAACAAAGTTCCACATCATCCTCACAAAAACTATACATGTACGACTATCAAGACAGCTACGAACTCAATCTCTATTCCCGATAGATGGAAATGCACGCTCTACTTAACGTGAACCAAGGATAAGCCGCGTGCTAGTTCACTTCGTTCACAGCACGGCTAAATCCCGCTCGCTAGTTCTTCCTGCTTGGCCACGCTTCTCTATATCTATTCAATCTTTGGATGGGGTGAGTGATGCCGTATTCGCGCAGCGAATCAGAATATAGACGAACCTTTGGTTCGATTCACGTCAACACGAACCGGGTACAAAAAACGATATTTTTTGATTCTACCAAATCTCGCATATAAAATTTGGGGTGAGTGACGGGAATCGAACCCGCGACCACCAGAGCCACAATCTGGCGCTCTACCAACTGAGCTACACCCACCATAAGATACCTAAAAAGGTCTTTGGAAGGCGTCTTATACCATAATCAAAAGCTTTGGCACCAGTTTTTCTGGACCTGAAATGGCCTTTTTGAACGTTATGAGCAGCTCACCAGTTTCTGTCACAAACGGTTGGCTTTTTGCCCCCAGAATGATATCAGCTGATACTCGTTTTTACGCGTCTGTAGCTCAGCTGGATAGAGCAATAGCCTTCTAAGCTATGGGTCGTAGGTTCGAATCCTACCAGACGCGCCATGAATAACTCCACTCTCTCAAATATTTATCTACGAATTAACCTCGCTTTGAACGCCACGAACCTACCGTAGGTTTTAGTGACTCTTGTGACGTAGGAACTAGAGTCACTTATGTCACATTTTTTCCTGGGCTCGGCCCAGGGGAAAATGGACCGAATCCTACCAGACGCGCCATGCATAACTCCACTCTCTCAAATATTTATCTACGAACTAACTTCGCTTTGAACCAAACAAAAGGGGACAGATCCCTATTTTCCATAGAAAAACAGGCAGCTGTTCCCAGTGCTTCAAAATGGAGTTTAGCGGCCGGTATTGCGGATGACGGTTCGTAAGTTTTGCGCCAAAACTTTTTTCCGGACGCGGATGTTTTTTGGTGTGACTTCAATCCATTCGTCTTCATCGATCCATTCAATGAAATCTTCCAACGACATTTTTCGGAGGCCTGCCAAGGTCACAAGAACCTCTGCATGAGCAGCACGCATGTTGGTCAGCTTTTTCTCTTTGCAGATGTTTACGTTCAGATCGTTATCACGTTTGTGTTCACCAACAACCATGCCTTCGTATACTTGCGTGCCAATATCGTAGAAAAAGACTCCACGATCTTCCAAAGCCAACATGGCATACTCCACCATTTTGCCTTCACGATCCGCCACCAAAGATCCGTTTTGCCGGTGCAAAAAGTCTCCTTTGACAGGTTCATACCCCAAAAACTGAGAGCTCATCAGACCCTCTCCCTTGGTCAGTGTAAGAAATTTGGATCGAGTTCCCAAAATGCCCTTGGTTGGAATTTCAAACTCCAATCTCAAACGCTTCGAACCTCCATCAGACTGACCGGCAGAGTTTTCATAACTTTTCAAAATACCTTTACGCTTCTGAAACAACTGAGAAACATCTCCCATGCTTTCTTCAGGAATGTCCAACACCGCCAATTCCACAGGTTCAAGTGTTTGACCATTTTCCACTTTGGTCAACACGATGGGTTTGGCCACCATAAACTCAAGACCCTCACGTCTCATTTGTTCGATCAAAATCGCCAACTGAAGCTCTCCTCTTGCAAGAACTCGATATTGATCGGGGAATTGCGTTTCTTCAAACTCGAGGGCAACGTTCTCACGAATCTCTCGAACCAAACGTTCTCGCAGTTTCCGAGACTGAATGGCTTCTCCTTCTCTGCCCGAAAATGGAGACGTATTGACCGAAAAAATCATTGCAATGGTGGGTTTGGATACGGCAATCCGCTTCAAGGCATCGACCGAGTCTGATCCCGCCAAAGTATCCCCAATGGAAAAATTTTCACATCCAGCAATGATGCCAATGTCTCCCGCTTGAATCTCATCCACTTCAACTTGCTTGAGTCCCTGATAGGTAAGCACTTTGGAGATTTGAAAATTTTCGTTCCATGCGCTTCCATCGTCTTTGATTCCTTTGCGGATGATGCGATCGCCTTTTTTGGCCTTGCCAGACAAAATACGTCCAATGGCCAAACTTCCCAAATAGTCCGAATACGCCAAGTTCGAAATCAACATTTGCAATCCACCTGCATCCACAATTGTTGGGGCAGGCACATCGGACAAAATCACATCAAACAAAGGCTTCAAATCAGCCGTCTTGGTTCCCGCAATCAAATCTGCAACTTCGCCATCGTCTTTGGTACACCATCCCGCTCGTGCACAGGCATAAAGAATCGGAAAGTCTGCTTGCTGCTCGCTCGCACCCAGCTCGACAAACAAATCAAACACCTCATTGACCACTTCCTGAATGCGATCCGTTCCACGAATTTCAGGTCGATCAACTTTGTTGATCACCAAAATGATTTTCAAATTTTGCTCAATGGCTTTTTGCAATACAAAGCGAGTTTGGGGCAAGGCACCTTCGGCAGCATCCACAAGCAACACCGCACCGTCCACCATGTTCATGATGCGTTCCACTTCGCCCCCGAAATCCGCGTGGCCGGGTGTATCTACGATGTTGATTTTGGTATCACCCACCACAATCGAAGTGTTTTTTGCCATGATGGTGATTCCACGTTCACGTTCCAAATCCATGGAATCCATCACCCGAGTCTCCACTTCCTGATGGCTGGCAAAAGTTCCAGCCTGACGAAGCAAATAATCGACCAATGTGGTCTTTCCATGGTCTACGTGCGCGATAATACTGACATTTCTGATTTTCATTGCGCCCCTTCATACGGATTTTGTATAGAAATGCAAGAGAAGAAATTGGTGGAAGTCGTTGAATTTTCAGTTCTTTTCCATCTAAAAAAGCCATTGACAGATCGGCAATACCTATCGTACTCAAGCAGGCGAGGCTGTTGAAGGAGGAACTTTGAAAAAAATGAATACTTGCTGGTTGTTTGTAGCGGGTTTGCTGCTTCATTTTCTTGTTGGCCCAAATGCATACTCTGGTTCGAGCGAAAAAATCATTATGATCGCGACATCAAAAGCGATCTATCCATTGAACCGAAATCTGCAAAAAGATCAGTATATTGTTCAAAAAAACAAACCTGTTCTGTCGTTAAACATGTCCGTTCCCATAGAGTCTATCGGTGACATTGGGTTTCATCCCCTCGATGAATCCATCTATGTTGCTTCGGCATACTTTAGACGAAACTCAACACTCAGTATTTTTGAAAAAAACTTTAGCCAAAAGGGACAACCGTACATCCAGAAACAAGAGTTTTCTCTACCCGCGTACTCTGTCTCTCTGGAAACGTCATCTTTGAATGGCATGGAATGTATTTTAACCAGAGATGAAAAAAGTTTTTATTGCAATGATCTATCTAAACCATCAGAAACAATTAACTACCCAATCATGTACAAAGACCAAAAATTTGTTCCGATGGAATCAATGGGGGATATTTTACAACTTGATGACTTTCATTTTCTATCGACTGAATACCCAGCAAAAGCATTTGAAAGCTACAATACATTTTTGCGAATGTATCGTTTCGATCCAGACAAACAATCTTTCGCAATCGTACAAGAATATGACCTAAAAAATGAATTTCATAGATTTTTGTATAGTTCAAAAATGAACTTTTCTATTGTAGGGCTCACGATGGACAAAATTTTTGACCCATACTCTGAAGAAATTTCTTACCGACTTCTTTTTGTGAGAGATTTTGGAAACATTTACTATGCAAATGTAAAAAAAGACCTGTCAATAGAGTTTAACACAAACAAAAGTTCCTTTGGAGTCGAAGACAGCAAAGGAGCAACATCAAACGTAGGGTGCCCCTTTTGCACTGAATTACCTCTGACCTTTGACTAGATTGCGTTGCTCAACAAGCTATTTCCGAATTTCGTTTCAATATTTCTGTTTTCGCTTGACACTTTTTTGATAGATCCATTAGAAGATCAAAATGTCTGGGGAAAAAGTGTGGGGGTTGTGGTGGTTTTTTTCTTTTGTTGGCATGGTGGGGAACTTCATGGTCGTCTTCTTTTGAAAAACTCAAACTCTATGTCAATAGAGTAGATGCAGTCTATGAATTGCTTTATGAGCAAAGCACGGATCGTTATCATGTTGAGAGAAACACTCCAGTCTACCGAAGCACTCGCAATGTGTATCGGGACATTGCCGCAGATCCAAAAAATAAATCTATTTATCTCTTGGAAAAACAAACGTTCTCACATTCGTATGTAACCCTTCTTCGAAAGAATCAAAGCAATCAGTTCATATATGTAAACTCCTTGAAATTGGGACATGATAGTTTTTCCATGGATCTTGCGTATCTAGACGATTCAAGTGATCCCTGTTTGATCACCAAAGATCTGGATCACTTTCATTGTTCTGTTGTCTCACCCAACAAAGTTTCAGAACTTTCTTTTGAAATCTCCAATGAGAAAGAAAATCTCGAGTCCATGGGAGACATCGTACAGGTGGATTCACATCATTTTTTGTCCACCGAAAAAAAAATCATAGGTGGATTCACATCAACCCTTTTGAGAATCTACAGATACGAACCCGAAAGAGAGGTTTTTGTAATGGAAAAGGAGTATGATCTGAAGAAAGAATTTCAGATCAGCGCCAGTTCCAACTTTTATGTTCCTGGAGTCATGATCCATGTGGTCAAAAATCAACTGACAAATCTTCCTACCCATCGATTGCTGCTGATCACACATTCGGGACTCATGTACATTTCTTCTCTCCTCTTCGACAAGAGTGGAGATCTTTCTTCCATTCGGTTCGATCCAAAAATCAAGCAACATACAGGACTATACGACTGCCAAGGTGCCACCTCCGAAATCGTCTGCCCATTTTGCCATCTAGAATAGTGGATCAAAAAAGGGCCTTGAACAGCTCCACGGAAAACAAATACAAAAACCCAGCTACCGCGATGAAGTAAGTGATCTGATCTTTCATGCTGTTTCTCCAACCTTCCATATGACTCCGATTGTTCATGATCCACAGCGTGATGGCCAAAAACGGCATGAACAAAGATCCGGTGATGGCATAGGCGATGACAACCCACACGGGTTTGCTGAAAAACAGCAGCGAAAGCGTGGGAATCGCAAGAAACACCAAAAAACTTCGATAACTCTTTTGAGGCGAAAGGTTTCGACGGGTCATCTGACAATAATCTTGAAAAATATACGGCACCCCTTGCCACACACCCAGCAAGGAAGAAAAAACGGCTGCCCAGAAACCCACTTGAAAAAATATTTGACCCAGTCTGCCTGTGTATCGACCAATGGCTTTGCCCAAATTCTCCACCATCATGTAGCCCGAAACTTCTTGGGTATTGATCTGGCTGGAAATCAAGATCATAGCTACCGCAAAAAAACCTGTGAGCAGATACGCAAGCGACAAATCCCATCGAATCAGAGGAAGTTTATCGACACTCTGCCACCCTTTTTCACGAATCCAATAGGAATAGTTTAGCAGGGTAACACTTCCCCCAACCCCTCCGATGAGTCCCATCAAAAAGGGCAAGGATCCTTTGGGTGGAATGAAATTCATGACAAGGGACAAATCTGGTGAATGATAAAAAACCAAAATCCCTGTGACAATGGTCAATGCAAACATACCTGCAATGGTCCATTTCATGATGGTCTCAAAAATGCCGTACCCTCCCCAAAGCACCAACACAAGACCTGCAAGGCTGTGAACCACTGACCATTTTTTGTAGGAAATCTCAGGAATCAAACTGTGAGCGGCCATTCCACAAGAAACAATCAATGCTCCCGCAACAATAAACCCCCAAAAAAATAGATAGATGATGAAACCATGCAACACCCATGGAGAAAACTGAGCTTTCCACCCTTCGAGAACCGTGGTTTGGGTGACCATCTGCCAACGTCCCAACCCTTCATTAAGGACATATTTGATCCATGCCCCCAAAACGACTGTCCATACGATCGCAATGCCATACTTGGATCCCGCCACGGCCGAGACAATGAGATCCGCGGCTCCGATTCCCGTGGCGGCCACCGCCATGCCAGGGCCAATTTTCTGAATGTGATGGAGAAGAGTTTTGGTAGCCATAGGTTCTCTCAAAAAAACTTTAATTCACTTTACCTGAGTCCAACCTGAAGTCGAGAATGTTTGATGAGCGAGATTTGTCAAGGCTGGACCGGAAAGTAAGTGACACCTCCTAGAATTGATGGTAGCGTTTTTCATCAAGTGAACTTGCACACCGATTTTGCCCACCATATCTGCGCTGTACACAAAAAGCTCTATGATCTAGGCTTTTCGGTTGGAAATGATGGAAACTCTTCCATCAAAATCGACAATGACCATATGTGGATTACGCCTGCAGGGCTGGAAAAGGCAAAACTTCTTCCGCAACACATTTCAAAAATATCAATTTCATCGGGAAAGCTCGTGGAAGGCGATTTCCCCCCTTCCACAGAGTGGAAATTGCACGCTGAAATTTACAAGCACAATCCAAAAGTCGGGGCAATCGTTCACTCCCATCCCCCATATTCCATTGCATGCAGCTTGGCAGGAATATCCTTGGATGAGCCGGTTCTTCCAGAACTGGTTCTGAGCTTGGGGAGTGTGGAAACCTGTGAATATATATGCCCGGGAACCCAGACCATTGCTTTGCAAGCAGCAAAGGCACTTGGCAAAGGACGAAAGGCCATCATTTTAGAACGACATGGTGTCGTCGCTGTAGGGCAAAGCATTCAAGAAGCCCTGATTGATCTGGAGCGTGTGGAACATGCCGCAAGAATTCTTCTTCTCGCTCGCTCGGCAGGGAACATAGCTCCCCTCTCACAAACACAGCTCAAAGAGCTCCAGCAATCCATTCTTTGACAGCGTTTATCGTCTTTGAATGAATACATCTCGCGGTTCGGTAGAGGAGTCATCTACAATACGAAAATTCAAATATCCTAGTTCTCCACCATCTTCTGTCACCATGAGGACTTTCCAGTCTCCTGAAGAATAATTGGATTTGTAGGTGTAACCACGAAATCCCTCATCTCTGCCTCCTTGTACTTGCACGGGAATGGTATCCGTTTTTTCCCAGGTTCGGCTTCGTTCATTTTTTTTGAACCACTGAACAAATACTTTGTGTGAGAACTCTGTGGGTGCAAAGATCCGGGCAAACACATACACCTTGTCCAAAGGTCTTGCCAAAAAGGTTTGATCACCCTCTTCCCAAAATCTCCACCAAGGCCTTGTCTGATGCAGCTCATAGATTCGATCTTTGATGCTAATGTCGTGATACACCCCCATTTCTAGACAAGCCATGGGTACCGGAGGAATGAACTTGAAAAAATACAATCCAGAAAAAAGTACAGGGACCAGCGCACCCGATACATATTTGATGAGCTTTGATCTCGCGGACCAGTTTTGTTTTCGATAAATCCATCGAACCACCATCACGTACATTCCCAGTGAAACCAGCATACTCAACGCAAACGTCCAAGCGTTCATTTTTTTCACAACAATGGGAACCACATATACAAAATAGGAACACAAACAGAGGCTGAGCATAATGTATCGAAAAGGAATCTTGGTTTCGTGCAATCCTTTTCGTTCATTGAACAACAAAAAGAAAAACAAGATGCTCACGAATACGAACACCGTTACACCAGATGCACTCTTGAAATAAAAAAGCGTAAAGGCACTCAACAGCCCACCCATCAGAAATTGCACCATGGCTTCTCGATACTTCCACATCGTCGCCAGGCGGGGAGACATTTTGGGCTCCAGAACATTGCTCCTGGCCTCCAGGAAAAAAACTCCAATGATCAAAAGAATGAAAACAAACTGCTGAAACAACGGATAGAGTTGATCGATTCTTCCCAAGGTTGCAATATCAAAACCAAATCCCCCCAAAAAAGATACGCTCGAGAGAAATTGTTCCTTGATGACAGGAAATCGCGTCAAAAAACGGTTGAGAGATTTGAGCGAACTGCTCTTGATGGCCATGCTCGACAGCGAGTTGACCGCAGCTCCAAAAAAATGTTTCAGTCCCATGATCTATTCGTCAGATTTCGTTTCACGTCTCATGAAATGAGACGATCGAATCTTGCTACATGATTCGAGTCCTCATCGCAAGAATTCAAGAAGACTCAACACAGGATCATTCGATTTCAACAACACCCAAGTTAAGTCCCATGCTACCTGGAGCATCGCCTCGTTGAGAAAAATCTCCGTAACCCAATTGACCAACATTGTTGTATCCCCAACACTTGATTCGATCCATATTGGTTTTGATGCAATTGTGAGCATACGAGGATGCCATCTCGATCACTTTTTCTCCCGAGATCAAACCAAGAGCTACATACCCAGCATTCGCAACAGAAGTCCCAGAACCGTTTCCAACAAAATCGTTGTTTTCATATCCGAGCTTTCCCGCTCCGGGTCCACCAAAACACGTCACGTTGCCTGACGCAAGAACAACACAGCTGTGATATCCACTTGGACTCGCGCTTGCAATTTTTTCTCCCCCCACATTGATCCCAGACATGGCGGCGATGTCACCCACTCCTGAGCCTTGGTCCCCCAGGCTGTCCATCCCCAACTGACCCACAGAGTTGCGTCCCCAACATTTGCTTTTTCCAGATTCTAGAATCACGCATGAGACAAATGATCCCACTTCTACATCGATGACTTTTTCTCCACCAACATCAATTGCCGGAAGATTGTTTCCCATATCGCCTACTTGCCCTCCAACATACCCACCTAAAACTCCTCCAATTCCCAATTTTCCAAAATCATTGATCCCCCAACATTTCACATCTCCTGCCTCAAACAACACACAGGTAGATTCACCTCCCGCAGAAACCTTGATCACTTTTCCTGAGCCAACATTTGTGAACGGTTGATTGGAACCCGTGGGAAAAGGGCTGGTCCCATAACTGTTTTGATCTTCCGTACCAAGTTGACCAAAATCATTGGCGCCCCAGCATTTGATGCGATGATCCTCCAACAGTGCGCAGGTATGATAGAACCCTGCAGAAATTTGTATGGCTTTGAGCCCACCCAAATCGACCGACAAAAGATTGAATCCCATTTCAGTGGCTTGATCTCCAATGTAGCTATCGGAATAGGCTACTCCCAACTGACCCAAATCTTGTGAACCCCAACATTTCACTTTCCCATGTTCAGCCAATGCACAAACATGAGCATATCCAACCGTGATGTCGACGACATTTTCCTGCCAGCCCAAATCGACAAATGGAAGCTCTTGCACACTTTGAAAAGGATAGATGTTGGTTGAAGTGTTGGTCGCAAGCAAAGGAGAAGTTGACAATCCTTGGCCCAATTGACCTTCGGTGTTGTCTCCCCAACATTTCACTTTCCCCTGAACGATGACACAGGTCACGGGTAGATCTGAAGAAGAAACCCAAGATTGACTCAGGGCCATGGTTTTTCGAAATTGTTGCAGGTCCGGATCTCCTTCCACCCCATAGGTTTTGCCCTGGGTACCTGTGGAAGGTTTTCCACAGTGAAGAGAAAAAAGTGCCAGTCCAATCAAGACCACATGTAGGTTACGATTCATAATGCCATGAATTCTACAATTTTTATGCCAACCCCAAAATTGGCTAACATACTAATTTTGCATATTTTTTTCTTCAAACCGTGGCGAAAATTTGCTCGAAATCCACCCAGACAAACCCTCCATGAACCTATCGCTCTATAATATAGACAACTCGGCCCTACCATTCTTTTTGATTGGAGTGAAAAATCAGCTGATACGCCAGCAAAGGCAACAGCCCATATATAGCTGCAAATCCCAATCGAACATCTGAAACGAATCGAAAAAGAAAAAACCCCAGCACTGGATTGAAGACAAACGCAAAACTACGCATGGCTGTTCGAATGCCAGCAGCCAACCCAAACTGACGCTCATGAAACTGTCGAAAAATGATGATGGTCATGGGAGCCACCCACATGATTTCTCCGAGAACCGAAATGGCCGTAGTGACGGCGATGCCTGCAGGAAATAGAAAATAAGGAACCAACACATGTCCCAACGAATACATCAACACACCCACCAAAGCTGTCGTCTGAAGACGCTGCGTTTTTTGCCATTTGGAAATGAATCGCGTTGTCAACACAACCGTCAGAGTGTTAAAAAAAAACATATAGGTTGTCCACTTCAAAGGTTCCAATCCCAATCTCGAATACAAAATTGGTTGAATTTCAGAATGAGCAAAATTTTCAATGTAAATAAGCTGCAGCCCCAAAAAAACCTTCCATTTGGATCTGAGTACGGAAAAGGTTCCCTCCATTTTTGCAGATAGATCTACCACTTTCATCTTTTCTGAATGTTCTTTCATGAGGTTTCGAAAGACAAAAAACAAAAAAATAATCACCGATAAGGTCGTGACCATATCGGCGAGCAGCAATTGATTTCGATAATCTTTCAAAAAATAAAATCCAAGAATGGCCGCCGTACAATATCCCAAATTGGTGACCAAGTATCTCGCATTGCTCACCTCACCTCTCATGCTTTCAGGAACGGATCCCTCTACGGCCCGAACAATCGACGCAATCACAATGCTCATGCCAAAAAGGAGAATGCTGCTCCCCACGACAAACCACAACAGATTGTCGTAACAATAAATGTAGAGAAGAAGGCCCAACGCAACCGAAAAAAAACTTGTCACCAAAGACAAAACATACAGCCCTCGATCAAACAAACGTCCCACACCCACTTGCAAGATTCCGGAAGCAAAATAGATGCCCATCAGCAGAAGAGAAACCTGACTCTCTGAAATGTCATTTCGTGCAGCCAAAAGAGCAGAAAGCAGGGGAACTGCAAACGTGAATGCCTGACTGATGAACGACAAGCCCAGATAACGTCGAATGTGGATTGGAAATTTTCCCAACATATTCTACGAGATATAACGAGACTCTAGCAAACCTCGATAAGGAAGTTTGATCAAAAACACATTGCCTGCATGAGCATCATGATTCAACTGCTGGGGAGTAAGTCCTTGTTTGGCAGAAGTGACCGCGAGCGTATCCAACTCAGGTCCAGCAAAACAAACACAGGAAGGTTGGGACATCGGCAAAGACAAAATCACATCCTCGTCACCATCAGGTCGATATCGAATCACACGACTTCCTCCCCATTGAGCATTCCATACATACCCGTCTTGATCCACACAACTTCCATCCGGAGAAACCCCTTGTGGAGTACGCACCCAATCTTTTCGCTCAACAAGTTTCCCCTGAGTGGACCCAAATTGAATTTTTTCAATTTTGTTTTCAAGGGAATCTGCAAAATACATGGTTGCCGAATCTGGACTCCAACAAAGTCCATTGGATATTCCGATGCCATCAGCATGAGCCGTGACTTTTCCTCGATCAACACAATACAATTGGCCCATACGTTTGGATGTGAGCTCACCCTCCCCCATGGAACCTACCCAAAACCTTCCTTGCCGATCCGTGCGACCATCATTGAGTCTCACACCTTCAGGTTGATTGATTTTTTCAATCCATTCACACGACTGTGTTTGTCGGTCCCACAACGCCACGCCAGATTCAAACGCAAAAAGATAGGTATTCTTGTTGGGGCCTTCTACCAATGAAATGGAGCAAAGCCTTTGCTCCAACTCATGAACTTCCAATTGCCCCGTCATCCAGGCCCAAAAATAGATTTTTTTACCCAGAATATCGGTCCAAAGAATCTCCTGGTGGAATTCATCCCACAAAACCCCTTCCCCTAGCTCACAACCTGTATGAATCACTTGGACATCTTCGGGCTTACATTCAATGATTTTTGGACTCTTCATGACTTTCCTTTTCTGTGTTACAAGGACCAAGGCCTCAAGATCAGATGAAAGTGATGTAGGGACATTATGGGAAAAAAACAAGAAGAAAAACTCCGAAGTCAAAAGTCCTATGGAAAAAAGGACAAGGACGGGTTCATACATCGCAGCTGGATGAAAAATCAGGGATTGCCTCAACATGTATTTGATGGAAGACCTGTCATTGGAATTTGCAATACCTGGTCTGAGCTCACGCCTTGCAATTCTCATCTTCGTGACCTTGCAGACAGCGTAAAAAAAGGAGTATGGGAAGCTGGAGGTTTGCCGCTTGAGTTTCCTGTGATGTCGCTTGGAGAAACCCAAATGCGCCCAACCGCCATGCTTTTTCGAAATTTGTTGTCGATGGATGTGGAAGAATCCATTCGAGGAAATCCCATTGATGGTGTGATTTTACTTGGAGGTTGTGACAAAACTACACCTGGGCAGATCATGGGGGCAGCAAGTGTAGACCTTCCAACCATGGTCATTTCTTCTGGACCCATGCTCAATGGAAAATACAAAGGGCAAGACATTGGATCAGGCACAGATGTTTGGAAATTCAGTGAAGCTGTTCGCGCCGGTCAAATGAGTGCACAAGAATTTTTTGCCGCAGAAGAAGGGATGTCACGAAGTCCGGGCACATGCATGACGATGGGAACTGCCTCGACCATGGCCTGCTTGGTGGAAGCTATGGGATTGTCTTTACCCTACAATGGAACTCTACCCGCAGTCGATGCCCGAAGAAAAACACTTTGTCATTTGTCAGGTCAACGCATCGTCGAATTGGTTCGTCAAGATCTTCGTCTCTCTCATTTCTTGACCAAACCTGCATTGGAAAATGCCATTCGATGTTTGGCCGCCATCGGTGGGTCCACCAATGCAATTTTGCATTTGCTGGCGTTCTCAGGAAGACTGAATCTCGGACTATCCTTGGACGATTTTGATCGACTGAGCTGTGAAATCCCATTGTTGGTGAATTTGATGCCATCTGGAAAATATTTGATGGAAGATTTTCATTATGCAGGCGGATTGCCCTCAGCCCTCAAAGAGATTCAAGCCTTTCTCCATCTTGATCTTCCTACGGTTTCTGGAACGAGCATGGGGGAAATCCTTGATCAAGCTGAAAGGTACAATCCGGAAGTGATCAGGTCACTATCCTCTCCTGTCAAAAAAGAGTCTGGAGTTCGAGTTCTTCGAGGCAATCTTTGTCCAAATGGAGCCATCATCAAACCCAATGCAGCCAGTCCCGAATTGTTTTCTCACACGGGCAAAGCTTATGTGTTCGAAAACATCGAAGACCTCAAACAAAACATTGATCGTCCCGATTTGCCGGTTGATCAAAACACCATTTTGGTCCTCAAAGGATGTGGCCCCGTTGGATATCCAGGAATGCCCGAAGTAGGCAACATGCCCATCCCCAAAACATTGGCTGAAAAAGGCATCAAAGATATGATTCGAATCTCGGATGCTCGCATGAGTGGAACCGCTTTTGGTACGGTTGTCTTGCACGTTTCCCCCGAATCCGCCGCTGGAGGACCTCTCAACCTGGTGGAAACCGGAGACAAAATCACTTTAAATATAGAAACAAGAAGTCTTCATCTTGATGTCGACGATGCAACCCTAGAAACTCGAAAGAGAAAAAAAGTAGACTCAACCAAACACTATTCCAGAGGATATGCTCAGCTTTATCAACAAACTGTGTTACAAGCAGAGCACGGTGCCGATCTGCAGTTCCTTGTTGGCCACAGCAGTAGCGTAGTAGAAAGAGAGTCTCACTGATGAGTCATGAACATTCCAGCGCAATCTACCCGAGCTTGAAAGGCAAAAATGTTTTTGTCACGGGAGGAGCCACAGGCATCGGGCAAGCTATTGTAACTGCACTTTATCTTCAAGGAGCCAATGTTGCATTTGTGGACCTTCTCAACAAACAAGGCAATGAACTCGTCGAAAAACTTCAGGCGCTTGATGGTGGAGAAGAGATTCTTTTCGAATGCCTAGACGTTTGCGATCACAAACAATTGCAGTCTTCCATCGACGACGCCTCTCGAACCTTGGGACCCATCGATATTTTGGTGAACAATGTCGCCAACGACAATCGCCATCATGCCAAAGATACCAGTTATGAAGATTGGCAGCATTGCTTGAACGTGAACGTGAATGCTGCATTTGTAGCATCTCAAGCAGTGTATACCAACATGAAAGAAAACCGTGCGGGTGCTATCATCAACATCAGTTCCATCAATGCCTTGTGGGGTCCTGACAATATGCCGGGATATGTGACCGCAAAGGCTGGACTTTTGGGACTCACCAAAGCTCTGGCCAGAGAGTTTGGCAAAGACGGGATTCGAGTCAATGCGATTTCACCAGGATGGGTAAAAACGGAACGACAAAAAAGACTGTGGCTCACCGACGATGCCGAAAAAGAATGGAAAAAATCCTTATGCCTTCCCGAAATGATCGAACCGGAAGAAGTAGCACATTTGGTTTTGTTTTTGGCTTCCGATCAAGCCAAAAAAATCACCAGCCAAAACTACATCATTGACTGTGGCCGTATCTAATCACATCATCGCCATTGACTGGGGTACCAGTTCGTTTCGAGCCTTCTTGTTCGATCCGCAGCTGAGCATTGTTTCTGAGATTCAGTCTGACAAAGGAGTCAAGAAACTTTCCCAAGAACAACAAAAAGTCTATCTTGAGAGTCAGCTCCGACTCTGGAAAGTGGATCACCCACACGCAAAAATTTATCTTTGTGGAATGGTCGGATCCACACTTGGATTTTGCCAGGCTCCCTATGTCGATACACCCTTTGACATTCGCAAGTTGATTCAAAATCTTGTCAAAGTGAACGATCAAACCTTTATCATCCCAGGGCTTAAGACACCTTCTCAGACCTTGGGAATCGATGTCATTCGAGGGGAAGAAACTCTGATTTTGGGTTGCCTTGAAAATGACGGAGACTACAAAATTTGTTTGCCAGGAACCCACAGCAAATGGGTAGAAGTCCACGAACGGAAAGTTCATTCGTTTTCGACGTCCATGACCGGAGAAATTTTTGACATCATCTCTTCTCATTCGATTTTGTGCAGTGGAAATCAAATCGATTCTCATGATGATTTTCAGCTCGGACTGCAAGATGCATACAAAGAAAACCTTTTCCTACACTCCCTTTTCAAAACTCGAACACGGGTTCTTGAAAACGCAGACAAAGCGTCGACCTCCAAATCATACCTTTCGGGATTGATGATCGGAAGTGAGATTTACCATTACGCAAAACCAGAAGATCAAATCATCTTGTGCTGCAATGAAACCTTGGCTGCGAGATATCGAATGGCTTTTCAGTTCGTGGGCTGCAAAGCGACCTGGATTCCGTCCACAAAAGCTTTTCTCAAAGGCATACGTTGGATAGATGAACTCGCAACCGAAGGAAAATAAAGACATGAGAACTTCCAATCCGTTTTCGTTGATCGCCATCCTTCGGGGAATCAAGCCCGAAATGGTCATTCCTGTGGCCGAGGTATTGATCGCCCATGGATTCAAAGCCATTGAAGTCCCCACCAACTCTCCACGTGTTTTTGAGAGCATCGAAAACCTTTGCAAAAATATAGATCTTTCGATTCGAATTGGCGCTGGAACCGTACTCACCCCACAACAGGTCGTCGATGCAAAAAATGCGGGAGCTAGTTTCATCGTATCTCCAAACACAAACGCAGAAGTGATTCGTAAGGCAGTAGAAATGGACTTGGATACCTTTCCAGGTGTTTACACCATCACCGAAGCTTTTGAAGCAATCCAAGCTGGAAGTAACCGTTTGAAACTTTTCCCTGCCAATGCACTGACTCCCACCATCATCAAGGATTGGAAATCTGTTCTACCCCTGCAAACAGAGATTTATGCGGTGGGAGGAGTGGATGCCACAAATCTTTCAACATGGATGCAAGCGGGAGCTGCAGGGGTTGGCCTTGGGTCTTGCCTGTACAAAACCGAATACCTGCTAGATGAAATTGCTGCCCGAGCTTTTGAAATCACACAAGCACAAAAAGTCAATCACTCACAAACCTGATCTTGGTTAGCGCTCAGGGGGTTTTCCTCCTGTGGAAAAATTTGCAAAAAAAGAATGCGTTCTATATAGCCTTGACACCATGAATTTACACACCATTGATATCACCATCATTGTCATTTACTGCATTGGCATCGTTGCTTTGGCTCTTTGGGTATCCAGAGAAAAAGAAGGCAAAGAAAAAGATTCCAATTCATATTTTCTTGCTGATCGCGCTCTGCCTTGGTGGGCCATTGGTGCATCTTTGATTGCCGCAAACATTTCTGCCGAGCAGATCATTGGAATGTCCGGGTCAGGCTACGCCATTGGGCTCGCCATTTCAGCCTACGAATGGATGGCGGCCATCACTCTGATCATCGTTGGAAAATTTTTCATTCCTATCTTTCTGAAAAAACGCATTTACACCATGCCCGAATTCTTGGAGCAACGATATGACCATCGGGTTCGAATGATTTTGGGAATCTTTTGGTTGGTGGTTTATGTTTTCGTTAACTTAACTTCTGTCATGTATCTTGGAGGATTGGCCATCAATACCATCACGGGCATTTCGCTTCAAACAGGCATCGTTTTTCTTGCCGTTTTCTCTGTGATCTATTCGATCTATGGAGGTCTTAAAGCCGTAGCCCTGACGGACATCATTCAAGTGTTGATGCTCACCATCGGTGGAATCATCATCACTTACCTTTCCTTGAATCAAGTATCCAACGGAGCTGGAGCCGTGGCAGGTTTTTCCATGCTTCTTGATCAAGCATCGAGCCGATTTGATTTGATCTTGGCCAAAGGCCATCCATTTTACGGCGACCTACCAGGCATTTCAGTTTTGGTGGGAGGAATGTGGATCATGAACTTGTCATATTGGGGATTCAACCAGTACATCACACAGCGAGCACTTGCCGCAAAAAGTTTGGACGAAGCTCAAAAAGGAATTGCCTTTGCTGGATACTTAAAAATGGTCATGCCCTTGATCATTGTCATTCCTGGAATCGCAGCCTATGTTCTTCATCCTGAGCTAGATCCTGCAGACAAAGCCTATCCGACGTTGATGGCCTTGGTTCCCGTGGGCTTGAAAGGATTGGTATTCGCTGCCTTGATCGCAGCCATTGTTTCTTCTTTGAGTTCGATGGCCAACAGCATCTCCACGATTTTTACGATGGATCTTTACAAACGGTTTTGGGTCAAAGATGCTCCTGAAAAACAATTGGTCAAAGTTGGTCGTATCGTGGCCATTGCATCTTTTGCCATTGCCGTCATCATCGCAAAACCCATGCTGGGCAACCTCAAACAGGCCTTCCAATTCATTCAAGAATTCACAGGGTTTTTCACACCCGGAATTGTGGCCATCTTTGTGATGGGCGTTTTCTACAAAAAAACCAATGCCAATGGAGCGTTGGCGGCGGCTTTGGGTTCATTGGCTCTCTCCATTGCCATGAAACTTGGAATGCCTTCCTACCCCTTCATGGACCGTATGGGGATTGTATTTCTATTTTCGGTTGCAGTCGCTTTGGCCTTTTCCTACTTCCAAGGCAATCAAGTTCATCCCAAAGCCATTGACCTCAACGATGTATCTTTCAAAACCTCCAAGAGCTTCAATGTCGCCACAGCTGGAATTGTACTCTCGTTGATCGCACTCTACGCTACCTGGTGGTAAGCTCGAACAATCAGGGTCGAAAGATCACGTATTGCTCATGAGAGTCTTTCTACCCATTTTCAAATGGACCAAGACCAATAAACACTGTTTGTCAAAATAGTGCTCAAGAGGTGGGGAAAAAATTTGCTTCTGGGAAAGACTACGATATGACCCCTATATATACCAATATTTGGTCTTTGCATTGGAGTCATCATGAAAAAAATCATTGCCACCCTATGTCTTTGCATCCTTCCTGTCGCCTGTTCAAAAACGACAAACACTTCTCTTTCAAAACAAGCTGAGAGCCGCACGGCCAAAGCCGAAATTTCAAAAGAATATGCGGCCTACCGAGCTGGATATGTATCGAATGTTTCATATGATTTGTTTTTTTCGATGGGGGATCAAAAAGAAACGTTTCAAGGCAATACCCTCATTGCATTTGACCTAGAAGCGATCCCCGAAAATCTCACCATCGACTATCGAGACGGAAAAATCAACTCCATCAAAATCAATGGAGATGATGCAGAGACCACCATTGGTGAATATTTTGTTTCCATTCCATCAAAATACCTCAGCACAGGGAAAAATACGGTAGAGATTTCCTATACAGGAAACTACAGCAAAGACGGATCAGGTCTTTATCGATTTGAAGACTCCAAAGATCACCGAGTTTATATCTACTCGGACTTTGAACCCTATCATGCCAATCGACTCTTCCCCTGCTTCGATCAACCTGACCTCAAAGCGACGTACACTGTGCAAGTTGAAGTCCCTTCTTCCTGGAAAGTCATCACATCGGTGAAACAACAAAAAATTCAGGCTCTGTCCAGCGGAAAATCAAGATGGTACTTTCCTACATCTAAACCTTTCAGCACGTATGTATTTGCGCTTCATGCCGGACAATACAGAGAAATCAAACTCAACGTACCTCAAGTGCCTTCGCGATTGTTCGTGAGAGAATCTCTCGCCAAATATGTTGATGTCACCAACTGGTCCACATTTACCAGACAAGGGTTTGCATTTTTCCAAACGTATTTTGATTATCCCTACCCATTTGAAAAATACGATCAACTGATTGTTCCCGATTTCAACTGGGGAGGAATGGAAAACGTGGGCGCTGTTACCTACACCGAGCGATTGATCAAACGTGGCACCAAAACAAAGCAAGAACGCATGAAATTGGCCGATGTGATTCTTCATGAAATGGCTCACATGTGGTTTGGTGACTTGGTGACCATGAAATGGTGGGATGACCTATGGCTCAATGAGAGCTTTGCGACCTATGCGGCATACCTGGCTGCAGAGAAAAATACAGAGTTTGCCAAAGAGTCATGGAAAAAATTCTTGGAAGACGACAAAACCTGGGCCTATGAAACCGATGAAAAATCCAGCACTCATCCCATTGCTGCAAGCGTCGACAACACGGATACGGCCTTTGCAAACTTTGATGGGATCACCTATGGGAAGGGAAGTGCCTCCTTGCAGCAGTTGTCTTACCTCATTGGAGAAGAGGCTTTCCAAAGAGGGGTTCAAGAATATTTCAAGACCTATGCTTACAAAAACACAACCTTGACAGATTTTGTAGGAACCTTAGACAAACAAAGCTCGTTGGATTTGAGCTCGTGGATTTCAGAGTGGATCCAAAGCGAAGGGACCAATCTTGTCTCCTCACACACAACCTGTGAAAACGGATTGATCACCAAAATGATGCTTGAACAATCTGCCAATCAAGGGCAGAAAAAAGTTCGTCAACATCGAATGGAGATTACATTGTATGATGAGGCGATGAACGCATATGAAAAAACGGATCTTACCTACAGTCAAAAAATAACGTCTGTGGATTCCTTGATTGGCAAAGCCTGTCCAGCCTTCACGTTTCTCAATTCCAACGACAAGGATTTTGTAAAGGTTCAATACGGAGAAAAAGACGTAGCCTTCATTGCCGCTCACTTGTCCAAACTCAAAGACTCTTTGCAGAGAAGCATGATCTGGAGCACGCTTTGGAACATGACTCGAAATGCGCAGTGGTCTGTGTATCAGTATTCGGAGCTTGTCAAAAATCAACTCCCTCTCGAAACCGACACCACCACCATTGGAACCGTCGCTGAAACCGTATACGGATACTGGAGGAGTCCACAAAACTCATTGATTGTTTTGCTTCCTCAAGACAGCCAAGAGCAAAAAGAAAAGAGACTTACCATTTTGACTGACCTGGCGGAAATGTTTTGGCAAAAAGCAAAGACATCCAAAGCCACATCCGATGAACAAGTGATTTGGTTCACTGCCTTTGCAAGCACAGCTCAAACAACGGAACAATTTGAACGAATCTTTGGAGTTCTTCAAGGAAAGGTCACATTGGCAGGTCTTGCTCTTGGACAAGACTTGAGATGGGATCTGATTCAACGGCTCAATGAAACGGGGATCGAAAAATATTACTCATTGGTGACAACGGAACAAAAGAAAGATCAAACCGATGAAGGCGTAAAAGCAGCTTTGGCTTGCCAAGCCATTCGTCCCGTCAAGGCCACCAAAGAACTTTGGTTGAAAAAGGTTGCCACCGAAGATGGATTGACATCAGCCGCTATGCAAAACGCTGTTCTGCAAACCATTCTTCCAGTAACGCAATCTGAACTCCGAAAAGAGCTGCAGGAGGAAGCCTACAAAACCTTGGATGAACTCGCAAAATCCGAAAAACGAGATATCGCGTTGGAGGCATTCACGAGTTATGCTCTACCTCTGGTATGTGACTCGCAAAGCACACAGAGACTTCATAGCTTCCTAAAATCACACGCTGAAATCAGTGAAACCAGCAAGAAAAACATTCTTGACCTAGCACAGATTTACGAAACTTGCGTACAAGTCAAAAAACTTGCCATGAAAGACTGGAAACGAACGGAACAGTAAATTGTCAACGCGTGATCCTGAACCGGATGCTGTAAAAACAGCCGTTGCAAAGAAACTGGCTTTCTAGTAAGAACTTTGGATCAAATGAGACAACGTGTCTTGTTTTTTTGAAACCAACGAGGGAGTAAAATCATGGAACTTGTGAAAAAAGCAAAAGAATACACCATTTACAAAAAACGATCCGGTCGTTTTGCGATCAAAGGTGCTCAGAAAAAATGGATCAACGGAGATGAGAAAGCCAAAATCTTGGCTGCCGAAAAACTCATCAAGCTCGTTGCTCCAAAACCAAAAGCAGAACCCGAACAAGCTGCAGACGCAGCAACAGAGGCCACTGCAGGAGAAGCATAACCTCCATCGTGGAAAGAACTGTACAACAGGTTCAGTCTTTGTTTTCGAACGTAAGAAAACAAACAGAAGACATTTGCTTGCCATTGAAACCGGAGGACTATTGCGTTCAACCTGTTGACGATGTTAGCCCTCCGAAGTGGCATTTGGCGCACACCACGTGGTTCTTGGAACAAATCGTTCTTCAAAGGCATCATTCTTCTTATTCTTTTTACCATCCAACGTTTCAAGAGCTCTTCAATTCTTACTATCAAGGCATCTCTCCAAAACCCTATCCACGAAACCAACGAGGAACGCAGTCTCGTCCCACAACACAAGAAGTTTTTGTCTATCGTCAAGAGATTACTCAGCGTGTACTTGAACTGCTAGAATCTTATCCATCTGACGAATCTCTGCGAAGGCACGTTGAAGTCGCAATTCACCATGAATGGCAGCACCAGGAACTGCTATACATGGATATCAAATATGTTTTGCATGCTCAGGAGATGTTGACGTTTTATCGTGAACAAGTCCTTTCCGACTCTTCTCCTTCGTCTATGCAGTGGATCGATTTTTCGGATGGCCTAACGGACATCGGAAAAAATCTCGAAGGAGAATTTTCATTTGACAATGAAGGCTCCAGACACAAAGTTTATCTCCATGATTTTTCCATCGCTCATCGATGTGTCACCAACGGTGAATACAAAGAATTTGTCGATGCAGGGGGATATCAAAAACCAGAGTTTTGGTTGGCGGATGGTTGGCATTGGATACAACATCAAAACATTCGACAGCCTTTGTATTGGTCAAACCATGAAAATCAAACCTTTGAATACACACTCAATGGTCTCATACCCCTTTGCTCTGAAAATCCAGTCTCTCATGTAAGTCTATATGAGGCTCAAGCGTATGCACAGTGGGCAGGCCACAGACTTCCAACCGAATTTGAATGGGAACACGCTGCAACTCGCATTGCCCCAAGCAATCAAGACCACTTTGTGGACATGAACTTGCTTCATCCCGTTTCTTTGGATGCACATTCCAGAACCTTTCATGGAAATCTTTGGGAGTGGACTTCAAGCGCTTACTCTCCTTATCCTGGCTATCAGAGTTTTGAAGGAAGTTTGGTGGAGTACAATGGAAAATTCATGAATCAGCAATATGTTCTTCGCGGAGGTAGCTGTGTAACGGAACGGAGGCATTACCGTCCCACCTACAGAAATTTCTTTTTTCCTCAGCAGCGATGGGCTTTTTGTGGGTTTCGTTTGGCCAAAGATGGTGAGACACGCTGATATGAATACCGAAGACTTCAAACAAGATTTTATGGAAGGAATGAGACAAAGACCAAAAACACTTAGAGCCAAATATTTTTACGACGAAGCCGGATCAAACCTTTTTGAAAAGATTACTCAGCTCGATGAATACTATATAACCCGCTGCGACGAAGAGATCCTGCGTGAAAACATCTCGAATTTTCGACACATTTTTGGCGACCATATTTCCTTGATTGAGTTCGGCAGTGGCTCGAGTCAAAAAACACGTCATCTCCTAGAAGGCCTTTCCATAGATACCTATATTCCTCTGGATATCTCAAAAAATTTTTTAGAGGAAAACGCAAAAAACCTTGCTCACGATTTTCCTCACATCAATATTGAGCCGGTTGCAGCTGACTACACCAAGATGATTGAATTTCCTTTCGACATTGAAAAACTCAAAACAAAGGTTGTCTTTTTTTCAGGATCCACCATTGGAAATTTTGAACCAGAGCGCGCCCACATCATCTTGTCCAACATTCGAAAAATGCTTGGAGGGCATGGCTTTCTCTTGATCGGTGTCGACCTACAAAAAGATGTAAGGGTTCTTGAAGCTGCTTACAATGACAAACATGGTATTACCGCGGCTTTCAATCTGGGTCTTCTCAAGCGGGCCAACCGAGAACTCCATGCCAACTTCAATTTACCCTTCTACAAGCACGTGGCTTTTTTCAATGAGGAAAAGAGTCGCATCGAAATGCACATTGAAGCTTTGGCCAACCAAGCGGGCCTGCAAAAAGTGGATCATTTTTTAGACTCCAAAAAATACTTCAGCAACCAAATTTTTCGTGCCTGTCTTTAGCTTGAGAAAAGAGTGATCCTGGACTCACGCATTTTGTTTCCACATGAAAAATCGATGTAACTATATAAAATTATTTGATTTATTATAATTACTCCTTAGAAAACAATAAGAAAAATTTTTCTCTGTTGAATTCTTGGCTCATAAGGTAAGTAGCATTTTTGCAGTCGCAGATTCTTGGGTCATTAGCTCAGCTGGATAGAGCACTGGTCTTCGGAACCAGGTGTCGGGGGTTCAAATCCCTCATGGCCCACCACTCTTTCCAACTCAAAAAAAGATTTGAACGGGTTCATCCGCAGCTGGGTCGCTCGCGCTCCATGCCTCATGGCCCACCACTCTTCCCAACTCAAAAAAAAGATTTGAACGGGTTCATCCGCAGCTGGGTCGCTCGCGCTCCATGCCTCATGGCCCACCACTCTTCCCAACTCAAAAAAAAGGAATACATGTCCGATGATTCAGAGATCTGATCAATAAGGAACTTCGGGACTTTGAAAATGCCCCACCCTTATCCAATCTGTATCCGAAGCTTTTTTGCAGTAGACATTGCCCACCAGCTGATTGGAATAAGATAGATAGTAAAAATCTTTGAATTCGTGTTGATAGTTCTGGTTCCAAGGGCATTGATCTGAAAGCAATACAACACTCCCTACACAGGAATTGTATCTCCATACGGAATTCACCACATCATTGGGTATGGTTCGTTTCTCAAACACGTTTCCCTGTCCTTTTTCCAAAATCTCAATGTGATCCTGTCCTTGATATCGATTGCTGTTGAAATCCAAAAACATTGGCACTTTTTCACTGCGATCATTGTCAAGCTGGAGGTCTCCAGCAAAACTGCGCCCTTGGATGGCATCAAAGAATCTGGATTCCAAACGACGATCTTCTGTCACAAGAGACATGGCCGGATTCAAACACTCTTTGGATCCCAAAAACTCCTCAATGTCACTGATGTAGTCATCGACAAAACCAAAAGAGGGTTCCTGTGGATGAAAAAACTGCTTGGCCGGAAAGAGTTCCAAATATCGATTGTTGTCAGGAGTAATCGACGGAGCGTCCTTGTATTGACCCGCCTTGAGATAGGGAACCAGCCCACCGGATTCCACCTTGGACTTGGGTTGATCTTTTCTCTTTTTGCCTTGACTGGCCAACTTGCTTCGACTGGCTTGGATGGCTTTTTCTCGATCGGAGTCTCGAGATCCAGCACTGGACTGCCCAGCCATTTCCCGATCATGATTTTCCTTCCAACGAACCAACCATCTCATGCCACGTTCGTCTGCATTTTTAAGAAGCTCATCATAGCGATGTAATACTTCCTTTTCATCGAGAGCCAAAAGCTGGTCAATGGACCATATTTTTTCTTTTTTTGGACCTTGATCATACATCATCCATCCTATGGATCCCATCACAGCACTTGCCAGAAAAAATCCTCCCAAAAAAATCAAAATGTACTTTTTGTTCTGCAGTATCCAGGCTTTCACAGGAGAGATTATATCCCAGGGTCTTCCCAACACCAAATCCGGAATTGGCTTTGTGGGCCAAAATCGTTGCGAAATACACTCAAAACCGGTATGAAGCTCCTTCTTTGTGCCGTTGTGGTGAAATTGGTAGACACGCCAGACTTAGAATCTGGTGGGGAGACCCGTGGGGGTTCGAGTCCCTCCAACGGCACCAAAGCAAAACATAAATACTTCAACTCATATCAAAAATCAGTCAACGAATGCTTGTGCCCTGAGTCTAGAATCACTTATGAGCAAAGCGAATTAGTGATTCTTACTCGGGTATTCGAGTCCCTCCAACGGCACCAAAGCAAAACATAAATACTTCAACTCATATCAAAAATCAGTCAACGAATGCTTGTGCCCTGAGCATCAAGTTCTAGGATTTAGCCCCAAAAGGACGGACCGAAGCCTGTTCATGTTTTACCCATGCTTTGGTCGCTTGCAAATGATCGACAGCCTGACAATATTTGGAAAATTTCTGTCGGGGAGTACTGAGCGCACGAGCAATGTGCTCCATCTCAGCATCTTTGAGATTGCAGTCTTTGAGTTCCACCACACACTGAAAATTTTGACTCGGTTGAATGTATTCAAAACTCTGGAAGAAAAGTTTTGGAGGCAGGGCCATGATGTTCCGATCAATGGTGAGTCTACTCTTTTGATCCAAATGAACAAATCCCAGTCTTTCGTACATGACCACGGTCACAGGAAACAAAGGCTGCATTTTGTAGCTTTTGCATCGCTGACGAAAAAACATATGCAAATCTTCCGAAAAACAGTGGCGAAAATCATGGAGGTCAATTTCAGAAAGCGTTTTGGATAGACTCGCCTTGTCGCAAATCTTGTCCAATCGACTTTTCACTTCGGCTTTGATCACAGAAAAAGGCTTGTGTGTAGGAGAAAAGTACGCCCGAAGCCTCATTTTGGCTTTGGTGTATTCACCATTGATGGAGTCCGAATACGACACCATTTCTTGCGTGTCCCAATAGAGAGAACTTACCCAATACGGATTTCCTGAGCTACAATGGGGGTCAAACCTCCACATAGGGGAATCCAAAAGAATGTCTCGTACTACATCCGCCTGATTGTGGTCACAGGGATACTTGTATTCTATTCTAGAAGATATTTTCACGATTACTGATCATGCAAAAACAATGAAAACTGACTCATAGAACCGTGTTCTTTTTGAGCCTTTTCTTTGAGTTTCTCAAAAAACTCCAAGGGCTTTTGTTTTCGTTTCAAGTGAAGATCATAGGTAAATCGATTTTGATCCTGGCCAACTTCTTCTACATGTCTCAAGTTGCTTTGAAGAACTTCACTGCGAAAACTATTCTGCAACATTTCGAAAAAGGCTTTTGTATCTTTTGATACAAATTGCAGTGAAATCACATGTTCTGGGGCAATTTTGATTGGGCTTTCGGTGATCAACCACCACAAAAAGCCAATCAATAAGGTAGCCAAAATGGCTAACGAAAAGAAATTGGCTCCACAGCTGATTCCAATGGCCATCACAAAGAAAATGGCCACAATATCAGTCGTGTCTTTCACGGCATTTCGGAATCGAACAATGGAAAGAGCACCCGCCAAACTAAACGCTCGGGCCAAATTGTTTCCCACCGCCTGCATGATGAACGAAGCAACCATTCCCAACACTACCAAGGCGATCAAGAAATTCAGATCAACATTCCGCACGTTGTTGAGTCTTCGGTAGAGGTGCGCAACCAAAAAGCACAACATAAAACTGAGACCAATGCTCATGAAGATCCGCGTGATATCAAACGCACCAAGCGGTGTTGTTTGTTGATTCAAATGTCCAAAGTATTCGACGAACTCGTTCAATTTAACTCCCTACTTTAACTTGTGTTCAAATATATTCTATTCTAAACTTTTGGCCAAGCGAACTCATTATTTTTAAAAAAATGGACGTAGGCAATGAACAAAAAACGATCGCTATTTCCCCTCGCCTTGCTTTTGCTGGGCATCTCTTTCATCTATGGATACATAGCTAGTTTGTATCGATCCAATTTCGACTTGAATCGATTCTCGACCGCTACGGCAAAAGCCAAGATTGCACCCGTCGATCTCCAAAGCATCTTTCAAAATGTCGGTGAGTCGCGAACCAAACGAGAGTTTTATAACGCTTTGACTCAATCGGCTCCCCGCCCTTCGGGAAAAATTCCCAATGTCGAGTTGTACATCCCAGAATACATTCTGCAACAGTGGAAATCTTTTCGAGAAAAGCCAAAAGGGATGGCCTATGTAAACGCTCAAATCCGCACATGGAATACTGATTTCACATTTGCAAAAGTTCGAGTTCGAGGAGATCACTCCTATCATTGGGGAAATGACTACCCATCACTGCGAGTCAAAATGCCCGAAAATCAATCCTTCATGGGTTTCCAAACCTTCAATCTCATTCATCCACGCAGTGTAACAGGGTTTGAACGCTTCATTGGCTTGGCATTGGCAGACGAAATGGGCTTACTCCATGAAAATGGATGGGTCGTCAGAGTCTTCGTGAATGGAAAATATTGGGGATTTTTTCAGTTTGTTTGCGAGCTCGACGAAAAATGGGCACGACGAAACAAAGCTTTGCCTGGTGACATCTACAGCGGAGAAAAAGAACCATTTTCCAAACCCATCGGAGAAAAAACCTACAAAAAACCCAAAGATGTTTGGTACAGCCTAGACTATTGGAAAAAAGTTTCCTACAACAACTCCATCAACAAAACTGACTTTTCAGTCCTACAAGAAGGAATGGATATTCTCTACCTAGTAGATGAGAATCCAAACGCAGAAAACCGAGAGCTTCTTGAAAAACATTTTCAGGTAGATGAATTTCTGAAAATGTTTGCCTTGGAAACCTATATTGGAAGCAAACACTTTGATCGTCACCACAATTGGAAAATTCTACATGATCCATCCACAGGAAAACTTAGACCCATTGTATGGGATTTGTGGGGACATGGACATGGAGGGGCTAGCTTGGAGACAGATCTGTATTGGCCATTGGCACTCCCTCAAAAAGCCATGCTGCGCTTTCCAGATCTTCAACTCAAAAAAAATCAGTACCTCTATGAGTTGATTCAATTGGATCAAAAAAAACAGATCTCGATGTTGACGTTGCAACGTCTGGAGGAAGAAGTATCGGGCGAATTTGGGCAGGCTCCAAAGTTGGCCAAACCCCTGTGGCTTCGAGCCGACCCTTGGACCATCATCGCAACCAACGAAGAGGTAAAAAGATCTGAGTCAGACGACTTTGTACCGCGAATACGATCCTTTATTGTGGAACGTACGAGTGCACTGGATCATGTAATGTCTGAAGCCGAAATTGAAGCCACCTATAAAAGCAAAGGTACTGGAGCACAGGTCAATGTAATGATCAAAAGCGAATGTGCATTTGAGGTTGTTGCGGTAACCTCTGGGGGCAAAGCTTTGACCACGTCCCACTCTATCATTTATCCCAATGTGTCAGTCAAATCTCACGACTCTGGACATTCTCGTTACAAAGCGACCACACACCAAACACTCACAAGCATAGACCTTCCCTCCTTTCACGATGAGGGAGTTGTAGAAATTTCACTCAAAAACTTGGTCACGGGACAAGTGATTGCCGTCAAAGCCAAAAAAGAAACCCAAGAATTTGAAATCCCCTCGTTGGAAAATGTTGCACTCTTCAATACTGGATACGTCCCTCATCCCGTTACAATTACAAAAACGATAGGGCCTGGCGCGATTTCTTTCGAAAACAACCAGGTTTTTGACTCGTGGACTCGTGTGGTGATTGAACCCGGAACCCATATTGAATTGAGCAAAGATGTTTCCATCCTTTTCTATGGAGATGTTCATGCAAAAGGTACTGCAGAAAAACCCATCACCATCGTACGAAAAAACAAAACTCAGGCTTGGGGATCCATTGTATTCAATGGAGGCAATGTCAAATTGGACCATTTCCATGCTGAAGGTGGTAGTGTCCACAAAAGTCGTTTGATGAATTATTCAGGAATGGTTTCGATTTACAATTGTCCAATTGTACATATCTCGAACAGTGGTTTTTCAAAAAATTCCGTCGGAGATGACTTGGTTAATATCAAAAACAGCTCTGGGATTCGCATTGAATCATCAGAGTTTTTTGACGCCCTTTTTGATGCGCTGGACATCGACTATGGAAAAGGAGAAATTTTGAAATCAAACTTTCATGACTCAGGAAACGACCTTCTAGATTTTATGGGATCGGACTTGGACATTCATCACTCAACATTTCTCCATTCTGGCGACAAAGGTATCAGCGTGGGAGAGGGATCTACATTGATCGTAACTCACAGCCAATTCTCTGAAATGAGTTTGGGACTGGCCATCAAAGATCAGTCTGTGTTGTTTTTTGATAAGAATGAATTTCACAATGTTGAACTGCAAATGGATGCTTATCAAAAAAGTAAATACTATGGAGGTTCCTTGGTGGTGGTACCAGATTTGAAAAAAGTCCCCAAAAGACACAAAGACGAACAGTCTATTTACACCGAAACATTGGAAATTCCAAGCAGCCTCACCAATCCTGAAAGAATTGTTCCTCTGGAAGTGAATCTACAGAAAATCAAAAGAAGAATGCCCTCTGCTCAATCTTGATTCTCGAAACCTTTCAATGGAAGACAAAGAGCTGGCCTCCAGTAAAAAACAGTGTTCCTCACATTGGGACATGAAAAAAAATTTACGAATCAATCATGGTTTGCTGGATGATTTCCAAAGCTTGAAGCAAGTATCCAATTCCGCCATAAAACTCACTGTACAAAGGAACGCCCGTAAGTTCCTTTACCCTCCAGATCTCAGGACTGATGTAAACTGGACTTCGGGCGTTTCCCATCCATACACTCTCAAGCTCCTTGTCAAAGGAATACCGAGGATGCCTTCTACCAGAAGGATCACTAACTCTTTCAACCACAAATGATTTCAAGGAATCGTGAATTCTCATTTTGATTTTCCGTGCACGTTTTCGTATAGCTTCGTCTTTGTGTTTGTAGATGCTTTGATACGCAAGGGCATAGGTCAACAACAAAGATGAGCGCATCATGGGAGAATCCGAATGAATATTGTGAACATCACTGAACTGTTCTCCGTCCCCATGATAACGTTGAATCAGTATATTGGTGGGATCAAACTCCGGCAGGTTTTCTATCCAGTCCAAAATGTGCAATGCAGATTGCAAATACTTTTCATCGTGCGTTGCCAGGTAGGCCATCCATAGTCCATGAGGTACGTGATCAATGCGAAACAAATCTGCGCCAAGTCCCAAAGATGTAGACTGTGAAAGTGTTTCCTTGCCCCATTCGGTCAGTGCTCCTTTGAGTCGATAAGTTCCATTGGGAAGAAAAATGGGAATCTCATAAGTCCAGTGAGGCGGCCACCCGGAATCAGGTCTCTTGGCATCCACGACCTGATTCCAAAAGTCTGCAAATTTCAACCCTACACTGAGATATTTTTTTCGTTTTGAAAGATCAGGATGTGTAAGATCCAGAAGCAGATAACTGTAAATGGCGTCTTCAGCATCGTGCATGTACATTTTGTTATCTTCATAGTGAACGCCTTTTTCAAATTGTTCCAAGGTCACGACATCTTTTCCTGGAGCGGGTGGAGTGAGAACCGCAGAACCAAACCAACTTTTTGCACTTTTTGAATTTTTCGATTCTGAAAAATGAAGGAAAGGTTCCGCCAATTCTTCACTCATCAAAAGCCACACGTCGTCACGAGTGACCTCCCACACCTGCATCACGCTCTCGACCAAACCATCGAGTTCAGCCCACCCAGCTTTGGCAATGTGTGGAGCAGCGACCAACCCAAACCGGTCTGCATGAAACCACGGAGTTCCATACAATCGAAAATCAGAGTCTTTTTTCGTTGAGATCTTCGCAGGTCACCAAAGATCCATCGAACAAAAACATCCGATTGACTCCATAGGGATGCCCCTTGGGGGTCAACAAACTCTGAGAGAAAAACGTAGCGATGGATTGGCTGTAGGACAGATATCCTTGGTTATGGAAATACTCGGCCGCTTTGGCGAAACTTCCCATGAGCATAAAATGTCAAGCTTTGACGGGTCGATGTGGATCCGAAACGTACGTTTGTTTGGAGTCGGGATGAACCCAAAACTCATCATGGATCCCATATTCTTTCTCTTTGTTCAGATCAAATGGCTGCCCTCTCATCCCATCGGTGAAACCGTCTTTACCTTTTTTGGATCCAAAAAAAACTTGGCCATTTTTCCGAGATATCAAGGATTTTGCAAAATCCAGATCTTGGCGCGTTGCATTTTCTACGTCTTCCACCAAAGATTGAATGTCCGATGCCTCCCCCGCACGAAGACTTAAGGGGAATACTAAAAAAATAAACAATATCAATAATTTATTTTTACTAAAGGGCACCGTTTCCCCTTTGAAAACATGATTTTGTAGATTTACACGATGGTAGCAATCATGTATGAGCCTGTCCATCATGAAAGTACACATTGACTCGATTTCAGACGTGAACAAGAAACTCTCCATTGAAGTTTCTGAAGAAACATTTCAACATCAAATTCAAACTGCGTATAGCAAAGTGCTTCGAACAGCTCAGATCCCTGGATTTCGAAAAGGGAAAGCACCTCGATCCATCATCGAAAAGCGCTATGGCCAAGCCATCGAGTCTGAAGTTTATCAAGACTTGATCCGGGATACGGTGACCCAAGCATTGGAAGACAACGATTTTCACGCGTTGAACATTTCGGAAATCAGCGAACCCAAACGAGAAGAAGGCAAAGGGTTCTCGTACACGGCATCGGTGGAAGTCAAACCACAGTTTGACCCCAAAGATTATGTCGGGATCAATGTCAAAGCCTCAACGGCAAAAGTGGAAGAAAAACAGATTCAAGATGTATTGGATCGTTTGTTGGACCAACATTCTGTGTTGACTCCCATCACTGACCGAACCAAACCTGAAAAAGGCGACTACGTTTCGATGATTGTAGAAGAAGTCAAAGAAGATGGCAGCAGCACCTGCGATCACGATCACGACCATGATCATCACCATCACGCCCAAGAGCAAATCCATATGATTGGGCACGAAGACGCACGTCCAGAAATTGACGAAGCCATTTTGTCGATGAACATCGGTGACACTCAGCAAGTTACGCTCACACAAGGCAAAGATGAAACTCAAAAAATCTTTGCAAAACTCACATTGAAAGCCATCAAAAGGAAAGACCTTCCAACCCTCAATGACGAATTTGCCAAAAGCGTTGGACCTTTTGAAAATTTGGAAACCTTGAAAAAACAAATCCAAGAAGATTTGGAAGCTGAAATCGCAGAAAAAAACAAAGTTGAACATGCCAAACAAGTACTCGAACATTTGGGCAAAAAGAACCCTGTTGAACTTCCAGAGTCGTTGATCAAGGCAGAATTGGCTTCCCTTCGACAAGGTGTATTCAATCGTATGATTCAATCTGGTGTCAGCTCTCTTCCCAAAGATTTCTCTGCAGAAAAAATGGATCAAGAACTTGAACCGGAAGCACGAAAACGTGTTCACGAAGAGTTGATCTTGGAAAGAGTTGCCAAAAAAGAAAACATCACCGTCAGCTCAGAAGAATTGGCAGCTCAGCTCAGCCAATACTCAGCCATGATGAACAAACCCGTTCATGAAGTTCGATCCGAGTTTGAGAAGTCTGGAAAGATCCATGAGATCCGTTTCCGTATTCTCCACCAGAAAACGCTTGATTTCCTTTTGGACAAAGCTAACATCAAGTAATACCCTGTTGGTTTGTCCAACAGCCACATTCATAGAAGGAGACTCATGAATCTTATTCCTATGGTCGTGGAACAAACCCATCGTGGGGAACGTTCCTATGACATTTTTAGCCGCCTGCTCAAGGAGCGAATCATTTTTTTGAGCTCTTCGATCAACGATGACATCGCCAACCTCATCGTAGCTCAGCTTTTGTTTTTGGAATCTGAAGATCCGGAAAAAGACATCAGTCTTTACATCAACTCCCCTGGAGGCTCAGTCTATGCTGGACTAGCCATTTACGATACAATGCAACATATCAAAGCAGATGTATCTACCTTTTGCGTGGGAATGGCCGCCTCTATGGCCGCGGTCTTGCTCTGTGCTGGACAAAAAGGCAAACGCTTTGCCCTACCCCATTCCAGAATCATGATTCACCAGCCTTTGGGAGGTTTTCAAGGACAGGCTTCTGACATCGACATCCAGGCCAGAGAAATTCTCAAGATTCGGGAAGAAATGAACGAGATTATGCATTTGCACACTGGCCAAAATATCGATAAAATTCAGAAAGATACAGATCGAGATCACTACCTTCGAGCTGCCGAAGCCAAAGAATACGGATTGATCGATAAAATCGTACAAAAAGGATCCGCCGTCCATCGTCAGGACTCAGGTTCCAAAAAATCCTAGAAAGGTTTATACTAATCCTATAAAGCAATTACGATCGAATGAGCCAGAAACCAACAGACAGCGCAAACAATCTCCACTGTTCCTTTTGTGGAAAAAGCCAAAAGGAAGTCAAAAAACTCATTGCGGGCCCAACGGTATACATCTGCGATGAATGCATTGAATTGTGCAATGATATCATTGCCGAAGAAGTCGATCGCGAGGATTCCTACACGGGTGCGCTGACCAAAATCCCCACACCCAAGGAAATCAAAGAAATTTTGGACCAGTATGTGATTGGTCAGGAAAAAGCCAAAAAGGTTTTGGCTGTGGCCGTATACAATCACTACAAACGCATCGACAACAGCAAAACCTCAACACCCTCGAACAACGAGGTTGAGCTGCAAAAATCAAACGTCCTTTTGCTTGGCCCTACTGGAACGGGAAAAACATTGTTGGCCCAGACCTTGGCCAAAATCATCAACGTTCCCTTTACCATCATTGATGCCACGACTTTGACAGAAGCTGGTTATGTTGGGGAAGATGTAGAGAACATCATTGTGACCCTTTTGCAAACCGCAGACTACGACATTGAACGGACCCAACGTGGAATTGTCTACATCGATGAAATCGACAAAATCTCGCGCAAATCAGACAACCCATCCATCACGCGAGACGTTTCTGGGGAAGGTGTTCAACAAGCCTTGCTAAAAATCATTGAGGGGACAAGAGCCAATGTTCCTCCCAAGGGAGGTCGAAAACACCCTCAGCAAGAATTTCTTCAAGTCGATACCACCAATATTTTGTTCATTTGTGGAGGCGCATTTGTAGGGTTAGACAAAATCATTGAACAACGCATGATAGAAAAAAACATTGGTTTTGGGGCCGATGTCAAAGGCAACCAAAACAAAAAAACGGGTGAACTCTACGGGCACACTCAGAGCGAAGATCTGATGAAGTACGGATTGATTCCGGAGTTCATTGGACGAATTCCTGTGGTCACATCGCTGACCGAACTTGATGAAGCTTCCCTAGTCAAGATTCTCAACGAACCCAAAAATGCGTTGATCAAACAATACGAAAAACTTTTTGAATTGGAAGATGTGAAACTCAAATTCACAAAGAATGCCATCACGGCCATTGCCAAAGAGGCCATCAAACGCAAATCGGGTGCACGAGGCTTGCGGTCCATCCTGGAAGAAATCATGCTCGACATCATGTACGAGATTCCTTCCAAGGACAACATTGAGGAGTGCGTCATTTCAGAAGACGTAATCCTTAAAAAGGAAAAACCGATCATCGTGTATCAAAGCGAAGCCGAAATCGCGTAAAAAAGCGTTTCTTTGCCCTTGCGTTTTTTGTACCGGGGCCTACATTGGTCCTTCAAGGAGAATACATGTCATCAGAAGAAACCAAAAGCCTCATCACTGTTCAACGGAAAGTTCCCCTGTTACCTCTTCGAGATATCATCGTCTTTCCACATATGGTTCTGCCCCTGTACGTAGGGCGACAAAAATCTATCAAGGCATTGGAATACGCCATGGAGAATGATCAAGAGCTTCTCCTTTCGGCTCAGAAAAATGCAAAAACCAACGATCCTTCCGCAGAAGAAATTTTTGATGTGGGTACCGTTGGAAAAATCATGCGTCTACTCAAACTTCCTGACTCTACGGTAAAACTTCTTGTGGAAGGAAAACGAAGAGCACGAATCAAAAATTTTGATCCTCGCGAAGATTTTTTCATGTGCGAAATCGAAGAAATCAAAGAAACCAAAAGTGTATCGGTCGAAAAGGAAGCCCTGATGCGATCGGTTCAAAAAACATTTGAAAACTATGTCAATCTAAACAAAAACATTCCACAGGAAATGATCATGTCGGTTTCATCCATTGATGATCCTTCTAGACTTTCCGATACGATCTGCGCACATTTGAACTTGAAGATCAAAGACAAACAAGAAATTTTGGAAATCATTGATTCTAGCGAGCGGCTCAAAAAGCTTTATGGCTTGATGGAATCTGAAATTGAAATTCTTCAGGTCGAAAAGCGAATTCGTTCTCGCGTGAAAAAGCAAATGGAGAAAACGCAAAAAGAATACTATCTCAATGAACAGCTCCAAGCCATCCAAAAAGAATTGGGCGAAAAAGATGAGTTCAAAAATGAGATTCAAGAACTGGAAGAACAAATCAAAAAGAAAAAACTCTCCAAAGAAGCCAAAGAACGCGTCGAAAAAGAAGTCAAAAAACTCAAAATGATGTCCCCAATGTCTGCCGAGGCTACCGTGGTTCGAAACTATGTAGATACCATTTTGGGTTTGCCTTGGAATGAACAATCCAAGACCACCATCGACATTGCCAAGGCCGAACAAGTTCTCGATCGAGATCATTTTGGACTCGAAAAGGTCAAAAAAAGAATCGTAGAATATTTGGCAGTTCAAAAACTGGTGAGCAAGCTCAAAGGGCCCATTCTCTGCTTTGTAGGACCTCCCGGAGTGGGAAAAACGTCCCTTGCAAAATCCATCGCCGAAGCCACAGACCGAAAATTTGTGCGCATGTCTGTGGGTGGCATGAGAGACGAGGCTGAAATCCGCGGTCACAGAAGAACCTACATCGGTGCAATGCCTGGAAAAATCATTCAGTCCATCAAAAAAGCTGGCACCTCCAATCCTGTTCTTTTGATTGATGAGATCGACAAAATGTCGATGGATTTCCGTGGAGATCCCTCTGCAGCTTTGTTGGAAGTTTTGGATCCAGAGCAAAACAATGCCTTTGGAGATCATTACCTAGATTTGGACTACGACTTGTCAAATGTGATGTTCTTGGCAACCGCCAACTCGCTGCACTCGGTTCCTCGTCCCTTGCTTGATCGTATGGAAATCATATCCATCTCTGGATACACAGAAGAAGAAAAACTCAACATTGCCAACAAGTATTTGGTCCCCAAAAAAATCAAAGAAAATGGCCTCAAAATTGAACAAGTTCAATTCTCCGACAAACCTCTGGTCGAGATCATTCGACGATACACCAAAGAAGCTGGAGTTCGAAATCTTGAAAGAGAAATTTCTTCGGTTTGTCGTAAGGTCGCCAAAGAAGTGGTCGAAAAAGGGAAAGACTTTACCAAAAAAATCTCTCTCAAAACCATTGAGGAATATTTGGGTGTTCCCAAATTCCGATTTGGGTTGGCCGAAGAAAAAAGTCAGATTGGATTAACCACGGGTTTGGCATGGACCGAACTGGGTGGCGACCTTTTGAGCATTGAAGTCACCATTTTGCCTGGCAAAGGGAAACTAACGATCACCGGAAAACTGGGAGATGTAATGCAGGAATCTGCACAAGCGGCCATGTCGTATGTGCGATCCAGAGCCAAGTCATTTGGATTGACCGATGATTTTTACCAAGCCATCGACATCCATGTGCATGTTCCCGAAGGAGCAATCCCCAAAGACGGACCCTCCGCAGGAATCACGATGGCAACTTCTTTGAGCTCTGCATTGCTTCGGATCCCCGTACGACGTGACATTGCCATGACCGGCGAGATCACGCTCCGTGGTAGAGTGTTGCCCATTGGAGGACTCAAGGAAAAAGCCCTCGCAGCTCACCGAGGTGGAATACGGGAAATCATCATTCCCAAAGAGAATGAAAAGGACATCAAAGAGATCCCCGAAAATGTTCGCAAGGACATAACCTTCCATCTTGTGGAAGAGGCCGATCAGGTTCTGAAAAAAGCACTTGAACTCAAAAAGCCAGATGAATTTCTGAAAGAGATTTCAGAGTTCGACTTGCCCATCTACAAAAAAGGCGAGGACGACAAAAAAGATCAAGGCATCGTTCATTAGAAAAATTTCATGCCTTGCTTTAAGATCAACACCATCTGGAGATCATTCGAAGCAACTTGGGCAAATTTTTGTGTCGATCGTAAGGTGGGAGGGCTGAAGCCCCTCCCACTTTGATCGACTTTCTCATGACACTTTTTTTGTGTGAAAATGTCTCAAAGCCATATTTTCCATGATAACAGCCCATTCCACTTTTCCCAACACCGCCAAACGGTAAATTGGGGTTTGTGATTTGCAACATCACTTGATTGATTCCGACACTGCCGGAAATGGTTCGATGGAGAATGTTTTCGACAAATGCATTGTTTTGGCTAAATACATAGAGAGAGAGAGGTTTTTCTCTTTGCTGTATCTTGTGTACAACTTCGTCGATGTTGTCGTACGCGATCAAGGGAAGCAAAGGACCAAAAATCTCTTCTTCCATGCTGGCATGATCCCATCCGACATGGGGGAGCACTACAGGAGCCAATTTTCTTTCCTTTGGGTTGTCTTGACCCACCTTTATCCATGATGAATGTTCGCTTGCCATCTGCGCAACCCGTTCATAATGCCTGGCACTGATCATCGCCGCATAGTCCTGGCTAAAAGCTGGGTCCGAGCCGTAAAACTGGATCAATATCTTTTGGATGAGGCTAGCCCAACGGTCCACAAACTCTCGAGGTATGCATAGATAGTCTGGGGCAACGCAACTTTGCCCAGCATTGAAAAATTTACCGTTTACGATCCTCTTGGCGCTTTCCTCGATATCGACATCCCGATCGATGATGCAAGGACTTTTCCCTCCCAACTCAAGTGTGACAGGAGTGAGCGTGCGTGAAGCAGCTTCCATAACTCTTTGACCAATTTTTGTGCTGCCTGTGTAAAAGATATGATCAAATTTTTGCGTCAACAACTCCTGAGCCGTCGAGGCATCTCCCTGAAATATCAGAGCGCCCTTTCCGCAGGTTTCAAGCACAAAAGTCTCCAGCAGACTGGCGGTATGTGGTGCAACCTCCGAAGGTTTGAGAACAGGAACATTGCCTGCTGCAATGGCACAAACCATGGGCAGAACCGACAATTGAAAAGGATAATTCCAAGGGGCCAAAACCAACACCACTCCATAAGGCTCAAATCGAATCTCGCTTTTGGCCGGCCAATTGGTCCAATTGGTTCTAACTTTCTTTGGTTTGGCCCATCGTTTGAGAGATCTGCAATACAATGAAATTTCTTGTTGAACGAAATGAATTTCGGCCAGATAGGATTCCAAATATGGTTTAGACAAATCCAGAGCAAGAGCCTCCACAATCTTTTCCTCATTTCTTCCAATCCACTCTTTCATTCGTCGGAGGACAATGAGACGATCCTCCACATTTCGAAACAAACCCTGTTCCCATTGTTGTCGCAATGTTTGAATCTTTTCAAATCGGCTTTCAGCGTTCATGGCATCCTTGTAACATTTGATTGTTCTTTTGACAAAACGATGGTACCTGTAGATTTTGCCCACCAAATCAAAAAAAATTCTTATCATAGGAGCAGGGCCTGGGGGCCTTGCAGCGGCTATGCTGCTGGCCAAACGAGGTTTTGACGTTGAAGTTTTTGAAAAAAAAGCAGTGGTGGGTGGTAGAAATGCCTGCCTTGAAGAAAAAGGATACCGTTTTGATATGGGTCCGACCTTTCTTCAGATGAAATTTCTTCTGGACCAAGTCTTTGATGAAGCTGGAACTCAATCCGATAAGCATTTGCAATTCGCGCAGCTCGATCCAATGTACGAGCTCCGCATGGGAGACAAACAGTTCAAACCCAGCTCTAATCACGAAAAAACAAAAGCTCAAATCGAAAAATATTACCCAGGAAAGGACATCGATTCGATTTGTTCGTGAAGAAAGAGTCTCTGCGTTTGTCAAAAATTTTGCCATGCTTGCAAAGAGACTATTCAAGTCTCACAAAAATGCTCAATCCAAAGTTGGCTCTTTCTCTACCCTATCTTTCTCTATCTGATTCTGTTTTTGATGTTCTTTTCGACTATTTTCAAGATGAAGAGCTATCACTTCTTTTTTCTTTTCAAAGCAAGTATTTAGGTATGTCAGCATGGGACTGTCCTGGAGGTTTTTCCATGCTTTCCTTCATTGAACATGGGTATGGTATTTTTCATACCATGGGAGGGCTCTCAGAAATATCTGTATCTATGGCTGATGTAGCTCGATCTCACGGAGCCGCCATTCACTTGAATTCCTCTGTGAAAAGAGTCTTGGTCGAAAACAAAACGGCCATAGGAATAGAACTTGAAAGTGGTGAAAAGATCACAGGAGATGAGATCATCATCAATGCCGATTTTGGACATGCTATGACCCACCTGTTTGCACAAGACGATCTTCAAAAATACACCAAAGAAAAACTTGATCGCAAAAAATTCTCTTGCTCTACCTATATGCTTCATTTAGGGCTTACCAAAAAATATGACTCCGAACACCACACGATTGTTTTCGCCAATGAATATCGAAAAAATGTAGAAGAAATCTTCAAACAAAAAATTGTATCGGACGATTTTTCTTTTTACGTTCGCAATGCAAGCGTCACTGACCATTCACTGGCTCCAAAAGGAGGTTCCTCGCTCTATGTTTTGGTACCCGTGCCCAACATGGATGGAGATATTGATTGGGAAGATAAAAAAGCTTCCTATCGAGATTTAATATATCGAGCACTGGAAGAAAAAATGGGCTTTAAAAATATATCATCTTATGTGGAAGTCGAAAAAATCGTCACACCTCTGGATTGGGAAAAACAGGCTGATGTTTACAAAGGGGCAACATTCAATCTGTCTCACAATCTATCTCAGTTGGCTTATTTTCGACCAAGAAACAAATTTGAAGAGTTTGATCGGTGTTATCTTGTGGGGGGAGGTACACATCCTGGCAGTGGCTTACCCACAATCTTGGAGTCAGCAAGAATTTCGTCTCAGATGATTTGTGATAAATACAAGGTAAGCTACGAAAAGACTCCATTGATTCTATGAATACAGACAAAAAAAGGGTTGCGATCATAGGGGCTGGGCTGGGAGGACTCTCTTGTGCAGTTTGTTTGGCAGCAAAAGGATATCGGGTAGAGATTTTTGAAAAAAATTCTCACCTCGGAGGCAAACTCAATCAATTGGAGAGTCAAGGGTTTCGATTCGATATGGGTCCCTCGATTCTTACGCTACCACAATATTTTCGTTCTGTTTTTGCACGAGCAGGAAAATCATTTGATGACTATGTCACTTTGGTTCCCGTAGCTCCTCATTGGCGAAACGTATTTGAAGACGGGACGGTCATCGACCTTGAATCAGATCTGACAAAACTGCAAAAGCAACTCAAAGACCGGAATGTTCAGTGGGAAACTCAGTACAATGAAATCAAAAATTTTCTTCGTTATTCCGAAGAACAGTACGATGTGATTGAAGCGGGATATTTTCGAAAAGATTTAGAGTGGCTTTGGCCTTTTGTTCGGCACTACGGCCTAAGAACATTGGGAAAAAAAATCGACTACAAAGTAAGTATGAGCCAACGGATACAGGAGAAAATTTCCAACCCTTACTTTCGAGACATATTTGAATTTTTCATAAAATATGTTGGTTCAAGCGCGCACAACGCCCCAGCCTACATGAATCTAATGCCTACGATTCAACAACGCTATGATTTGTGGTACGTAGAGGGTGGATTGTTTCAGTTGTCCAAAGCTTTTGAATCCTTGCTTCTAGAATTGGGGGTAAGCATTCACACAAACACAGGCATACAAAAAATTGTAACCAAGGGGAAAAAAGTCAAAGGTCTCGAAGATCAATTCGGACGGTTTCATTCTTTTGATGTGATTGTATCTAACATGGAAGTGGCACCAACCTATGAAAAACTGCTGGGCCAGAAGCGCATGGCACAAAAATGCATCAAAAAATTTGAGCCTGCATGTTCTGGTCTCGTCATACATATCGGTACCAATCAACACTACCCACAACTAGCCCACCACAATTTTTTCTATGCCCAAAATCAAAGCGCCCATTTTGCGCAGGTTTTTGATCGTTATCAGCTTCCCTCAGACCCTACTCTCTACGTTGTGGCAGCAAGCCGAACCGACTCTTCTGTATGCCCTGCAGATCACGACAACATCAAAATTTTGCCTCATATTCCCTATCTATCCAAAACGAATCCTTTTTCCGACCGTGACTATCAGCAACTGAAAGAAAAAGTGTATGTCAAACTTGAAAGAATGGGCCTGAAAGATTTGCGAAAACATATCAAATATGAACATGTGTGGACTCCCCATGACATCGAAACGCAGTACAATTCTACTCTTGGTTCAATCTACGGTGTGGTAACCGACTGGAAAAAAAATCGAGGGTTTAAAAATCGTAGGAAAAGCTCACGATATCAGGGTCTGTATTTTGTTGGGGCAAGCACAAATCCAGGGGGAGGTATGCCCATGGTTGTGCTTTCCGGACAACATACTGCGGATGCAATTTCTCCTCATCAGAACAAATGATTTTCTTTTATTTGTCAGCAGGAATTTTTTACAGCCTTGGTTGGATTTTGTTTTTTCGAGGCAGATATCTACCGTCTTCTCCTCATCAGAATCAAGTTGAAATTTCAATCATTGTCCCTGCCAGAAATGAGCAAGACAATTTGCAAAAGCTTTTGCCTCGGTTGAATGAACAAGAATCAAAACCCGCAGAAATCATCGTTGTCGACGACCAATCCACAGATCAAACAGCCTCGATTGCAAAAAAGCATTCAGCCACTGTGCTTCAACTTTTTGAACACCCAAAAACGTGGTTGGGGAAAACCTTGGCTTGCCAGAGAGGTGCTGAAGCAAGCAAGGGTCAGTGGTTATTGTTTCTGGATGCAGATGTACAGCCTGAAAAAGATTTTCTAACCCGTATTGCGGGGTGCGATCCAAAACCAGGGACTGTCCTGGGTATCATGCCTTTTCATAACATTTGCAAAACATATGAAAATGCTTCTCTTCTTTTTCAATTGATTACTGTTTTTAGTACCCGTGCATTCTCATGGCCAAAACCATCCCAAGCATTGGGTATGTTCGGTCAGTGCATGCTCATCCATCGAGAAGACTATCAAAAAATTGGGGGTCATGAAGCAGTCAAAAGCCAGGTGGTCGAAAATTTTTCTTTGGGTCAGAAGATGAATCAACTTGGGATTGAAAAGCAGTATTATTTGGGCAAAGGTAGCTTGTCGATGCGGATGTTTCCAACAGGCCTTGCTGATCTGATCCGAGGTTGGTCCAAAACGTTTCTCAAAGGTTCTTCCTTGGTACCGACAGCATGGATGACGTTGATCAGTCTTTGGATCAGCTCAGCGATGTTCACTTTTTTTTCTTTGTTGGGGACAGAAGAGCCGTGGAGAACATATTCAATGATGTTGTATCTTTTGTTTGCATTCCAAATCTGGTGGTTGGGGCGTCGACTAGGAAAGTTTTCCTTGCTAGGGGGAATTTTCTTTCCTCTGCATTTTTGTTTTTACAATGTGATTTTTTTCCGATCTCTCTGGAAAAAATGTACTGGACAAAAAGAGCATTGGAAAGGAAGAGAGCTTGATTGAGTTGTCGACACCATGGATTTTAGCTCTGAACCTCGTAACTTGGCCGATTCTTCAGCTTGGATGGTCCTACCTATTCCAGCAGATGCCATTACATTGGTTTGAAGGTTCAGTGCTACCTACAAATGCATCGCAAGTTTGCCGATGGTATGAAAAGGTTTTTTTTGTTCGATCTTGGAAAGACAAATTGCCGGAGGGCGCAACCATCTTGGGTCAAGGTTTTGCCAAAGCGACATTGATCGATCGATCTCATTCCTACCTTGAACGCTATCGATCCGAATGCCTCAGAGGAGAGAGAGCTCATTGGACCATGATCGGTTCGACCGGGATTTTTGTTCTATGGAATCCACTCTGGGCGATCCTGGTCATGGTCGGATATGCTTTGGTGAGCAATCTACCCTGCATCATCTCCCTGCATTACAACCGCTTGCGAATGGGTAGACTTCTTAAAAAGTATAGCAAAATCAAATAGTTATAACTTATTTTCACCTTGAAAACCTGGCGGAACATGAAGGGAAAAGTACCCGATTTCAGGACAGAAAGTCTTGGCATTATGAGACCAAGATGATACAAGACGGCCTTCGTTTTCTGGAGAAAGAGAAAACATGGGCGGTTAGCTCAGCTGGGAGAGCGTCTGCCTTACACGCAGAATGTCGGGGGTTCGAGCCCCTCACCGCCCACCATCTTTTTCTTTCTGTACATGCGAAATGGTTGACGACGACCATGGAAATCGCTAGAAAACGAAAATCCTTTTTAGGGGTTGTAGTTCAGTTGGTTAGAACGCCGGCCTGTCACGCCGGAGGTCGCGGGTTCGAGTCCCGTCAGCCCCGCCATCTACTTTCGCCATGGCTACGGCGGATTTCACACATCTCATTTCATCGATGGAAAGACTCTTGGGGAACATTCAGCTTGGGTTCAGTTTGCTGCGATATAAGAATCCTAACTTTACCAAGGAGAAAGATATGAACCCGAATGTGAAAAAAATTACAATGGGCACAACCGCCATAGTGTTTGTGTTGATCTGTGGGATCAGTGCCAGCAAAGACAAAATCGTCAGTGTTTCTGTCACCGCACCGAGCAAGCAAGAACAGGAAAGAGAAAAAACAATCTTCATGGAAAAGATTGAGCAATCTTCCTCTCCAGAAGAGTTCTCAAAAAAAGAAACGCAAGGCTCGAATCAAGAGCGTGCAGCTCTCATCTCACTGATCAACTCCACTCCCTCTCGAATGGTATGTTCTTTGGTGAATGCAGAGGGAGAAAAAGTGAGCACCACCACGCGAAGATGGTTGTGGTTGCTAAGCCATACCACCACCCACACGGAAACAGAAAAATATCTCACCTGCTTGAGTCTTGAAAACAACGAAATTTTCCAAGGCTCGCTCAAAGACATGACCACCTGGTCCAATGCCATGTTATAGACGTACAGGAGAGAGGCTCACTCCCCCCTTTCACCTTGATCCATGCCCCGATTCTCAGAACCTTTCTTGTTGGTTTCACCCACCAAAAGAAGTATGGCAAACCGCCTCAATGTTGTGACCATTGGGATCCCACACGAAAGCACCATAATAATTTTTGTGGTATTCCGGGCGAACACCTGGTTTGCCGTTGTCTTTGCCTCCCGCAGCAAGGGCTGATCGATAGAATTCATCGACCTGGCTGCGATGGTCTACTCTGAAGGCTATGTGAAGAGGTGGACTTGTGGAGAGACCCTCGCTGATCCAGAGATCGGTATGAAGGGAATCTTCCCATCCAAAGATCAAAACGCCTTGTTTGTTTTTCTGAGGCTTTTCCATCAATCTTTTGTATCCAAGAGGTATCAATGCATGGTCATAAAATTCTATACTTTTTTTCAGGTCCGAAACGTGGAGAGCAATATGGTCAATCATGATGCCTCTCTATGCGAATCAAAGGGATTTGCCAACCATTCGGGGCCGCAGGCCTGGACCCAATGGAACACAGGGATTCGTAACACAAAAATACAATCAGTGATAAGCTGACATCATGAAACAAGCCAGACACATCGTTGCCATTGGGGGGAAAGTTTTTTATCAGGATCCTGCATTGTTACTGCTCGAAAAATTCATTGTTTCTCTTTCATCAAAACAACACCCATCGATTGCGCTCATTCCTACAGCATCGGCAGACAACGAACACATCATCAAAACTTTTTACGAAGTGTTTGAGCATTTGGGTTGCAAGACCTCCCACCTATCGTTGTTTAAACCCCATACAGCAGACTTGAATTCGTACATTCTGGAGCAAGATATTATTTTTGTGAGCGGGGGAAACACCAAAAACATGCTCGCTTTGTGGAGAGAATGGAATCTAGTGGAGTCGATACGCAAAAGCTATGAGACTGGCACCGTTTTGGCAGGATCTTCTGCCGGATCCATCTGCTGGTTTGAAGAAGGCGTAACAGACTCAAGTGGTGTGAGCTTGGAAAAACTTACATGCCTTGGGTTTTTGCGAGGAAGCAATTGCCCCCATTACGACAGCGAAATCCAGAGAAGACCTAGATACCATGAACTTCTCGCAGTTGGCATGAAACCAGGCCTGGCAGCGGAAGATGGTGTGGGATTGCATTTTGTCAATGAAAGCTTTGTGGAAGCGGTCTCCAATGAAGATGGAAAAAAAGCCTTTGAAGTCAACACGGAGAGTGAGACGCTCATTCCCGTTAGATACTTGGGCAATTCGTAATTTCTTTTACACCAATGTGCCTACATACAATTGGGTGTGGTAGATCATGCTTATTTTTTGGTTTTCTTGGTGTTTATCAAAAAGGTTTCGAAGAGTGTTGATCATTTCATCATATCGATTCTGACCTTTTTGTGGAACATAGGACGAAGAATCCAACCTACCTTTGAGCGATACAAAATCCAGGTGCTGCGTATGTGGAACGGAACACGTAAGATAGTCGTCATGGCCAAAAAAATGTCGAAATACGTCCGGTTGAGCGCAATTTTGGTGCTTGACCTGCGTGTAGTCCGTCCCAAAATCCAAAAGCATCTGTTCATAAGCTTTTAAAAATGAAGTGTCTGTCTCGCTGCGATTGTTCCACATCAAAATCACGTGTCGATTGGGCTTCAAGATTCGCTGAAACTCTTTCCTCGACTGATCCACGTCAAACCAATGGAAAGCTTGAGCAACGACAATTCCATGCACACAATGATCACCAAGGGTTGTGCTTTCGGAGGTCCCGTCTATGGAAACAAACTGTTCCTGACCAGAAAGATAAACCTCACCAGCATTTCTCATGGCCGCGTTGGGTTCCACACCATACACTCTGTATCCGTGATCCAAAAACAATCGAGCGCTGATGCCTGTTCCACTTCCAATGTCGGCTACAATTTCTCTCTTGGAGAGAATGTTTTGATCCTCAAGAAATTGAACAACCTGCTTTGGATAGTGAGGGCGATATTTCACGTAATCTTCGACTCGGTTGGAGAATCGTGTGGTGGAATGAGAAGAATCTGACATGAACTTCTTGACCTTTTACCTGCAAGACCCACAAAAATCTACCTTCGATTTTCGTTTGGTTCTTGAAATCATTGAAAACCTTTGCTAGCTAAGCCGATCTATGGGGAAATGGAATCATATCAACATCTGTGTGATGGTAATCTTGGCCATGGGATTTTTTTCCATCGATGCAAAAGCGACCGAACCCAAAAAGCAGCTGGATCAATTTTCAGGTCATTTTACGCTGTGGATCGAAAGCCATGGACAGCAGATCGAACATTCGGCAGCTGTGACGTTGGAAAAAAAAACCATTCATCACGTCAACGTTCCTTTGGAAGACACCCGTGAAACCGCAAAAATTTATCTTTCGTACCTCGGAAGTCGAAAACTACGTACCGTAATTTATTTCTGTTTGTCTGAATCTGGGAAATGTCAAAAAGCAGCCAAACAAACCCATACTCTCTTCAAAAGCTCCTCTGGAGCTTTTGCCAGTGACGTTCATATCTCCCTTGGGGCGAGAAATTTTAATTTCAAAGGAAAATTTGAAGGTTTTCAAAAAGCCGGATCAACCAACACTTCAAATCAAAAGCACTAGTCCTGCGCAACGATTTTGAACTCGACTCGCCGATTTTGAGTTCGTCCCTCTTCGGTTTGGTTGCTGGCGATGGGGAAATCTTGACCATACCCCAGAGCTTCCATTTTTCCGGCATCTATGCCTTTGCTGACCAAATAAAGTTTTACGGATTCTGCGCGACGCTGAGACAAATCCAAGTTGACGTTGGCATCCCCTGTATTGTCTGTGTGGCCTGCAATTTCGACTTTTTTGATTTGTGGATTTTCCAACATTAGAACCGCCACATCGTCCAAGATTCGTTTTCCTGCTTCTGTCAACACTGCTTTTCCTGATTGAAACTGGATCTGACTGTTGATCTCAATCGATTTTTGATCTTGAGCAATGCGAACCATTTCAGGCTCCAATACAAAATCAACTTGTGTTTCTTCTCCTTCCACGACATCAATTCTCTTGGTTTGGAATTTCATTCCAGGGACACGGGTTCGAAGAGCATAGCTCCCTGCATTGATTTTGATTCGAATTTGTCCCATCTCATTGGTTTGAATATCTTTGATTTGATCTTCATGCTCAGGGAATGTGATCTCTCCTTGAAGCGGCTGGCCTGCTTCGTCTGTGATTTGAATCAGCAGCGAACCTTTTCGTCTTTCTTGCGAGACCATGGAAAAATCTTGTTTGGACTCACCTTGCAACACCTGAATGGTTTCGACAACCTCTGCATACCCTTCTTTTTGAATGCGAAGGGTGCACGCACCTACAGGCAATGGATAGGAACGGTAGTTTCCAAATCGATCCGTGACGATGGGGCTTTCTTGGTCATCACACAAAAACAATTTAGCATCTGCCACGGCCTGCCCAGAATTCAATTCGGTCACAAGACCAAAGATACGACCATCTTGTCTGACAGGAGCCACAACGGTATTTTTGGGTTGAACATCAAAGCTGGTCACCGGAGAGGAGCCTCCAGCATTGTATTTGGCCATGCCCAATTGATACATGACACCAATATGGATCCCGTAAGTGGGTTCACGCAGCACACGGTTGGCGGACCTCGTTGCAAAAAAGCCAACGTCGCTTCCGAGTTTGATCGCAAGAGATCGATTGCTTGCAGGAAAATACGTGGCCCCCAAAGTTACCCGTTGAGGATGGTCAAGGAAAGTCTTCCCAGACTGGCCCATGACACGGTCCAAGGTGTACTCCAGGTTGACCGCCAATGCATTTCTCACATATTCGGCACCCAATCCCACAAGCAGCACATCATCAGGCAAAGATTTTGTGATCACGCGTGTCCGCTCATCGGAGGTACTGTTCACGATTCCTCCAGTCTGATCTTTTCTATATCCAGCATTTGCATGAAGTCGAAAAGGCAATCCTTTTTCCAAAAAATTCATCGTGAATACGGCTACACCTTGAGCACTCAGAGCTGTGCTTGAACCAGTGATGGTCTTGACGACTTGATCCACATCCAACATAGTCACAAACCCTGCTCGCATGAAGGAGGACCCCAACGGGCGAGAAAATTTAAAACCCAGATCCAGGTTTCCTACCTGACGAACCAAGGGAAATGCAGGGGTCTTGTTGTTGCTGGTCACTGCTCCAACACCTGCAAAAGCTTCCAGCCAAGGCAAGGGCGTATACGACAGAAGAAGTTTGCCTTCAGCTCGTTCGGTTTCAATGCCTTGAGTAGGAAAATCTTTTTGATTGAAATAATATCCGTAAAATCCAAAGGAGATGGAATCGTTCCCATCGGGCCCTTGTTCTCCAGAAAAAATGCGATACAACCCGGTAGAACCATAGAGGTTGGGAGACAAAAGAGCGTATTGATGATCAACTTCTACAGGAGAAAATTCCGATTGGGCCATAGCTCCAGAGCCCACGGTCAATGCTAGACACAACGAGAAAAAAATGTTTTTTGCTTGTTTCACAAAACCATCTTAGGTGAAGACGCAGCCGAAATAAAGAAAGATATGTAGTCACAAAACTGCCACATCCTTGGCAGTTTGCCGTCGCACACGTCAGGAAGCGAAGTTGTCTTTTTTGCGAGCCGAAGGAGTGATTTCCACCATTCCTTGTTTCGCTCCAGGAACTGCTCCCGAAACCAAAATTGTATTTTCTTCTGGCAACACTTTCAAAATCTGAAGTTTGAGAACTTTCACACGTTGATCACCCATGTGACCAGGCATCTTTTTCCCTTTGTTTACGTGTCCAGGGGTAGCACGCTGACCAATGGATCCCCCGTGACGAAAAAACTCATGAGTACCGTGAGTTCGGATGAATCCTTTGAAGTTCCAACGCTTCATGACACCTTGAAAGCCTTTACCTTTTGAGGTCCCAGCAACATCGATCCACTGACCTTCTTCAAACACATCAGAGATGTTGATGTTTTGGCCTTCTTGATATTTTTCCAACACTTCTGGAGAAACGCGAAACTCGCGAACGAATCGTTTTGGAGCAGAGTTTACTTTTTCAAAAGCTTTAAGAGCTGCTTTGGTCGTATTTTTTTCTTTTTTGTCACCAAAAGCCAGTTTCAGGGCGGTGTACCCATCTTTGTCGAGGGTTTTCTTTTCCATCACCAAACAAGGACCGGTTTCAATCATGGTTACCGCAATACGTCCACGGTGCTCCGAGTTGAATTGTGTCATTCCTACTTTTTTTCCTAACAGTCCCAAGGCCATTTTTTTACCCTCTAAACAATCTTTTCGTTATCGTACTTCAATCATGACGGATTCGTTCCGTCCACATTTTTGGAATTTGTGGAGATATCTTGATTTTGGGGAGAAATCAAGTCTTAGTTTCTTTTTGGACTTTATTCCAACAGCAGTCAAAAAAAATTTTATTCTTTGATTTTAACTAGTTAACTTTCATTCCACCTTCACAAGGTCGAGACAATTTCGTAACAGGAAAAAAAACCGTATTCGTCGGGTACGCGCCTCGCAGAATGCCTGAGATGCCTATAGGATCCGAGGTACGGACAGAGATCATAGCCTTGGGGATGACCTGCTGGTACCAGGCACCTTTTGGGTGAAAAGGTGCCTGGTACCATTTAAGCAATTGTTTTTATTTCTTTTATCTTGTTAGCGTCAATTCCAACTTTTCCATTCGGGAGATTTCGTCCCTTAACTTGGCGGCTTTTTCAAATTCCAGTGCCTCAGCTGCGGCAAACATTTCTTTTTTCTTCTCTCGAACCATGCGCTGAAGATCTTTGAGATTTTCATACACACCCTCTTTGTCCGAAATTTTGGCCAGCTCCACATAGTCGGCGTTGTAAATCGAAGCCACAGAAGAGTGGATGTTTTTGATCACGGTTTGAGGTGTGATTCCATGCTGCTGGTTGTATTCTTGCTGGATTTTTTTTCGACGCTCGGTCTCCTCCATGGCTTTTTTCATGGATCCTGTGATTTTGTCCGCATACAAGATCACTTTTCCACCCACGTTCCGAGCCGCTCGGCCAAACGTTTGAATCAGCGAGGTTTCCGAACGCAAAAACCCTTCTTTGTCTGCATCCAAGATAGCCACCAATGACACTTCCGGTAAATCCAAGCCTTCTCGAAGCAGATTGATCCCCACAAGCACATCAAATTTTCCAAGCCGAAGATCTCGCAGGATCTCCACTCTCTCCAAGGTATCGATGTCTGAATGAAGATATTTGACCCGAACTCCTAGCTCTTCATAATATTCTGTGAGCTCTTCCGCGAGTCTTTTGGTCAATGTGGTCACAAGGACACGCTCGTTGTTGTCCACGCGAATCCGAACCTCCCCCAACAAATCGTCCACTTGGGTTTTTACAGGACGAACTTCCAACACAGGATCGATGAGTCCGGTGGGTCGAATGATCTGTTCCACCACCTCGCCCTGCGTCTTTTGCAATTCATACTTGCCGGGAGTCGCAGAAACATAAACACATTGCTTGGGAAGAGCTTCAAACTCTTCGAATTTCATTGGCCGGTTGTCCAATGCGGATGGCAAACGAAAACCATGAGTCACGAGGGTTTCCTTTCGATTTCGATCACCTTTGTACATGGCTCCGATCTGAGGAACACTCACATGACTCTCATCCATGATGCACAAAAAATCTTCTGAAAAATAGTCCAACAGGGTGTGAGGTCTCTCTCCGGGAGCAGCTCCGGTAAAATGTCGTGTATAGTTTTCAATGCCCTGACAAAACCCCATCTCTTCGATCATTTCCAAATCAAACATGGTTCGTTGCTCAAGACGCTGGGCTTCCAGCAATTTGTTTTGCGAATGAAGTTGCTGCAACCTTTCCCTCAACTCGACGCGGATGCTGGCCATGGCTTTTTTGATGGTGTCTTTGGTGGTCGCGTGGTGACTTCCTGGATAAATGGCATATTGATCCAAAGACTGAAACACATTGCCCGTTAGAGGATCAATCTCCTGAATGGCCTCAATCTCATCTCCAAAAAATGAAATCCGAATGGCTTTTTTCTCTTCGTGTGCTGGAAACAATTCTACATTGTCTCCCCTCACACGAAAATTTCCTCGCCAAAAATCGACATCATTGCGATTGAATTGAATATCGATCAATCTTCTCAAAAAGTCATCTCGGTCTGTTTCCAATCCCACATGAATGGGAATCAACAAAGCCTTGTACTCTTCGGGATTTCCCAAGTTGTAGATGCATGACACTGAAGAAACCACGATGGTATCTCGACGCGTAAGAATGGCTCTGGTAGCCGAGTGGCGCATTTTGTCGATTTCTTCGTTGATGGAGGAATCTTTTTCGATGTACGTGTCAGAAGATGGCACGTAGGCTTCAGGCTGATAGTAGTCATAATAGCTGACAAAGTATTCTACCGCATTGTTGGGAAAAAAAGATTTGAACTCCGAAAAAAGCTGCGCAGCCAACGTTTTGTTGGGTGCCATCACAATCGCAGGTCGATTCAACTGCGCGATCACATTGGCCATCGTAAAAGTTTTTCCGGATCCGGTCACTCCCAAAAGCACCTGATGAATGGTGCCTTGAGAAATACTTTTCACAAGCTTTTCAATCGCCTGTGGCTGATCACCTTGTGGGACGAACTCAGAATCCAGTTCAAAGGGTCGATCGATCATGATTTGCGCCAGCTCGTTCCCTCGGGAGAATCTTCAAGAACAATACCTTGCTGGGCAAGAGAAGCTCGAATTTCATCAGCGCGTACAAAGTTTTTTTCCCGTCGTGCGTATTCTCTTTCAGCGATAAGTTTTTCAATGTTCTGCGTTTCGTCGGGATCCATTCCAGGAATGGTCTGAAAATAATGTTCCGGATCTTGCGCAAGCAATCCCAGTTGATTGGCGCAGGATTTTGCAAAAGAAGCCATCTCAACAGCCTTGTCCAATTGATCTTGTTTCAAAGACAATCTGTAGGCTTTGCCGATCATATCGTTGATTGCACCCAAAGCTTTGGGGGTATTGAAATCGTCGTTCATGGCTTCGACAAAAGAAGTGACAGTCTCATGATTTTTCCAATTTTCTTTGGGTTGCCCAGGACGCAACTGCAACAGCAATCGATACATCCGATCCAGAGCACGCGAAAACTGTTCGATGAGCTCTTGAGAATATTCAATCGGAGATCGATAGTGACTGGACAAATAAAACAACCGAATCGCCTCCGGATGAAAACTTGCCAACATATCTTTGATCGTAACCGTATTGCCCAATGATTTAGACATCTTCTCTTTGGACAAATTGACGAAACCATTGTGAAGCCAATACTTGGCAAAAGGAACCTGGTTGCAGGCTTCCGACTGCGCCATTTCGTTTTCGTGATGGGGGAAAATCAAATCTCTTCCTCCAGCATGAATGTCGATGCTCGAGCCCAAATATTTTTTGGCCATGGCCGAACATTCAATGTGCCATCCTGGCCTACCCTTTCCCCAAGGAGAATCCCAAGAGGGTTCACCCTCTTTGGATCCTTTCCACAACACAAAATCCAACGGGTCTTTTTTTGATTCTCCGGGCTCGACTCTTGCCCCACTCTTGAGATCATCAATGTCACGCCCAGAAAGACGACCATAGGCTGCCCAGGATCTCACGGAAAAGTATACATCTCCCCCGGAAGCATAGGCTTGGCCTTGTTCCACAAGGATTCGAATCATCTCAATCATTTCCGGTATAGTCTGGGTAGCTCGAGGTTGAACTCCTGGACTTAAAATGCCCAGAGCCTTCATATCTTCATGAAAAGACTGAATGTACGTTTGGCTAAAATCGTCGAGGGTCGTCCCAAGGCGTTGCGCCCCATGAATGATTTTATCATCAACATCTGTAAGATTCCGAACATAGGTCACTTGGTAGCCCAAAAATTGCAAATGGCGATAGACCATATCAAAACTGGTATACGCACGCCCGTGACCGATGTGAGAGTGGTCATAAACAGTTGGACCACAAACATACATGAAAACTTTACCTTCTTGCAAAGGTACAAACGGCTCAGTTTTGCGGGTCATGCTGTTGAATACGTGAAGCATAAAGAAGTACTCATATCGCTTTTCAGATCAAATGCCAACCTCGACCTAAGGAATGGGAATTTGGCTGGCCGAAAGCCCAAAACTGCTGTAGAAACACCCCACATGTCGAGAGCTTTATCTGGATTGAACCCTGCCCAACGGCAGGCCGTGGAACTGACCGATCACAACCTTTTGGTTGTGGCGGGTGCAGGTTCGGGCAAAACCAGAGTCCTCACACATAAAATCATATTTTTGATCGAAGAGTTGGGCATTGCCCCTCAATCCATTTTGGCCATGACCTTTTCCAACAAAGCCGCCAACGAAATGAAAGAGCGAATTCGACACATGTTGGAAGGACACGACCAACCCCAATGGATCGGAACCTTTCACTCCATCTGTTTGCGACTGCTCAAAGAATTTCATCGTGAGCTAGGTAGACATGCTCAAATCACCATTTATGACGATACCGATCAACTTTCCTTGATCAAATCTCTGATCAAGGAACGTGATTATGACCCCAAAATCTTATCTCCAAAAATCGTCAAATACCAAATTGATCAAGCAAAAAATCATTCGCTTGATCCCATCAAATATCTCAAAGATCATTCTCTGCTCAGTCCGAAGGCCATGGAAATTGCGCAAGCCTATCAAGAACGTCTAAAAAAACATCAGGCCATGGATTTTGGAGATTTGTTGATCGAAATGGTCAAACTGCTCAGAGAACAACCGGTGGTCAAAAAGATTTTGCATGATCGATGGAGTCGAATTTTGATTGATGAATATCAGGACACCAACGTGATTCAAAAAACATTGATCCAAGAGTTATTGTCGCAAGACTCCATCGTTTGTGCCGTGGGAGATGAGGATCAAGCAATATATTCCTGGCGAGGTGCCCGTGTAGAAAACATGCTCGAATTCGAGGAAGATTTTGCACCTGCCAAAACGGTGAAACTCGATCAAAATTACCGTTCCACCAAACAAGTTTTGAGCGTAGCCAATGATGTAATTCGAAACAATCGGGGACGGAGGGAAAAAAACCTTTGGACGGACAACCCCGAAGGCCAGCCTGTAGAATTTTTTCTTGCAGAAGATGACTACAAAGAAACGCAATTTATTTTCGATACCATTACTCAGCTTCAATCGAAACAAAATCTCAGCCTCAATGATTTTTCCATTTTGTACCGTACACATGCGCAGTCTCGTCTGTTGGAAGAACAAGCTCGAAAACTCAACCTGCAATACAAGGTGTACGGTGGAATCAAATTTTATGAACGATCAGAGATCAAAGATATTTTGGCCTTCCTCAAATTGGCCATCAACCCTTTTGACAATGTGGCGTTCGAGAGAATCATCAACAAACCTGCACGAGGCATTGGAGCTCAGTCACTGGTCAAGCTTGGTCAAATTTCTCAACAGATGGGCATTTCAATGTTGGAAGCCATTCCTCGATTCTCAGGAGCTGGAAAAGCTGCCAGTTCGCTGGGAGAATTTTATCTGTGGTTTTATAACATTCAACAACAAATCACAGAGCGATCTCCTTCAGAAATCACGGATTTGATCCTTGAAAAAAGTGGCTATCTGAAAGCTTTGGAAAACGAAGGAACCATCGAAGCTGACGGAAGACTGGAAAACATTGAGGAGTTGTTGCGTTCGATTCAAGAATTTGAAAATGCTCAACACGGCACTCTATTTGACTACATGGACTACATTTCCTTGCACACCTCGACCGAGGATCTCGATCAAAGTCAACCCATGTTGACGTTCATGACGATTCACAACTCCAAAGGCTTGGAGTTCCCCAATGTTTTTTTGGTGGGAATGGAGGAAGGTATTTTTCCTCACCAACGGTCTGTAGAAACAGGTGATCCAGACGAAATTGAGGGAAGAACGCCGGCTTTGCTATGTGGCCATGACCCGCGCTGAAAAAAGATTGTATCTCACAGCTGCTTCTCGCCGAAAACTATACAAGTTTACACAGTTCAACCCGGTATCTCGTTTCATTCAAGAGGTCGATGCAGGAAAAATCATTTTTCATGAAACCTCACATTCCAAAAAGAAACGTTATACCTTGGATGAATTCGAGGACGATTATGCTCAAATTGACCCCAGCGAAGATTGGGATCGATATTCCGTATCGGACAAAGCTTCTGCTTCGATCACAACCAAAAAATCCACGCGTGCCTATGGTCCAGGAACCAAGGTTGTACATCCCAATTTTGGCCAAGGTATTGTCAAACAGTGCGAAGGTCCCAATGAAAATTTGAAATTGACCATTCAGTTTCAACGATTTGGACAAAAGAAAATTTTGCTCAACTACTGCGAGCTAGAAATTGTGCATCTATAAAAAATCAGGAGGTTAGTCATGAGTTTGTCGTGTGGAATCGTAGGTCTACCCAATGTTGGAAAATCAACTTTGTTCAATGCTCTTACGGCGGCGGGAATTGAGGCCTCCAACTATCCTTTTTGTACCATTGATCCCAATGTTGGAATTGTCAAAGTTCCTGACACTCGACTCACAAAAATTGCACAGATCGTCAAATCAAAAGAAATCATCCCAACCACCATTGAGTTTGTCGATATCGCAGGGTTGGTCAAAGGGGCAAGTCAGGGAGAAGGCCTTGGCAATCAATTTCTGAGTCACATTCGGCAGACCACTGCAATTGTTCACATTCTGCGCTGCTTTGATGAGGAAGGAGTAATTCACGTAGAAGGCAGTGTCGATCCTCTGAGAGACAAGGATACGATTGATACCGAATTGTGTTTGGCAGATCTAGAGACTGTATCAAACGCAAAGATCAAACAAGAAAAGATGGCCAAATCAGGGAACAAAGAAGCAAAGATAGCCACAGAGGCTCTGGAAAAAGTTCAGTCTCATCTTGAGCAGGGAAATGTGATTCGAAGTCTCGATCTCACAGAAGAAGAGCATAAGGTTCTGAAAACGTATCATCTATTGACCATCAAGCCGATTTTATATGTTTGCAATGTATCCGAAGAAGAACTGAATCAAGACAACGACCATGTAAAAAAAGTCAAAGCCATGGCCGAAAACGAAAACGCCAATGTGGTGGTGGTCTCCGCAAAAGTTGAATCAGAAATTGCCCAACTCGATGGTGAAGAAAAACAAATGTTTTTGGAAGAGTTGGGGCTGCAAGAATCTGGGCTGGATCGAGTGATACAAGCTGCCTACAAACTCTTGAAACTGATCACCTACTTTACGGCGGGAGAAAAAGAAGCCCGTGCCTGGACCATCAAAGAAGGCACAAAAGCTCCTCAGGCTGCAGGCGTGATTCACTCCGATTTTGAAAAAGGATTCATTCGCGCGGAAGTCTATAAATGCGAAGATTTGTTCACTCACGGCTCCGAAACCAAACTCAAAGAATCGGGTCTGCTTCGCTCTGAAGGAAAAGAGTACATTTTCAAAGACGGAGATGTGACTCATTTTCGCTTCAATGTGTAACCTTTTTTTTGAATTCAACATCTCACCGTATTTTCCCGATAAGGTTTGACACCCTCTCGATACCTTTGGCTTTACAGATGGGGATTTCTGATAGCTTTAGCTTCCATGCACAAGAAGTAGAAAAAATCGCCGTTCAAGTCATGTGAAAAGAAATGGTACGCTATTTTTTTCGAACGCAAGTCAGTTTGCGCCGTGGCACTTTTTGTATTTTTTTCCACTTCCACAGGGACAAGCATCGTTTCGACCTACTTTGTCTCCTTGGCGTCGAATGGTAGCAGCTTGACTTTGCAAGTTCGGAATTTGCGTACGATTGGGAATGGCCTGCCCAGCAGCGCTCGGTGCAGTTCCAGAAGCAACCTCTCCAGAAGCTCCCTGTGCAGGTTGATCTCCCCTTCCCATCTGCATGGGACTGGTACTTCGTTTTCGAAACACTTCAGGGTCGGTGGCTTGCTGGGTAACCTGGACATGAAAAATCCTCATCAGAGAAGATTCTTTGGTCGCATACACCATCTCCGCAAACATATCGAAGCCGCTTTTTTTGTACTCGTTCAATGGATCTTTTTGTGCGTATCCTTGGAAACCTACCGATTCTTTGAGTTGATCCATATTGTGCAAATGGTCTTTCCACAACGCATCGATCGTGCGCAATTTGATTTCTCTCTCGACCATTCTCGCAAAATCGATTTCTCCCAGCTCTTTTTCTTTTTCATCGAGCTTTTCCAGAGCAAACTCGATCAAAGCCTCATGCAAATTTTCCTGGGAATTATCCGTCCAATTGTCAGCATGGTAGGGCATCGGATGAGCAAAAGTCTTGTGAACAATTTCTGATAGCGCTTCCCAATTCCACTGCTGAGTGGGAACTTTTGGTTGAGTATACGCAAGGATCCAATCTTCTATGATTTCCGCAATGTCTTGCTCGATGACTTCTCGAATCGAGCTTCTTCCCAACACATCTTTGCGAAGCGCATAAATCACTTTTCGCTGTTGGTTCATTACATCGTCATATTTGAGAAGATGCTTGCGGATATCAAAGTTATGCCCTTCCACACGGCGCTGAGCACTTTCAATGGCTCGGGTGGTCATCTTGTGTTCAATGGCCTCTCCCTCTTTCATGCCGGCCCATTCCAAAATTTTCTGAACACGGTCACTGGCAAAAATTCTCATCAAGTCATCTTCCAATGAAAGATAAAATCTTGATCCTCCGGGATCACCTTGTCGACCTGATCGTCCACGAAGCTGATTGTCGATCCGACGAGATTCATGTCGTTCTGTACCGATGATGAAAAGGCCCCCAGCATCTTTTACGCCCTCTCCCAACACAATATCTGTTCCACGACCCGCCATGTTGGTGGCAATCGTCACCTGACTGGGTTGTCCAGCATTTTTGACAATTTCGGCTTCTCGCTCGTGATGTTTGGCATTGAGGACGTTGTGGGGAACACCTTCTCGCTTAAGATATTTCGAGAGTCTCTCTGACTTTTCAATCGAGACCGTTCCCACAAGAACGGGTTGCTTTTTCTCGTAGAGTTCACGAATGTCCTGCGCGATGGCTCTGTATTTGTCTTTTTCGCTCGCATAAATAATGTCTGCATGATCAAATCTACGCAAAGGCTTGTTGGTGGGAATGACTGTTACATCCAAATTGTAAATCTTGTGAAATTCTTCAGCTTCGGTATCTGCGGTACCTGTCATGCCTGACAATTTTTCAAACATCCGAAAATAATTTTGAAATGTGATCGATGCCAATGTCTGATTCTCGTTGGCAATCTTTAAATCTTCTTTGGCCTCGATCGCTTGATGAAGTCCATCGGACCATCGCCTTCCAGGCATGATTCGTCCAGTAAACTCATCCACAATCATGACTTCCCCGTCTTTGACCATGTAATCGACGTCTTTGTGGAACAAATTGTGAGCCCGAAGAGCTTGGTTGACATGGTGAAGAGTTTCAATGTGTTCCGGGTCATACAGATTTGCGATGCCCAAAAGTTTTTCAACATGGGATACACCTTCTTCCGTCAACAGTGCATTTTTGCTTTTTTCATCGAGCGTAAAATCTCGTTCCACTTTCAATTGTGGAATGACTTTGTTGACGGTGTAATATTTTTCTGTGAAATCGTCCGTGGGTCCAGAAATGATCAGAGGTGTTCTGGCTTCATCGATCAGAATTGAGTCGACCTCATCCACAATCGCAAAATACAAATCTCTTTGCACATAATCTTCCAAACGATATTTCATGTTGTCACGAAGATAGTCGAAACCAAATTCATTGTTTTGACCGTAGGTAACATCGGCGGCGTAAGCTTCTTTTCTCTGGCGATCATTGAGTTCGTTGACCACAACACCTACACTCAAACCCAAAAATTCATACACTTGTCCCATCCACTGGGAATCTCGTTTGGCCAAGTAATCGTTGACCGTCACCACATGCACGCCTCGTCCCAAAAGCGCATTCAAATACACAGGCAAAGTTGCGACCAGAGTCTTTCCTTCCCCGGTTCTCATTTCTGCAATTTTTCCCTGGTGGAGAACAATGCCTCCAATCATCTGCACATCAAAATGTCTCATATTGAGAACACGTCGACTGGCTTCACGACAAACCGCAAAGGCCTCAGGCAAGAGCTGATTCAAAACATCTTTCGCTTGTCTGCCTTTTTGGATCTCTGTTTGAATTCTCTGTTTAAATTCTGGAGTTTTGGATTGTAGAGCCTGATCCGACAAAGATCGCAGCTGTTTTTCCCAAGCATTGATTTGATCAAGAATCGGCTGCAACGACCGAATGTCTCGGTCATGTTGCGTCCCAAATATTTTTTTGACAAGGCCTTCGAGCATGAAGGCCTTTTATAAAGGCATTTTAAGAAAAGATCTAGTCTAGAATGTATTGCATGGGGTTTACAGGAACACCATTGACCCGAATTTCATAGTGCAAGTGAGGTCCAGTGGATCGACCAGTATTTCCCACCAAGGAAATGGGCTCGCCTCGTTTGACCTTTTGGCCAACTTTGACAAGCATTTTGGAGTTGTGGCCGTAACGAGTCACAATTCCATATCCATGATTGATCACAAGAAATTTACCAAAACCCGGCTCAGTCCCTACGCGGGTAACCACACCGTTGGCAGGTGACCGAACTTCGGTCCCAATGGCGGCTGCAATGTCGATCCCACTATGCATATGGCGCAACCCTGTAAAAGGGGAAATACGGTACCCAAAGGTAGAGGTGAGCCATCCTTTTGCAGGCCATACTGAGGGTCTGGATGACAAAACGGTTCGTTGATCTTTGAGCAGTTCATAGAGCTCCTGAAGGCTCTGCTCCTGCAAAGAGGCCTTACGATGGATGCTGTCCACCTTCAGCTCCAACGGATTGGAAAAATCGGTCCCCGAATTGTTGTACATGTCTTCAGACAGGGAAGCCACCAACGTCCCATGAGGAGATTCTTCGGTTGATTTTAGAAATACGCTGCCTTCGTCTTGGGGCAAGGGACCAAAACCACCACCTACACCCGCGGTGTCCAAATCAGCCAACACTCGAAGCTTTTGTTCAAAGTTCTGAACCCGCACCAAAGTAGAATCAGCAATGTTGATTTGGTTGTTGAGAAGCTGAAGCTGCCCTTCCAAATAATGGTTTCGTGTCAGAGCACTCTCAAACTGGGCCTTTTTCTGGAGGTAACGAAGAGAGGTAAGGGTTGTGATCAACGCAAACACGACCACCAGTCCTCCAACCGCCAAGGCAGCTTGAACCATTTTGTGAGAAATCATCCATTTTTTAACCTGAGCACTTTTCTCAGGAATGACCATGATCGTATAAAATCTATTGTTCACTCAGTCTCCAAAAGTTACATTATTTTAGGTATTTATACGCTTCATTGGGAAGCTTTGGGTGCTTACGTTCATGAGAATCTGTATTCACCACGAAACATGGGAGAAGTCAACTAAACGTAAGTACTCTAATTATATCAATTCTCTAACACTTTTAAAAGTATCAAAGTGATATTATCTTCACCCCCTCTTTGATTCGCTGTGTCAACCAAATCTCGGGCAGAGAGCTCCAAATTGTCCTCTTTGACGATCGAAAGAATCTCTTGATCATCCACCATATTGGACAGCCCATCCGAACACATCACATAAAAATCACCTTGCATGATTTTCCATACGATCGTATCCACTTCGACTTCTTCTTGCACACCTACAGAGCGTGTGATGATATTTTTAAGCTGATGGGTTTTGGCTTCTTCTTCTGTGATCAAACCACTTTTGAGCTGTTCATGGACCAAAGAGTGGTCTTCTGTGATCTGAATGATTTGTCCTTCTCGGATGCAGTAGGCTCGGCTATCTCCGACGTGAGCGAAATAGGCATTTCCATCTCGAATGAGCATCACCGTAGACGTGGTTCCCATTCCTTTGAGCTCGGGTTCTTCGATGGCCCTTCGAACAATCATGTTGCCCGCACGGGCAATGGCATCTCGGAGACGTTCTTGCTCTTCCCCATCGATTTGCTCGTCTTCAGGGGAGTCCAAATAGGTCTGATCAGGAACATTGGACTTGGTTCGATCAACACCTCGAATGATCTCTTCGACCGTTGTCACCGCGATCTTGCTGGCAAACTCGCCCCCAGCATGACCACCCATACCGTCAGCAACAATGTACAGTCCCAATTTGTCGTTCACCAAATAACTGTCCTCGTTGCGCTGGCGTTTTCTGCCAATGTCGGTAATTCCACAAGAAATGATTTTCATTTTTTCACTTTGCTCACTTTTGATCTAACATTCGCATCATAGCTGACCTTACTGGGGGGGTCAAAATGATTTGAACCCTGGGTCTTCATCAGAGTGAATGTAACGGAAAAGTCTCCGATTGTGTAGCCAAAACGCCTTTGTCGAATAGTTCTTGCGCATGGGCCATCATGGGCTGCGTGACAGAGATTCCTCCAATCATGCGTCCGAGCTCTTCCTTCCGTTGCTTTTCACTCAACTTTTCGATGTTGGCCATGGTTCGCGCAGAACGTACTTCTTTTTTTACACGATAATGATGATGAGCGTAACACGCGACCTGCGCCAAATGCGTCACACAAAACACCTGACGCCCTTGAGACAGCTTCATCATTTGAAGACCCAACCTCTCAGCGGTTTCTCCTCCAATCCCTGTATCTACTTCATCAAACAAGAACGTTACATCGGGAGATTGGCCTTGCTCAATCGACACGCATTTGATCGCAAGCAAAATTCTCGACAATTCGCCTCCAGAAGCAATGGAAGAAAGGAGACGAAATCCCTCCCCTGGGTTGGGAGAAAATTGAATGCGTACAGTATCCATTCCACGTCGATGAAAGTATCGCGAGCCACATTGCAATGTGGTCCCGGACGCAGTTGCATCCTCCATCAAAAACTCTACTTTGGCTTGGCTCATGCCCAAAGATGAAAGCTCTTTGGAAATGCCTTTGCTCAATTTCACAGCCGAGGCAGAGCGAAGACCACGAAGTTTCTCCGCCTGAAGCACAAGTTCTTTTTCCAAACGCTTGAGCTGATCTCGAAGCAAAACCTCTTCCTCGGAATCATCTTCCAAACTTGCCAACAGTTTTCCAATGCCATCTCTTTTTTCAATGGCTGCTTCGATGGAACCATACTTTCTCACAACCTTCTGAAGCGTGGCCATTCTCTGATTGAGATCTTCAATTTCAGAATGGTCAATGCCCAGGCTACCTCTATATTGGTCAAGCTGCGCTTTCAAATCATCAACCAAGATTTCAACGTCTCTCGATTTTTCCAAAAGCCCCGCAAGAGTCTCGTCCACATCCGATATTTTTTCCAACTGCCTTGTGATGGATCCTAGGCTCGAAACAACATCACGTTCGCCATAAAATTGTCGGTGGATGTCTTCAAAAGCATTTGCAAGTTTCTCACCATGCTTGGCTTTTTGAAACGTGGTTTCAATTTCTTGCAACTCACCTTCAACAAGCTTGGACTCTTTGAGTTCCTTGAATTGATATTGTAGGAATTCTTTTTCCTCTTTTGCTTTTTGTTTTTGACGATCGATTTCACGCAGTTTTGAATCAATATCCCGAACCTGATCAAAGGTTTGTTGGTACTGCTCCAATTCTTTTTCCAACTTGGAGGAATCATCCAAAACATAGATATGATTGGCTTCATCCATGAGCATTTGGCTTCCATGCTGACTGGTCACATCCAACCAGTGCTTGGACAAGGCTTGAAGAAAGGAAATGGTACAGGACTTTTCGTTGACAAAAGCTTTGCTGCGTCCATCTTTTCCAATCCATCGACGTAGGATCAAAGTCCCATCTTCGATTTCTATTCCAGCAGAATCCATCAAAAAATCTTTGATTTTTTCCGGCTGCACAAAATCAATTTGAGCCTCTACCAAAGCACGCTCAGACCCCTGTCTCACATCATCTTGCGACGCTTTTCTACCGGCCAGCAAAGATATGGCTTCAATCAAGATGGATTTTCCTGCGCCAGTTTCACCGGTCAGTACATTGAATTGCCTATCAAACTCTACCTGCGCTTCGGGTACAATCGCTAAATCTGAGATGCTGATCCTCGACAACATATGGACCTTTCTAGAGGGCTAAAATGTTTTGCGAACGACCTTGTGAATCCGCTTGGGATTTTGGGTCTCATATGCATGCTGGAGTCGATTCCACTGTGCGATGACAAAACTTTTGTCTTGGGCCATAAATGCATCCACCCTTTTGTCTTCCGCGCTGTATCGAATGGTGGTCACATCGATCGATGAACCTTCGAAGGCTTGTTGAACTCTTTGTGTATGTTTTTCTTTGTCGTCAACAAACACAATGGCTTTGGGTTCAAATCCAATTTTTGCAAGCAAGATTTTCAGCATCGCACCTTTGTGTTGGCCTGCCGTAAAAAAATTCCTTTTGAGAAAGCCACAGGACGTGGAGTTCGATCAAGTTTAAATTCTTTGACATCAGATGCGCTAAAGCCAAACGTTTTTGCAACCGTTTTAGGTTCAAAAGGCACCCATGGTTTGGGTTGATCAATCTCACCTGCCTTTTCCAACGAGGATTCAAATCGATATCCGTTTTCAAAGAGCTCACGAAAGGTTGGATAATAGTAATCCCAACCTCTGGAAGTAAGAATAAAGGTTTGGACTCCTTGATCTTGAACTTTTTTCACCATCGAAGGGGTGGTCGATTCGACAGGAATCATGGAGCTCAAACTGAACAAAAAACCTTGAACATCCAAAAGAGCGTCTATGCTATCTGCCACCAAACCTGACTTGTCAACTTCATCAGATTTTGAGAACAACATGTCATTTTGCCAATCCCACCACTGATCACTTCCCAAACTTTGCTTCATTCGAAGCAAGGTATTGTCGTTGTCAAAGACAAGCAAAACATTCTGTGCTCCAAAAGCTTGAATTTTTTCTTGGACAATCTTGTTGGCAGTGTCCATGGTCGCAGATGTGATGGCCTGTCCCGCGAAAAGAGCTGGAACAACAAAGATGGTAAGAAGTGATACAATCCAATGGATGCGTTTCATGGCAATGAGTCTCCTTATAATGTGGATAAATGCTTTCTCAGGCAATATACCGGTCTGACCCTCTCGTCAAATACGAATCTACATCTGAAACCTTGAAATCAGAGAATGCCTACACTACAGTGGTCACAACATGATGGAAAACAGCATTACAAAAATTGCGGTCATTGGAGGAGGTAGCTGGGGAACGGCTCTGGCCCAGTCTCAAGCCAAAATGGGCCATTCGGTATGGCTATGGCTAAGAAACAGCGATCTGTGCGAGTCGATCAACCAATCCCAACTCAATTCCAAGTACCATCCAGGAGTCCCTCTTTCTCCTCGGATTCAAGCCAACACCGATGTAGAGGCTTGCTATCAAGATGCCTCCGTGATTTTTCTTGCTTTACCTTCCTCCGAAATTGTGGAGTGGATCGAAGAAACCAAAATTTATTTGCGCTTAGACCAATCCATTGTGTGCACGGCAAAAGGGCTGGATCTCTTGCACTTGCAAACACTGTCTCAAAAACTTGGGCGAATTTATGGCGATCGTTGGCTCCATCAACACTTTGCTACAATTTCAGGACCCAGTTTTGCATCAGAATTGATTCGAGACCTTCCTACGGCCGTCGACATTGGATGCACCAATCCAGAGGTGCGCAACAAACTCATTTCCTTGTGCACCAACCCACATTTTCAGTGGTCTCCCACAGAAGACCTGGTTGGCGTAGAGATGGGAGGGGCATTGAAAAACATTTTGGCCATCGCATCGGGAGCATGTGAGGGCTTTGGACTGGGAGAAAATGCACGAGCAGCCTTAATGACCAAGGGGCTGGAAGAAATTTCTCGCTTGGGCCAAGCTTTGGGAGCCAAACCCCAAACTTTTTTTGGTTTATCTGGAATGGGAGATCTGATTTTGACCTGCACAGGAGAGCAATCCAGAAACCGTAGAGTCGGACTTTTGTTGGCGCAAGGACTGTCAATCAAGGAAATTCTTTCGACCATTGGCCAAACAGCAGAGGGAATACGCTGTGCCAAAATTGCCTATGACATTTCCATCCGACACAACATTCAAAGTCCTATCATCGAGCAAACCTATCATGCTCTCTATGGACAAAAAGATGTCAAGCAAGCCATTGGCGATTTGATCCACGCCATCCATTTGCAATAAAAATTTTCCAGTTCTATTTTCCATCTTCAATCTGGGGCCGTACGACTGGACCCAAACTATTGTCTGAAAATAAAACCATAGTTTGGGTCCAGTCGTACGGCCCCGAATTGAAAAGGATAAAAAAAAGGCAGGCCTTGATGGCCTGCCTTTTTCACAATTGTGATGGAATCACAGGTGGCTTACATCATGCCGCCCATGCCTCCCATACCCCCCATGCCGCTCATATCAGGTGCAGCAGAGGTTGATTTGTCTTGTGGCTTTTCAGCAATCATGGCTTCTGTGGTGAGAAGCAACGAAGCAACGGAAGCTGCATTTTGCAACGCCAATCGAGAAACCTTGGTAGGATCGATGATTCCAGCTTTGAGCATATCTTCATACTCTCCGCTTTGAGCATTGTATCCAAAGTTTCCTTTTTCGTTTTTCACTTTTTCGATCACGATGGAACCTTCAACACCTGCGTTGGCAGTGATTTGTCGTAGAGGTTCTTCCAAGGCGCGACGAATGATGTTCGCTCCCCATTTTTCACCGTCGTTCAATGCAACGTTTTCCAAAGCTTTCAAGCAACGGATGTAAGCAACGCCTCCTCCAGGCACAATTCCTTCTTCCACTGCAGCTTTGGTGGCGTGCATCGCATCTTCCACACGAGCTTTTTTCTCTTTCATCTCGGTTTCGGTTGCGGCACCAACATTGATCACAGCTACACCACCGACCAATTTGGCCAAACGCTCTTGAAGTTTTTCACGATCGTAATCGGAAGAAGTTTCTTCAATCTGAGCTTTGATTTGTTTGACTCGGCCGTCAATAGCGTCGCGAGATCCCGCGCCGTCTACGATGGTTGTGTTTTCTTTGTCGATCGTCACTCGTTTGGCTTCTCCAAGATCATCCAAGGTCAAGTTTTCCAACTTGATTCCCAAATCTTCGGTGATGCATTGGCCACCGGTCAAGGTTGCGATGTCTTCGAGCATAGCTTTTCGTCGATCACCAAAGCCAGGTGCTTTCACAGCTGCGCATTTGAGTGTTCCACGAAGTTTGTTCACAACCAATGTTGCCAACGCTTCGCCTTCGATGTCTTCAGCAATGATCACAAAAGGTTTTCCTGTTTGTGCAATTTTTTCCAGAATGGGAAGAAGATCTTTCATGTTGCTGATTTTCTTTTCGAAGATCAACAAGTATGCGTTGTCCAATACAACTTCCATTCGTTCTGCATCGGTCACGAAGTAAGGTGAAAGATATCCACGATCAAATTGCATACCTTCAACGATGTCCAAGGAAGTTTCCATGGATTTTGCTTCTTCCACGGTGATCACACCTTCTTTTCCAACTTTGTCCATGGCTTGGGCAATGATGTCACCGATCAGTTTGTCACCATTGGCAGACACTGTGCCTACTTGAGCAATTTCTGAACTTTCGGAAACAGGTTTGGAAATGGTTTTCAATTCATTGACAACCGTTTCAACCGCTTTATCGATTCCACGTTTGATGTCCATAGGATTGTGTCCTGCGGAAACCAATTTGGATCCTTGATAAAAAATGGCCTGTGCCAACACAGTAGCCGTTGTGGTTCCATCACCTGCGCTGTCAGAGGTCTTAGAAGCACCTTCCTTCACCATCTGTGCACCCATGTTTTCAAATTTGTCTTCGAGTTCGATTTCTTTGGCAACACTCACACCGTCTTTGGTGATCGTTGGGCTACCAAAAGATTTTTCCAACACAACGTTACGCCCGCGTGGGCCCAAGGTTACTTTTACGGCGTTTGCAAGCGTGTTTACACCTGTCAAAACAGATTTTCTTGCGTCTTCGCCAAAACTAATGATTTTTGCGCTCATGATATTATTCCTCCTGAACTTATTCTACAATGCCTAAAATTTCGTCTTCTGTAAGAATCAAATGCTCTTCACCTTCGATTTTCACTTCGGTGCCAGCATATTTTGCAAAAAGAACACGATCACCACTGTTTACTTGAAGAGGTACAGTCTTTCCATCAACAACCTTTCCGTTGCCTACAGCGACGATTTTCCCTTCCATGGGTTTTTCTTTCGCTGTGTCAGGAATGATAATCCCACCTTTGGTGGTTTCCTCTCCTGTAATTCTTTTGATCAGGACACGATCATGCAATGGTCGAATTTTCATCCTAAATTCTCCTTTTTCTGGGTAGGGGTTGTGTCTTTTGGAGCTTCTGAAGAAGCAGATTCCGATGTCTTGGTTGACGTTGAATTCTCAGAAGCTGAGGTCGATGAAGAATATCCATCTTTGTACCAACCGGATCCTTTCAAGGAAAAAGCCGTATTGGAAATCAGTTTTTTCACCACACCACCACAAACCTTGCATTGGGCGATGGGCTGATCTGAGATTTTTTGCAATTCCTCGAAACGATGTCCTTTGGAAATGCATTCATATTCGTAAATCGGCATAATCTATTTCTTTTCAGATGCTTCAAAACTCTATTAACGACATCCAAGGCCCTGCCTTGGGGTCGATTTCGTGGCTCAATCTAGTCTCAACGCCCTCAATGTCAAGACCTCCAATGCAAAAAAAAGCGACTTTTGGTGATGGGGCCAAAAGTCGCCTATTCTAGGGGAAGTTATGTCGTTAGAACCTTTTCCTCAGGGAACAAATCTTTCTTTAAGGGGTCATCAATTTGACCTCGAGTTTCTCGTTGTCCGAATTGCCGTCGGGAAGAAGCGAGAACTGAATTTCTGAAGCACTCTCAAGAGCATTCATTGCCACAATGAAGTTGCCGTCTGAATCCACATTGATGCTCATGATCACTCCATCGGCTTCGATTTGAATGGTGTTGCATCCAGAACAAATGCCTTGCAGCATCACCACAGATTGGGGAGCACTTTCTGGGTAGGCAAACCACTCATCATCCGAGTGATCAACGGCCATGGCCCAACCAGCTCCTCCGGATTGATCACTGTAAGCTTTACCCCAGCCGGCTCCTCCAGAATAAACTCTTGCCCAACCGGCTCCTCCAGAGTCATTTTTGTAGGCCGTTTTGCTCCAGCCGGCTCCTCCAGAGAGCACTCGAGAAAACATCTCGATAAGAGAACCTTGGTCCTCATTGAAATTTCCCGATCCATCGTTGGAATACACACTGAAGGAAAGATTTTCCACACTCTGCGTTTGAAGACGATTGGGATCCTCTTGGTTGCTCGGAATGTTTCCACATGCAATCCAGAACTGTGTTGAGAGGGTCAAGACCAAGATTTTCGTTACATCCATTGCTTTCATAGTGAACCCTTAGATTGCGAGGAGCGTGCCAAATTTAAAAAGAGTTTAACTTATTGTTTTTATTGACTTATAAAAAAATGACGCATTTCTAGGGGTTTTCCCTGACGTAACTGGAACTTTAGTTCCGTAACTTTTGTTCCTTTTCGGGTTTTTCCGTACATGCGAATCAGTCACTTTTTTTGACCGAAAACCATCAAAATCTATTGTAATCATAGGTATTTTTTGTATGAAGGAGGCTGTCACTCCATGGATCAGAAAAAAACACTCACAATTCGAGTCGGGTTAGGGTTTACCCCTGATAAACTCCGCTTGCCCCCCAACTGCATGGTCTCGCAGATCCCTCAAGGCCATGTCATCAGTTTTGGGATCCCCGTGCGCCATGAAAACGATGTTGAGACGGCCATAGAATGGGCGCTCCACAACATTGGTCCCAACGACACCGCCACCATTCAAGAAGAAATTATCAATCTGGAAACTTTTCTTCCGGCCAAAAAGGATACTCTTCCAGAACCTCAGCAAGACTCCCACGGAATCTTTGTCAGCAAGCCCCTCTCCAAGATTTATAGTCGTATTTTTGAATTCGAGGAACATCCTGAAGGTCCATTTGTTGGATTGAAAGGCAAAAAACAAAGCCCTTCTCGACTCAGAGGCATGCAAGAGCTTCATGCTCCCTTGATCGGGAGACAATATGAACTCAATTACTTCATTGAAACCCTGGAACAAAGTCGGGAAGATGAGGGGCAGGTGCTCAGCATCGTGGGGGATGCAGGCATGGGCAAGTCCAGACTCAAAGAAGAGTGTCTGGCCTACCTCAAGAAGAAGAAGCATCCTTTTGCGGAGGCCAACTACGCATGTGCATCCCACCCAAACCTCTCACGCCTTCCAAAAATTGGTCCATCAGCTGGTCAACGATTCCTCAACCTTTTCCCAGTGGAATCTCAATCCCACCGAGAGCGACTTCATTCAGTTTTTGATCGATCCCAATGAAAAAAACGAACGGATCCAAAGTTTGAGTGAAAAGGACATTGAGGCCGGTCTATTTCACAGTGTTCGCAAACTTTTGCATACGATGGGACAAAAACCCCTGTGTCTGGTTCTTGACGACGTGCACTGGGCGGGCGATCTCTCGATCAAAATGCTGGAATACATTGTAGATGGATTGGACGAGACCAAAATCAGTCTGATTCTTTTTCATAGGCCGGACTACGTGCCCAGCTTCTATCGCCAACTCAATTACAATGAGCTTCATCTCAAACCTTGAGGAGAAGATGACATCCGAAATTTTGTATCGGAAAGACTGGACCTCGACTACATCTCCAACCAAGCCACTCAGAAAGTGACCGACCTGAGCCATGGAAACCCTCTATATATAGAGGAAATGCTTCGGGAATTGAAGCTGCGAAATGAACTCAACCTTTTTGTGTTTGAAGGCAAAAACAAAATGGTCCGTTTTGATTTTGATCCCAAAGAAGTCCCCACCAACATTCAATCCCTCATTGCATCTCGTTTTGATGCATTGGGCCCTAAACACAAAACGGCACTGCATTGGTTGGCAGTGTTTGGCATTGAAGAAGACACTGACGAAGCCGAAGTGCTTTTGGAGGACAAAGTCAACATTGGAAAAGACACGCTCAAGGAACTTTTCGATCTGCATTATTTGAGAGAATCCAGTTTCTTTCCTCGTCGCCTGCATCGCTTTCATCATGAGTTGACGTACGAAATTGTTTTTGAGCAGATGTCAGAAAAGGAAAAAGAGAAAATCAATTTCGAAATCGCAAATTGGATGGAGAAAAAATACGCTCACGAGAGGTTCTTTCACATCGATCGAATCGCTAAATTTTACATGAAAGGCCCCATCTGCAACGAATCGTTTCAGGCAGCCTATGAAGCTGGAGAAAAGGCATTCGAGCAAAATCGTTTTCTCGATGCCAAGATGTTTTACGAATACATGCAAAGGGTCAAAGAAACTCTTCCAACCCATGAAAACGTCCTGACAAAAATCTACCCTCGCTATGTGGAAAGTCTGATTTCATCTGGCAATACCTTGGAAGCCGAAAAAGTCATCCAAGAATGGACGATGATTTCTCATTTGCTTAACACTGAGGAGCACATTTTATATCTCAAACTAAACATCGAACTTTTGAAAACCAAAAAAGAGTTCAGCAAATTGAATGGCTTTATTCAACGACATTCTGACTTTATCTATTCGATAAGATCGATACACGAAGAAGACTACTTTCAGATCAAACTTGAGCACTGTGAGTCTATGTTTTTCACTGCAGATGTTCGCCAATCGTTGCATGAATCATTAAAACTCTTGAGGGGTCTCAACCCATCAAATCTGGACAAGTTGAAAGCAAAAATATGGTGTTTTATTGCTACAATTTTATCTCATCTGAATGACGACCATTTGTCTGAAGATCTCCTCAAAAGATCCATCAAACATCTAGAGGAAAGAAAAAACACGGATGACTACATTTTATTGCTCAGAAGAATTACGTCTTTTTATCAGGCCGTAAAATGTGACTATCGAGAGGCCATTCGATACTATGATATGGCCATCGAACATTGCAATGAAGCCGGTCTTTTCAAAGATCTTCTCTTGCTTAAATTTGGACGGTCCATCAGCAAGATTTTCAGTGGAGATTATATCAGCAGCTTGGAAGATCTAAACTTCGCAGCAAAGGAGTCGTCTCGTCTGGACAATACGCTGTTTTTTCAAAACAGCTGCTACTGGATGGCTGATCTCTACCTTGCGCTTGGGGACATTGAAACTGCGGACACCTGGATCTCCAAGACTTCCCAAGAAATCGTAAAAGACTGGTTTGTAGACTACAAGAGATTGCATGTCCTGGCTGACAAAGCCTTTTGTGAAAAAAGCTACTCCGAAGCATCCTATTATTTCGATAAAGCAGCGAAAATTTTTCAAACCAACAACAACATGAAATCTTACGAATACTTCTCTGTTTTTTCGATCATCTGCCGCGCGCTCGGGCAATTGGAAAACATCCATGATCTATGCCGGGAGTTCAACGAGCTATACCTGAACAATTTGGATCACAAATATCGAATCACATGGTTTTTTCAAATCGGTGCACTTTTCTTGGCCGCCCATGGAGGGGAACCTGTGTTCAAACCCAAAATGAATTGGGATCCAATGGACTGCAATGCAGTTTTTCTCAGACAACTGATGTTTGTGGCCAAAATTCAGTGGTTGCAAAGCATTGGAAAAAAAGACAAAGCTAAAAAGCTAGCACAAGAATACAAAAAACATCGAGATCGCCTGTCGGACAAAATACCTGAGGATCATCGAGAGATATTTCTTCGACATCCTCTGTATGCAGTCCCAGAAATCTAAAACTTCTTTAGAATTGCCCTACACTCAAATGAAATTCGAATGTACTTTCACCGCTTCTTCGATCGAGAGGGAATCCAAAATCGATGCGCAAGGGGCCAACAAACGTATTGTACCGGAATCCAAATCCCACTGAATTGCGAATGTTAAATGGATTGAATTCTCGATTGGATTCAAAAGCATTTCCTCCATCTGTAAAAAGAGCCAAATCAAGATTTTGGCCCAAAGGAAACAAGAACTCGAGCAAATAGTTGATGTAGCTGTTTCCACCGGGGGCTTGGGTCAATGCGGAAGAAGAACAGTTCTCAGCGACACCTGATCCAAGTCCACCCACACAGTTGCGAGAAAACCCCCGCAAGCTATCATTCCCACCCAACCGAAATCTCTTTTCGATGGGAATCTGAGAAATTCCTTGAGCACTGGTGTTTCCAAATGTACCAGAAAAACCTGCTCGAACAGCCAGAATCGATCGAATCCTGTTATGAATGGGCATGTAGAAACTGTTGCGAAGATTTACACGCATAAACTCTGCATCAGAAAGAAAACTCTTATCAAACACATCAAATCGCAATCGATGAAAGGATCCTCGGGTTGCATTGAGGATGTTGTCTCGAAAGTCCATGTCTACCAGAGTAGAGATAGAACCAAATCGAGCCTGGGTCTGGTCAAAGGGAGATAGCACTACGTCTGGATCCTCGTTGAATGGTGTTCGAAACTCCAATTCCCACTGCACTGAAGTTCTCATCCAAGCGATCCATTGCTTTTCCAACCCCAAAATCAAACTTCGTCGATCAATATCAAATTGGATTTCTTCAATTCTCTCATCGATGTAGTTGAATTTCCCATCAAAGAATCCCAAAATATTTGGCTCGATGTAGGTAAACACCAGACGATGCTCCAAGATTTGATAATCTTGAATTCTTCGATTGAGTCGTCCAGAAATGGAAGCACTCCTCCCAGTGCCTGCGATGTTTGAATATCCAAAAGAGGTTGAAATCCGAGCCCCATCATCCGTAGAAAGTCCAGGTCGAACAATCAATGATCTCTTTTTTCTTTCTTCGACGATGACCACCAAATCTTCGATCTCGCGTTCACCTTCACGCTCACGCTCTTGAATGATCACACTGGAAAAAAAACCAAGGCGAAGTAAATTTCGTCGACTTTCTCTGATTTTCACAGGATTGTAGAGGTCTCCTGATCTGATGGAAAGTTCACGAGTAATGACCTTTTCTTTGGTGCTATAATTCCCTTTTACATAGACATTTCCAATGGTGATGCGAGGACCCTCGTCAATTTCAATCGGAAAATCGATCAAGCCAGGGTTAAACTCACTCACATCCACCTTACGAATCTTTACATATTTGTAACCTCTTTTTCGATATTCATCTCGAAGTCGCTCCATTTTGAGTCGCATATCCAAGGGGTCAATGGCATCCCCTCTTTTCATATCCATGATCTTCAAGATGGTCCGAGCGCGAAGATGACTGTTTCCAGAAAGAAGGAACGTGTTCAAACGATAGGAACGATTTTCATCGATCGAAAACGTGATGTCCGCTCGATGAAGATCCTTTTCAATGTTGACCACAGGGTTTCGAATCGAGACATCTAAAAATCCGTTTTCATTGTAAAAAGAAATCATCCCATCTGTAAAAAGTTCCATATCTTGTTCGACATACAGATGTTTTTTGGAAGATCCTTCGGCAATGCTCCAATAATATTTGGTGAGTCTCCGATCTGAAATTTTATCGTTCCCTGTAAACGTCAATTTTTTCACTCGAATGATAGGCCCTCTCTCAATGTCAAAATGAATGTATTTGGTCTTATCTTGTAACGTTTCCTCTCGGTGAGACACTTCTACAAAAGGATATCCTTTGGACTGATAAAACTTTTTGATTCCCTCCACGGCCGTACTTTCAATCCACGAAGGAGAAAACCGCTTTTCGTCATCAAAATAAATTGATTTTTTCAAAACTTCTTCTCGTTCAAATGAAAAACGATTTCCGTGAAACAACACAAAAATCTTTTGGTCTACATTGACCTCCATCGACAAAATCGCTTCTGATTGACTTTCATTTTCATTCAACTCTACTTTGTCAATCGAGTCACTTCGATATCCCTGGTCAACCAAAAACTTTTTTACTTTTTTGATTCGTTCACGCACCTTGTCTTGATCACATCGATCTCCTTTTTTCATTTTTAAACGCCTTCGGATCCTTTGCTGCAAAGACAGTGGCATCGTACCCAATATTTGAACTTCAGACAGAGTACAAGGCGTACCATCTTCCACCCGAATAAGAAGTTTGTATTGTTTGAATTTCGTCAATTTTTGCACTTCAAGCTGAATGTCTGCATTGGGAAACCCCCGATCATGATAATAATTCTTCAAAGTTTCATACATGGAAGAAAGAGGATCTGCTTCGGTTTCATTTCCAAACATAGGCTTGATGGTATCGATCACATCTAGCCTTCGCAGAGCTGTTTGACTGGAGAATTTGTAGGTTCCAATTTGGTATCTTGGTTCAATTTCAACATGAGGAATGCCATTTTGAAAAGACAAATAGATATTTTGTATAGGCCACTTGAAGTAAAAGTTTTTGATCCATTCCGAATTTTTGGAAGGATGCTTCTCATCAAGCTTATGAGAGGAAAAGTAATCGAGGGCATCGCTTCGAATTTCAGCGTCGAAACAAACTATCTCCAAGTTTTTTTGGGCAAATGCAGTTGCCGAGCAACTCAAAAGCACCAAAACAAACCATGCCCTATATGTTTTTCTAAAAATCAACACGAAACTCAACATCTACCCCAAGATCCAACTCTTGGTTTGCTTCTTGTTTGTTGTCTCGGACGTTACCTTGAACCGAGAGGTTTTTGTTTAGATCCTGTTGCAAACTAAACGTATTTTCATTGTTTGATTCAAACAAATCCGTGGAATACAAAAGACGCACCTTGGGAAACAGATTTTTCACCACAACAAGTTTCAAACCTGTAGTTTTGGTATCTTCTGAAAAGTATGGAACAAACTGAAAGCTATCAATCAAGCGAATTTTACGTAGTCCTTTTTCTAGTCTGGTTTGGACAGGCCCTGACAACATCGTAGGGATCAGGGAGGGCGACAATCCTTCCTCAGGATTGGTCTGAGGGGCAAGCTCATTGGAATCAATTCCAAGCGTAAGAAGAGCCACAATGGTACTCTCATCTTTGACTGGTTGACTCGATAGATAGGCAGATATTTCTTCTCCTTCGGTCCGAATGTCGAGCAAAATATCAGTTTGTTGAATCCGAGTTCGAGCATTCAAATCAAAATCCAAATCAATTTCCGTAGGACTTACAAAGTTGATCACTCCTGGCTCCAAGATAAATTCGTTCCCCAAAAACACAACGGTCCCCTCAATCACTTCAATCTGTCCAAGCATTCCAATCTCAACGTTGCTTCCAATGAGCTGAATGTCACCTCTTGCAATTCCTTCAGCAACATCGTTTTTGAATCGAAATTGATCTCCCTGAGTTTGAAATCTCAAATCGTACCGAAAACTCTCTTCCTCTTCTTTGTACACCCGTTCACGTCTCCCTAAACTTCGAAAAGACAAAATCTGACTTTTCCAATCCCATTGATCACGGTAAAGTCCTTCATGGACGATAAAATCCCCTCGGATCAGAGGATGAGTCGCTTTACCCTCGATGGACATTGGCCCTGAAAACAATACAGGTACCCATTCAGGAAAATCCCATTGAACTCGATTCACATCACCAGAAACATCCATGGTGATCTCATCGGGCTCCCATGCCAAAATCAGTTCTGCTTGTCCTTGAAATGATCCACCGGACATCTGCAAAGAAAAATCATCGGAGTAGATACGATTCTGAGAAATGGAAGCAAAAAATTCCAACTCTTCAAATGCCTTGGGAATGTCTTCAAATTGAAGATACCCACCCGTCACATACAATTGACCTTTGGCGATGGGAGCTTCCCAATCACCCAACACACTCAAATCAATTTCTCCAAAACCTTCAGCTCTTTGCAACCCAAAAGGAATCAGACTCAAAAGAAAAAGAGGAAACTCCCCCTTGACCTTGAGCTCGATACTTCCCAATGCATCGATGAGCCCAGACACCTGCAATTGATGATCACCACTGGCAAAATCGATCTGCGAAAATGAAAACAGCCCCTTTTGAACGTCCAAATGAATGGGATTGGACAACTTATACTGAAATCCTATTTTTCGGACTTCCAAGGTTTGGACATCAACTACACCCTCCCAAGAAGTGGGTTTGAAAAATTCTCCTTCCAGTTTCAAACTTCCTGAAAGAAATGACTCCGATTCCGGAATGAAAGAAAAAATGGGAAAAGATTTCAGGGACCCTGAAATATTCATCCGATAAGGAGCATTGAAACTTACATTTGACCTCAATGCAATGGATCCATCCAGATGGTGAAGCTGTAGATCAACATTAGAAAATATACCTTTGGCATCCAACGTAGCTACCGTATTCAGAGATCCTGGAGTCTCTTGATAAAATACAACCTGGGCAGAAAGTTTTGGGTCGGCTGCTTTTCCTTGAAGAAAGACACTCAAATCAGAGTGGGTTGAAAATGATCTTGCGATGGTTGATGAGGTGAAAAACTCCATGGGCACCTGCGTTCCGGTAATCTCAATAGATTCATAAATACCCTGCAGAAATTTTCCAGAAAGGCTCAATTGACTTTCCCGATTTTTGATCTGGATTCGATCAAAACTGACTCCTTCTTCACTCATTGAAATCTGAACATCCGCGTGATCAAAATCAATTCCATGAAACCGTAGGAGCTTTGAGTTCGCCAAAAGCTTTCCCGTAAAATCTTCTTTGAAGGAACTCAAAGACAGCGTACCGCTAACTTGTCCACCTACTCCCTCAGCCAAAGGATATTCCCGAGCTGCCAAAGCCGACACCCATGCCATATCAAAGTTTTGCAATTCGCCCTTGGCTTCCATAGACTCTGTTGTATCGGCAACTTCAGAGAGCTCAAACTCTCCTTGAAACGTGGCTCGATTTTCATTGGATGAAAAAAGTTCTATGGAAGGAATGGAAACATGGTTGCGTGTAAAACGGATCTTCCCTTTGAGTTGATGGGGTGATTTTTCTTGGTACTGAGCCTGATTGAGATCCATTTGTAGATCAATGGAAAAATCTTGTCTTTTGAACAAATCAATTTTGCAGCTTACATTTCCATAACCTGAAGCTGGATAATTGGGCGCAAATAGACCCGATGCTTGGAGCACCTCGACCTGGATCAATCCATCAATGCGATCTACATCCAAAAAATCGAAATAAAAAGATCCTGACAAACCTTGTGCAGTAAGGACACCGTTGCGTAGAGAAATTCCTTTTTCTGAACTCCATCCGATGGGACCTTTCAAATTCAAATCTTCAAACTCAATGGGAAGGTAGGGAAGGAGCAAATCCGGAATTCTCATCGCCAAATTGGGAGTATGGAGCGAATAGTTTCCATCAAATACAAAAGGAGCTAACCCCAATTTTCCACTCGACTCTACATCAACCGTAGCCGTGAGAATCGGTTTTACCTCCCAATCAATAAACGACTGAATATAGGAGTACTCAATTTCCTTTCCAGTTACGGAGTAAGTTCCAACATGATGTGGACCAAAATTCTCAGCACGAAAGAAAATGGCGTTGGATTCTTCTCCAAACTGAAGTTGTCCCTTTACAAATCGAAATCGATCTTTTTGCCAAAAATAGTCTGCATGAATCTCATGAATCTTTCCACCCTGAAGAGAAAATACAGGCGTGGAAATTTTTCCTTTGGTGGAAAGATTTTCCAATGACCCTGTTGCATTTCCTTCAACGGCAACATCCCCTTCAAAAAACTGTTGCCGTTCGAGAAGTCGGAAATCCATGAGCCACTGATCCACCACGGACAAATCAATTTTTGCACTGTAGGCCAACTGTGCTTGCGGAAAGATTTTTCCAGAAGCTTGAACTGAAAGTCCCTGACCTTGAATCTGAAAATTTTTGATTCGGACATCTTTTTCTTGTCGTTCCAATCGCACTGTAAATAGATCAAGATTTTTTTCGACTTCACCCTTTCGGAGGATCCCATCTCCGAACAAGCGAAGCATCTCCTGTTGATTTCCACTTTCAAACTCTGCCTCAGAAGTGAAAAACTCTACCGAATAATCCTCTTGAAATTGAATGCCCAAAAATGATTTTGAAAGCAAAATTTGTCGGACCTCGAAATCAAACAGATCCGTCAAACTGGGCAAAGAAAAGACTGTTTTCTTTTTTTTCTTTTTCTTTGCGGGCATTTCTCGAAGATCTAGAAAAATTTTTGGATTTTCAATTTTGACTGACTGAATTTTGAGAACTTCCGAAATCAACGAACGAGGGGAAATATTGATTTCGATGCTCGGAATTTCTGCCTGTCTGATCAAAGAATTTTTGCTCTCAAAATAAAGATTGCTCATCGAAATGGAGGGAGGAATGATGGATAAATCAATGTATTCAACTGCAAATTTGCCCTCGATTTTTTTCGAAACTTGGGCTTCAATGATGTCTTTGACATACGAATTGATGAAAGGAGCCCAAAACAGCAATCCAAAGAGGATGACTGCCAATCCAATGAGCAGCGCAAAAACCAATTTCTGTTTTTTCTTTTTCGCCATGACTTTCAAAATGGCACAGCAAGTCATGTGGCTGCGCGCATTGAAGCCTTATCATAAGTGGATTAGCGGCGTAAGAAAAGGAAAGAAATCCCCTGACTTACAAGATATCAATCTCCAACTCCGTAGGAAAAAGTGCTCCCTCGATGTCGTCGATGGCTTTGAGGGTAACATCCTGAGCTGTTCCATTGTATCGATAGTAAATCACTTGTTGAGTGGTTCCTTGGGGGATGATCATCCCCGACATGCTTTGAGTGCAACTTGAATTCAAATAGAATGTCCCCAAGTTGGCAGGTCCCCCGGTAGACAAGGTGTCCATCAGGCCCAATGCAAAATCATAGGGTAAGATCGTAAAACTCTGATTGCCCGCGACAAATTTGACGGTATACGCTGTGCAACTGCCATTGGTGATCTGCGTGGGTCCTTCCAAAAGCAAATATTCCGGATAGAATACCGACTGGGAATTTTTTATGGTGTCATCCAAACCCACTAGAGGATTGCCGATGGTCGCTGTGAATGAAACAGCAGCATTCAGTTTGGCATAAATGTAAGTGATGTTCTGACTGCTTTGAGGAATGGTCACATCCTGAATACCTTGGGAGCAAGCATTGTCCGCAAAAAACATCTGCCCGGCCGTGCTGCTAAGAAGCAAGGTGGTTTCAAAGGGAAGTGCTGTCAAAGCATTGTTCAGTTTGGATCGGATCGAAACACCCACCGGAATGCACTCATTGATTTTGTAATAGGTTTTGGTATCAAATCGCACCCACAATCCTTTTTCTGCGATGTAAAATTTTTGGGCAATTCCACCCATGGACAAAGAGCTCGGAAGAATGTCCAACTGCTGTGCTGACTCCACGCTGCCCACAATGTAAAGAGTTCGCTCCATTTCTCCCGAAAAAAACACCAAGGAATCGACTGGGGAACTGCAGATCTCATCTTGAAAAACGGTCAAATTCGAATCCGCTTGCAACTGAACCTCAAGAAGTTCGCTGAGTGCGGCCTTGAATCCGGACTCATCCGTGAATTTGAGCGTGATCGGGGTGCAATCGCCCGCGGTCAAAATCTGAGGAGCCACCAATTTCATGGAAACGGCCTGACTAGCATAACTGATAAAACTCTGACCTCGAGTTGCTTCTGGCGTCGATCCGCAGGCCTGCATGAAAATGGCCCATGCGAGAACAATCCCTGATTTGAAAAGTGGGTTGCATTTCAAAATATGATTCATCATACAACACAGTTGTGCAAAAGAAATGCCAGTCTCAATTCATAAAAAAATAAATACTATCAACGAGTTACAAAAATTTCGCATTCTGTTCAGAGCTTCAAAAAGGAAATCCCATCCACAAGATGGCGAAAAACAGCTCAGGTTGACGTCCTGTGAGGGCATGAATGATTCTCTTCTAAAACAAAGGAAAATTTGATATCCATCGGTGCGATTCAAGGAAGGACACGTTGACCTATTATATAGATGACATCGAAACCCAAGAATGGATAGACTCTCTCAAAAGCGTAGCCGCCACAGAGGGGACCGAAAAAGCTCGACAGATTTTGACGCACATCAGTCAACATGCTGAACGCCTAGGCATCAACCCCTATCACACCGATCAAACCCCTTTTGTCAACACCATCTCCTCGTCAAATCAAGTCCCCTTTGAAGGGGACGAAGCTCTCGAATCGCGAATCGAAAACATCCTGCGATGGAATGCCATGGCCATGGTCGTTCGGGCCAACAAAAATGAAGACGGAATTGGGGGCCACATTTCTACCTATGCATCATCGGCCACACTCTACGAAACTGGATTTCATCATTTTTTCAAAGGCAAGGATCATCCGGATGGAGGCGACAGCATTTACTTCCAGGGGCATGCTTCTCCAGGAATGTATGCGCGCAGTTTTTTGGAAAATCGATTCTCTGAATCATTGCTCAAAAATTTCCGAAGAGAGCTTGCCAGCGGTGGAGGCTTGTCATCCTATCCTCACCCATGGCTCATGCCCAACTATTGGGAATTTCCAACCGTATCGATGGGATTGGGTCCAATCACAGCCATTTATCAAGCCCGATTCAACAAATACCTTGAAAACAGAGGTTTGGCTCCGGTCGGAAAGAAAAAAGTCTGGGCCTTTTTGGGAGATGGAGAAACCGACGAACCCGAGTCACTGGGAGCCATTTCCGTCGCCGCCAGAGAAGGACTCGACAATCTGATTTTTGTGATCAATTGCAACTTGCAACGACTCGATGGGCCTGTTCGAGGCAACGGAAAAATCGTCCGGGATCTGGAAGGTCAGTTTCGAGGTGCCGGATGGAATGTCATTCGAGTGTTGTGGGGAAGCAGCTGGGACGCCCTTCTGGACCAAGATCACTCCGGAAAACTTCATCGACGTCTTGCGGAGCTGGTGGACGGACAGTTTCAAAAGATGTCAGTATCCAAAGGAAATGACATTCGAGAGCTCTTGTTTGGTTCGGATCCAGAGCTACAAACCCTGGGAAACACGCTCACAGATCTTCAATTGGAAAACCTCGATCGGGGAGGACACGATCGGAAAAAAGTTTTTGCGGCCTATCACCAAGCTGTTCATCACAAAGGTTCACCGACCGTCATTTTGGTTCAGACCGTCAAAGGCTTTGGGCTCGGACAAAGTGGCGCTGGTCAAAACAGCACTCATCAAAAGAAAAAACTCGACGATGCCACCATCAAAGAGCTTCGAGACCAATGGAATATTCCCGTCAGTGACAAAGATCTTCCTTCGATTCCTTTTTTCAAACCCGATGCCTCCAGCGAAGAAATTCAATATATGCTCGAAAAAAGAAAATCTTTGGGTGGATTCGTTCCAGAACGCAGAGTTGCGAAGGCTTCACTCAAAACTCCACAGAATGAAGTTTTCGACGAATTTGATCAAGGCACTTCAGATCGGGAAGTATCCACGACCATGGTGATGGTTCGAATTTTGTCAAAAATTCTCAAAGACAAAAACATCGGAAAAAACATTGTTCCCATCGTCCCTGATGAAGCGAGAACATTTGGAATGGAAGCGTTTTTCAGTCAGATTGGCATTTACTCCCCCAAAGGACAGCTTTATGATCCAGTCGATGCAGGGTCTTTGCTCTATTACAAAGAAAGCAAAAAAGGTGCATTGCTTGAAGAAGGAATCACAGAAGCAGGTGCGATGTCATCTTTCATCGCAGCAGGAACTTCCTACGCCACCCATGGTGTCCCCACCATTCCATTTTATCTCTACTACTCCATGTTTGGTTTGCAAAGAGTTGGAGATCTTGTGTGGGCCGCGGCCGACCAACAATGTAGGGGCTTTTTGGTCGGAGCCACGGCAGGAAGAACCACCTTGGCAGGAGAAGGATTGCAGCACCAAGATGGAAACAGCCATCTTCTGGCCTACCCTGTACCAACCTTGAAGGCGTATGATCCAGCCTTTGCATTTGAGCTTGCTACGATCGTGAAACAGGGTCTGGTTGAAATGTATGAGCAGGAAAAAATATTTTTATTACATCACGGTTGGCAACGAAAACTATACCCAACCCCAAAGACCCTCTCATGAGTGATCAAGATATTTTGGATGGAATGTACCGTTATCAACCAGCTTCCATTCCAGGCCAGGAGATCGCCTACCTTTTCGGAAGCAGTGTCACCGTCAATGAATCTCTTCAAGCACAAAAAATCTTAGAGAACTCCTACAAAATTCCATGCGAAGTATGGAGCATCACCAGTTACAAAAACTTACATCAAGATGCGTTGAATTGCGAACGATGGAATGCATTTGCACCCTGATCGAGCACCAAAAGCATCTTTGATCGAGCAAAAACTCGGTGCAAAAAAAGGTGTATTTGTTGCGAGCTCTGACTATGTCAAAGCTCTTCCCGAATCTATTTCAAAATACTTTCCAGGACGATTGCATTCCCTCGGCACGATGGGTTTGGCCGAAGTGAAGGAAGAGCTGCACTACGAGATTTTTTTGAAGTAGATGCAAAAAACATTGCCTACGCAGCTTTGTATCGACTTCATCGAAAAAATTTGTTTTCCAAACAAGATTTGATGAAAGCAAAAGAAGATTTGGGAATTGATTCAAATCGAAGCAATCCCATTGAAAGATAACCACGGAAGGACGAAACATGAGTAAGTCATTTGGAACCCAACAAACCTTAGGTTTTGAAGGGAAAAATTATACCGTACACAATCTCGGAGCTCTCGAAGACAAGTACAAGGTGTCTCGCCTACCCTACTCCATCAAAATTCTTCTTGAAAACCTTCTCCGAAAAGAAGATGGCGTAAATGTCACATCCAAAGACATTGAAGCTGTCTTGCAATGGAATCCAAAAGAAAAACCTTCGTACGAAATTGCGTTTACCCCAGCTCGTGTGGTCCTTCAGGATTTTACGGGTGTTCCTGCGGTTGTGGATTTGGCCTCCATGAGAGAAAGTTTGAAACAGCGAGGGAAAAATCCTAATTTGATCAACCCTCTTCGACCTGCAGAATTGGTCATCGATCATTCGGTTCAAGTGGATTACTTTGGAAGCGATCAAGCTTTGGAAAAAAATACGGAGATCGAATACGAACGCAACCAAGAGCGCTATCAATTCCTTCGATGGGGACAACAAGCTTTTGATAATTTCAAAGTCGTCCCCCCTAGCACAGGGATTGTTCACCAGGTCAACTTGGAATATCTGGCTCGCTTAGTCATGGAAGAAACCGAGCAAAACACATCAATTTTGTTTCCAGATACCGTTGTAGGCACAGACTCCCATACCACCATGATCAATGGCATTGGAGTATTGGGCTGGGGAGTGGGTGGCATCGAAGCCGAAGCTGCAATGCTCGGGCAGGCCATATCCATGCTGATCCCGCAGGTGGTAGGAATGAGACTCAAAGGAAAACTCAAAGAAGGTGTCACCGCAACAGATTTGGTTTTGACCGTAACTCAAATGCTTCGGGCCAAGGGTGTCGTAGGAATGTTTGTTGAATTTTTTGGACCCGGACTCACAGACCTTCCACTTGCAGATCGAGCAACCATCGCAAACATGGCCCCAGAATATGGGGCCACCTGCGGAATTTTCCCCGTAGATCAAGCCACACTTGACTATCTAACCTTGACCGGAAGAAGTGCACGCCACGTTGAACTTGTAAAACAGTACATGACACAAACAGGATTGTTTCATACGCATGAGACCCCCGATGCAGAATATACCGATGTAATCGAATTGGATCTCTCAACCGTGGTTCCAAGTTTGGCAGGTCCGAGTCGCCCTCAAGATCGTGTTCAATTGTCGGAAATGAAAACCGCATTTGAAAAAGCCTATGATCATGTTCCCTCTCAAGAGCCTACATTCACCAATGAGCATGTGGAGCATGGATCGGTGGTCATCGCTGCCATCACAAGCTGCACCAACACATCCAATCCCTATGTCATGGTTGCTGCCGGTCTTGTGGCCAAAAAGGCTGTGGAAAAAGGACTAAAGACAAAACCATGGGTCAAAACCAGTTTGGCCCCTGGCTCAAAAGTTGTAACCGACTATCTCAACAAATCGGGACTGACAGCGTATCTCGACAAACTTGGATTCCAAACCGTTGGATATGGATGCACAACGTGCATCGGCAACAGCGGTCCTTTGCCGGAAGACATTGAAAAAGCAATTGATACCAAAAAACTTGTCGCTGCTTCGGTTCTCAGTGGAAACCGAAACTTTGAAGGCCGAGTCAATCCCAAAGTACGTGCAAGCTACTTGGCTTCTCCTCCTCTTGTGGTGGCCTACGCCTTGGCAGGAAACGTTCGCTTGGACGTATATACCCAACCTTTGGGAAAAGATGCTCAGGGCCATGATGTTTATCTCAAAGACATTTGGCCCACACAAAAAGAAGTCTCGGACACCGTGGCTACCAGTGTAAAATCGGAAATGTTTTCCAAAAGCTATCAAGGTGTGTTTGAAGGAGACCAGGCATGGAAAGAGCTAGACAGCCCAACCGGCAATACCTATCAGTGGGACGATGATTCAAGCTACATCAAAAACCCTCCTTTCTTTTCCGGATCTTTGGAACCCCATGTAGAAGATATTCGAGGTGCAAGAGTATTGGCTCTTTTGGGTAACTCCATCACCACAGACCATATTTCTCCTGCAGGCTCCATCGCGGCAGACAGTCCTGCTGCAGTTTATCTCAAAGAGATGGGCGTCGAAAAGAAGGACTTCAACTCCTATGGATCTCGACGGGGAAATCATGAAGTCATGATGAGAGGAACATTTGCGAACGTTCGATTGAAAAATCAGTTGGTCCCCGGTGTGGAAGGCGGTTATACAAAACATCTTCCAACTGGAAAACAAATGTCGATTTTTGATGCCGCCATGAAGTATCAAGAGGAAAAAACTCCTTTGATCATTTTGGCTGGACAAGAATATGGCACAGGCTCTTCTCGAGACTGGGCTGCCAAGGGATCTTACCTTCTTGGAATCAAAGCTGTACTCGCAGAAAGTTTTGAGAGAATTCATCGAAGCAATTTGATCGGTATGGGAATTTTACCTCTCCAATTTCAAAACGATGAACACGTCACAAGCTTAGGGCTGGATGGCACAGAAACGTTTGCCATCGAAAACATTGAACAGGCTTTGATTCAAAAGCAAGTTCAAGTAAGAGCCACATCGACTGACGGGAAAGAAAAAACATTTTCTGTTACTGTAAGAATCGATACCCCTCAAGAAGTAGAATACTACAAACATGGAGGTATTCTTCAATACGTTTTGTACCAACTTTCCAAATAGAGAGGATTGATATGATTTTGAAAATGACGGTTCAGGAACTCAAAGAAAAAATGGACAAGGGAGACCCGATTTTCCTTTTGGACGTGCGACGACCAGAGGAGCGTGACATATGCAAGCTGGAGGACGAAGCCAACATTCCTCTTCATGAGTTGGAAGAACGTATTGGAGAACTCGATCCGAATGTAGAAACCATTATCTATTGTCGATCAGGTGGCCGAAGCATGCAAGCCTGTCAATTTTTGGATTCGAAGGGGTTCAAGAAAGTCATCAATGTGACTGGAGGAGTTTTGGCTTGGTCAGATTTTGTGGATCCCGACATGCCCAAATATTAGTTTTTTCAATTTTCTATAGGCAAAAAAAAGAGCCCCAAAGGGCTCTTTTTTTTAACATTGAGAAGCAATCACATTTTGATTTGATCGCAGGACAGATTTTCTCCACGGATTCCACCCGTGCCCAATTCGTATCCGGGATTCCAACCTTCTCGTGCAGCAGTTTGGGTGAAATTCACATCAAACAATCTGCAGTTGTCATCGCCATCGGCCTGAACCAATACGAGTGCATCCACCGATCGAGCCACAATGATCCCTAGGCTGTTTTGTCTGTCATTCCATGGACTGGTGATTTTCAAATCCATAACTTTTTCATTTCCCCAGGTATTTTCCACTACCTTTTTCATGAGATCCATATCGATCTCATCTTTTTTGGTACATGAAACAGTAGAAATGGCCATCCACGCACAAGCGCCTACAACTACCCACATTTTTGCTTTCATTGTTTTCCTTTCGTTACCATCATGAACCACACCACGATGGACATAATGCAGCATATCAATGTACTAGAGGCCGCGCAAGAAAGAACTGCTCTTGCACTCATCCTTACAGAGCCTTAGAATTGCTTTTGAATCCACAGGGGAAACTTTTCATGATCCGGATCTAGAAAATCTGGGTGGTTCATCAAACGTTGAATCAAAGCCTGATTCTCACCTTCCTCTTCCGCAATTTTCGAATACGGAATGTGGGAAAAACTTACTTTGCTGTACAGACTTTTGAATCGATCAGGGAAATGACTTTCCAACGCTCTTTCAAGTTTTTTCCGAAGAAGAAACTGAGGGTCTCGAACCTTTGAACGCATCTCAATAAAATTGTCCAGAGCCATATTGGAGATGGCATCGGTATCTTTTTTTCTTCCTGGCCAAAACGAATCATAAGCTTTGCGAAAATCAAAATCATGTTGTTTCAATGATTCCATCAACATCTGGCAATCTTCAAATGCAGCATTCATTCCTTGACCAAAGAAAGGTACCATACAATGAGCCGCATCTCCCAATAGAAGAGATTGTCCCTCGATGTTCCATGGAGAAGACGACAAGGTGAGAAGATCTCCCACTGGATGATGAAGATATTCCTCCACAATGGAAGGACAATGCTCAACCAGGTCTGGAAACTCTGCACTCAAAAATGTTTGAACTCTTTGTGCCGTTGAAATATTTTGAAAACTGATTTCTCCCTCGAACGGAAGAAACAATGTGCATGTAAAGCTACCATCGGCATTGGGCAATGCAATCATCATATATTGTTCTCGCGGCCAAATATGAAGGGCCTGAGAATCCAAAGCATGCTTTTGATGTGGAAGGGAAGGGATGGACAATTCCTTGTATCCGTAGTCCATATACTGCTGTGAATAGCTAAATCGAGTCTGGCGTATCATACTTTTTCGAATGGCAGAAAACGCTCCGTCGGTGGCAATCACGGTTTGGGGGTGAAAGCTTTGCTCTCTTCCATGATCCAAATCTTCGACAAACAACATGTTGGTTTCGTAGTTCATCCACTGACATCGATATTGAAAGCGTTTCTCAATCTGAGGATAGTGGTCACAGGCTTCCAGAAGTCTTCGGTTCAAAAGACTCCGAGAAATCGAATAGATGACGTGATTCTCTTGAACTCCATAAGCTTGAAACGTCGTAGTTCCATCTTTGAGGTGGATGCTTCTTCCCTTCATGGGAATCAGGTCTTTGGAAAGCTGATCGAATATGCCAACTTTTTGTAGTGCTGCAATTCCTCGATGCGAAAGAGCCATGTTGATCGATCGGCCTGCAGGCAAATCTACTTTTCTCAAATCAGGCCGCAATTCAAAAATCGAAACATCCAAACCTTCTTGGGCTAAGAAAATCGACACCAGGCTTCCTGTCAAGCCCGCACCAATCACAATCACATCTTTTTCTGACTGATCTCTCATTCCCTTTACACCCTACTGAGAAGTTCTACGAATTGGTAGACATCTTGGTATCGAGTATACAACGGCGCTGGAGAAATCCGAATCACATTGGGTTCTCTCCAGTCACAAACGACACCATTTCGATTCAAATCATCAAACATTTTTTTTCCTTCTCCTGGAAATGACAACGATAGCTGTGCACCTCTTCGGTGAGGCTGAGAGGGAGTCAACACTTTTACATCCTTTTCGCAGCAGTGTTGCAAACCCATTTCCAAAAACCCTGTCAATTGAACAGATTTTTCACGCAGAGCTTTCATACCGACTTCATCAAAAATTTCCATGGACGCCCTCAGCGCAGCAATCAACAAAACCGGTGCATTGCTCAAGCACCATCCATCCACACCATCCATGGCCGAAAACGTCTTCTCCATCAAAAAGCGCCGAGACTCATCGTGCCCCCACCATCCAGCAAGCCGCGAAAGATTTTTTCTTTTTCCATGCTTTTCGTGCACAAAACAACCCCCAACGGTTCCTGGCCCTCCATTGAGATATTTGTAGTTGCACCAAACTGCAAAATCAACCTCCCAGTCATGCAGTGCCAGCGGAACATTTCCAACCGCATGAGCCAAATCAAAACCAACCATGCATCCTTTTTGTCTGGCCACCTTGGCAAGGAAAGGCAGATCAAACCACTGGCCCGTCAAATAACTAACACCTTCTATCAAGACCAGTGCGATCTCGTGACCTCTTTGTTCGATCAATTGCGCAACATCATGTTCATCAATAAAAGTTTGATCTGGACGTGGCCCAACTTCAATCAATGTTTCTTCAGGAACCAATCCATGACTACGGATTTGTGACGTTACGGCATACCGATCCGAGGGAAAGCAATCTTCCAAGACCAAAATTTTATCTCGACCTTTGATAGGATTATAGAAACTGGTCATCATCAGATGTAAATTTGTAGTGAGGGAGTTCATCGCGATCACTTCGGACTCCAACCCTCCTACAATCTTGGCTAGGCTACTTTTTACACTGTGATGATATTCTATCCATGGAATTGGAGCCAATACATGTCCCCTAGAACCAAGAGTCTTCCATGCGTGTAGCTCTGTTTGCAAATAGTCATCCACACTTGTCGGACAAAGTCCCAAAGAGTTTCCTGTAAAGTAGAGTTTATCCTTTCCATTTTCTTGCTTGGGGTGATGAAAACGATCTCGATACTTCGACAAGGGATCAGCTGAGTCCAGATCTTTGGCTACTCTCAGGGAAAACTCTGTTGATTTCATGATGTACCTTTCTTTGATTCATCCCATCCTGCAGGAGGTTGGAAAATTTCATTGCATGCTGAGCAACGTCTTTTGTGGTTGTCAGAATAAAACTCACGAAAAATGTCCGGCAACTGCGTTTCGATATCTTTCAAGTGAAATGATTTTCGGAACAACTCCTCACCACACGACTCACAAAACCAAGCGATATGGTCCAGCTCGTGACACAATCGTTTTCGTTCAATCACCATTCCAAGGGTACCTTCCGGTCGGATCGGACAATGCGGCACGCGAGGAGGCAAGAGGTATACTTCTCCCTCTTTGATGGAAATTTCTTCCACCCCCTTCTCTGTGATGACACGCAAGAGAATGTTACCTTGGATTTGATAAAAAAATTCAGGACCTTCTTCAATATGAAAATCCTTTCTTTGATTGGGGCCTGCCACCATCATGACCACAAAATCTTGATCCTTCCACAGCTCTTTGTTGCCAACGGGTGGTGCAAGGTCTTTCTGATGTTTTTCAATCCACTCTCTCAACAGAATGGTTGGATTCGTAAGCACGTTCTTCACCAACTCACTACTCCCAAGAAAATCCCAATTTTGACTTCAATTCTGATGGAAGCTCCGGAATATATCTTCCAGGAAGCAAATAGGTTGGAATTTGATCAAAATCAGAAAACACACGGTGTTGATCAATGGTTGAGCGCAAATAATCGTGACCAGATGACCCCCCAGTACCAATTTTTTTTCCAATCATTTTTCGAATCATCCGAAAATGTCGGGCTCTCCAACGTTCCCAATTTTCATCGATAGCTACAATCAATTGTAATACTCGAAAAGGAAGGTGAAAAATAGCATAGCTTCGATACAAGTGAATGAACAAAGCAGAAAGAAGCGCTGATCTCGAAAGTCTTCGTTTTCCTTCCTTGATCAAATCTTGATACTTCTTTTCATCAAAAAGACTCTCAAAATTGCTTTCGTTTTGTTGCAACTGATGCAGTTCAATGTCTTGGACCATAGGACTGCGTGGAGATTGAGAGATTCTCTTTCTTTCATTTTCTAGCATACGTTTCACAGAAATCTGATAGTCATGCAAAAAAGCATATTGACCATGGACCAAAAAAGGCATGCGTTCCAACCAAGCTTGCACATGATCAAACAACGAAGGTTGGGCCAAGACTTGTTCTAGGCGTTTGATTTGATTGCTTTCAAATGCACTGAGCAAATATTCTTTGCTTTGACTTCGTTGAGAAAAAAGAAGTCCCATTTTGCTTTCAATCAAACGGAATTGAAAACTTTGAAATCCTGACGCGGGAATCAAAAAATCTCGAAAATCCAAAAAATCTTGGGCTGTCATGGTTTCAAGAGAAGCAAATTGCGTAAGAAGCAGTTCCTGAATTTGCTCCACGCGGGAAAGACGCTGCTCTACCAAACTAAGGTCTTTGTCGGACAAATTACCAGATGAAAATTTACCCAGCACATCATCCAATTCAAACAAAATCTGCTTGAACCACAATTCAAAGGCCTGATGAGTGATGATGAAAAGCAATTCGTCATGAACAAAATCCTGCTTCCCGTCAGAGGTTTTGGAACAAGGACGCTGGGAATCTAGAATCTTATCCAGCTGCAAGTAGTTGTCGTAACGAACTTCGTCCATATATCCTCCAACGCCATCATTATCACAAAAATCACTTCAATACAGACCTTCAATACGTTAAGATCCTCTCACTGCAACCAAACCCTAGGAGACTCTAGATGAAACATATTGCTCGTACGACCTGGCTTTGGGTGGCTTGGCTGCTGGCCTCACCCCACCTCTACGCCAGTCCTCAGTTGACACCCCCTTTGGTGCTCGGTCTGGATTTTGCCCTCCCCTACACCATCGCTGTAGACGGAAATCAGATTACCCAACGATCCAATATTACGCTTGGCGTCGATGGAAGGTACTTTTTGACAAACAACATCAACCTAGGCCTGCGAACCGCATTTGACATTGAGGAACAAACCGGCACCGTAAGAAAAGTGTCTCTTGCACCTGGCATCCAGTACCATTGGTTTCAGGGTGAAACATGGATGCCCTTCACTCGCTTTGATCTCCCCTTTTTGCTTCGTGGAGGAGCCTCTACCGCAGGTAAAAACTCCCAAAAAGACATGGGAGGTGCACTTGGAGCGGGGATCGCTTGGAATCTCGGCCGAGCCATTGGCATCGATCATATGGTGGTACGATATGATTTTTCCATCCAGTATTATTTTGGTCTCTCACAGGCACAATCTCAGTGGAACCTAGAGTTTTTCAAAGTAGGTTTGGAATATCGGTTTTAATCTTGTAAGGAAAAGGATGTTTCTATGAGTCGAACAGTTTTGTGCAAAAACTCAAAAGAATTGCCTGGTTTGGAAAAACCTCCCTATCCAGGCCAACTGGGTCAAATGATCTATGATTCAATTTCTCAGGAGGCGTGGGAACAATGGATGGTGTACCAAACCAAGTTGATCAATGAGCTCAAACTAAAAGTTTTCCAAAAGAAGCTCAACAAACTTTGGCCAACCACGCAAAAGAGTTCTTCTTTGGAGACAAAGAACTTGAAGATCCCTCGACCTTGAGCCAATTGCAGACCGAGAAAATTGAAGTCGAATAAAACCCTCTCAACACAAACAAGTATTTAAAAACTCTGACCTGAAAAAGAGATAAAAAATCAGTTGATCTCGCCCGTATGAGAAGACTGATCGAACATTGCCATTTTTAGCAGAGCAAAAAGACGATCTGCTCTTTCTTCTATGGATACTGCTTCCAAAAGAGTTTGCTTTTCAGCGGCACGAAATGGCAATACTTGGGAAATGATGTTGATCACCTTCATATCGGATAGATCTTTGATTTGTTGAAAGTCCAATCGAATGTTTTTTCGTTTCAAATAGTCTTCAATCCGAAAGAAAAACTCGTCTCGATTGAACCTTTTGACCTCTGCTTCGATCAAGTCCTGCTCAAAAGAGTCCAAATCAATATCTCCCATGCGGTATAACTTCCCTTCCTTGGAGACTTCTCGAAGCAATCGAAATCGAATCACACCTCGAACCGTGATCATATACTGTCGATTTTCCACACTTTTGGATTCTACAACTTCCACGAGGGTTCCAATTTCGTAAAGATCCTTGTGGTCATGTTCCTGATGCCGAGGTTGAATGATTCCAATATGGCTTCCATTTTCGTCTTGATCCTCAAACATTTGAAGATATCGAGGTTCAAACAATCGCAAAGGTAAACTGCAAAAGGGAAGCACAATGCATTGGTTCAGAGGAAACAACGGAACCGTAGAAGGAAACAAATGAATCGCGCTTTCACCCATCAGTCAAAACTCTCAATCACTTTTTTGAAGGAAGAAAATTTTAACGGGCCTGTGTACCGACGCCCATTGACATAGATACTTGGAGTCGCGTTGACCTCTAGCTCATTGCCTTCTTGTATATCGTTTACCACGGCTTGATGAGTCTGATCATCCGAAATACAGTTTTCAAATTGTTTCATGTCCAATGACTCTTTTTTTGCAACCTCTTCAAATAGATCTTTTCCAAGTCGGTCTTGTTGATCAAAAAATTGATCATGAAATCTCCAAAAATGACCCTGAAGACTCGCGCAATACGCTGCCTTAGCAGCTGCACATGCTTGATAATGAGAACCAAATCGAGCTCTTTCGTTGCAGCTAGGATCCAATGGATAAAACTTGTAGGTGATTTCTATTTTGTGAGAAAAAACGTCTTCTACTTCAGAAAGCATTTGTGCCCCAAGTTTGCACGCAGGACATTGAAAATCGCTAAACACCACAATTTTGATGTTGGCATTTGGGTTTCCCGTGGATCGAACCCCTGACTCCGTTTTATTCTGAGCTCGATTGGCCAAATCCGGGCCGGAAGAAAAGACCCAGCTCACACCCAAAATGCCTGCGATCAAAACCATTCCACCCAAAAAAGACTTTTTGTGATTGAAAGCTTGAACCACATCTTGGATCCACTCCTCGACGATGGAAAACTCCGAGAATGCTCTCCACAAATTCCATGAAAATCCAACATTCAAAAAACTGAGCACATACAAAATGCTGCAGTAGATGCAAAGCATCTCCAATCGAAACCAGGAAACAAGACCGAAGTACAACGTACTGACCAAAGCTGCGATGGAAAAAAGGATCAAACTAGCAATGTATCTTCGATCCTTGGCGTTCCGGTTGCGACGAACTCTCAACGCCAATCCAAAAAAAAGGAGATAAAAGATCGCGCTGTATACCGGAACAGGAATGGAAAACCATTCCGAATACTGTTTGTAGCGGATCACTTCACAACTGACTTTTGAAGAAATGGTGCACGCTTGTCCGGCCGTTTCAAAATTCCAATGCACGTAAAGCAACCACAAAGAATCAACAATGCCCAGCAATGAAGTAATGATCAGCCCAAGGGTCGATCGATTCTTCCGAGGAGCAAGGATCAATGGGTCTGTTTTTTCCAAGGTCATAGTTCTCTTCCTAACACATCCGATTGGTTTTCAACACGAACAAGGGGAGACCATCCGCAAAAAGCTCTGCAAATACAAAACTGTAGATCCCCAACCCAACAGTGTCTTGATTCTACCAACGAGCATCAACTTTGTAAGCTATTTTTTGCCTTTCCCTGTATCGACACCGAACCACCATCTTCGCACATTGCGTCGTGACCGCAGCAAAACATGATTTGCATGTTCAAGACTTCGAAGAAGCATGGAACAGCGAACGCAAGATCCATATGCTCATCATCACAAAAAACAAGCATACGTATTGTGCCGGGTCATACCCCAATATCGATGATCCGAAAATTCCAAATCCTGCGCACGAAGAAAGTCGAGGCCAAACCTTAGAATCCCATAGCCCCCAACACACATCCAAAAAAGCGCCTCGTTTCCAGGTTTTGATCCGTCCGGAACCCATCATGCAAAACTCGAAGACTGTCACCACCATCAACAACACCATCTCGTAGCCTCCTGTGTCGTGCCTAGGTCCTCCTGGAAAATTCACAGCCAACGGGAAGGAGGTTAGTCGCCCAATATGGTCGTGAGACAAAAAACATCCAATCCTTCCCACCATCAAGGCAGGGACCAACCCAAACATCATCAAATCTGCCACAGGATAAATCGCGATGTTCTTTCTCCGCAAATAGACCATGCAGGCCAAGGCACCTCCCAAGAATCCTCCTGTAGAAGACAGGCCAGACCAAATTTGCATCAATGACCAAGGCTTGGTCCAATCAAAACTTTGCTCGTACAAAAAAACATGAAACCAATGAGCCCCCAAAAATCCGAAAATCATGCTCAACAAAACCAAATCCCAGACAACATTTTGCGAAACCAAAAAAATCGAAGCGTAGCGAGTGACAACCCACATTCCGACAAACCAGGCCATGACCAAAGTAAGGTCAAAAATATAAAAATCAACGCCCCAAAAACTTGCTTTTGTTATGTAGAAATAAGGAATCATTCCAGGTATGATGGGTCAGCTTACACGGAAAGTATTGAATACTCGATGGAATTGTTTTTTTTGACCCTAGCAGGGTTTTTCGCTGGATTTGTAGATGCAATCGTGGGTGGTGGAGGTCTTATTTTTTTGCCTACACTGCTTGCTTTAGGCATTCCTCCTGTCACAGCACTCGGAAGCAACAAAGCGGTTGGGATATCTACAGCAATCGCCAGCACCACCAAATACGCTCACTCCAAACAAATCAAATGGCTTCACATTAAGGTTTTGATTCCATGTGCATTGGTGGCCTCCATTGCTGGAGCTTATACTGCCACCAACATTGATCCCAAAGTTCTTTCATGGGTCATTCCCCTGGCTCTGACGGTGATTTTCATTTACTTGCTTGTCAAAAAAGATGCAGGGCAATTGCACAAAGATCTTTTGCCCAGCAAATGGGGCTTTGTGATTTTTCCTGCAATTGCTTTTTACGACGGATTCATTGGCCCAGGCACGGGAACATTTCTATGTGTAAGTTTCATCACCATCTATGGCTATTCTCTGTTGCCCGCCACGGCCAACAGCAAACTCTTGAACCTGACCAGCAACCTGGGAGCCCTTTTGTTTTTTTCTTTTCACCATGCCATTCAATTGGAGCTCGTGTGGACGGCATGCATAGCCTCTTTTGTAGGAGGCTACCTCGGAGCAAAATACGCCATTCGCATTGGATCTAAACGGATCAGACCTTTGTTCATCACATACATCGGCCTTTTGCTCACCAAACTTTTGTATGATCTTTTTGAGAAGGGATTCTAAAAAAACGAGATTTTGTCTTTGTCTTTTTTGCGATCAGAAATCTCGACAACATTTTCCTTGTTTTCAACTTTTGGATCCAATTCACCTTGGGAAATACCCAAACTGAATTCCAACTCTCGGACTCTCTTCTTGCAGTCTCGATAGGCAGGGTCAATTTTTGTAATTTTCACAAAAAGCGCATAAGCCTCATGATGTCTTCCTGCACCGATGTAACATTCAGCCAACTCATAGCACAGACCCAAAGCTTTTACGTTCTTGATTGTCGGTAGCGATTTCAAGGTATACTCATACAGCTTGATGGCTTTTGAAAATTCTTTCTTTGCCGCCAAACATAGTCCGATCATCGAAGAGGCATCCAACTGAACGTTGGGATCTTCCCGCGCTATTTCAAACTCCGATATGGCTTCATCCAAAAGTCCCATTTCTTTGTATGCGATCCCCAGATTGTAATGTGTTTGATAATCATCTTTAGGGACCGTCTTGGCAATTCCCTTTTTGAATTCAAGGATCACTTCTTCAGGACTCAAGTACTCTTCATCGTAGCTAGCTCGACTTTCTTCCAATCGACTTTCCAATTGAAGAATTTCTTGCTTGAGTTCTTCTGACAGATCAAACAATGAAAAACCTTCGTCCACCATCTGTGGCTGACTGTCTTCTCGAATATTGAGACTGTTTTCATCAATAAATGAACGAGATACCTGAGCAGAGCTTTCGTTGTCATCTACCCTGACAGCTTTCACTTCCGATGCATTTTCAGGCTGATCCTCAAGAGAAAATCGGGCAAAAGGCTCTTCTTCCCGATCAAGAGAAAAAGATTCAAAAGAAGAATCAGCACCTTCCGAAAAATCATACAAATCAGAAACATCATCCATCGACAAAGAAGATCTTTCTTCTTTCTGTTTTTGACCAGATTGAATGGAAGAAGCAAAACTAACTTCTACGTCGCTTTCAAAATGATCCAAACTCGACTCATCTACATTGAGTCCTGGGCTTGAAAGAGTAAAACCATCCAACCTTGAATGGAGATCTTCATAGTCTTGCTCCTTGGTTCTTTCATCGTGAGGAGAAGCATGACTTTCTTCAAGAAAAAATTCATCCTCTGGTCCAAGATCCAAACTAATTTCTTCAAATTCTGCACTAACTTCGCTGACTTCTTTTTTTGATTTCTTGTCTGCTTTTTTGGAGACAACCTTACTTTCCAAGCCTGTTTTTTCCGCAGCAATCGCCTCCGAAATATCACCAATTTCAAACGACAAATCATCAAGATTGAGTTCCTGATCAATTTCAATTGGACTTGATCTTTGCAAATTCAAGTCTGCCATAAAATCATCATCAATCTCAATGTCTCCGATATCCTTCATCGACTGAATAGGCTCTTTGGGTTTGACGACCTTGGGGGATTCTACCGGTTCTAAAGGACTAACCCTTATGTGCTGAGGGCCTTTTGGGGAAGAAGCTGCTGGTGCTGATTTCAAAAAAGGCTTCTCGACGATATCTGAAGACAGTTTGGAAGAGGTTGGTTTTTTTGGGGCTTTGGATTGGGTCGTGGTAATCACTCTTTTGATCACACTGGTGTCAGATCGAACGGGTTCTCGGACTACAGGCTTTGCTATTTTTTGAGCAGCATTTGGAAATTCCTTTTCCAAAGCTTCCAAGCGAGTTTGAATTTCCCTTTGTGAACCATCTTGACCTCTTGCTTCCAATACACTCAGAAGCTCTCGATACACTGATTTTGCCTTTTCGGGTTGTTTGAGATGCTCGAAACATTTTCCCAAATATTTAAGAATTTTGGGATTGTCGTTGTCCAAATGATACAATTTTTGCAAAATCACCAACGCAGCTTTGGGCTCGTTGTTTTGCAAAAAGTCGCTGACAATTGCATATTGGATGTCGTTGTCTTGAACATCCAGGTTCATGATTTTTTCTTGCAAAAGCCCCAGACCTTCAATGTCATTGCGTTTGATCAGACTGGCGGTGACGACTTGAAACTCTTTGATCGCACTTTTAAGTTGGCCGAAATTTGCATAATTTTCAGCAAGACGGATTCGATATTCTGAGTTGCTTGGATCCAACTCAATCATTTTCATGAGAATCTCAATGTAGTTCTCTCGCATCCCTTTCTTGAGATAGTAGTCTGCAATGATGACGTAGTTTTTTTTCGCTTCATTTTCCAAACCAAGTTTGGTGTAAAGTTCCGCAAGCTGCATATGGTAGTGCACGCTAGTGGGATCCAATTTGAAGATTTTTTTGTAGACCGCAACAGCTTTGAGATAAAAGCCCTCTCGTGTGTATTGTTTCGCGACCGTTTCATACGACTGTTTGGCTTCGTCCTGCATGCCAATGCGAGCTTCTAGCTCACCTTTTTTCATCCAAGTTCGGACATCACTGGGTTCATGTTGAACGATTTTTTGATAGACTTCGACCGCTTCTTTGTACTTGTTTTTTTGGAGTAGCTTTTGAGCTTTTGCGAGTTCTTTGTTCTTGTTCAAGGTTCAACCTCTGCAAGCCGATCTATCGTATCCTCCTTCAATCACAAGAAGAAAGAACCGAGTCAATAGGTTTCTGGGTAAATGACTGACAGCCTTTGGAGTTTTGGGCCTTTGGAACCTGGGTTCCGGTGGAAGGGCCAAACAGCATTCAGGACTCTGTCCTTGTAACCATTTTCTCATATTTGCCAACTATAGTTAACTGGAATATTTAAAAATTATTGTTTTGATTCCAGCATGTTGGGAAGAAAGTGCGTAGAATACTCCCCCTGAATGAAATTTGGATCATCCAGGATGCGTTTGTGAAGCGCGATGTTTGTGGATACCCCCTCCAATTGAAACTCTGCCAGGGCCATCCTGCTTTTTTCAATGGCTTCCATGCGCGTAGCTGCTCGGATCACCAGTTTTCCAATCATCGAGTCATAATGAGGTGAAATCTGTGCTCCCTGATAAATCCCCGAATCCACCCTCACACCCCTTCCTCCAGGAAAATGCAAAGAGTCAATGGTTCCAGAACTAGGGAAAAAAGTTTTGGAGTCTTCCGCATTGATTCTCCATTCAAAGGCATGTCCGCGAGGAGACAAGTCTCCTTGAGAAATGGACAGCTTTTCACCCATGGCCAGCTGAATCTGCATTTTGATCAAATCGATGTCATAGACTTCTTCCGTGATGGGATGTTCGACTTGAATGCGTGTGTTCATCTCGAGAAAATAGAATTCGCCATCATCCCCCATCAAAAACTCCAACGTACCCACATTTTCGTATCCAAGTTTTTGGGTCGCTTCGATCACCGTTTCCTGCATCCGAGATCGAATCTCTGGAGTAAGCGCTGGCGAGTGGGTCTCCTCAAAAATCTTCTGGTGACGTCTTTGGATGGAGCAATCTCTTTCACCAAAACAAATCACGTTTCCCATCAGATCCGCAGCCACCTGAAACTCAATGTGTCTGGCGTTGTTCAAATACTTTTCGATATAAATGGTTGGGTCTCCGAAAGCAGCCTTGGCCTCAGCCTGAACGGTTCGGACTTTTTCACGAAATTCCGATTCGCTGTGAACAATTTTGATTCCCTTGCCTCCGCCACCCGCAGAAGCTTTGATGATCAAAGGGAATCCGATCTCCTCCATCGCCTTCTGCGAAATGCCTTTGGACTTGGTCGTAGCTTGAACGCTGGGCAAAAGTTTGAGTCCCAGTTCTCTCATGGTGTTTCTGGCTTTGATCTTGTCACCCATTTTTCGAATATTGTTGGAACTTGGACCAATAAATACCAGGTCACATTTTCGACAGACTTCTGCAAAATCGGCATTTTCGGCCAAGAAACCATACCCAGGGTGAATCGCATCTGCGCCGGTGATCTCAGCCGCACTCAAAATACTTGGAACAGACAGATAACTTTCTTGAGCTTTGGCAGGTCCGATGCACACGGACTCATCAGCCATTTTTACATGTAGGGATTCACTGTCGACATTCGAATGGACCGCAACCGTTGCGATCCCCATTTCTCGACAGGCTCGAATGATTCGAAGAGCGATCTCCCCCCGATTTGCGATCAGAATTTTCTGAAACATAAAAAAGACCTAATTTGAAACGATTCGGAAAAGTTTTTCTCCGAATTCTACACCCTGGCCATTTTCAATATAAATTTCTACCACTTTTCCAGAAACTTCGGACTCAATTTCGTTCATGAGCTTCATGGCTTCGACAATGCACAAAGATTGTCCTTTTTGTACCTGTTGTCCAACTTCCACAAAGGATGGAGAATCTGGCGATGGTGCTCGATAAAACGTTCCCACAAATGGCGAAGTGACAATCTCTCCTTCAACAATCTCTTGTTCGGTTTCCATCGAGGCCATAGACCCTTGAACCGAAGAAGTATAGTCGTGAGAATATCCATGATCCATTCCACCCATGCCTTCGATGTCATGGACCGAGGTCGCGACAGATCTATGTCCCATGCCCTTTTCGATACGAACCTTGAAGTCCCCTTCCACGATCTCTACTTCGTTGAACGCAAACTTTTCCACGAGCTTAAACAGCTCTTTGAGTTCTTTGATATTCATTGACTGTACCTATACTAGATGTTTACGCAGGAGGGGAAGATTTTTTTCAAGCTGATAACGCGCTTTCCCAACTTGGCCATCTTCGCTGGACAAAAGCAAGGCCACGAAATATTCGGGCGTAACAATTTTGACAATCAACGACGAATTTTCAAAGTGTGACAAGCTATCTTTGAGCTGGCCAATGCCATTTTCCACACCGACCTTCATGGTTTCTTTGAGAACCTGACAATATTCTACCGATGCTTGATGAAGAGATTCTCCAGATGGGGTTTTGATGGCCTCATCCAGCAAAAGCCCGTCCATGCCCATGACAATCAATGACTGCCCACCATCAATACTCAATAAAAGTTTTTGAAGAAAAGCTCTCACGATCACACCACATTTCTTCGACGAGATCGAATCTTTTGAAGCAGGCGCTCCAACTCAAACGCTGGATCTGAATCCACAGAATCCTCTATGGAAGGTCCCCGAGAAAAATCCCTCGGTCCAAAATCCAATTCAATTTTCGGCTCTGTTTCGGCTTCATCATCAAACTCCCGCTGCGCCTGATAAATTTGCTGCATGGTTTTGCTCATGGACGCTTCCGAAGTTTTAGGCTCAAACACAGGTTCGTCCTCTTGTTCAAATCGAGGTTTCATGCCCTGCATTTGCCGACGAGCAAACCGATCGTGAGGATCCACGAGCAATATCTGCGCGATACAGTCTTGCGCTTCTTCCATCATGGATTTGGAAAGATAAATCTTGGCGAGCATTTTGTTGGCAAGCAAATGTTCTGGCACAACGTCCAAAAACTCTTCCAACTGTTCTTGAGCTTGATCAGGCTGACCATTTTCAAAATAAGTCCTCCCCAATGAAAGCCTAGCCGGAGAAAGCAATGGATGATAGCTGAGACCTCGTGTTAGAACCGCAATGGCTTTTTCATAGAGCCCTTGGGTTCGATACATTTCTCCCAACTCCACAAAAACCCTGGATTTTGGATCCAGGCGAAGTTCTTTTTCGAAGGAATGTTGTCTTTGCTGATCTTCGGTCATGGTCAATCTACCGGATTGGATACGGAAACCGTAGCCTGTCCGGTAGATACACCTATATCAGCTCGTATCGTGGTTGTATAGTTGTCGTCAGGGGCAGGAGCAGAAAATCCTGCAACAAAATCATACAATCCTTGGGCGTTGGTTTGGGCTTCGATGACTCCGTCCTGTTCCAACTGAATACGCGAATACACGGGAACAGCCTCAGACTCTCCAGACCTCTTGGTGTACAAATTGCACCCAAAACAATCGATCAGAATAAAGACTTTGTTGGCGGTTCCATTGACGATTGAAGAACCTTCCACATCACTTTCCACACCGATGTCCACATTAACTTTTGCAACCATGCGGACCAATAGCTCTCCCGAAGACAGTTGAAAGCTTTGTGTAGGTACAGTAAACTCTACCGTTGCCAAATCTGGAGCATTGAATCCTACCAATCCAGAGTTACAAGCCATCATACTCGCAATCAAAATACCTTTGATCAAAGATGTGAGAGTCACGGCTCGACCGATGTTATGTTTTTTCTTATTCTCGTACATCACGAATTGCCTCCCTTTCGTCTCCAACAATTCTTGGAGTTACGAAAATCAATAGTTCCGTTCGGCTAAGCTGCTTATCGTAGTTTCGAAACAGCGCGCCAAAGATTGGAATGCTGGACAAAAATGGGAATCGACTGATCGAACGACCTGTTCGTGTCGAGTAAATCCCACCCAAAACGGTTGTGTTTCCACTTTTTACCAACACCTCTGTGATGGCAGTCCGCTGATCGATCAGAGGGTTACCTTGCACCAACTGTGCAAAGTTCGGCTCGTTTCGTGTCGCCGTGATGTCCATCAAAATGGAACCATCATTGGTGATGTGTGGAGTGACCGAAAGAGACGTAGCTGCGTTTTCAAAACGTACGTTTGAACCGGCATTGGCTGTTTGTGTAAGAAATGGAATCCTCGAACCAGCTGTGATCGTAGCCTGCTTATTGTCAAGCACAGTTACTTTTGGAGCTGAAATCAACTTGGAGAAACCTTTTTGCTCCCCAATCGCAAGCGCAAGATCCAAATCAAGTACGTTGTTGATACTTCCAAGTTTCACGTTTGCGGTAGAGTTGATGAAACCTCCATCGACCGGAAAGTTCAATGCAAAGGGTGTAACGGCTACAGAGTTCGGGAAATACAACCCTGTCGGATTTCCCGTAGCAGCTGTAAACCGAGTATTTCCTGTCCATGTGATCCCGAACGATCGTGTAAATGTGGTCGTGGCTTCCACAATTCTGGCCTCAATGCTAACTTGAGGGGTCTGTGTATCCAAGATGTCCACCATCTTGCGAGCCTTGTCCAAATTTTCACGAATGTCTTTGATGATCAACGTATTGGTTCGACTATCAATATCCACCGACCCTCGCTCAGAAAGAATGGTTCCAACTTGCTTGGTCAATGTCGCTGCTTGGGCAAAACTTACGGGTTTGAACAAAATATCCAAGGGCTTCACAGCTTGCGTAGCTCGTTCCGCAGCTGCAGCAGCTTCTTTTTCTTCTTGGAGTTTTTTGGCTGGAGCAACACGAACAATGTTTCCATACTTTTCAAACCAAAGTCCCTTGCTCTGCAAAATGATCGCAAAAGCTTGGTCCCAAGGAACATCATCCAAACGAATCGTGACTCGTCCAGACACATCATCTGAGATGATCAAGTTGAATTTTGAAATGTCAGAAATCAATCGAAAAATGCTTCGAATGTCTGCATCTTTGAAATCCAAAGAGATTTTTCTTCCGGTAAACTGTCGTCCATTGAGCTGTCCAGACAAAATCGCACCCATTTGACTCAATGGCGTATCGTCTCCCAAAGAATCACTCATGAAAGACTCATTGACGTACCGATAATCTTTTTTCACCGTCTCAGGAGCAAGACCCAATTTTTGTTCTTCTACTCCAATGCCCACAGACTTGTTTCCATTGGCGATGCTGTCTCCCAAACTGGTCGCATCCAACACCAATTCATTTCCAGTGGGAGCGCTTCCTCCCACAGGAGCATTGACTTTGGCCACCTGACCCGCAGGAACGTCGACTTCTAGAACAATGTTGTTTCCCTCTTTGTAGCTTTGATAATTCACATTGCTATTGAGGGCCACACCAAAGGTCGTGTCATTGCTTTTTTTGTCATGAGATGGATTGATGGAATCCACAGCAGTTGCAAATTCTTGTGTGATGATCTGGCGTGAAAGAATTGAACTTCCAAGTTTGGAGTTGCGAACCACAAGATTCAACCCATTTGGAGATTCCACAATGTCATAGACCGTGTTTGGATTGTTGGTCGAAATCGTAAACTTCGACTTGGTTTGATCTTGAGTTTGCGTAAACGCGACGGCATCGATGGTTGCAGATGGAGCAGGTGTATCCGCGGCCACATCAAACACTGGAGCCCCTGGATCTTGAAAAGAGTCAAAAGATTCTAGTGTGCCCGTTTCAGGTTCCGGTGATACGACTTCTTGCTGCTGGGTTTCTTCCAAGGATGGAACTTGAGCGAAAGTATCTTCTCCAAATCCATCAATCACAACAGGAGCCGACTCTTCCACGACAGGGGCAGGTTGATTTTTTCCAAGCGATGCAACTGCAGCTGCAGAAGGAATGGTGATCATCAAAGTTGAATTCAGAGGGTCCACCATATACTGGGTTTGCCCTGCATTTTTCAAATCCAATACAACCCGAACATTTCCCTCGGTTTCCCCAATCCGCACTTCTTTCACTTCCTCAGTGTTGATCGAAACCGAATTGGCTCCCTGATAGGAATTGGTCAATCCTGGAAAATCAACCACCACCCTCTTGGGATCTTCCAAAATGAAATGTTCATATTTCTCGATGTTCCCATCTCCCATGATGGTAATGATTGTACCTTCTTCAGAAAGACCATAATTGATGTCCACCAATTTTTTAGCTTGCTGACCCGGTGCAGTTCCCAAGGAACCTACCGTTTGATCAAAGGAGGTCTCGGAGGAGTTTGCCGCAAAAGGGTCTTGAAAATCGTTGATGTCTGCAATTTCACCTGTGCTTTGACCTTCTTGTGTCAGTTGACTCATGGCATCCATCGGAGATTCATCGCCTACCGGAAACACTTGATCTTCAAGAGGAGTGGCTTCCGCGGGTTGCTGCGTAGGAACAACACCAAAACTTTCAGCCAATTGATCACCAAAAGAATCCGTTGCACCAAAACTTCCGATTTGCAGACTCAAAGAGTTTCCATCGGTCACAACCTGATATTCTGAGGGAAGATTCAAGGAAATCTCTACACGACTCAGAGAACTTCGATCATCATCAAACTGCTCGACTTTGATCTCTCCAACGATTTTTCCATTTACCGCTTTCGAGGGAGCGACTTCTCCAATGGTGGTATCGGTCAAATCCACAATGATCCGGTCAGGCTCGGTCAGCTGAAAAATATTTGGGGACATGGGTTTGGTTCCCACCAACGTGACCAAGGAGTTTTGATCCGTTTCATTGACGGAGATGTCCACCAATTTTCCAGGGCCTTGATCCACCGTAGCTTGATCAAAAAGATTTTCTGCATTCTCTGGAGAAACAGTCGGGGCATCCTCCACAGAAGAGGGAGGAGTTTTTCCACCACAAGCCACAAGAGCAACCAACACGGTGCTCATCCATAGCTGTGTCACATATGATTTTCGTAGCATAGTATCCTCACTCATCAGAAAATTTTAACTCCATTTTGCTTTTAAAACGATCTTTATTTTCCTCTTCACCATCTTCACTGATGCGAAACTCAGATTCTCGTACAACCAACTTTCCCGTAGGATCTCGGTACTCTTCCAAGATCAACACTTTTTGTCGGGTAATCTTGGAAATCTTCCCACGGTTTCTCCCAAGCCTCGTTCCGACACTGGCAATGTAACTGTAGGTGTCGGGAGCTCGAAACAAAGCACGAGGTTTTGAAATCCCCCACACAATCGCAGTAAGTTCCAATTGATTGATCTCAAACCTTTCCAACGGAGTTCGTAGAAGCTGCGTTTGACTGATGGCTTCTCCTTCAAAAGGTTTGAAAGGGTCTCTTCTCCCATGTGGATTGTAAAAAACATTTTGATCGGTTCGTTTCAAAAAATCCAATGCATCACTTTGCTCGGTCACAATGGGAGCTTGCGCAGCAGGTGCAGCTGTTTTCTTGCGTCTTGCACTGGGAGCTTGTTCAGAAGATCCGCAATGATACAGCGTGCCCACCAAAGCAACCAGAAGCAAATTATGTAATATTCGAGATCGAAACAAAATCATCCTCCGCTAAACATATAGGTTGTCACCTTACAATTGACTCCCAAAACAACGTCTCCAGTTTTCTGAACATTGGTCGTGGAAAAAACAATATTGGACACATTGATAATTCGGTCCAGTTTCCCGACACGATCAATGAATTCTGCAATTCGGTGATAAGTTCCCTCGATGCGGATTTCCAAACTCAAATCAGAATAAAAACCTCTACTATTTGTACCCGCAGGACGGAACGACACCAACTCAATGTTGGAGCGCTCTGCCTCGATAAAAAGTTGTCGATACAAAATATGCACGTTGGCTTGATCTGGAAGAAGTGACAATGCCTGTTTGAGTTGAGACCGAAGAACATTCACCTCTTCTTTGAATCTAGGCATGTTGTTTGCGATAGCTTCATTTTCACCCAACTGCACCGAGAGTTTTTTGCTTTCATTGCGAAGTTTCTCAAGATTCTCTGCCTTTTTTTGCTCGAATACAAAATAGTATCCAGCATAAATCAATATCATCAGACCAATCAACATGCCGATTTTGGCAATGCCTGGAATCTTTGCAAAGCGATTAAAAAATTCGTTCATACCCTATCCACCATTGGCTGCGTAGTTGATGTTTGCGGTCACACTAAACTTCTGGTTGGTGTCTGCGGACTCTTTGTTTTTGTCTTGTTCGACTTTCTTCAACTCAACCTCCGTGAAGAAATTAGACTCTTTCATGTTGTCAATGAAGCGCGTGATGGCCGGCCCATCTACAGACTCTCCTTCCAACGTCAATTTTTTATCTACTTCTTTGAAAACCGTGATCCAGGTTCTTTCAGGCAAAATTTCCGAAAACTCTTGAAGAAACCGAACAGGTCCTGTTCGCTGTGTGTTGAGATTTTTGATTGTATCGATTTTGGATTGAAGATTTTTCTTTTCGGCCTTGAAAGCTTCCACCTGCGCAATCACAGATTTGAGTTTCTTGAGTTCAGATTTGATTTGATTGATCTCAATTTGCTCAGCTTCGATTTTTTTCTGTACACGATAGTTTTGGAAAGCGCACACAGCACAAGCAAATGCGATGCCGATCACGGCCACGCCCAATTGAATCATGGCAGATTCTTTTTTTCGCGCCGCTTTGGTGGGAATCAGGTTGATACGAATCATGAGTCACCAATCTTTCGCAAAGCCAACCCAACCGCTACGGCTGCTGCTGGAGCTACTTCTGAAATATGCGCAATATTAAAATCCCGTTCATCAATTTCAATGTTGTTGAAGGGATTGGCAATCTCTACCGGCACACCGATTTCTCCTTCAATCACTGCAGGCAAACCAGGTACACGGGCACTACCTCCCATCAAATAAATCTTGTTGATTTTATCTTCGTTGGACGTAGCCGAATAAAAGTCCAAGGAGCGTTGGATTTCAGCGGCGATTCCCTCAGAAACAGAGCGGATGATGCTTCCTACTTCTTGAGGAATGACTGCTTCAGTAGTTTCTGTAGGAGCTCCCAAATCACCCCCGATTTTCAAGGCCTCAGCTTCATCATAACTGACGTTAAGTTGTTTCTGAATTTCTTCGGTAAACTGACTTCCTCCGATAGAAATGTCCCGAGTGAACGCCGACATCCCTTTTTCCAAGACATTGACGTTGGTGATGTTGGAACCGATGTTGGCAAGAACCACCACCCCATCGTTGAAGCTGGAGTAATTTTCTTCAAACATGTTTTCGATGCAAAAAGCATCAATATCTACGATTTGAGGTTTCAGACCAGCCTCTTCCAACACGGCCGTATGATCGTTGATCATATCTTTTTTCGCGGCAACCAAAAGAACTTCCATCTCTCCAACTTCTTGTGCATCTTCGTTGGAGCCCAAAATTTCAACGTCCAAGTTCACATCGGTGATGTCAAAGGGAATGTACTGCTCGGCTTCCCATTGTATCGATTCTTCCAACTCGTCTTCGGTCATCAAAGGTAATTTGATTTTTTTCACGATCACCGAGTGCCCGCTGATCGAAACTGCAACATTTTTGGTTTTTACTTCTTCCAGAGAAATGAGCTCACGAATGGCGTCCACCACCGCACCCGCATCCATGATCGAACCATCCACGATGGCTTCGGGGGGAAGTGGCATGATGCGGAAATGCTTCAACTGATAGCCATTTTTTCCAGCACTCAATTCTACCAACTTGATCGAACTGGATCCGATGTCCAGACCCAACAAGTCCTTATTTTTGCTAAAAACCACTATTTTTCTCCTACCAACAAAGAATCAAAGCAACCTGAGTTTGCATCGCGGGAGAGAGACAACCTACAATCAAATCTAAATTATAATCACAATGTGGAGCTTTGACCAAAAAAATCCAATCCTTACAGAAGTTTATTATAAAAGGATTTTCTATATTTTCAAAATAATTGGGTAATTTTTTTACTTTACTATTTAATAATAATATCAGTATTTTATGTTTTTTTGCAGAAATTTCGTAATTTTTTTACCAAAAAATGATGTCAATTGACTCTAAGTGGCATGGATTTTTCCTTGAGCAGAGCCACATTGGGCATCGGACAAGCCATGCTGTCGGCCACCGCCCGGAGGAGCTCCCCTTCTTTCCAATTGAGTTGATGATTGAAAAAAATGGCCACACAACATGATCGCAAGATCTCTTGTTTGAGCAAGGGGGCACAAGACTCCAGAACTGACAGCACTTCATACACTCGCTGAGCCACATTCGCATGAGGATTGAATCGAAACTCACCTCGCGGGCTGAGCTGTTTCATGGCCAGCGCAAAGGCTTGCTCCTGATGATCTTGATCTTGTCCCTCGACCACCAAACAAGAAATCAAATCCACCAGCTCCGCCTGAATGGGACGAAACGTTCGATACCTGACTCCTGAGCTCTTGCGCGGAAAAAATCTTGGACGCAAATGTCGTTTGATGATGGTCAGCAAAATGGCCTCAAACAAACTCAGCTTTTGATCTGCGCTGATCAACGCATCCAGGGTTTTGGCAAAGAGAATGTAGTCAGATTTGGTCAGTTTTTCGAGCGACGGCAAACATAGATCCAAAAGAGGCATTCTTGCATTGGGGCCCAATGCAAAAACAGACTCATAACACTCCTCATACAAGGGCAATGACTCTGGATCCATCGTTGCAAGGACTGCGGTGAGTCGCTGTCCAAGATCTCGATCAAACTCTGAAAGCAAAACATACACCATGGACTTGGCTTTTTGTGGATGGTGACAGGCCTTGTACAAAGCGTGGGGAAGGGTCTCCAAAAAGTGTGCCGAATAGTGAATTTGATCTGCCGTCAGCGTCCCCACCATATCTGTGATCACATGAGATACTTTTTCCACCTGCTCTGGAACACGCATTTGCTTCTCAAACTGGGAAATCACATGTTGCTTCTCTTCAATGCCACTAAGAATTTCCTGTTCTCGATGCACATAGGCAGAAACCCAATCCGTTTTTTCTTTGTGATAGTCTTCTGGTCGAAACGCAGGATCGAGCAAACTGATTCTTTCTTCCAAGGGAGGATGTGTGGACAAAAAACCTCCCCCATCACTCAACAGGCTTACAGGTCCAAACGTCATGTGAGAGACTTCTTCCGCATGTTGGTTATGCAATGATGAACCCAAAGGATTGACCGTTGTATATCCTCCAATTTTTTTCAAAGCTTCGGCGATGCCCTTTGGATTTCGTGTAAACTGCACCGCCGAAGCATCGGCCAAATATTCTCTCTGCCGCGATACTGCAGCCTGAATCACTTTTCCAAAAAAGTACCCAATCAGCCCAATCAAAAACAAAGCGATGCCCGCCAACAGGCCAACCGATCCACCATCACGATTTCGAGATCTGGATCGGTACGAGGAAGAGCGTGCAAGCCATTTTCCAATGATGCTGATGAACCAAATTCCGTAGAGAATGCCCATCAAACGAATGTTGAGCTTCATGTCGCCATTGAGGATGTGGCTAAACTCATGGGCAATCACCCCCTGAAGCTCATCGCGACTGAGTTTTTCCAAAGCACCGCGAGTGACTGCAATGGCCGCATCATCGCAAGAATAGCCCGCAGCAAAGGCATTGATGGACTGCTCTTGATCCAAGATATAAATATCCGGTACACGAACGCCCGAAGCAATCGACATTTCTTCCACAACATTTCTCAATCGATTTTCATGAAAATCGTGAGGATGCAGATCCACCGGCCGGCCACCAAGATAGGTCGCCACGGAACTGCCCCCGCCCGACAGTTGCGAAATACGAAACAAACTTGCCGAGAGCACAACCGTAGTCACTCCAGCCGCCACAGCCGAAAAAATACCGCCGTCGTATCGATAGAATTTGGCAATCTCTCGAAGAAGAATTTTTTGATCTTGATACTTGGCCCACCAAATCGACCATTGAATGGGCAAATAGATCGCAAGAATCAAAAAAAACAGAGCAAGGAGAAACAGGAAAACCAGCAGCTTTGTCTTTTTGTGTGCTTTTTCCTGAGCCTGAAAAAAATTCACAGGGGCTACCTACCTTGAAAAGATAGACAAGCTCTTAGAAACTAACTTTGGGAGCTTGTCGAACGACATCGTTTTCGACTTCAAACATTTGCGCTTGCTGAAACGAAAAAACGCCCGCAATGACATTGTTTGGGAATACTTCTCGCGAGGTGTTGTACGTCATGGCCGCATCGTTGTATGCCTGGCGCGCAAACGAAATCTTGTTCTCGGTGGACGAAAGTTCTTCCGAAAGTTGCATCATATTTTGGTTGGATTTCAAATCTGGGTATTTCTCTGCCACTGCAAACAAACGTCCCATCATGCCTCCCAACGAACCTTCAGCTTGAACAAGTTTCTTCATCGCCGCAGGATCAGCAGGATTTCTGGAGGCCGCCTGCTGCGCGGAACTGGCTGCATTTCTGGCAGCGATCACAGCTTCTAAAGTCTCTCTTTCATGTTTCATGTAAGCTTTGGCCGTTTCAACCAAGTTGGGAATGAGATCATAACGACGCTTGAGCTGCACATCGATTTGGGAAAAGGCATTTTTGAATTGGTTGCGAAGAGAAACCAATCGATTGAAAATGGAAATGACAAAAACCGCCACCAAGACCACGGTACCTACCAAAATTCCCAAAACAATTCCTACACTTTCAATCATGATATTCTCCTCTCCGTTTTTTGTTCGGCAAGTCCAAAGAAATGCATCAAAAGTCTATGGCAAAGAATAGGCAAATACAAGCTTGATCGATTTATTTTAGGACGAGCAAAGAATGCAAGACATCGATGCTGGACACCTCCACCAATTCCATCCCATGGTTTTCGACTGAACTTCGCTTGGAAATGGGTGGTACAATGGCTTTGGAAAAACCCAACTTTTTGGATTCTTTCAAACGCAGAGAAATTTGCTGGACCGATCGCACTTCTCCAGTCAGCCCGAGCTCTCCCAAAATCACAACTCCCTCCGGAAACACTTTACCGACAAGGGATGAGATCACCGCCGCACAAATGGCAAGATCCGTCGCAGGTTCGGACGCTCGAATGCCACCCACCAAATTCACATACACATCTTGATTGGAAAGATTGAGTCTGGCTCTTTTTTCAAGAACAGCCAGGAGCATGGTCAAACGATTTTTGTCGAACCCCACCGCATTTCTCATGGGAACGCCATAGGAGGCATCCGTGGCCAATGCCTGGACTTCAATGAGAAGCGGTCGAGTTCCCTCCAACATTGGAAAGACCACCGTTCCTGGCACATTCTGAGCTCTTTCCCGCAAAAAGAACTCAGAAGGATTTTCGACCTCGGACAAACCCTCGGAAAGCATCTCAAACACACCAATCTCATCGGTGGGTCCAAATCGATTTTTGGAGGAACGAAGAATTCGATAATTGTGCGTATGATCTCCCTCAAAAACCAAGACCGTATCCACCAAATGCTCCAGCGTTTTTGGGCCGGCTACAGAACCTTCTTTGGTGACATGTCCAACTAGAAAACTGGGGATCGCAAGTTCTTTGCAACATCGAACCAGATGGTCTGTGATTTCTCGAACCTGACTCACACTTCCTGGAACAGAAGACAAGTCCGGATGAAACATGGTTTGCACTGAGTCCACAATGACCATCTGAGGTTTGATGTGATGAATTTGATCGATGATCTTTTTGATGTCGGTTTGTCCATAGAGCACCACACGTTTTCCAGCAATCCCCAACCGACGAGCCCGCGAGCTGATTTGTGCATTGGACTCTTCTCCCGAAATGTACAACAAAGGCCCTTGATCCTGTTCCTGGTCAAGCAGCCCAAAGAGCTGAAGCAAAAGCGTCGATTTTCCAATGCCTGGTTGACCTGCGACCAGCACCACGGAACCCAACGTGAGCCCGCCTCCGAGAACCCGGTTGATTTCTTTCCAGGGAAAAACGATGCGAGGAAAATCGGTGGATACAAATTCATGCAATTTTACCGGGACAACTTCCTTGGGGTTGAATTGGCTTCGGCGATTTTTTCCCGGCTCTACGGCCTCGACTTCTCTTTCCTCCGCAAAGGAATTCCATGAGGAGCATTCTGGACACCGTCCATACCACGATGCACTTTGATACCCACATTCCTGACATACAAAATGAGTTTTTTGCTTCGCCGCCATCCCCATTGAATAGGCGCAGCCAGAAGAATATTCAAGGAAATTATTCTCAAAAAAACTGGTATCTGCTGAGAATTCAACAAACCCTAAACAGAGTTCATGTTCACTGCGATCATCAAATTCATATTTTCCTTGTTGACGATTCGGATACCACGACTTCTATAACGCTCTAAAACCGTTCCACTCGCTTCTCCAGTAATCAAAACACTCGAAATTTCCAATTCATTTTCAGCAATCCAATCAGAGCCTTTTGCGTCTCTGTCCCGAAAACAGTCATCCACAAAGAATTGATATCCATGATCCGTGCCTGCCATATCAAGTCCAGAAAACTCAGATGGATCATAAAAAAAAGAAGCCTCTAAATTTTGGCAAACTCGAGAAATCTTTTTTTCAAGTAAAATCCTCCAACTCTCATGAACACGATGATCATCGTCAATAATAACAATTTTTTTTCCTTCAACTAAACCAAGCACCCAACTACCTGGAGGATTGTTACTACTCGGAAGAATAATTTTGACACTGGTACCTAATTTTAATTCGGACTCTACCGAAACAACCCCGCCAAAATCTTCCACAATTTTTTTCACATATGCCAAACCCAAACCAGAACCTCGTTGCTTGCCATACGTAAAACCGCTAGAAAAGACATTTCGCTTCACAAACTCTGGAATCCCACATCCATTGTCCACCACTTCCAACACAACCGTCTCACATGCTTTTGGATAAACTCTAACAATAATCTTTCCTTCCATTTCAAAAGATTCTATCGAGTTCACCAAGAGATTAGACATGATCCTTTTAAATTTCACTCGATCGATCACAAGTCTCTCCTCACACTCCTCATGAATACAAATTGAAAATTGAACTATTTTTTCGCCAGCAACCTGCAATTTTATTTCGTCGACTATCTTTTCCAATTCACTTTTTACGGAATAATTTTCTCCAACCGAATTCAGATCATACTCTTTTTCCTCAAATTCCAAGCTTTGAACAATCTCTTCAATTCGCTCCACCGAATCAAAAAGTAACTTTTTAACTTTTCCATTCAATCCTACGTCATTTAATTGCAAAATTGATTTAAATGCTGCAATTGGTGATCGCACATCATGTGCCACTTGCCTCGCTATTTGATTCTTGATTCGATCAATTTCATGATTTTGCTTTTCTTTGTAAAAATCTTGAATTTTCCTCTTTAAAGAAAGGAATTGTTCAAAAACATATTCTGTTTCCTTAAATTTAACGATGTCCTTGAGATTTAAGTCCTCTATTGACTGATTCTCATTGGATACAATATGTTCTAAAGAGTCTATAGGCTTCATCATGGATGAAATCACAAAAGTGATACAAAAAAAGAAAAACGCAGCAAGAACCAAAAACAGCGTGACTAATGTACCAAACATTGAACCGTAAATTTTTTTGATCTCGGCATCGGAAACAGCAAGCTTGATATAACCCACAACTTCACCAAAGTTTATGATTTCCTTCTGAAAGATCAGATATCTTTTGTTATTGTACTTTTCATACCTAAAAGTATTTTTTTCGGGGCGATTTTTTTCAGAATCAACTACCCGATTGATATATCTATAGAGTTCGTTCTGATTGTTTGAATAATACGAAATGAGTCTACCCACATCATCAAAAACTGCCAAAAACTCTATGTCATTATTCCCGGCATAATTATCTACCAAAGACTCGATTTCCAAGTAGTAGTAATTACTAAGATCAGATTTAATTGATTTGGAAAGATCATGATAGATAATTTCACTTACCTTTCTCTGATGCTTGGCAAGAAGATCCTCATAGCCATTTCTCATAATCAAAAACACCAGTCCAAGGCAGAGAATCAAAAAAAACGATACGTAGCACAATATTTTATGCTTCAGACTCATAACATAATTTTTTCTGAAATAAATACGGAATCATTGATAGCAAAAACAACAACCCTACGATTGACGATATATATAGAGTAGAAGTCCACGATACCAACAAAGTTGAAAGCAAGGTGCCAAGTAGGAATCCAGAAAATTTCACAAACTGCTGAAAAGAGCCTATGAGAAGCTTTTCATCTTGTTTTACATTCTCAATGTATACAACATCAATTTCCGTCTCAACAATCAGCATAAAAATATTAGAAAAGAATACAAATAAAATAAATCCAAAAACTTCACCCGATGACAAATGGAAGAACAAAAAAATAGCTTCAAAAAAACTAAAAAAGACAAAGCCTCTGTTATATTTCCATATCTTATCCGCTACTGAAGACTCCTCGATAATCCGGTAAAAAAATGTCCCCATCAAGGACCCAATGACTAATACAACAAAGTAATAACTTAATACTTTCTCTCCACCTCCCAGTCGATGCAATACAATTACTGGCACGGTTGAGTTAACAATCCCATATGCAATCGAACGCACACCATAAAAAAAAGACACCAAATATAGTTGGCTATTTTCCTTTACAATCGAGAAATTCTCCCAAATCCCTCCAGAAAAGCCGGATTTTTTTACTGTTTTCATCGCAACTTCAGATGTTGTAAATCGAATCAATATCCAAGAAATAAAAAAACTACATGCGTTCATAAAAAGCCCCCATTCTACTCCAGCTTTTTCAATCAATAATCCAGCTAGGTATGGTCCAATGGCTAATGAAATGTAAATGATTTGCATCCTTATCGAAATCAGCTTGTTTATATTTGTAGCTTCCTTCTCAACCGCACTAATATATTTACCAATTGCGGCCTTCTGCGCATTAACAATCGCTGAAGAAATAAAAAAGACAATTGATACGATCATAAGATTTGTCTCTTGATAAAATATACCTAGAAGCAAAAAAAGTATGGCACCCACTGCTTCTAAAAACATCATAAATTTTTCGACAAAGAATCGCTCACCAAACCTTCCAATCCAATTCCCTAGAAGAACCGGAGGTAAAATAAATATAAGAAAACTAGCTGTTAAAGCAGACTCACTTTTTGTAAAATGAAAAATCACACTGGCCAGCAGCAAGCGATTGGATGAATTTCCTATACTTGAAATCAGATACGACCAAAGAATCATCTTTGTCGACCTGGAAAACTGCTTTATATTAAAAGGGAAAACCATAACTAATTTATGCTTAACTCTTCAATCCAAGGGAACATAAAATTGACAAAAGGCAGCTGTATTCCACGAATATTTTTTTTAAAATATGCCAAATTTGCACTACCTTGATAAAGAGGAAGAACCACATAATCATCGATTAAATATCGATTCAAAATTCTCAGAACTTCAATCCGTTCCTCAGTTGAGGCATAGCCTAAACTAGAATAAATATCTAAATGTTTGTCAAACATCGGATTACTATAACCTGTAAAACCCTCGAACTTTTCCTTCCTGGTACGTTGATAGTTCAACATAAAATAGGGGTCGGGAACATTGGGTGCCGTGCTAAGCAAAAAGAAATCGATATTCTTGGTTGGATGAGTAGAAGACAAGTCTGTCCAATTGGACATAATTTTAATTGGAATATTGTATTTCGAAAAGGCATCTCTTATCTTACGCAAAATAAATTCAGCTGCAGGCTTGGGCGGATTGTACGCAAAAACAATGGGTTCCATCTCCGCAATGTTTATCTTAGACCTGCTCAAAAAATCTAAAATTTCTTTTTCTGTTGCGATTTTTTTTCTAATTTGAGGATCATATCCCAACATTCCCTTCGGAATATAATTCGAAGTGAGTCTCAATCCATCATACTTTGCAATGTGGTTCTCTAAACCTGAAAAGTCTAAAATATGATAAATGGCTTTCCTGAAAGCCAAATTCGAAAATGGATATCTCAATGTATTGAACCCAATATAAAAAACTCTCATTTCAGAAAAAAACACTTTCCGATATCCATACAACTCCAATTGCTCATCCGAAAAGAAGCTGTCATTTGTATGATGAATTACACCTTTTTTTATTAAGCCAAGGGCTTCTTCCGTATTATCAACCTTCATCAACACAACTTTTTTGATTTTTGGATCATTCTTGAAGTAGTTTTCGAATGCAGAAAATGTGATTTTCGTATTATCCTCACTGATTCCATCAAATTTATATGGACCTGTCCCCACAGTACAGTCACATTCTTTTTTGTTTTCTTGCGATTTTTTTACAATCGAAAACCCAGGCATTGCTAAGGTTAAAGGAAATGACTGAAATGGCTTTTTCAGTGTAATCTTAAGCTTACACAAATAATTTTTTTCAGGTTGTGATGTAATGTCAGAAATAATATCAATAAAGTCCTTATAAAGTGACTGATCTTGCTTCAACCGTTCTAGTGAAAAGATGATATCTTCACATTGAAGTTTTGATCCATCATGAAAAAAGACATTCGGCCTGATATAAAAATCGTATTCCGTAAGGCTTTTATTGTGACTCCATTTTGAAACCAAGTGATTGATAATTTTTCCATTTGGTTCAGATCTAAGAAGAGTGGAGTACATCAAGGAGCTAATTTGCATGGATTCAGCGCTATCTCCAAGCGAAGGATCTAAAGACTTGGGAATTGTATTCAATGGGACACGGTATTGTCCACCATCTATATCTTTTTTCCGATCACACGAAACTTGAAAGAACCCACATAAAAAAAGCAGAAATCCGCTAATAAAAACAAATTTTCTATTTTTGCCAGAATACATAACGAGACTGGTTGATGGATTGCGCAAATAGATGATTGAATTTATCTTTCTCTAATTTTTCATGATAATGCCAACATTGTGGGTCTACATGATCAAGATTACCAAAATAGGAAATTGAAACTTCTAGATTCCCTCCCCCACATTGAGAAAAGTAATCACATTTTCTGCAAGCCTCACTTCTCGCATCTCGTAAGTCGTGCAAATCAGAATTTGAAGTCCATATTTGTTCCAACGTGTCTCTTTTGATATTGCCCAGGGAGACTGGAAGCCTGCTTGTCGGTAAGACTTCTCCATCTTCATAAATTGTTACTGCATTCAAGCCTAAGGGATATGGGCTACCATGATTTTTATGAATCAGACAAAAAAGAGGATCCATTGAGCTCGTTGAAATTCCTGTACTTTCACTTTGTCGGAGTATTTCCAAAAACATTCTTTCAACGTGCGAGGTTCCAGCATCTGGTCTAATTCTGATGCTCCGATCCCAACCGGTACCATACGAGTAAAACTCAGGGCGTTCACACCAGCTTCTTTTGCATAGGAAAAAAAGTCTGCAATTTTATTAAAAGTATTTTTTGTAAGAACCACATTTAACGAAAGTGAAAAATTGTATTTTTGAAGGGCCAAGATATTTTTACGAATTTTTTCAAAAGTTCCTTTCCCTCGAACAGCATCATGATCAACCTGATTTGCCCCATCTAATGAAATCTGGATCGACCTAACATGATGAGATGACATGGCCTCGATCCCTTTCGGAGGGAAAAGAGTTCCATTCGTTACAATGCTATATTCACTCCCATGTGAAACTTCGTGATAATGGGACGCGATTTCAATGAAATCTTCCGCGAGAAGTGGTTCACCTCCCCCAAAAATAACAAAAGGATGAACCTGCCAAGAGCGACACAGCTCTACAAAATCGCTGATTACTTTTTTTTTCTGTTTTGTAGAGAGAAGATTTTTATCGATATGGTTTACGTGATAGCAATAAGAGCAATTCAAATTACATCGATTGGTAAGATGGAATTCCAGATTGAAGTAATACGGCTCCACTGGAGTTTTTTAAACAAGAGAATTCGACGTAGCAAGTAGATTTTTTTTGCTTTTCGACTTGCTTACTCGATATTGCTTATAGAGTTTAATCAAAAATGTTTGCGTAATTTCACCCATACACAATCGATTATCATGTTTTAGGAAAATAAATCAATGAAAACTCAACCGTGGTGACATATTCTTCTTGACAATTAGATTCGCATTGGATTTAAATTGTTCGAATTCGAACGCTAATTTGTTCGAATTCGAACAAATTAGAGGGGGAATTAGATCTGCTTTCATATGAGAGTGGTATATTTTTTGCTCAAGGAAGAATAAATGCAAAAACCCCAGCTTTTACTTGTAGATGATCAAAAAATTGTATGCGACGCAATTTCATTACATCTCGAAGGGTTTTATGACCTGCGGGTCGCTCATTCATATGATTCCGCTCTGCGAGCGCTCAACGAGTTGACTCCTCAACTTTGTATTGTTGACTACCACTTGGGAGATGATCGATATAACGGCCTGTCACTCGCACAAGAATTCCATGACCGACAAAATAACGTCCCAATTATTTTGCTGACCGCAGACAGAACTCCCTCACTGATTTCAAAAGCACTATCGATAGGTATTTCCGACTTTATTACTAAGCCATTTGAAGTTTGTGATCTTAAGAACTGCATTGAGAAAAACCTATTTCTGAACTCCGAAATTATTTCATACAATGAAAACAGAGAGAATACCCCCTCAAGATTTATTGGCCGATCGTATTCAGCGCAAAAAGTAAGAATCCAGGCAGAAAAAGTAGCAAAAACCAACATTAATACCATGATTCTTGGAGAATCTGGAACGGGAAAAGAAGTACTAGCCCGAGAAATCCATCGACTTCGAAAACAAAAGCTCCGACCATTTGTTACGATAAATTGTGCGGCCATCCCCAAGGAGCTCATGGAGTCCATCATCTTTGGACATGAAAAAGGAGCATTTTCGGGGGCAACAGAATCAAGAAAAGGGAAATTTGAAATTGCAGACAATGGAGACATCTTTTTAGATGAGATTGGCTCACTCTCTTTAGAGCTGCAAGGAAAGCTGTTGAGAGTTCTTCAGGAAAAAGAATTTGAGAGAATTGGCAGCAATCAAATCATCAAATCACAATTTAGAGTAATTTGTGCAAACAACCAGGATCTTTGGTCTCAGGTGATCGACGGAAAGTTCAGAGAGGATTTATATTACCGCCTTTCTCCGATTCAAATTGAAATTCCTCCACTTCGAGAGAGAAGAGAAGATATCCCACAACTGATTGAGTACTACCTAAGGAGTCCCGAGAAAAACCCAGATCAAAGAAAAATATCACCCCAAGCCGTGGCAGCTCTTACACAAAAACCCTGGAGAGGAAATGCTCGGCAGCTATTCAATGCCTTAGATTCGATGATTGTTTTTTCAGAAGGGAGGATCATTGAAAGCAGTGACATTCCAGAAAATATTGATCGGTCACCTGTCGTCATTGATCAACAAGAAAACACTCCCTCCAGAGAAAGACTTTCAAACTTTCAAGATAAAATCAATCAACTAGAAACAACTTATATTCAAACTGCACTAAAATTTTCTCAGGAAACAAACAAAAGCCGCAGATTTTTTACGGATATCCAGATCGGCATTGCTTAGATCAATCAAAAGACTCGATCTATAAATATCGTGAAAAAAATTATATGTGGGTTCTGTGAACCTTGGCCTCTAAGAGATGGAGTATTTTTCCAACTGCTTGAAAAAAATATCAACCAAATGAGGGTCAAACTGTGTGCCTCGGTGTTCCATCAATTCCTTTTTGGCCATGTCGATGGAGAGAGCTTTGCGATAAACCTTGTCACTGGTCATCGACTCGAAACTGTCGGCAATGCAGATGATTCTCGATCCCAAGGGAATTTGATCTGCCTTGAGGCCGTCAGGATATCCGGTTCCATCAAACCGTTCGTGATGATGGTAGATGATGGGGACAATGTCGGAAAAACAAGACAACGGAGAAAGAATCTCTTTGGCCCTGATGGGATGCTGTTTGAGCAGCTCCATTTGACGTTCATCCAAAGGGTCCACGGTATTGAGCGTACTCAAATCAATGGCCATTTTCCCGATGTCATGGAGAACGGCCGCGTGCAAAATCACCTCTTTTTCTTCCTGAGAGATCTGCAAACCTTCGAGCATCATCCGCGCAAAATCCTTTACTCGATCCGAATGTTTGGATGTTGTCTGATCTTTCATTTGAAGAGATCGAAGAAGAGACTCTACGGTCTCAATCATGTTGTTTTGCAATTTTCGAGTCAGAAAAATATTTTCGATTTTTTGCGCACAATTCGAAGTAAGAATGGATGCCAATCGAAGGTACTCATTTTTCCATTCGTAATCCCGATCAAAAAACAACACAAAAAATCCATACAAAGCTTTTTGAGATTGAAAGGGAATGGCCAAAGCACATTTTACGGTTTCTGATAGTGACCCTGGCGTGTAAAATGCATTGAGTTCATCGCCATGCAGTTTGATCAATTTGCGGGTTTGAAAACATTTGATGTGGGCATCGATATTGATTTCCAGCGAAAACAAACTTTTGGAAGACAAGGTGAGATTTTTACACTCCCAAGGTAAAAAACGATATTGGTTCTGATCGTAATACAACATGAACACGTGATCCGGCTCCAAAAGCTGGTCAATCGTGAGCATGGTATCTTCCATCAAATCTGCGGGACGATTGGACGTTGGTTTGCCGATCGAATTCAAGGTATTTCGAAGTCTCTCATACTCTTCTTGAATTTCTTTTTTCTTCAAGGTTCTCTCGATGGTTTGACTTAGGTCTTCCATTTCGAAAGGTTTGAGAATGTAGTCAGCGGCATTTTTCCGCAGAGCATTGATGGAACTGTCCAAGGTTCCGTACGCCGTCATGATGATGGACATGGTCGACGGAAACTCTCGATTGACCTGATCAAGCAAGGTAAGACCTGAACTCCCCGGAATTTTTAAATCCGTAAGAAGAATGTCAATTTTTTCGTTGCACAAGATTTCGATGGCCTCTTCCACCGAACTGGTCGAGAAAACCTGATATTTTTCATTGGTGAGATGAGTCTCAATGAGAGTGACCATGAACTGATCATCATCTACAATCAAGATACTGGGAGTATGCGTTTTGGTAGACGCAATCTCGGTGTTAACTTTTCTCAATATCTTCACGTTCCTTCTCTTTTTCTGCTTTGTATTCAAGCGACTGATTCATTTTGTCCTGCGTGCTTTTGATTTCTTTTTTGACCTGAGAGTATGCGGAGGGAGGAGCGACAAGCAAAATCTGCTGATACAAATCTTCAATCTCTCGAAAATATTCAATGTCCAAATGGATCAAACGCAATTCCTCGTCGAGAATTTGCTTTTGCAACTGATGGATCTCTTTTTCGAGATTGGTCTCTTGTGTAATTGTACCCACAAAATCGCCGTAGGTCTCACTTTTTTGTTTAAAATCAGCTCGAAGACCATCTATTTTTTCTTTCACCACATCCGTATTTCGAATTTGAGTTTCGTTTCGAACCTTGAGTCGTTCATTGATTTTTTTCCATTCCGTCAAATCATCTTTCTCTTCATTTTTTTTCGCCAATCGATTTTGCATCGAGTTCTCGGGGGCCATGTATCTGGGTAACATCGATACTGCTGGATCCTGATTCTCAAAGGCTCGCCACTGCCTCATCACATCGTTGTCCGATGAGGTAACCGAAACATTCTCCAAAATCGGAGAGTCCCCCATGTATACGTAGTTGATGGGAACCGAAAAGTTCAATCCTTCTGTTTCTTTTAAGATAAACGTATTGATCCCAATCACCTGACCATTCTCAAGCATCAAGGGTCCACCGGAGTTTCCAGGGTTGATCGCTACATCGGTTTGGATATAGGCTCGACCGTCCATATTGCGACCGACATAACTCACCACTCCCCGTGCTACACTGAAAGAAAGCCCTTTGGGGGCACCGACCGTCCATACGGATTCCCCTTGGGAGGTCACGGTTGCATCTCCCAAACTCAAAGGTTGATATTCATTGGAAGAAATCTGAATCAATGACAAATCATATTTGGGATCGGTTTTGAGGAGCACAGCATCGTGCTTTTTCCCGTCATGCGTTTGCACGATCATCGTCTGCGCATCCAGTGTCACATGATAGTTGGTGATCAAATGCCCCTGGTCTGTGACGAAAAACGCAGACCCCACCGTTTTGTCGCCTACATATACACTTGCCGTGGAATGAATCATATTATCAATGGCAGGTTTGGAAAATGACGGTGGGGCGTTTCCGTTTTCAGAGCGAACATTTGACACCGCTCCAAAGACTTCTCTTTGCGCTGCTGCTTCTCGTCGAAGTGCCTGTTTGGCTTCAAACATTTTTTGAAACTTCCCAAAGGCAAAGGCCCCCACTCCCAAGAGAGCCAATCCAACATAAAAGGTAATCCCAAACGAGGCGTTCAATTGAGGACGCGATGCTTTTCGATCGGTTTTCTGGCTGATTTGAGACACAACGACTTGAGCTTGGCCACCAAAGTTTTCAAAAGCATCCACGATGCGTTGAGCACTTTTGCGAGACAAGGTGCTCAGATAAGAAGAGTTGCCCGAAGCCAGGTCTTTGCGAAGCTGACCATAACTCAACTGCAAATCATCTTCCTTGAGCAAATCCAAGAGCGTATGAACCAGTCCAGTGATCTCGCCTCCCCCGGGCATTTTTTGAACCTGAACATCAAAATAGAGGGAATGATTGCAATGCTTGCAATGCAAAGCTTCGCTCTGAACCTTTTCCGCACAAAATGGACAAGCGAAATCGCCTTTTGATGGACTCATTCCTTGTGTCATGTTCGCAATCCATTTCCTTTGGTTATGTGGTTTTGCAATTCATGTTCTCGGTATAAGAAGGTCGGGAGCGAGAGAAAAACAACGTGAACAGTTTCACCTGCGATGCTGCCGCACGACTTTGAACAATCCTTCAAAAAAGAACACTACGCCAACAGTTTGATATTATATCACAATGCTCAGACCAAAAATCCAAAACCGATTGTGTTTTTTGATTTTCATACAGTCCTAAATGATTTCAAGCATATATGATTTATGATATGATCGGATATTATGGAGAAAATCCGACCGCAACAGGTAAGCCATCTTCAAATGAAAAAAAAACAATGCTTTTCCAAGATCTTGCGTGGATTGAGCTGCATGATGATGGTGTCTTTGTTCTTGATTTCGGCCTGTATGAAATCGGGTTCAACGGATTCCAAAGTTAAAAGTGCTGAAAAAATATGGGGAGAAGGCATTGAATGCCTTGGTTGTCACCCTGCACAAAAACCCATTGCCTTGGGACACAGTTATCCATGTGACACCTGCCACCATGGAAACCCCTGGTCAAAAAACAAAGAAGAAGCTCACTATCAGTTGATTCGAGCGCCTCAAAATCCAGAATACATTTCGATGACCTGCGACAAATGCCATCGACGAATTTTGGGCCGCGATGTTCCCTACAATGCTGAATTCATTCGAGACACCATTGTGGACCACAAACGTGAATTGCAAGCTCAGGATTGGAGACAATAAGCATTGAAACCTTTTCGTATCATGGCTTGGACTTTTTTTGCTGCGGCCTTGATGGCGGCTGTGCATTCATCCGCTCAGGCGGACACCGCCACGGCACTGGTCAATGGTCGAGAAACCTATGTAACAACCGACAATGGGGAAACACAACGCTACGGCATTGGGGACATTGTGTATGTGGTCAAAGATCCCAAAGAAAAAAGAGACGGATTTTATCGAGTCACGTTGGATCCAAGCGACAACATTGGAATCGGATGGATCGATAAAAAATCTGTGAAAATCACCTCAGGATTTCGCAATGCCCGAAAACAAGGTGCACAGGCCATTTCACCCGATCCTAAACCTGCGCATGATGATTCGCATCTCCCCATTCCTGAGGCTCGATCTTCAAATCAAGCCTCGGATGTCAATGACTCTCCATCCACTTCAAGCAATGAAATGACTTTTTTGGATCAATTGATTCTGGAAGAAAGCCAGCAAGGAGGACAAGAGCTCCCATCCACCTCCACTCGAAATTTTGGCAAAGCTGCGCCAACACAAAATGATCAGAAGGCCCAAGAAAACCCATTTTCCAACGACTTGGAATTTTTGTTTGATGATCAGGAAGTCTCCTCAACGTTACAAGAAGCCAAAAAAGATCTTTCTTCCAAAGCAGCTGTGGCAGCTTCCTCCACGCGGACCACGTTTGGTGTAGCTTCGTTTTTTGACGCCGGAGAAACCGACGGCCAAGTCAAAGCGAGCTCTTCTTATTTTGAGCAGAGCTTGGCAAAAGGCATTTCAGGAAAACAGAAAGTCAAAAACCTTCCCCATGTGAAAGATGTATCAACGTTTCTCAGATTCAGTCCATGTCTGGATCTGACTACAAGGGCATTTTTGTCGGAAAATTCTCAGCCCCTTTTGCGGCATGAGACTTCAAAGTGAAATTTACGATGCCGAACTTCGTAAAATTGGTTTTGAAAAGGTGACCAAAGTCCCTCAAAGTGGGGATTATAAAAGCCATCGATGGGTTGGTCAAAGATTGCTTGAGTTCGGTTCCATGATCATGAAAAGACGTTTTGAGGTATGGATGTGGACCGGAGTGGTCTGTATGGGAGTGTTTGGCTTTTCGAACACCCACGCGCAGTCCATCACCACTTCTGACCTAAGTTCTGCTTTTTTTCTCACAGGCGATGGATTGGCCTACGGTGGCGCTTTTCGAGCTGTGGCTGACACGGCCCAGGCGACCTTGTACAACCCAGCAGGAATCGCACAGCAAGAGGGCAAAATGCTTGCTCGCTTGGATTATGGAAACATCGGCGGTACGGACTCCACAGCCTTAGGGATTTCTCTGGTGGATTTTCAAACCTCAAAATCCATCGCATATGGTGTGTCTTATCACCGAAACAATCCTACCCTTGGAGGCAATCAGGGACAGGTCAATCAAATTTTGTTGTCCGGTGGAAAGCGGATGGGAAGCTTCATGGTGGGCGCCTCTGCAAAAGGGTATTGGGTCAATTTGGACAACCCGCTATTGGAAGGACCGAAAGGAGTCGATATGGACATCGGGTTTTTGTTTCAACCCTTGCCCATTCTCAGTGTGGCCTTCACCGCCCACAACATTTTTCGAGGCCATTCCATCGAAGAGTTTCCCTTTATCTTGGGAGGTGGTTTTTCTTTCCGACTTGCCGATGAGTTTCGCGTCATGGCTGATTTTACCAAAGACTTCCAAACCCCCAACTCCAGGAGCTTCAATTCCTATTTTGGTGCAGAGTTTTTTGTGTCTCCACAATTCTCATTCCGAGGAGGATATGGCTTGGACCGCGTTCAGAACAATGACTTTTATTCCTTGGGAGCCACGGCCGGAAGCGAAGTCGTAAAGATCCATTTTACGTTTTCGCAGCGTGTATCTCCAAAATCAGAAATATACGCAGGCGGCCTAGAATTTTACTTTTAGGTTTTTGTACCAATCGTTTACAATAGAAGTTTGAATCGGTGAGCAAAGAAAACACTTTGCGTTATAGAGCAATGCTGCACAACCTTACAGGTCACATAGAATGAGCAAAGATAAAAAAGGCAAAGACAAAGAAAAAGATAGTTTGCTCGAAGGATTCGACGATACCTTCGACGATATTTTGTCCACGCACCAAGACAAAACCGAACTCTTTGCCAAAGATGATGATTTCGATGGCCCCACCAAAACACAAAAGGGATTCCCCGCAAAAGAATACACCGAGTCCTTGGATGACCTTTTTGTGCCTGAAACCGAAGGCATTCAGGCCGATCGAACGCAAATGGTCGATCTGGAAGAGGACCTCATGCCTGAAGGCACGATGCCTCACATCGAAAGAACTGAACTTGTGTCGCTCGAAGATGATCTAGACATGCCTTCCCAGAGATCTGCCCCTGCAACAGAACTCATTGGGGAAGACGAACAGTTTGCTGTATCCAATGAAAAAACGGAGATGGAAGACGAATCCACGCAAATGGAAGATAGCGATGGCATCGAAGCACCCACCAAAACTTCACAAAAAAAGGTCGCCGCCATTCACACAGAGCTCATTGGAGAGGATGACGAATTTGAACTCGAAAGCAGTTCCAGCGCCCATGATCAAGAAAAAACCCAAATGGAAGATGATCTGGATATGTCTTCCGATGCCGATGTAATTCAAGGGTATAGCACTGAATTGGTTTCCGGAGACGATGACGACGATTGGTTCGATTCGAAAAAAGGACCAGAAAAAACTGAATTGGATCAAACCGATTTTGAACAAACTCAGATGGAAGATAGCGATGGCATCGAAGCTTCCGAAGCCCCCACCAAACCCAAAATGCAAACTGAACTCATCGGGGAAGATGAACAATTTGCGGTAGGATCCAAAAAGAAAAAAGCCGAATCAGGATTGTCTTCTGGAACCGAGTTGATCGGAGATGATGACGAGTTTGCGGACCTATTCGATCAAACGGACCTTCAAAAAGACCAAACAGAAATGGTAGGACATACCGAAGCTGTCGATGAAGATGATCCAGAGCGCACATCTTATGTTTCAGCTGAATCCACCGACTTGGTGGAGTCTCACGATACGGAAGACATCTCTTCGCTCTTTGCTGAGCCGAATCTCATGGATGATTCCAAGACAAAAAATCAAGACATCAAAGTCGACGAAGTGCTCAAAGACTATTTGGAATCTTCCAAACCCGGATCGATTAGTTCTTCTGAACTGAGTTTGCCCAAAATTGAAGAAGAACTCATGCCTTCCATGGCAGCATCTTCTGCGGAGGCCAAGAGAAAACAAAAAGCCAAAAACACAAAATCTACTCCTTTGGGATTGATTGCGTTGACTCTGGCGATCTTGGGAGGTGGGGGATATGTATTTTATGCTTCCAAATATACGGAAAAAGGTTTTTTTGGAATCCATCTCAATCAAGTCACTCAACAGCGCAGCCCTGAGGAACAATCCGAACTTATCGGGAAAAAACTTGTAGAAGTGAGAGATCTTCTTCTTCACGATGACTACAACAGCTATGAAAAAGCTCAGGTTGTTCTCAAAGAAATTCTTTCTAGATCCTCAACATGTTCGATCCATTGAATCCATGGTTCGTGTGTTGCCGTTGAAAAATGACTTTTATTTGGAGCCGGATCAACTCAACCAAGTCAAAGAAATGGTAAGTAAGGTTGAAACTTTGCCCCCAACCAAAATTTGAATAATACTCCAGAGCAAAAATCTCTGATCCTTTTCTATGAAGGAAAATATGCAGAAAGTTTGGCTGAGGTAAAAAAAATTGTGGGTCTAGACACTGCAGACCTTTTCTCCATGCAGCTGGAAGGAGAGATCTATTTCCAAAACAAAGAACTTGGAACTGCACTCAAACAATTTGAAAAAGTTTCAGCGATGGACGCTAAGTACGTTCGACCCAAATTTTTCTTGGCAAAAATTTTGAGCTCGCAAAAAAAATACGCCGAAGCTAGAACACAATATGAAGCCTTGGAAAAATTGCCTCACCCCAACTCTACGTTGGCCAAACTGCAAGATGAATTAGAGAGTGACAACATCAATGCAGCCATGCAACATACAGTTGCATTTCTCCAAGAAAAGGGAGATTCGATCAGTGCCATTTCGGCTTCCCGGATGTGGAAAAAAATGGAAGAAATCGAGTTGGCCCAAGGAAACATCGATGAGGCCATTCAAGCGCTGGAAAATGCTTTGCAACGCACACCTCTCAACGATGTCTATGCATATGAGCTAGGACATTTGTACATGAAGGTTCTCAACTATGAAAAAGCAGCACAGCAGTATGCTCTGTCGGGAAGCATGAATCCAGACAATATGGACTATTTGATTTCGTACGGTGAGGCTCTGAGAAAACAGGGAAACCCCAATCAGGCGTTGGAAGAGCTCACCAAAGCCACTGACAAAGATCCGAAAAACATTGTGGGTCAGTACCAAAGAGCACTCACTCTGAACCAATTGGGATACCCAGACGAAAGTCAACAAACCATTGAAAACAACCTCAAAGAAAATTCCAAACATGTTCCGAGCATCATTTTGCTCGGAGATTTGCTGGTGCAAAAAAATCAATTCAAAAATGCGCAAAAAGACTATGAGCTTGCCCTCTCTCTCAGCCCACAATCTCAACCCGCTCTCAATGCGATGGGAGACATCTTTGCGCTAAAAGAAAAGTGGTCTCAAGCACGGGGTTATTATGAACGATCAGAAAAAATCAACAGCAAGGACCTGATCACAAACGTAAACCTATCGCGAGCCGACATGTACATGGGAAAAATGTCTGCAGCCGATGCGCTTCTGGCTCGGGCATCTACATTTGATCCCAATGCGACGGAGGTTCAAGTGGCTCGTGGGGAATTTCTCTTTTTGCAAAAAAAATACGATGAATCCATCAAGCAATTTTTATCCGTTCTCAACACGTACCCAAGAGATTTCGGAACACGCGTAAAAATGGCCAAAGTGTTCATGGCCACAAGTGATTACGAAAGCGCCCTTCGTGAACTGCAGCGAGCTTATACTCATAATGAAAACTATTTTTATACCTACTACTATATGGGAATTTCCAAACGCACGGTGGGGGATCTGGAGGGTTCAGCAGATGACCTTTCCACCGCCACCAAGCTGTGGCCAGACTATGAACAAGGGTTCTATGAACTTGGTGTAACTCGTCTGTTGCAAGGCTTTGTTTCCAAAGCGCAAGAAGCCATGGATCGCGCCACGAAACTCAATCCAAGATATGTTGAGCCTACGATTGCTTTGGGAAATTTCTTCTATGAGACCAGCTATTTTGATGAAGCCATCAAATCTTTTGAGAGTGTTTTGAAAATTCAACCCAGCAACATTGAAATCATCACCAATTTGGCCAAGGCTTATCAGGGAAACAAAAAATTGGAAAAAGCCAAAGAGCTCTATCTAAAGGCCGTTCGAATCAATCCCCAGTATGGAGAAGCCTATCTTTCCTTGGGACTGATCGAGGAAGAAAATCGAAATTTGGACACTGCCTTATCCCACTACAAAAGAGCCCAAGCCCTGTCTCCACAAAATCCCATCATCTATTATCGGTTGGGATTTCTCTACAAGGACCTCAACAATCCTCAGCAGGCGATTTCTTCGTTGAAAAAATACCTATCTCTGGTACCCAATGCACCTGAAAAACAGGACATCATGGATCAAATTGATCGACTTTCACGGGGATCATGAAATTTTTCTACAAGAGTAGTTGTACAACCTGCCGAAACGCAAAGAAATATCTCAAAGATAGGGGTGCTACGGTTACGGAACGTGACATGACCAAAAGCCCTCTGCGTTTGGAGGAAATCGACGCGTTGATTGGAAAGCGCGACTACATTCCCTTTCTCAACACAAGAAATGCCTTGTACAGAGAAAAGAACTTCAAAGAAAATCCTCCCACACGAAAGCAAGCTCTGGAATGGATGGCCAAAGAACCCAACCTTATCAAAAGACCTTTGTTGGTGGACGGCGCTAGGATTGTGTTTGGGTTCGATGCGAAAGCCTACAAAAGCATTCTTTCATAGACTTTCTGCACAACAACACTTAAAAAAGAACAAATGTTGGACCAAGGATTCGTAGAAAAAAACCGTCAGCGTATCGAGCGTGCCCTCTCATTGCGAGGGGACAAATTCAACCTCAAAGAAATTGATCTATTGATCGATCGTCGCCGAACACTTCAAAAAGAGCACGACGAAAAAAAAGCCCAGGCCAACCTCATCTCCGCAGAAATTGCAAAACTGTTCAAAGAAAAATCTTCTCCAGATCAGATCGAAACCAAAAAACAAATCAGTTCGGAACTCAAAAAAGAAATTCAAGCTCTCACGCACCGATTTGACGAAATTGACCACGAACTCAAAGAGAAACTGCTGTGGTTGCCCAATGTATTGCATGAATCGGTCGTTGAAGGCTCTGGAGAGGAAGACAACCCTGTGATCTATACATGGGGAGAGCCCAAAATGCCGGTCGCAAGCCCCAAAGAGCACGACGATTTGGCTATCGCGTTGGGGATCTTGGACATTGAACGAGCCTCGAAGATTTCTGGGGCGAGATATTCATTTTTGACTGGCCTGGGAGCCCAGCTGGAGAGAGCTCTGGTGAATTTCATGCTCGACTTGCATCGGGCAAACGGCTACCGAGAAATTTCTCCTCCTCTTTTGGTTCATGACAAAGCCATGGAAGGGACAAGTCAACTCCCCAAGTTTATCGACGATGTGTTTCGATTGGAAGATCAGGGAAACTTTTTGATTCCAACGGCAGAAGTGCCTGTCACAAACTTTTTCAGAGATGAGATTTTGTCAGAAGCTGATCTTCCGATTCGATTTGCGGCCTATACTCCCTGTTTTCGAAAAGAAGCCGGTTCTTACGGAAGAGACACCAAGGGACTCATCCGACAACATCAGTTTCACAAGGTAGAGCTGGTCCAGTTCGTCCATCCCGAGAAAAGCTATGAGGCTCTGGAGGAGCTTGTGGGAAGTGCCCAGCAGGTTCTGGAAACACTCGAACTTCCCTATCGAAAAATCAGCCTGTGCTCCAAAGACATTGGATTTGGATCAGCCAAAACCTATGATCTGGAAGTCTGGTTGCCCAGCCAGAAAAAATATCGTGAGATTTCTTCGTGTTCGAACTTTGAAGATTTTCAAGCTCGTCGTGCAGGAATCCGATTCAAATCATCGTCATCGAAGAAAAATGACTTTGTCCATACCCTCAATGGATCTGGTCTGGCCGTTGGACGGACATGGGTAGCCATTTTGGAAAACTATCAGCAAGAAGATGGCTCCATCAAGGTTCCCCAGGCTCTGGTGCCCTACCTCGGTGGACGAAAAGTCATTTCCAAAACTAGCTAATCACCAACGACTTTATTTTCTCCGATCCCCCTTGCTCCAGACCCCAACATGGAGTCAGTCACACGGGACAGCAAAAAGCTTTGTTCTGGAGTCCTACGGATTTTTGATGTAAGTACTCCAACTTCAACGACGTTCGATCAAAAATCGCACTTTCATGGAGGAGTGGCCGAGTGGTCGAAGGCGGCGGTCTTGAAAACCGCTGTACGGGGAACCGTACCGGGGGTTCGAATCCCTCCTCCTCCGCCAT